>NZ_JARGOQ010000104.1 GCF_029233945.1 Sneathiella sp. | reverse complement strand
ACCATGCCCTATATGAAGGTCGTGATCGACACCATGAAGGAAAAGGGCATCCGCGATGACTATATCGTCATGGTCGGCGGTGCCCCGCTCAATGAGGAATTTGCTGATAGTGTCGGCGCCGATGCCTATGGCCGGGATGCGGCGATGACGGTGGAGATTGCCCAGAAGATGGTTGCCGAACGCCGAGCGGCCTGACCCCTTTGCCTTGGGAGCGTGATATGACAGTTGCGCCGGAAAAAACGCTTCTGATCGCCTGCGGTGCGTTGGCCGGGGAAACGCTCGCCGTCATCCGCGCCAATGGCTGGGAGCATATGGAGGTCAGTTGCTTGCCCGCCAAGCTCCATAACACGCCCGCGCTTATCCCGAATGCCATGCGCACCAAAATACGCGAAAAGCGCGGTCAGTTCGCGCACATCTATGCTCTTTATGGCGATTGCGGCACGGGCGGGCTTCTCGATAAGGTATTGGAGGAAGAGGGGGTGGAGCGTATCGCGGGCGCCCATTGCTATGAGTTTTTTACCGGCAGTGCCATTTTCGATGCCCTGCAGGAGGCGGAAGTCGGCACCTTCTATCTCACCGATTTCCTCGCCCGGCATTTCGAGAAGCTGACGATCGAAGGACTTGGTATCGACAGGCACCCCGAACTTCTCCCGCTCTATTTCGGAAATTATACCCGGCTTGTCTATATTTCCCAGATCGAGAATGCTGAGTTGCAGGAGAAGGCGCGCGCTGCGGCGGATCGTTTGTCTCTTCGCTATGAATATCGCTTTACCGGCCTCAACGGCATTGGTGATTTTCTGAATAAGAAGGCGGGGTAGGGCGATGGCGCAACTCACCATTCTATATTGGCGGGATATCCCCTCCCAGATCGTGGTCAAGCAAGGCCGCAAGAACGCCAAGGTCATGCTCTCCGAGCGCTTTCAGGAGGCAATCGATATGGCGGCCATGCGCGACAAGGCGCATGAGTCGGATGCCTATCTCGAAGGCTGGCGCAAGGGCGACCCAGAAACTGTTGACGGTGATCTGGAGGCCCTCGCGGCGGCGCATGCCGCCGCTCTGGAGGCGGCTTTCGATGAGGCGGCGCTCCGGGCGCTGGTTGTCTCCGGCGGCCGGAAGGAAAGCTAATGCCGAAATCCGCCTATCAACCCGCAAGCCGCAGCCCCGTTACCCGCAACCGTGCCTTTTACTCGGTGCGGCTCTGGTCGGTGCGGCATTCGCGTGGGCTGGAGCGGGTTTACAACCTTCTCGCGGGCGTGTTCCTGAAACTTCATCCTTTCTGGAAATTTGTTGGCTACAGCCGCGCGGAAAAGCCGGTGGTTCTGGTCGAGAAGACGGTGAAGAAATTCCTCTTTGACTGCCGGATGTGCGGGCAATGCGCGCTCAGCGATACCGGTATGTCCTGCCCGATGAACTGCCCGAAATCCCTGCGGAATGGCCCCTGCGGCGGTGTGCGGGCGAATGGCAATTGTGAGGTGGAGCCGGATATGCCCTGTGTCTGGGTGCAGGCCTGGAAAGGCAGCCGCCAAATGCGGGCAGGGGACAATATCCTGAGCGTTCAGTCGCCGGTCGATCATTCCTTTTCCGGCTCTTCCGCCTGGCTTCGGGCGACTGCGCAGTCGGCTGAGGCGGCGGAAGCCGAAAAGACGGGAGCTGCCTAATATGATCGCAACTGCCCCCGCAGACATAAGCGCACCGCTGCCGCCGCAACCGGGTCATACCTCCCGCGGACGGCTGGAGCGGGTGCTGCGCGCCGGGGAGTTTGCCGTGACGGCGGAGCTTAACCCGCCCGACAGCGCCGATCCTACGGAAGTCTTCGATCGCGGCGCGGTATTCGATGGTTGGGTGGATGGGATCAACGCGACGGACGGGTCTGGCGCGAACTGCCATATGTCCTCCGTCGGGATCTGTGCGCTGCTAACCCGTGTGGGCTACTCCCCGATCATGCAGATATCCTGCCGCGATCATAACCGTATCGCCATTCAGGGTAATGTCCTCGGTGCGGCGGCGATGGGGGTGAATAATATCCTCTGCCTGACCGGCGACGGGGTGCAGGCGGGCGATCAACCGGGCGCCAAGCCGGTCTTTGACCTTGATTGCATGTCGCTCCTGCGGACGATCCGCCTGATGCGCGATGAGGGGCGGTTCCTGTCGGGGCGCAAGATTTCCTCTCCGCCGCAGGTGTTTCTGGGCGCGGCGATCAATCCCTTCGCACCACCCTATGATTTCCGACCGCTCCGGCTGGCCAAGAAGATCGAGGCCGGGGCGCAGTTCGTGCAATCGCAATATTGCTTCGATATCCCGATGTTGGACCGCTATATGGAGCAGGTGCGCGATCTGGGGCTTGACGAGAAATGCTACATCCTGATTGGCGTCGGGCCGCTTGCCTCTGCCCGCGCCGCGAAATGGATCAGGAGTAATGTGCCCGGCATCCATATCCCCGATGCGATTATCGACCGGCTGGAAGGCGCGGAGGATCAGAAGCTTGAGGGCAAGAAAATCTGTATCGAGATGCTCCAGCAGGTGCGGGAGATGACGGGCGTCTCCGGCGCGCATGTCATGGCCTACCGGCAGGAGGAGCTGGTCGCGGAAATCGTTCATGAATCCGGTATCTTGAAAGGCCGTCGCCCATGGACACGCGAGAGCAATCCCGATTTTGAGGCGGTGACCGAGGCCTTCGAGACCGCCAAGGACCAGTTTGAGCATCCCATCGATCCAGAGGAGGCGGTGGCTGCCGCTTTTGAGGAACACTAAGTCGGTCCTGAACAAGAGAGAAGACGGTTCTGCCGTTTAATGGAAAGAGAGTTTTAATCGGCGAAAGCCCCGTTCTATAAGGCATATTGGCATGACGGATACCCTGATTTCTTCGGCGACCAAGGAAGTCGTCATCGGCTTTGACCGGCCCTTTGTGATTATCGGGGAACGGATCAACCCGACAGGGCGTAAACTGCTGGCCGAGGAAATGAAGAACGGCGATTACAGCCGCGTGGAATCGGATGCGCTTGCGCAAGTTGCCGCCGGGGCGCAGATGCTCGATGTTAATGCCGGTATCCCGCTCGCCGATGAACCACGTATCCTGGCGGAGGCGATCCAGCTCGTGCAGAGCCTGACCGATGTGCCGCTCTCCATTGACAGTTCTATCGTTGCGGCATTGGAGTCCGGCCTCTCTGTTTATCAGGGCAAGCCGCTGGTTAATTCTGTCACCGGCGAAGAGGACCGTCTGGAAACGGTCCTGCCGCTGGTCAAGAAATATGGTGCGGCGGTGGTTGCCATCTCCAATGATGAAACGGGTATCTCTGAGGACCCGGATGTGCGCTTTGCCGTTGCCAAAAAGATTGTCGAACGGGCGCAGGATTACGGCATTCCGGCCTCCGACGTGGTGGTCGATCCGCTGGTGATGCCGGTGGGGGCGCTTAATGACGCGGGCCGGCAGGTGATGTCGCTCGTTCGCCGCTTGCGGGAGGAACTTAAAGTCAACACGACCTGTGGGGCCTCCAACTTCAGCTTTGGGCTTCCCAACCGCCACGGCATGAATGCGGCGTTTCTTTCCATGGCGATCGGCGCGGGCATGACCTCGGCGATTACAAATCCGCTGCATGAGCCGGAAATGGCCGCCATCAAGGGCGCGAATGTGGTGATGGGGAATGATCCGAACTGCGTGAAATGGATCAAGACCTTCCGCGAACCGGCGGCAGAAGGCAGCGAGGAGGCTCGCCGCGCGGGCCGGCGACGGAGACGCAATGCCTGATCGGTCGCTGGGAAAGGAAAAAACCCATCTGATCGCTTTCATGCCGTCGGGCAAGCGGGGGCGCTTTCCCCATGGCACACCGGTGCTGGAGGCCGCCCGCCTTCTCGGCGTGGATATCGACAGCGTGTGCGGCGGTCGCGGGATATGCGGCCGTTGTCAGGTGGATATGACGGTCGGTAGATTTTCCAAGCATGGGGTGACCAGCCGGGAAAACTCGCTTTCTCCCTTTAACGAGGTCGAGCAGAAATATGCGGGTCGGCGCAAGCTGAAGGACGGTCGGCGGCTCAGCTGTCAGGCGCAGCTTCTGGGCGATGCGGTGATTGACGTGCCTGCAACCAGCCAGGTGCATAAGCAGGTCGTCGTCAAGCAGGCTGATGACCGGAAAATCGAGATGGACCCGGCGATCCGGCTGCATTTTGTCCAGGTGCTGGAACCGGATATGCATAACCCGACCGGCGATTTCGAGCGGCTTTGCGCGGCATTGAAACAGCAGTGGGA
>NZ_JARGOQ010000046.1 GCF_029233945.1 Sneathiella sp. | reverse complement strand
CCGACATTTGAGAGCATCGTGACCGCAAAGCTGGAGGGTGGGCAACTCACCTTTCAAGGCGATGTAAAAGGACTGGAGGCAACCAGCATAGACGTCACCGGTCAGCTTCCATTCGAAATTTCTCTCAAGAACAAGACTGTCCTGATAGATGAAAATAAACCGGTTAATTTGAATTTAAAGATCGATAGTAATATCAACAAGATATGGCCCCTTCTTGCACTCGATACACAGGAAATGAGAGGTCAGCTGATCGCGAATGCCTCTGTTGAGGGCAGCATTTCGGATCCCGTCATCGCCGGGAAGGCACGGCTGAGTGACGGTTATTTTGAGGAAGTTGAGCAAGGCACTATTCTTAAAGACCTGGCGCTAAATGCCGAGATCATTGATGGCGACGTGCTGAAACTTGATGCCAGCGCTATTGATAACCAGGGCGGGGAGTTGACGTCTTCCGGGACGGTCAAATTCGCCAACCTGACGGACCCCCGGGTGGATATTAATGTGGCGCTTTCCAATCTTCTTGTCGTTAATCGCGATGAGATTGCCGTGATTACGGACGGGAATATCGATCTAAAGGGCACGGCAAGCGATCTTTATGTGGACGGCAAGGCGACAACACGCAATGTCGAGATTAATATCGGCGGTTCGGTCGCTCCGAATGTTGTTGATCTGAAATATGAGGAAGTGAACAAACCGGGCGCCGCGCAGAAGGAAGAAGCGGTCGAGGAATTAGAACCTTCGAGGGTTTCCCTCGATTTCGATGTGCATATGCCCGCCCGCGTTTTTATTCGTGGCCGGGGCCTCGATTCCGAATGGCAGGGGAACTTCGCAATCCGCGGCACGGCGGACAAACCCCTGATTGAGGGAAATATCAGTCCGGTGCGAGGCCAGTTCACCTTTGCCGGCAAGAGTTTCAAGCTGGTAGAGGGTGAAATTGCTCTGCTGGGGGAGAAAACCATTGACCCTGAATTGTCACTCAAGGCGCAATATACCGGGTCGAACGTAACCGCCATCGTGACGATCTCCGGCACGGCATCGAACCCGAAAATCAGCTTTTCCTCTCCTGATGGCCTGCCGCAGGACGAGGTGCTGGCGCAGGTGTTGTTCGGTAAATCCTCGGGCAAGCTGTCAGCGGTGGAGGCCGTGCAACTGGCCGAGACGGTCGCGGCTCTTTCCGGCAAGCTCGGTAGTGGCGGCGGAATTACGGGATTTGTGCGGGACACCCTCGGTGTTGATGTTGTGAGCGCGAGCACGAACGAGCAAACCGGCGAATCCGAAGTGAGTGTCGGGAAATATGTTTCTGATAATGTGTATGTCGGGGTTGACCAGGGGACCCAGTCCGGCGGAACGCGCGCCAAGGTGCAGATAGAATTGACGCCTAACATTTCGGTGGAGAGCGAGATGGGGCAATCGACGGATAGCAGCGTTGGTATCTTCTGGAAATGGGATTATTAGGATCGCTACTTTTTCGCTAGGTATCCTTTCCCCGCTTGCTATGATGGTGGAAAAAATACTTGATCAAGAAGAGGACCCTCATGAGCTATGAATTCATTTCCGTCACGACGGAAAACCATATCACCCGGATAATGTTCGAGCGGCCGGAAGTTATGAACGCAATCCATAAACCGATGCATGAAGAAATGCAAAGGGCGCTAGACGCATTCGCAGCGGATGACGATCAGTATATTTGCGTTTTGCGCGGGCGAGGGGAGCGCGCCTTCTGCGCGGGGAGCGATTTGAAGGCGATTGCCGCGAGCAAAGATCCGATGGCGCGCGACTATCCCAAAAATGGCTATGCCGGGCTGATCGAGCGGTTCGACCTGAACAAGCCCGTCATTGCCGCAGTTGACGGTGTGGCACTTGGTGGCGGGTTTGAGATCGCGCTTGCCTGTGACATCATCGTGGCGACGGAAAATTCCCGCTTCGGCCTGCCTGAGCCGTTGGTTGGCGCGGTCGCGCTCGGCGGCGGACTGCACCGTCTCGCCCGGCAGATCGGGTTGAAAAAGGCAATGGGGATGATCTTAAGCGCCGACAGCGTGGACGCGATGAAGGGGGAGCAACTTGGCTTTGTGAATGAAGTTGTCGCACCCTATGCGATGGATGAGGCAATTGAACGCTGGTGTGACCTTATCCTGCGCGGTAGCCCGCATGCTATCCGCGCCTCCAAGGAGACGGTGATGCGCAGCGTGGATGAGCCATCCCTTGAGGAAGCGATCCGAAATCAGACGGATTATCCTGCCTTCAAGGCGTGGTATCAGTCCGAAGACAGAATAGAGGGGCCGCGCGCCTTCGCGGAGAAACGCAAGCCCGACTGGAAAGGCCGATAACGGTCGCGCGCCGCGCCGTCAGCCGGCTATCCGCTCCCACAGGAGGTGATGCTCATAGGTGTTGCCCGATGATGTCGTTTCCGGCTTGGTCTTGAGGAGAACATTCTCCCCTTGCAGAACCACGGTGCGGATTAGCGGTCCACCAATCCAGTAGGGCACCGTCGCCACATCGACGTCATGAATGACTTCATCCCCCTCGACGCGGAAATCGCCGCCGTAGGCGAGGCAGATATCGGGACTGGCCGCTGTCTCGCGCGACTGGTCCGCAAAGTCACGCCGCATCAGGAAGCCGCTCATCCGCCCTTCCTTGCTGTAGATAATCTGCCCCTTGGCATCCTCTCCCATCGGATAGCCGACGGGCTTTCCATTCTTGAGGCTTGTCCAGCTTTTCAGGCGCCAGCTGCCAATCAATTCGTCCCGGGTAATCATTGGAAATTTCCTTTTCTTGTTCTTATGTAAAGAGCGTAGCAGTTTGGCGGGCGCGGCAAAAGCTGTAATATCACGTCTTATCAAACGGGAGTGCGACATGTTCAAAATCAAGCATATCGATCATCTGGTCCTTCGGGTTAGGGATATCGGGAAGATGATGGATTTCTATATCAAGACGCTTGGCTGCAGTTTGGAGAAAACGCAGGAAGAAATCGGGCTGTATCAACTTCGTGCGGGTTCATCACTCATTGATCTGGTGCCGGTGGATGGCACGCTTGGCCGGATGGGCGGGGCGGCGCCCGGGAAAGAGGCCCGCAATCTCGATCATTTCTGCCTTTCGGTCGAGAATTTCGACGCAGAGGCCATCCGCGCCCACCTGAACGCCCATGGCATCGATCCGGGCGAGCTCAAAAGCCGCTACGGCGCGGACGGGCAAGGTCCATCCTTCTATATGAGCGACCCGGAAGGAAACACAGTTGAACTCAAAGGACCACCCGAGGCGCTCTGATGCCGGGGAGGCGTGTACTCAGGGACTTAGCGGATTGCGCGCATCGCTCAGCAGCTTGCCGCCGATGGCGATAAAGCAGGTACCGGCGGTCCGCTCGATCCAGTGGCGGGCCTTGGCGAAGCGGTTCATCACCGGCTTTGAGGACATGAACAGGCTGACGATTGTGTACCAGAGAAGGGAGCTTGCAAAAACCAGCGCAATCATCAGGAGAAGGAGCCAGCTTGGCGTCTCCGCCGTGACAGCCGTTGCGAACACGCTGGTGAACAGGACGACGGCTTTGGGGTTGGTGAGCGTGACCATAAATCCGAAAAAGAGCGGATTGCCCGCAGGCTTGCGTTCAGTGGGCGTTATTTCCGTTGCGTCGGGTTTCACGAACAGAAGCCGCACACCGAGATAGATCAGATACCCTGCGCCCGCAACGCGCACCGCCCAGGCAAGCCATTCATACTGCGTGAGGATAGCCGAGAGGCCGAGGAGGCTCAGGCTCGCATACATCAGCAGGCCGATTGAAACACCAAGGGAGGTCATCAGCCCGCTTTTCGTGCCGCCCGTCATGGCGGAGCGAACGACGCCGATAAAGTCCGGCCCGGGCAACATTAGCGCCGGTATAAAGATGCCGAAAACGGAAAGCAGGATCAATGTCGCGTCCATATCAGTCTCCTATAGGCCCATTAATTTAAGCTGGGCGCGGGTGAGCGGATCATCGGCCTTGTGCAACCGGTCCGTGATATCGAAATGATTGTCGGTACCAAGCTCAAAATATTCGCAAAAGAGGTTGTCCGCACGGCATTTCTCAGCAAATTCCTTCGATTGCCTGTGGAAAGACGCACTCTCCCCGCCACCGACGGCGCAGAGCACCGGGCATTGGGCAGTGAGGGGGAGATATTGCGGGCTGTTGGCTGCCGCCTCCGCCTCGGTGAGGCGGATATCCGTTTGTAGTTCCGTATGGCGATGGGGCTCAATATCAAAAAGGCCGCTGAGCGGCGTCGCGCCCTTCAGGATGTCTATGGGCAGGCTCATGGCTTGCCAATTCGTTGTCATCATCATGCCGGTGAGATGACCACCCGCCGAATGACCGGAGAGAAAGATTTTCTCAGGGTCGCCATTATAGGCGGCAATATTCTTATAAATCCAGGCGAGCGCCACGCGCATTTGCTGGACGATATCGGTGATCGTCACGACGGGGCAAAGATCGTAATTGGGAAGAACAACTGTCGCCCCGGCATTGACAAACGGTTCGGCTATTTCGCTATAGGTACTTTTATCCTGCGCCCGCCAGTATCCACCGTGAATAAAGATAAAGATTGGCGCGCCGGGGTGGGCTGCCGGAAAAATATCAACGCATTGCAATTTCGTATCACCATAGGGGATATCATAGTGACCGGAGAGCCTTTCGCGCGCCGCCTTGCTGCGGTGCGCGGCATCGTCAAAGTAGCGCATCATATCCGGGACCGTATGGCGCGGCAGATATTCAATATTCAACTCGTTAATCTCGTGCGCTGTCAAACCTTCTATTGCCATGCCGTATCGTTATCCTGATCTTATTTAGTGTTGTTTACCGCTCATTAATTCGCAGATGTTACCGTTTATCGGAAATTGGAGCATTTGATGTCGACGGATTGTGAAAATAAAGCACAAAACTCGCGGTAATTAAAGGACAGGGGACTATGCGGCTCAAATTTACGCGTATTGTTATCGCGTGTATGGTGTTGTTCGGGGGCAGTATTCCGGCAATGGCGGACGAGGTCAGCCTGTTCCGGATAGGCACCGGCGGCGTCGGCGGAACCTACTACCCCGTCGGCAAGGCAATCGCCCGGACGATTTCAAATCCTATGGATAAAACGGACTGCGCGCCCGATCCCTGCGGCGTGCCTTATCTCTTGTCGGTCGCCCAGACGGCGAACGGGTCGGTTTCGAATATCGAGGACATCCAGTCAGGCAAGATCGAAAGCGGTCTGTCGCAGTCCGATATCGTTTACTGGGCGCGAACGGGAACCGGCATTTTCAAGGATCGCGGGCCGTTTCAGGATATCACGGCAATTGCCAGCCTGTATCAGGAGGATATCCATCTTGTTGCCCGCAAGGGCGCTGGTATCGAGAGCGTTAGCGACTTGCGCGGCCATCGCGTGTCTCTTGACGATCCGGGCTCCGGCACGCTCGTCGATGCAAGGCTGATTCTGGATGCCTTTGGCGTCCGGGAAAGCGAGATCGAGGCGCAATATATCAAGGCGGCCGATGCCATCAAGAAAATGCGCGCCGGGGAACTGGACGCTTTCTTCCTCGTTGCGGGCAGTCCGTCGAAAGCGATTGCAGAACTCAGCGATGAAAATCTGATCACCCTCGTGCCAATTGACGGCCCGACGGCAACAATGCTGACCCGGGAAAACACTTTTTTCTCAACAACCGTCATACAGGAGGGGAGCTATCATGGCCTCGAGGCCGTGCGCACGCTGGGTGTGGCTGCACTCTGGATCGTAAACAGAAAGCAGAGCGAGAAGGAAGTCTATGAGGTCACCAAAAGATTCTGGCGTAACCTGCCGGCAATCCAGAAAATGAAACTTCATCCGAAGCTGTCCAAAATCTCTCTGGGAACGGCTTTTGCGTCGATGAGTGTCGCCCTGCATCCGGGGGCCCAGAAATTTTATCGGGAAATCCGGGAAAATGTCGCCAATGCCAGGACGAACTGAGTGTAGTCGAAAATGATAGCTTCCCCAAAATCCCGCAAAGCCGAAAAAATCAGCTATAAAGGGCTGCTCAAACGACAGAACAGCTATGTCGTTGCAATCCTGGCGCTGACCTTGTTTGTCATCGGAACCATCCGTTATGTGCAGGAGACGCTTTCCGATATCGAGGAATCTATCCCGCTCCAGGTTATCGAGGATTCGCAGGCAATGGCGTCGATCCTTTTCGATATCGAAGATATTATCCAGATTGTTGCCGTCACTAAAATTACGAACGGTGAAGAGCGGGCAAGAAGTATCGAGACGGTCCAACATAAGCTGCAGGAAGTCAGCATTGTTCTGGAACAAAAGCGCGTAAAATACGGCTTCGATAACCTGATTGGAACGGCGGCCATTTATGGCGTCTTAAGGCCCGCGCTGTTTGATCTTGAAGGCTGGCTGCAAAACGGGATCGGCGGATTGCCACCGACGTCAGATATTGTCCTGACAGCGGCTCTGGAGCGAGGGCGCACGGCCCTTTTCAAAGCGGATAGTCTGCATGCGCAGTCAAATAACGCCGCCGTGGAGCTTCTGCGGATACAGGCAGAAAAAGTCAGTGTTTTCCGTGATGCCGTCCTGCTCGTCCTGATTGGTCTTGCGGGGCTTGCGGCGGTGCTGATCTATTATATTTATAGTCGGCGGGCGTCCGCTGTTGCGCTGGAGCAGAGTGAGCTCAAGCATAGACGTATCTTTGAAAACGCGACGGAAGGTATTTTCCAAGTCAACAATGACGGTTCCCTTATCGATGTCAACCCGGCGCTGGCCTCTTTTCTGGGATATAGTTCCGCCGAGGAATTGAAACAAAGCATTTCCTCTCTGCAGGAAGATGTGTATCTCGACCACAACCTGGCCCGAAAGCACTATATGCTGCTTTGCAAACGCCAGTATCTGATTGATGAAATTTACCAGTGGCGACGGAAAGATGGTTCCGTTACCTGGGGGGCGATTAATGCCCATGGTGTTTTTGATGATAATGGCAAGTTTCTTTATCTCGAAGGTACGTTGTCAGATATGAACGACCGCGTGCGGGCCGAGGTGAACCTGCGTAAGGCCAAGGAAATGGCCGAGTTGGCGAACCGGGCTAAGTCAGAATTTCTTGCCAATATGAGCCATGAACTGCGGACGCCGTTGAACGCCATTATCGGATTTTCCGAACTGCTGACATCCGAGGCTTTTGGCGAGCTTGGCCATCCGAACTACAAGGAATATGCAACCGATATTCATGGCGCGGGTCGCCATCTTCTTGGCCTGATTAATGATGTGCTGGACGTGGCGAAGGTCGAAGCGGGTCAGCTGCAATTATCGGAGCGGAAAATTGATCTCGCTTCGGTGATACAATCCTGCTTTCGTATGTTGTCGGTCCGTGCAGCAGAGGCTGGTGTCAGCCTACTGACGGAACTTCCCAAAAATGTCCCTGTATTTATCGGGGATGAGACCCGTATCAAGCAAATCCTTGCAAATCTTGTTTCCAACGCAGTTAAATTCACTAATCAGGATGGTACCGTGACAGTCGGTGTTGAAATCCGCCCGGATAACGGAATCACCCTTCGGGTTGAGGATACCGGCATCGGAATTGAAAAGAAGGACCTTCCCCGGGTGCTTGATCGTTTCGGTCAGGTGCAAACCAACTATGCCCGCAATAATGAGGGAACGGGTCTCGGTCTGACGCTTGTCCAGATGCTGTGCGAAGTTCACGGTGGGCGCTTCACCCTGGAAAGTGAGGTCGGGGTTGGCACAGTCTGCACCGTGATATTCCCGCCCGAACGGACGTTACGCCTCGCAGAAGCGGGTTAAGCCGGCAGCGAGGCGAGCAGGGGCTTTAAAACATCCGCCTGAAACAGCGCAAGCCCGACGGTCACAAGCATCAGAAAGGCCAGCGTGATATTAATCGCCCGCAGGATATGGTGCGACGTGACCAGCCGCCGTAACAGATTGCCGCCATAGCACCACAGGGAATTAAACGGCAGGCTGACAAAAAGAAATATCAGAATGATGATGATGACCTGTGCCAAATAGCTTTCCCCCGGCGTAACAAATTGTGAAAAGGCGGCGACAATCGTCACCCAGGCCTTCGGGTTAAGGGGGTGCAGAATCAACCCGGCGAGATAGCCGGGCCTGTCTGAACTCTCGGCAAGTGTCGGATTGGCGGTCGCCACGCGATAAGCGAGATACAGGATATAAAAAAGCGACGCGCCGAGGAAGACAAGCTGTAAGACGGGGGAGGTCGTAAACAACGTGCCAAGCCCCAGCGCAGTCGCTATGCAGACAAGCAAAAACCCCGATATGCTACCGATCAGGAAGGGAAACGAGCGCCAGTAACCGAAATTGGCGCCCGACGCCATCAGGAGCATATTCACAGGACCCGGTGAGCCCACCATTGACATGGCGAACAACGCGACCAAAGCCATTTTTCCGTAATCCATGGGACACCTTGCGAGCTGCAAAAGGAATATCAAGACAATTTACATTGTCTCAATATTGTTATAATAATGTCTCCGTCAAATGCTATATTGTCTCAATGACAATTTAAGGGATCCGGATGAAGAAATTCGAGGAAATTGTCGCGCTGTTTATCCAGAAGATAGAGGATGGGCAGTATCAGCCGGGTGACCGGTTGCCGACTCATCGGGATCTTGCCTATGAGTATGGCTGCTCAATAGGAACCGCAAGCCGCGCCTATGCCGAACTGGAAAGGCGAGGGGTTTGCTACGGACGGATCGGGCAGGGAACCTTTGTGTACGGGACTCCGCGTGATGAGGCGGCGATCGGCAAAGGTGCTATATTTCCGGAGGAAAGCTGGAGCGAGGGGCAGCGTGGCCTGACGGATCTGTCGAAAAACAGCTATTTTCATGAAGATACGGAAAATCGACTGCGGGATGCGGCGCAGCGTCTGTTTCGGCGGAACGAACCGGGGGCGTATTTTTCCTATTCAGACAGCCGCGGGCGACCACGCGACAGGGAAGCTGCGGCAGGCTGGCTATCGATCATGCTTCAATCTGTCGAGCTAGAAAACATTATCATCACTCAGGGAGCCCAGTCCGGCCTCTATCTGGCGATGGCAACTCTTGCAAATGCCGGGGAGACAGTGGCGACGGAAGCCCTTGGCTATCCCGGTATTCGCGCCGCCGCCTATGAGCAGGACTTGCGATTGGCGCCTGTCGCGATGGATGATGAGGGGATGATTCCGGAGGCTTTCGCGGATATCTGCCGGCGGGGTAATGTGAAAATACTGGTGACTGTGCCGACCAACCATAATCCGACGGGGACCACCCAGCCTCTGGCCCGGCGAAAACAGATTGTTGATATCGCCCGCCGTCATGGCGTCGCCATTGTTGAGGACGGGGTGTATGCACCCCTTCAAGATTGGGGGCTTCCAACTTATCGCGATCTTGCACCGGATATTTCGTTATTTCTCACCACCTGTTCCAAGGTGATGAGCCCGGCGCTTCGTCTGGGCTATATGGTGGCTCCGGATAATCTGGTGCCGCGGCTGGCGACGAAGATGACGACGATGAACTGGATGACGTCGCCTCTGATCATGGATATGGCGAACTTCCTTTTCCAATCCGGACAGGTTGCGGAACAGGGACGGCAGCTTATTGAAATCTGTCATCGGCGGGAGAAACTGGCGCATGACATATTGGGACGCTGGCTTGAGAGGCCGCTCTCACCGTCACATTCTCCACTCTCCCATATATGGATCAGGTTGCCCGGCGAGCAGTCAATGTCCGGCTTTGTCTCCTCCGCGCGGCGAGAGAATATTGTCGTTGTGGCGGGCGATAGCTTCGCCGTGAACAAATCGGTTGAGGTAAATCATGTCCGGATATGCCTGATGGCGGAACCGCGCGAAGACAGGCTGGTGAAAGCGCTGGAGCGTCTGGCGACCTTGCTCACCCATGAAAACTCACCGCTCATGATGGTGTAAAATAGGGGGCTTACGGCGTTTCTTTTTCTTTTGGGCGGCTGGGCCGGGAGAGAATAAAGCCAGCACCGATCCCCATCAGAATAATCATGGCGGCAAGACCATACCAGGGAGTGCTTGAATACAGAATAACCAGCGTCGCACTTATCGCCATGGTAGATAGCGCGATAATCTTGGCACGGAGCGGTATCACCCCGTATTTCGACCAGTCCTGCAATGGCGGGCCGAATATCCGGTGATTATACAGCCAGTCGTGAAACCGCTCGGAACTTTGGGAAAAGGCCCAGAGGGAAATAAGCAAAAAAGGAGTTGTCGGCAGGACCGGCAGGAATACCCCGATCGCCCCGATAATGACGAACAGCCAGCCAATCAGCAGCAGGACAATTTTTTTCGTATGGGCCGTCATCCGCCAGGCTTTCTTTTGTGAATCAGTTCTTTGTACAGGTGAATCAGTACATCGCTATGGGAAATATAACCGAAAATATGAAAGCCCGATTAAAAATAAACGGTGCCTCCGTAAGAGCGAAAGTTTCCCTAAAATTATCATCAGTTGAAAAGATAGAGGCGCTCAAAAGGCGTTCTTTATCTTAGAAATCCGCTAATTCTCATATATATTTGTTTTCTTGAATATTTCTGCGGCGACGCTTATTCGTTGACACCGCCACACTAAATAACATCCCTTACCTAAATTGATTTCATAATAATATGGAAAATTTATTTGATCTTGAGGACAATCTGGTCTTTCATAAAGCCTTAAGTAGAAAGCAATCACTTTGCTTTTGGCGTTATCGTCCTTTCCGATCGAATAAATTATAATGGGAATGCGGCGCGAACGTAAGAAATAACTCAATTTAGTTCTGGGAGGATGAATTGAAACTCAAATCGAAGATACTTATAGGTGCGGCTTTTGCGGCGCTTTCTGCATTCACCGCACAGGCGGCGGATACCATCAAAATTGCTTTTATTGATCCATTGTCCGGTCCGTTCGCGGCCACTGGTACGAATGGATACAATCAATATCAGTTTGCTGCCGACGTTCTGGTAAACCAGAAGGGGGGCGTCTTGGGTGGACAGATGTTCGAAGTTGTTGGCTTCGACAACAAGATCAGCCCCAAGGAAAGCCTGGTTCAGTTAAAGCGGGCCATTGGCGAAGGAATTCATTTCGTCGTCCAGGGTAACAGCTCTGGTGTTGCCCACGCGCTTACCGATGCCATTAAGAAGAATAATGAGCGCAATCCTGAGCAGCGCGTATTGTTCATGAACTATTCGGCTGTCGATCCCGCGCTCACGAACGAGGACTGCAATTTCTGGCATTTCCGTTTTGACGCCAATGCCGATATCAAGATGAGCGCGCTGACGGATGCCATTGCGGCACGAGAAGATATCAAGAAGGTCTACATTATCGGTCAGGACTATTCCTTCGGAAAGGCCGTGGCGGCAGCCGCCGTTAAGTTCCTCGGCGAAAAACGCCCGGACATCGAGATCGTTGGTAATGAGTTGCATCCAATCGGAAAAGTGAAAGACTTCACGCCTTATGCAACGAAGATCCGGGCCTCCGAAGCGGGTGCCGTTATCACAGGTAACTGGGGTGCGGATATGGTCGGTCTTGCCAAGGCGATTGGTGATGCCGGTATCGACGCGCCGGTTTACACTTACTATGCGGCGAATGACGGTATTACGAAAACCATCGGCGCGGCAGGCAAGGACAAGATCCGCCTCGTTCATGAAGGTCGGGTAAATCCTCCGCCTACGGATGAATACAAGGCCTATCACATGGCCTTTAAGGAAAGATATCCGGATAGTGATATTTCCCAGTTCCGTATTGCCAATGTTATCTCGATGCTGGCTATGGCGATGGAGCAGGCGGGCAGCACGGATGTGGTTGCTGTTGCCAAACAGCTCGAAGGAATGGAATATACCACCATGCAAGGCGATAAAGTCTACATGCGGGCAGAAGATCACCAGTTGATCCAGCCGGTATATATCTCTGTTCATACGGACGAAAATGTTGTCCTTGATGCGGATAATTCAGGTTACGGCCTGGTAACCGAAACGACGGTTTCCGCCGAGGATGCGGCAATTCCGCCGTTGGGCTGCAAGATGGAACGTCCCTCCTAAACAGGCGACATTACTGATAAAATACTGGCCGGACTTTAGATCCGGCCAGTTATTTTTAAACCGGACGCAGATCCGGTCACATCCTATATTCCACCGTGCGAGAAAGAGATTCAACCGATGTTTGAATTGATCTTCTTTTCCCTGCTAAACGGCATCGTAACCGGATTGCTGCTGTTTATGCTGGCGAGCGGCCTGACGCTCATTTTCTCAATGATGGGGGTGCTTAACTTCGCCCACGCCAGCTTCTATATGCTGGGTGCTTATGTCGCCTATACCATCAGTATGTATCTCGGCTTCTGGGTCGGGCTGATAGTGGCGCCTATCCTCGTCGGATTAATGGGGGCTGTTGTCGAGCGATATGGCCTGCGTTATGTCCATCGCTGGGGCCATGTGGCGGAGTTGATCTTTACCTTTGGTCTGGCCTTCCTGATCGAGGAAGTGGTGCAGTTCATCTGGGGCAAGGATACCAAGGCCTATCATGAGCCAGAAATCCTGCAATTCCCGCTCTTTACCTTTTTCGGGCAGAATTTCCCGGCCTACAAGGCCTTCATGCTGCTGGTCTCGATCGGTATCTTTATTATGCTCCTCCTCATCCTGACGCGGTCCCGTGTCGGGCTGATCATTCAGGCGGCTATTCACAAACCGAACATGACGGCCATGCTCGGTCATAATGTACCGCTGGTCTTTATGGGAGTGTTTGGCGTTGGTTGTGCGCTAGCCGGTCTGGCCGGTGTCATCGCGGGACCTGCGCTCGGAACATTTCCCGGCATGGCGGTCGTGCTCGGCAGTATTGTTTTTGTGATTGTTGTCGTTGGCGGGCTTGGATCGCTTACCGGGGCCTTTGTCGCCTCGCTGCTGATCGGGCTCTTGCAGACTTTTGCGATTGCGCTTGATTATTCGGTGAATGACTTGCTGCAGCTTTTTAACATCTCGTTCGACGCGGATAGCGCGTTCCGCGATCTCTGGACGCTGTCCTTGCCGCAGATCGCGCCGATATTGCCCTATCTGTTGCTGGTCCTGATCCTTATTTTCCGCCCGACGGGCCTGTTCGGGAATCGTGAAACATGAGTGAAATTGCAAAAACCTCGTCGTCAGCAGCGAGCCGACCTCTGCTGAAGACCCTGACCCCCTGGATTGGTTTCCTGATCCTGCTGCTGGCATTGCCGAACATCTTTTCGTCAAATTCCGGACTCTATACGATGAACCTGATGGGGATTTTCATTATTTTCGCCCTGTCCTACAACATGCTGCTCGGGCAGGGAGGGATGCTGTCCTTCGGCCATGCCGTCTATTTCGGTCTTGGTGGCTTCATGTCGGTTCATTTCATGAACTATATAGAGGATGGCGCATTCGTCTTCCCGATGTATCTGATCCCTATATTCGGCGGGCTGATCGGGCTGGTTTTCGGTATTATAATCGGCAGCTTCTCGACCCGGCGGGCGGGGACGGTATTTGCAATGATTTCACTCGGCGTCGGGGAGTTGATGGCGTCAAGTTCCCTCATCTTCGTTGCCTTCTTCGGTGGTGAAGAAGGGGTGAGCGGGGATCGTACCACCGGCCCGGAACTGGCGGGGATCAATTTCGGTCAGGACATCCATATCTATTACCTGATTGCCGCCTGGGTCTTTGTGACCGTCACGCTGATGTATCTGTTCTCGCGCACACCGGCCGGGCGGATGGCCAATGCAGTTCGCGATAATGCGGAGCGGGCGGAGTTTGTAGGTTACAGCCAGCGAAAAGTAAGATTTGTTTCCTTCTGTGCATCGGGCTTTTTCGCCGGAATTGCGGGTGGCTTGTTCGCCCTTAATTTTGAGATCGTGACGGAAGAGAACCTGAATGCACTCACCTCCGGCACGGTCTTGTTGATGGCCTATATCGGCGGGGTCGGGTTCTTTATCGGCCCGATCGTCGGTGCGGTATTATTTACGCTTTTACAAAGTATCCTCAGCAACTACACGGATATCTGGCAGCTTTATGTCGGCATTCTCTTTGTGCTGACGGTCATGTATGTGCCGCAGGGCCTGACCGGCATCATCGTGATGCATTCGGCGGCATGGCGGATGAAGCGGCTCGGCTCGCTTATCCTGCCGTACATACGGATCGGGATTCCGGCGCTTGCCATGCTGGCGGGTATTGCGGCCTTTCTGGAAACCATCCACCATGTCCGCACGGCTTTTGAAGGGGATACCCTGATGAGCCTGATGGGCATCGAATTCGATAGTCATGGCGTTGTCTCCTGGATTGTTATCCTGGCTCTGGTATTTGTCGGGGGTTTTCTAACCCGCATGCAGCTGCGCCAACTCAGAGATGCGTGGGAGACGGCAAATAAACCGCCGGCCCAGACGGAAGGATCGGGATCATGACGTCGGCAATCGAACTTCAGGATCTGCGAAAGAGTTTCGGTCCGACAGAAATTATCCGCGGCGTTAACCTGACAATCGAAGAGGGAGAGCGGCATGCGATTATCGGCCCCAACGGCGCCGGAAAATCCACGTTGTTTCATCTCATCAGTGGTCGGTATAACGTCAGTGGCGGTTCGGTTAAGCTGCATGGCGAAAATATCAGCAACCTGCCGCCTTTTGAAATATACCGAAAAGGTCTCTCCCGGAGCTTTCAGGTCACCAATATTTTCCCGAATATGAGCGTGTTCGAGAATGTCCGTTGCGGCCTGATGTGGGTGAAGGATTATAAATATTCCTTCTGGCATCTGGTTGATAGGCAGCGCGAACTGAACGAGAGAACCGCAGAGGTGATCGAGGAAATCGGCCTGACGTCCCGTCAGCATATCCCGGCGGGTGTTTTGACCTATGCGGAGCAGCGGGCGCTGGAGATCGGGATCGCGGCGGCGGGCGGCGCGGATGTCATTATGCTCGATGAGCCGACAGCCGGCATGAGCCATAGCGAAACGGATCAGGCAATTGCGTTGATCCGCAAGATCACGGTGGGGAAAACGCTGGTCATGGTGGAGCATGACATGGGCGTTGTCTTCGATCTGGCGGATCGGATTTCCGTGCTGGTTTACGGCGAAATTATTGCCAGTGATACACCGGAAAATATCAGGAATTCCAAGGCGGTACAGGAAGCCTACCTCGGCGCGGAGGCAGAAGAGTGATGCTTGAAGTAACAGATTTACATGCCTTCTATGGCAAAAGCCATATCCTGCAGGGCGTAAACTTCAGCGTTGGGGAGGGAGAGATTGTCTCGCTTCTTGGCCGGAATGGTGTGGGTCGCTCGACGACGATCAAGTCGATCATGGGCGAAGTGCCGCCGCATGGGTCAATCAAGTTTCGGGGTCAGGAAATTTCCGGCCTGAAGGAGCATGAAATCGCTCATCTTGGCCTTGGATATGTGCCCGAAAACCGGGATGTCTTTCCGGGCATGACGGTACGTCAAAACCTGATCATGGGCATCAAGAACATGAAGAAGCAGGGCCGTTGGGCAATGGAGGACATGTTCAAGATGTTCCCGAACTTGCGGGAGCGCGCCGATGTTGACGCCGGTGTGCTGTCGGGCGGGGAGCAACAGATGCTGACCATGTGCCGGACGCTGATGGGGGACCCGGACCTGGTCATGATTGATGAGCCGACAGAGGGGCTCGCGCCCAAGATTGTCGCGCAGGTGGGGGATCTGCTCAGTGAAATTGCCAAGCGCGGTGTTTCCATCCTGCTTGTCGAACAGAAACTTGCGATTGCCTTGCGGATATCTCACCGCTTGTATGTCATGGGGCATGGGCATATGGTATATGAAGGAACCCCGGATGAGTTAAAGGCCAATGAGCAGGTCCGCAAAGAGTGGCTGGAGGTCTAGGCGGCTCCATTTGACAAAATGATCCCGGGGCGCGGGAGAATAAGAAAAATGAGTGAAGCGGCTAACATCAGTCTTGATGACAAATATGAGCTTGAAAGCGGGCAGGTGTTTATTACCGGTACGCAGGCGCTTGTGCGCATTCCGATTATGCAGCGACAGCGTGATGCGGCGGCGGGCCTCAAAACCGGCGGATTTATTTCTGGCTATCGCGGCTCGCCGCTGGGTTTGTATGACCAGACCCTGTGGAAAGCAAAACCCTTCCTTAAAAACAACGATATTCACTTTCAGCCGGGTGTGAACGAGGATCTGGCCGCGACCAGCATCTGGGGCACGCAGCAGCTTCCCATGTTCGGCAAGACCGATTTCGATGGCGTGTTCGGCATCTGGTACGGCAAGGGGCCGGGCGTTGACCGGTCCGGTGACGTGTTCAAGCATGGCAATATGGCGGGCACGTCGGAGAATGGCGGTGTCCTCGTCCTGATGGGTGACGACCACATGGCGAAATCCTCAACCGTCGCGCATCAGAGCGAGCAATCCCTGATGGCGGCGATGATCCCGGTTCTCAACCCCGCAACCGTGCAGGAATACCTCGATTATGGCCTTTATGGCATTGCGATGTCCCGCTACAGCGGCGCATGGGTGGGCATGAAATGCCTGACCGATACGGTGGAAAGTTCCGCCACGGCTTATGTCGGACCGGACCGGGTGGAAATCGTTATCCCGGGCGATATCGAGCCGCCGGAAGATGGCGTGCATATTCGCTGGCCTGATAATTCGCTGGCGCAGGAAACACGCCTGATGCGACACAAACTGCCGATGATCAAGGCCTTCGTGCGCGCCAACCGGCTCGATAAAATTACCACTGATTCAAGCGAGCGCCGCTTCGGTATTGTCACCACCGGCAAATCCTGGCTGGATGTGGAACAGGCGCTTGGCGATCTTGGTATCCATGAAAAGGAGATCGAGGAAATCGGCCTCTCCGTCTACAAGGTCGCCTGTCCCTGGCCGCTGGAACCGGAAGGGCTGGTGGAATTCGCTGTCGGCCTTGATGAAATCCTGGTCATCGAGGAAAAGCGCAGCCTGATCGAGGATCAGATCGCCAAAATCCTCTACGGGATGGAAGCGCATCCGATGCTGGTCGGCAAGGAAGACGAGGAAGGAGAGCCGTTGCTCCCTTCAGATGGAGAATTGACCCCGGCGCTGGTTGCCCGGGCGATTGCGTCCCGCCTGAAACTCCGGGATATCTCGGAAGATGTGCTGGAAGGGATCAGCGTTGCCGAGGCGCGCGAGGACGGTAATGCCATGCCTGCCGCGCCGGTCACCCGCTCGCCGTGGTTTTGCTCGGGCTGTCCGCATAATTCTTCCACCAACGTGCCGGAGGGTAGTCGTGCGATGGCCGGGATCGGCTGTCATACGATGGCGGTCTACATGCCCAACCGGCGCACCGAAACATATACCCATATGGGCGCGGAGGGAGCCAACTGGATTGGCCAGTCTCCCTTCACCAATGAAAAGCATATTTTCCAGAATCTTGGGGACGGAACCTATTATCATTCGGGCCTGCTCGCCATCCGGGCGGCCTGTGCGGCGAATGTGAATATCACCTACAAGATCCTGTTCAATGATGCCGTTGCCATGACCGGCGGGCAGCCCTTCGACGGGCCGCTCTCGCCCTGGCTGATCAGTCAGCAGGTCCATGCGGAAGGGGTCAAGCAGGTCGTCGTCGTCACCGATGAGCCGGATAAATACGCGAGCGACACGAAATGGGCGCCGGGCGTCAAGATTTTCCACCGCGACGATCTCGACAAGGTTCAGCGGGATTTGCGTGAAGTTGAGGGCGTAACGGCGCTGATCTATGACCAGACCTGCGCCGCCGAAAAACGCCGCCGACGCAAGCGCGGCACCTTCCCCGATCCGGCAAAGCGCGCCTTTATCAACGAGGCGGTCTGCGAAGGCTGTGGCGATTGCGGCGTTGTTTCCAACTGCGTGTCAGTAAAACCGCTGGAGACCGAGTTCGGCCGCAAGCGCGTCATTGACCAGTCGAGCTGCAACAAGGATTTCTCCTGCGTGAAGGGCTTCTGCCCGAGCTTTGTCACCGTCGAAGGCGGCGGCCTTAAAAAGCCGGAGAAGAGGGAAGTCACCTCCAGCGAGATTGATATGATGAACCCGGCGGCGGGCTTGCCCGAACCGGCGGTTCCGGCCATTGACGGCACCTATAACATTCTGGTGACCGGCATCGGCGGCACCGGCGTGATTACCGTCGGCGCATTGCTTGGTATGGCGGCGCATGTGGAAGGGAAGGGCGCCTCGATCCTCGATCAGACGGGGCTCGCGCAGAAGAACGGCGCGGTGATGAGCCATGTCCGCATCGCCAATTCCGCGGGCGAGCTTGCGGGAACCCGTATCCCGAACCGCCAGAGCGACGTGGTTGTCGGCTGCGATCTGGTCGTGGCTGCCAGCAAGGACGCCTTGCAAACCTACGATCTGGGTCGCACCAAGGCGATCATCAACGACTATGTGGTGCCGGTCGCCGCTTTCACGCTGACCCCCGATCTCGCCATGGACCGCGATAGCCTGACCGGCCTCTTAAGTGAGAGCCTCGGCCGGGAGCAGGCGGAGTTCATCGACAGCACAACGCTCGCGACGGCCCTGATGGGCGATTCCATCGCGGCGAACCTGTTCCTATTGGGCTATGCGTTTCAGCAAGGCACCATTCCGCTCTCGCTCCATTCCATTGAAACCGCCATTGAACTTAACGGCATCGCGGTTGAGGCCAACAAGCGGAGCTTCGCCTGGGGTCGCAAGGCCGCCGCCAGCCGGAAACAGGTAGAGCAGATCGCGCTTCCCGAAGCATCTGCCGATGTCATCGAGATTGAAACGCTGGACAGTACGATTGAAAAACGCAGTGACTTCCTGAAAAATTATCAGAATAGCCGCTACGCCAAACGCTATCTGAAGCTGATCGAAACGGTTGGCAAGGCGGAGGCAGCGGCTCAGCCCGGCTCCACGGCCCTGACCGAGGCGGTGGCGCGTTATTACTTCAAGCTGATGGCCTATAAGGATGAATATGAGGTCGCACGGCTCTATACGGACGGCAGTTTTGCGAAAAAACTGAACAACCAGTTCGAGGGAGACTTCAAGCTCAAGTTCCATCTCGCTCCACCGATTTTCGCGAAAAGAAACCCGGAAAACGGCCATCTGATCAAGCAGGAATTCGGCCCCTGGATGATGAAGGCGTTCAGCCTGCTGGCGAAGTTCAAATCCTTACGCGGCACCCCGCTCGATCCCTTCGGCAAGACGGAGGAACGAAAAGCGGAGCGGGCCCTGATCACGGAATATGCCGACACCATGACGGATATCGCCGGCAAGCTGACATCAGAAAACCTGGCCCTTGCCGTCGAGATTGCCTCGGTGCCGGAACATATCCGCGGCTACGGCCATGTGAAGGAACAGCATCTCAAGACGGCCAAAGCCGAGCGGGAAAGCCTGCTCGATCGCTTCGAAAAAGGCGATGTCGAAACACTCGCGGCGGAATAGGCGGCGGGTGCGGCTAGTCAGGGATTGAAAAGTATCACGAGGGTAGCGTTGAATGGCTGAAATCGCCGGGCTTGTCTTTCCCCTGTTCGGGCTGATCCTGCTCGGTTATCTCACGGCGCGCATCACCCGTCAGCCGACCGAGGCCATGGGTTGGCTCAACACCTTTATCATCTATGTTGCGCTGCCCTGCCTGTTCTTCAAGCTGCTCTCGAAAACGCCGATCGAGAAACTCACAAGCTGGGAATTCATCACCACCAATATCTCGACCACCTTCGTGATTTTCCTCGTTGTCTATGCCATTGCCCGGCTGGTGGTGAAGGCGACAACGGCGGAGGCGACCATTCAGGGCCTCGCGGGCGCTTATGGCAATATCGGCTATATGGGGCCGGGGATCGCGCTGCTCACCTTCGGGGAGGAGGCCGCCGTCCCGCTCGCGCTTATCTTCTGTTTCGAGAATGTGCTGCATTTTATCGTCGCGCCAACCATGATGGCGCTTTCGGGCGGGAAGGAGCGGCATATCGGTGCCCTGCTCGGGCAGATCGCCAAAAAAGTCTTCCTGCATCCCTTTATCATCGCCACCATCGTTGGCGTCGCGGCGGCGATTATTGAGTTCACGCCGCCGCTGCCGATCGAACGGCTGATCGACTATCTCGCGCAGGCCGCCGCGCCCTGCGCCCTCTTCGCCATGGGGGTGACGCTCGCGCTCCGGCCGTTGAAGCGCATCCCGGGGGAGCTTTCCTTCATCATCCCCTTCAACCTCGTGGTGCACCCGGTCGCCATGTATCTGAGTTTAAGCTTCTTCGGCGATTTCGATCCGATCTGGGTCTATACGGCGGTGCTGCTCGCGGCGCTGCCGACGGCGACGAACGTCTTCGTCATCGCCCAGCAATATGGCGTCTGGGTCGAACGCGCCTCCGCCACCATCCTGCTCAGCACGATGCTGTCTGTGCTGACCGTCACGCTGCTGCTCTACGCCATGACAACAGGCCTAATGCCGGCGGATTTATTTGCGGGGTGAGTAGGCAATAATCCCAGTTGCTTTAATCTGAATAAAAACCTTAATTCGCCTGTTCTTGAGGAAGTGCGCCTGCAGGGCCAAGTTCAGATTCCTCAATTTCGCCAGGGTCAGGGGCATCACGTGATTTGACAGGTTTCGGAGGTGGGGCTTGCCAGGTTTTCAGGTTTACACTAACCAAGTCGTAAAACTCCTGAACAATACGTTCGAGGCCTTCAATGAATGTCTTTCGACCCGTGAAGCGGGGGCCAAGGCGTTCTACGATTAGCACTTCAAAGCCACGTGGAGCTGAACTGGGATTGTCATTCTGAATCAAAGTTGGATCAGTCCGAAGGCTGGCAACTTCCTTCGTAGTCGGGGCTGCTCTGCCGGGCCATAACGCTCTTAAAAGCAGTCGCTCATCATCTTCTTTCAACATTCGAAGAACCCAGTTGACACGTGCCCCTGTTGATACTTTATCTCCGGGGGCCTTTAGCGTCATGGAGGCGGAAACCGTTCTTCTCGCGATATCCGCAGTTACTGTAATATCGGATGCACAATCCGGCACTCTGATGGAGGATGTCAAAGTCTGCGTTTCAACCAAATCAGAAATACCCTGTTTTATCCTCGCGGAAGGATCGTCGATAAGCTTTCGGTCGATTGTTGCCGATACTTCTCGACCAACATGACTGCACATGTGTAGGCAGAGGTCCCGTTCTTCTGCAAACCAGCTAATAACGGCTTCTTCTATTTCTGGCGCATTCTTTTGCAATGCGTCATTGTTTGAGACGGCTTGGACAACATCTTTCCAATGGCTTCCCATTTGGGTAAACCTTTCCACCCCTGTCGCCGGGTGAGCCAAAAAGTGGTTGAATTGTTTCAATAGATATTTCTGCTCTGAATCGTCCACGGAGTTTTGATAGTTAAGGATTTCGCATGTTGTTGCCAACCACGACCAAGACCAATGATACAAATCGGCCTTGTTGAGCTCTCTTCTAGGCAAAGAAATTGGTGATAAATCGGCGCGGGCGACGAATTCGTTGGATATTGTGATCACACTGTCAATCTTGTTTGCCTTTGCAAGATCCAGATAGCGCTGTACCTGGGAGGCATCGAGTTTCGCTTTTCCAATTTTTGCTTCAACCAGAGCGGTCCAGACACCTCGACCCGTACTGACAACTATCAATCCATCGGGTCGGCATTTGCTGTCTGTTTCGCCTCGGAGAACAACTTCTGTATAGGCATTAATTTTTGTCCTTTGGCCAACGCGAATACCTGCGGTTTTCAAAATTTCTTCCGCTAATGCCGGGATTTGGGTGAGTACGGCGAGAAAAATAGAGGCGACGCGCTTTTCTTTGCTTGTTTCGGCTAGAATAGGGAATAGGCGCGCCTCGTCCCCGCTGGTTAAAAAGTCAGGTCTGTCGCTCATTGAATCCCCCCAGTATAATTCTGATTTTTTTACTTAAACCAATTGGAAAAGTTGAAAAAATATTATCGAGGATTGACGTTTGCCCTCGATTCCCCTGTTTTGCGAGCAAAGCTTACTTTTCTTTTCAACTTCAATCAATAAAATCACAATCCCGCTGCCATCACAACAATTGCGTTCCCGCCGTCCCTTCGGTAAAAGGGGCGCAGCGGAAAATTTGTGGAGCAGGAGCGGACATCCCTATGGCGTCTTATCAGTATATTTATGTGATGAATGGTCTGTCGAAGACCTATCCGGGCGGCAAGCAGGTTCTGAAAGACATCCGGCTTTCCTTCTTCCCGGGCGCGAAGATCGGTGTGCTGGGTTTGAACGGCTCGGGTAAATCGACGCTGCTGAAAATCATGGCCGGGGTCGAGACGGAATTTACCGGGGAGGCCTGGGCCGCCGACGGGGTCAAGGTCGGCTATCTGCAACAGGAGCCGGAGCTGGATGCCGCAAAGGACGTGCTCGGCAATGTCATGGACGGAGTGCATGAGAAGAAGGCGCTGCTCGACAAGTTCAACGAGGTCTCGGCCCGCTTTGCGGAAGACCTCACCGATGACGAGATGAACGAGCTGATCGCCGAGCAGGGAGAGCTGCAGGAGCAGATCGACGCGCAGAACCTTTGGGATCTTGACCGCGAGGTGGAGATTGCCATGGATGCGCTCCGTTGCCCGGCGGGCGACGCCGATGTCACCAAGCTATCGGGCGGGGAGCGTCGCCGCGTCGCGCTCTGTCGCTTGCTGCTGTCACAGCCGGATATGCTCCTCCTCGATGAGCCGACCAACCATCTCGATGCGGAGAGCGTTGCCTGGCTCGAACGCTTCCTCCATGATTATTCCGGCACCGTCGTGGCCGTCACCCATGACCGCTATTTCCTTGATAATGTCGCAGGCTGGATTTTGGAGCTCGATCGCGGCCATGGCATCCCGTGGGAAGGCAACTATTCAAGCTGGCTGGAGCAGAAGGAGAAACGCCTCGCGCAGGAAGGAAAATCCGAGGATGCGCGGCGCAAAACCCTCGATCGCGAACTCGAATGGATCCGTCAGGGACCGAAGGGACGCCAGTCGAAATCGAAGGCGCGTATCAGTGCCTATGAGGATTTGCTGGCCGAACAGAATTCCAAGCAGGCGGACGCCATGCAGATTTACATCCCGGCCGGACAGCGGCTCGGTGATCTGGTGGTCGAGGCGGAGAATGTCTCCAAGGCGTTCGGCGATAAATTGCTGATCGAGGGGCTGGATTTCAAGCTCCCGGCGGGGGCGATTGTTGGCGTGATCGGCCCGAACGGTGCCGGTAAGACGACGCTGTTCAAGCTCCTGACGGGGCAGGAAAAGCCCGATAACGGCAGCTTCAAGGTCGGCCCGACGGTGCAGCTCGGCTATGTCGATCAGGACCGCGACACACTGGATCCGAACAAGAATGTGTGGGAGGAAATCTCCGAGGGGAACGAAGTGATTTCGCTCGGCAAGAAGGAGATCAACAGCCGCGCGTATGTGTCGGGCTTCAATTTCAAGGGCTCGGATCAGCAGAAGAAGGTCGGGCAGCTGTCCGGCGGTGAGCGCAACCGCGTCAACCTTGCGAAGATGCTGAAATCCGGCTCGAACTTCCTGCTGCTCGACGAACCGACCAACGATCTTGACGTCGATACGCTCCGGGCGCTGGAGGAGGCGCTCCTGCAGTTCGCCGGTTGCGCCGTGGTCATCAGCCATGATCGCTGGTTCCTCGACCGCATCGCCACCCATATGCTCGCCTATGAGGGCGACAGCCATGTGGAATGGTTCGAAGGCAACTTCGAGGCTTACGAGGAAGACAAGCGCAAGCGCCTCGGCAAGGACGCCACCGAACCCCACCGCATCAAATACAAACCGATCGCGCGGTAACGGCGCTTAGGCGGCATGTTCGGCCACGACCCGCGCGACGGCGGGGCGGGCGAGCATGGCCTTACGATGAGCCAGCAGCTTGGGGAAGTCTGCAGGGTCAACGCTGTCGCCCTCCATCCATTGGGTAATGGTGAACAAGTAGGGATCGGCGATGCTGAAATCCGCGCCCATGATCCAGGGGCCGATAAACATCTCCTCCTCGATCAGGTGAAAGCAGTCTTCCATATTGCTTTTGACCTTGCTTGCTATCGCCTCGATCGCCGCAGTGTTTTGCTCATCGACCCAGCGTTTCCCGCGCATACGGTGGGCATGATTGACATGAACGGTGGAGCAGAGATAGCTGTTGACGGACTGAAGCTGCGCAAGGTCATATGGGTCTTCGGGCGGCGGGAAGACGGACGCGCCATATTCTTGCGCAATATAGAGCAATATGGCCGGTGTCTCTGTGAGGATGCCCCGATCCGTTATCAATGACGGCACGC
This sequence comes from Sneathiella sp., assembly GCF_029233945.1. GTDB lineage: Bacteria > Pseudomonadota > Alphaproteobacteria > Sneathiellales > Sneathiellaceae > Sneathiella. Next base: position 4,146 of record NZ_JARGOQ010000046.1, on the reverse strand, counting down.
GTCCTTTCGGATTGATGGCGAGATATTCGGGCTTGGTATGCTCCATAATCGCGTGATTAAGCTTTATCGCCTCATAATCTGCACCACTTTCTTCAAGTGCAATATGAGAGGCCAGCGCGATTGATCCGGCATTATAATAAAGTTTCAGCATGTCCTGTCCTTGCAATCTGTTTTTTGGCGATCTTACCCGGTAAGTTCATAAAAAGGGACTAATTTATTGGTGATGAGGTCTGCGGCAATTTATGGATGAAGAAACGGAAAAGACTTCTATACTATGCGTCATGCCCCTAACAGCAGAGGCGACATGAAAGCGTTTATATGCCTGATCATGATGATGGGTCTGGCCGCCTGCACAGGCAATATGCGGCAAACGGCGGATAATGTCTGGCCCACAGACCCGGAAGAGCGTTCGGCGGCGGAGCGTGTTTATGCAAAGACGCAAAACAAGACATTTGAGGAGACACCGCCCGGACTGGATTTCACATTTCGTGAGATAGCTGAAAAACAAATTCTGGATCATTTTATCTATCGGCTTGACCAGCTTGATAGGCCTGATTTGATGGCTGCGGTCCGCGAGAATGTCGCGAGCAACTATATCGATGATTTAAGTCGCAATGCTTGCGGTGACCCAGATGTTCGATTTCTGCTCAATAAAGGATTTGACTATGAATTTCGAATGATGATCGTTGGGGGAAAAGGCGCAAAAACAGCATTCAACAAGATGGATAAGGGGTTTTGTGTGGCGAGCGACCTGCCGCTGGTCAACCAGAAAGCCATCGATGCGCGGTATAACAAAGTCCGCTACTGGCCGAATGGTGATCGTGTTGATGTGCGTCTGATTGAGCGGGTCATGGGGTCCTTTCAATTGGCCGCCGCCAAGTATGAACCGCCGGATTTGGATAAAATGTCCCTCAAATCCACCGATATACAGGCGGAAGGTCTTATGTTGATGTTTATAATGGCGAAAGAACAAAAAAATACCATAAAGCAAAGCAAATATTGGCCGCAAAATTTTAAGGGGCGGATCCTTGCGAAGAGCTGTACAGGCAAGACACCGCTTGCGGCAGTAACAGTGGGGGCGGTTTTTAAATATCAGATCGATTTTATATTCGATAAAGAAGTTACTGAAAGCACCGTTTTTACGGTTAGCTATCCTGATTGTTTACTTTATAACAAAAAGTAGTAATGACGGTGTACCGGATTTATCGGTGACGTAGTGTTAAGGACATGATTAAGCATGCAGATTGAAGAAACGGCAATTGCGGATGTAAAGATCCTGTGCCCGAAGAAGTTCGGGGATGACAGGGGGTTTTTCTCGGAAGTCTGGAATGCGCGGACGCTGAAAGACGCGGGACTGGACCTGGATTTTGTGCAGGATAATCATGCTTATAACGCCGAGGCGGGGGTCGTGCGAGGGCTGCATTATCAACTGGCACCAAAGGCACAGGGAAAACTGGTGCGGGTTCTGCGCGGGGCCGTTGTCGATGTGGCGGTGGATATCCGTGTCGGTTCCCCGACATTCGGCCAGCATGTGACCGTGGAGCTATCGGAGGAAAACTGGCGTCAGCTTTGGGTGCCGGCTGGATTCGCCCATGGATACTGCACGTTGAAGCCGGATACGGAAATTGTCTACAAGGTGACCGACTATTACAGCCCGGAGCATGACTGCGGCATATTCTGGAACGATCCAGATTTGAATATTAATTGGTCAATTTCGGCGGAAAAGGCGATTCTTTCAGAAAAAGATAAGATTTTGCCGTTATTAAAAGATCAGACAAGATTATTCGAATTCAAGGAAACCAGATGACTGTTTTTGTCACAGGGGGGGCGGGCTTTATCGGTTCCGCCCTTGCCCGCGATCTGATCAAGCAGGGCCAGGAAGATGTTCTGATTATCGACAAGCTGACCTATGCCGGGTCGCTCGAAAGCCTGAAACCTGCGAGCAACAGCCCGCATTATCACTTCTCACAAACCGACATCTGTGACCGCGATGGCATTGGCGAACTGTTCAGCAAGTACAAGCCAAGCGCCGTTTATCATCTGGCGGCGGAGTCCCATGTGGATCGGTCGATCGATGGGCCGGCGGACTTTGTGCAGACCAATCTCGTGGGTACCTTCACCATGCTGGACGCGGCCTATCAATACTGGCGTGCATTGGACGGCGCGGAAAAAGATGACTTTCGTTTCCTGCATGTCTCGACGGATGAGGTTTACGGAGAACTCGGTGCGGAAGGGCAGTTTTCTGAAACCAGCCCCTATGATCCCAATTCTCCCTATTCCGCGAGCAAGGCAGGCTCCGACCATCTGGCGCGGGCCTGGCATCGCACCTATGGCCTGCCGGTACTGGTGACTAATTGCTCCAATAATTATGGCCCTTATCAGTTCCCCGAGAAACTCCTGCCGGTGATTATCCTCAATTGCCTGAAAGGCAAGGAGCTCCCGGTATACGGCAAGGGAGAGAACATCCGTGACTGGCTCTATGTCGAGGATCATGCTGCCGCCCTGCAGCAGGTTGTCGCCTCTGGCAAGATCGGAGAGACCTATATGATTGGCGGCCGGGCCGAGCAAACAAATATCGACATGGTACGGAGCATCTGCCGGATCATGGACAAGAAATTCCCGGAAAAGGCGCCGCATGAGGACCTGATCCGTTTTGTCACCGACCGGCCGGGCCATGATGCCCGCTATGCGGTGGACTGTTCAAAAATTGAGGCGGAACTTGGTTGGTCTCAATCATTAAACCTGGAAACCGGCCTTGAAAAAACCGTCGACTGGTATCTTGAAAATCTCGATTGGGTGAAGGCCGTCGCTGCGGATTATACTCAGGAACGCCTTGGCCTGGGAACAAACGGCTGATGAAAATACTGGTTACGGGCGCTGGTGGTCAGGTGGGACAGGCGCTTCAGAAACTTGCGCCTCCACACGGGATTGATATTGTCGCGCTTGACCGTCAGGCGCTTGATATTACGGATAAGTCCGCCGTTCGGGAGAGGGTTCGCGATCTCTCTCCTGACGTGGTGATCAACGCTGCGGCCTATACAGCGGTGGACAAGGCGGAAGAGGAAATTGACGCGGCCTTTGCCGCCAATGCCGAGGGCGCGGAAAATCTTGCTCTTGCCTGCGCAGCGGGCGATATTCCGCTTCTCCATATTTCAACGGATTTTGTCTTTGATGGCAAAAAAGCTGGCGCGTATCTGGAAGAGGATGCTGTCGCACCCTTGAGCGTTTATGGTAAAAGTAAAGCCGAAGGCGAGGCCCGCGTTGCGTCAGTCTCCCATAAATATATTATCTTGCGGACGGCATGGGTCTTCGGCGGCGCGCAGAATTTCGTGAATACCATGCTCCGTCTCGCGAAAAGTCATAAGGAACTCAATATCGTTGATGACCAGACCGGCGGACCGACGGCGGCGGATGATATTGCCGCAAGCCTCCTGAAGATAGCAAAAGATGTGCAGGAGACAGGGTTTCAATCCTGGGGAACTTTCCATTATTGCGGTGCGCCTGCCATTACCTGGTATGGATTTGCAAAAGCTATTTTTGCCCGTTGTCCAGAGGTGCCCAAGCTCAATCCCATCCCGACGGAAGACTATCCTGTTCCGGCGGAACGGCCAAAAAACTCCGTCCTTGATTGCAGTAAAATCAGCCGGGTTTTCGGCATTGACCAACCGGACTGGCAAAAGGCATTATCGGGGTTGTTGGGACAATAATACTGAATAAGGAACCCCCATGGCCCGTCAGAAATTTCGTTTCTTTCACCCCTTTCGCGTGCGCTATTCCGAAATTGACGGGCAGGGTGTTGTTTTTAATGCCCATTACCTGACCTATTTCGACACGACCATAACGGAACTGTTTCGCCATCTGGGCTTTGATTATTCGGGGTATGTCAAACGCACCGGCCTTGATTTTCATCTTGTGAAATCCCTGGTTCTCTATGAGAAGCCGATCCTGTTTGATGCTGAGCTGGACGTTGGTTGCCGGGTTGCGAAGATCGGCCGGACTTCCGTTACCTTCGAACTTGCCATATTTGCAAAGAGCGAAGATACCCGCTATTGCACCGGCGAGATTGTCTGGGTCAACACCAACCAGACCACCCATAAAACCGAACCCGTCGGAGATGATATCCGCGGAATGTTTGAGAAGTTCGAG
>NZ_JARGOQ010000045.1 GCF_029233945.1 Sneathiella sp. | reverse complement strand
AAACCTCTCTTAAATCAGACCATGATCTGTCTCAAATACCCTGAATACGAACAGATCTCGTATTTGCTGATATCGGATATCTTGCGGTTAAACCAGTGAGACAGGAATTTTCTGATTTCCCGTTGATCATAAGCCCAGCTTTTCTTCTCAACCTTGCTATAGCGCTCCATGTACAGATCAAAGAGCTCTTTGAGGGAAATCTCTTTCCGAAGTCTATTCTTGGCAACATTGGGGTTGGTGCCGTCCGCCAAAGCCCCTTTAGCCTTCGTCGCCTCCCGTCTGGCGTTCTCTATGGTCATATCGGGGAACTTGCCCAACGTTACCCGTACAGGCCGTCCCTGATGCTTCTGGTAGAGCTGGAAGGTCTTTGCGCCGGTGTCCGTCACCCGAAGGATTAACCCGCCGACCTTCTCGTCCTTAAACGAGAAACGCTTGCCTCTGGGCGGAGTAGGGAGGCTCAAAAGTGTCTTCTTCACAAAATTGAATTTATCGTTTGGGGCTACCATAGGGCTACCTATTTCCGTAAATTACGCTATATCGAAGGCATCTTGATTAAACGAGTAATCGGAAAATAGATAGCTATTATAATAGTTTACTACAATAGCGTAATCTGCATTACTCATAGGTCAGTTTGGCTCATAACCTGAAGGTCGTCAGTTCAAATCTGACCCCCGCAACCAAGCATTACTTCTTGATAACCCTGTAAGTCTATCAAGAGCCAATATTAAAGTATGTCGGCCTCTTTTCGCGCGGCGGCGAGTTGCCGGGGGGACATTGTGGCTTCCAGTAGCGTAAGATTTTCGGCTGCGGCGTAATGCCCCTGCGCGGCCGCCAGTGTCCACCAGAAATGGGCCATTGCGGGGTTTCTCCGCGTGCTGCAGCCGTCGAAATACATCAAGCCGAGATTGTATTGGGCATCGATATCGCCGTTTTCCGCCGACAGGTTGAAAAGGTCAAAAGCTTTTTTGAAATCCTGCTCCACGCAGATGCCAAGCGTGTGCATCAGTCCCAGATTGTACTGAGCGCCAGCGTGGTTCTGTTCAGCCGCTGCGCGATAGAGGGCAACGGCCTGATCAGGGTCCTTTTTAACACCACGACCGTTATCATACATTAAACCAAGGTTGTTCTGCGCGTCGGCATCCCCCTGATCCGCGGCCCGGCGGTACCATCTAACTGCCTTTTCGTCGTCCCTGGCCACGCCGATACCATTGTTATACATGAGGCCGAGATTATAACAGGCGGCGACATTTCCTTGCTCCGCCGCCATCCTGTAATAGTGCAAGGCGGCCCGGTCATCCGGCTGGACGCCCATCCCCCGGGCATGGATCAAGCCAAGATTATATTGCGCATCGGCGTGGCCCTGGTCTGCCGACAGCCCGAGCCATTTCACCGCAGCACCGTAGTCCTGGTCCATATTGCGGCCAAAAAGATACTGCATTCCAAGGTCGAACTGCGCGTCAGCACACCCCTGCGTCGCAGCCAATTCACTCATGACAGCCCCTCATATCACCCGGCGATCAGCAAAGCGGAGGTGCGTTCCTCCCCGATGCCGTCTTGCCGCTTCCCTCCCTGATTAGAGGCCTGAAAGTAACATAAATGCGGGAAAGTGTAACAACTATTACAAAACACCATAAAAAAAATGGTGCGACGCACCATGATCGTTGAGTGCCGGCCTAACTGTGGGTATCCTCTTGAAAGTTCTCTGTAATTCCTTCAAAAGGTTAAGGATTTCAATATGGGCGGCATTGTCTGGCTAGCGTCTTATCCAAAATCCGGAAATACCTGGCTGCGCACGTTTCTGCATAATCTCTTCCTCAATGGCGCGGCGCCCGCCAATATTAATCAGATGAATAGTCTGACCCTGAGCGACAACAGCAAATTCTGGTATGAGAAGGTTGCCGGGCGTCCTTATGAGTGCCTGAGCGAGCGTGATATTTCTGCTCTCACCCCTAAAGTTCATGAGGCCTACACCCGTATCCGATCAGACTCAGTTTTCGTAAAAACCCATCATTTTCTTGGCGAGAGTTATGGCATTCCCTTGATTACGCCAGAATATACCGCTGGCGCTATCTATATATTACGCAATCCACTGGATACAGTGATCTCCGTTGCCGATCATTATGGCCTGACGATCGATGAAGGGATCGACATGATGAATGAGCGCAAAACCCGTATCGGTGCTTCGGCCACGGCGGGGCCGGATTATCTCAGTTCTTGGTCTGAGCATGTTGCCTCCTGGCAGGCGATGCAACGATCAGCGCTACATGTTATGCGCTATGAAGACATGCTGCTCAAACCGCTTAGGGCCTTTGGATCTCTGGCCCGGTTTTTAGGGCTGGAGCCGCCACAACCGCGTTTAAGAAAGGCGATTCAGTTTTCTTCTTTTAATACGTCCCGAAAGCAAGAGAAGGAAAAAGGGTTTATTGAACAATCCGATAAAAACGAGCAGTTTTTTCGGGTCGGCAAGGCCGGGCAATGGAAAACGGTCTTAAGCAATGATCAGGTAAAACGTATCGTTTCTGCCCATGCGGATGTCATGGAAGAATATGGTTACCTACCTTCCTCCCAATAGGTCGCGGATAATAATTTATTTCAATGCTGCCTTACCGCTATCAGATGTATCAGCAATCTCGAGAATGAGCTTTTTCCTGACCGCCGCGGCGAAGGTATCGGCATTATCCGCCGTTATAACAAAGGCCCCGTTGCCGCCGATGATTTGCTCTTCGAAGGCTTGCTCCAGATCATAGCTATTGGGCCGGCCGGAGCAATAACGGCAAAGAACGGCTAGGCCGTTGATGGTAATGCCGGCAGCGACAACCTCCTGCCGGGCAAGCTCTATCGGAGGCCCGCTCCAATTGTTGGCGCTATCGGCTGAAATATCAATAACCCGACGGAAACCCCAGAAATTATTATTTTCAATAAGGCTTTTCCCGAATAGTAGCGCGGTACCGATGGCGTTGAAACCTTGTGCTCTTCTGGGGCGTTGTCGTAGTTCTCCCGCAAACTTCTGGGCGCTTTCCAGGCTGTCGATAATTTGCCATCCCACTACAATATCCTGTGAATTAGAATCTCCCCACTCTACGTAAGTGACAGCGATTCTTTCATAAATAGTTGTTTGAATTGCCGAAATGACATTTGGGTCGGTGATGGCCTTGGCATAGCCTTCCCGTTGAAATAAAATTTCAGCATCATCGATAGAGCCAGTCGCGTCGGCCAGCAGCACGAGTTCAAGCCCGACCTTTGTTTCTTCCTGCGCTGTGCTCGACAAGCTCCAGAAGGTCATCAGTATTATCAGGATTGCGCCTAGTATATGGCGGAGCATCTCTTGTCCTCACACCGGTAACATAAGGAAGATATAATTTGTTAATTTTAGGGGTGGGTCAAGTGCCAAAGCCAGCGCAATCTTCGGCGCAGGCACCGTGCCATTACCAATGATCAAAAGAAATTGATCTGAGAAGTAAAAAATATTGCGTCGCCTTGACATTATTTAGAATAATTCTAACTAACAATATACCATATTAATACCACACAAGAGACTTCTTTGGAGAGATATCATGTCAAAGCGCAAAACCATGACGACAACGGCCGGGGCTCCGATCAGTGACAACCAAAATTCCCTCACAGCAGGTGCGCGCGGCCCTCTCCTTATGCAGGATTATCAACTGCTTGAAAAGCTTGCCCATCAGAACAGGGAGCGTATTCCTGAGCGTGTTGTGCATGCCAAGGGCTGGGGCGCCCATGGCACATTTACGGTTACTCATGACATCAGAAAATATACCCAGGCGAAGATCTTTTCCGAAATTGGCAAGGAAACCCCGATGATTGCCAGGTTCTCAACCGTTGCCGGAGAGCAGGGCGCGGCGGATGCTGAGAGGGATGTGCGGGGATTTGCGCTTAAATTCTACACTGAGGAAGGGAACTGGGATTTGGTTGGCAATAATACGCCTGTCTTCTTCGTGCGTGATCCGCTGAAGTTTCCCGATTTCATTCATACGCAAAAACGCCATCCGCGGACGAACTTACGGTCCCCAACCGCGATGTGGGATTTCTGGTCCCTATCGCCCGAAAGCCTGCATCAGGTGACGATCCTGATGTCCGATCGCGGGTTGCCTGTGGCGCCGATGTATATGAATGGCTATGGATCGCATACCTACAGCTTCTGGAATGAAGACGGAGAGCGGTTCTGGATCAAGTTCCACTTCAAAACGAAACAAGGGCATAAACATTATACAAATGAAGAGGCCGCAAAGATTGTCGGCGAGTCCCGTGAGACTTATCAGGAAGAGCTGTTCGGCACAATCGAGCGCGGAGAGTTTCCGAAATGGACAGTATTTGTGCAGGTAATGCCGGAAACGGACGCCGAGAAGACGCCCTACAACCCCTTCGACCTGACCAAGGTCTGGCCGCATGGGGATTATCCATTGATCGAAGTCGGTGAAATGGAACTCAACCGCAATGCGGACAATTACTTCGCGGAAATAGAGCAGGCTGCCTTCAGCCCGTCCAACGTTGTGCGCGGGATTGGGGTTAGCCCCGATAAAATGCTGCAGGCGCGCATCTTCTCCTATGCGGATGCCCACCGTCATCGTCTCGGCACGCATTATGAGGCGTTGCCGATCAATGCACCGAAATCTGCCGTGAATCATTATCATAAGGATGGGGCGATGCGGTTTTTCCAGAATGATACCGGCAATCCGGATGCGTATTACGAGCCTAACTCGATGAGTGGTCCGGTGGAAGATGAGAGCTATCGCGAGCCGCCATATCGAGTTTCCGGCGATGCAGATAGGTATGATCACCGGGAAGGCAACGATGATTACGCACAGCCGCGAGCGCTCTTTAACCTGTTCGATGCGGGGGAAAAGGATCGGCTCTTCTCCAACATCGCCGCCGCAATGCAGGGTGTGCCGGAGGAAATCGTCCAGCGACAGCTCGGTCATTTCTATAAAGCTGACCCGGCCTACGCGGAAGGTGTTGCCGCTAAGCTCGGTACCACTGTATCGGAGAGCGCCAAAGCCGCATAAATGATGCCCAAGAGAAAAGCCCCTTGAAAGCAATATTCAAGGGGCTTTTTTGCTGTGACTCCCGAACATTTCTATTCAGGAAAGAAACAGTCGATCCGTTGCGAGCTTTTTCCAGGCATTGACATCGGGCGGTCCCACGGCTCGGATTTTAAGATCGCGGATGCCCCGGCCGACCCAGCTTTGCATATTTTGTAGATGGCTGAGCGGAGCGTTGGCAAAGCGGATGGTTCGCTCGACCTTTCGCTCTCTTCTTGCCTGATAGGTTATCAGCGCTTGTTCGACATTTTGCATTGCCAAAGCATCGGCAAGGCAGCGGCTATCGGCAAGCGCCATCGCGGCGCCCTGCTGAATCAAGGGGGAGCATCCGTTGGCAGCGTCACCGACGAACGCAACACGCCGGTCAAAGAAGCAGGGCTTAACAACCGATTTCAAGCGGCTTGTCAGAATTTCAACGTCGTCGATCTGGGATAGAATATACGGGATCGGACCGCCGTAACCCGAAAAAACCTTCTTGATATTCTCCCGTGCATTTTCGCCTAGAGTGATGTCATTCAGATCCTCATACACATGACCATAGCAATAGAGCGCATCATCGCTGAGAGGATAGATCGTGAGAAGGTCTGTCTGGCCGATCATATGCAGCGGTTGCAACGTGTGCTCAGGGTAGGGAACAACGAACCGCCAGCCGATAACATTATGATCGGTGAGCATTTCCTGCCCCTCGTAATTTTTCTGGCGGACAAGGGAATTAATCCCATCCGCAGCAATCAAAAGGTCATAGGCCCCGTTAAGAAGTTCGTTCGTGCAGGTGATATTGACGGCGTCATCGCTATGTTCCACAGTCAATATTTCCGTGTTGTATCGTACTTTTCTCTCAAGCCCCTCGAGTAGGGCGCTGTCAAGGTCCTTCCGTTTGAGTGCGATGAACTGATCATTCTCGAACGGCGGCTCCGTCAAGCTTGCTACCTTGATCATCTTGCCGGTTACCTTGCTGTAGGTGATTGTTGAAGCTTGGAAATATTGGCCTTCAAGACGACCTAGCATGCCAAGATCTTTAAGCTCCCTGACGGCATTGAAAGGAAGAACGATGCCGGTATGTGCGACAGTTTCCGATGACCGTTTTTCAACTATTTCGAAGTCCAACCCGAACCTGCTAAGCCATTGGGCAATAGACAGACCCGCAATTCCGGCGCCTACAATCAGAATTTTCGACGTCAAACCAGTACGTTCCTCTTAGAAATCACACATACATACAATAGGCCGGATCATATAATTTTTCCCGGCTAAATCAAAGTCGGTTGTTCAGGAAGGCAAATAAGAACCTTATTCTGTTGGTTAACGGATGCTCAATACTTTCCAGTTAACATTAGGTAAACCTGAACTGTTTGAGCCGGGAAAATAATTTGACTAGAGATCGCAATTGCTTGCGTGCCGGGCAACGCAAGGGACATAGCTCATGCTAAGTGAGTTAGCCATTCTCATCTGCTTGCTTGTCATGCTTGCCGTGTTCTGGAGGCGGAAAAAGCGGCTTACTCACGTCAAAATAGGGCGGGATCTGATAAATTACGGCCTGCTTATCGTGGTATTCGCGTCTCTCATTGATGTATTGTTCGTTGGCGATGGCTCGGCATTCGACATCGGTTTTAGTAATGAAAGCTCGCTGGAAGTCTGGCGTGTTGTTGCTTATTTGCCGGGTCTCGTACTCGTTTCGGTTGGCTTGATGCGCATGCTTCCAGCTATTGAGCGGCTCAATCAGGAGATCCAGGCAAGAATAGTATCTGAAGAGAAGCAACGGGAGCAAAATCAACGTCTACAAATGGCGATTGCCCGCGCAGAAACCGCCGAAAATACACTTCTCGATGCGATTGAATCGATGCCGGAAGCCGTTGCCATCTACGATGCGAATGACCGACTTTATATTTGCAACAACCCTTATCGTGAGCGGTACAAGGACATAATCGACAAGGTGAAGCCCGGCATACATTTTAATGATCTCGTCCGTCATATGGTTGATTTGGGACGTGTGGCAGAAGCCGTCGGTCGGGAAGAGGATTATATAGCCGTACGGATCAAAGAACATCAAAATCCGTCGGACCCGGTGGAGCAGGAATTTGACGACGGGCGTGTTTATCGATTGTCCGAGACAAAAACAAAAGCTGGAGGCACGGTATCAATTCGAACGGATATTACGGATATCCGAGTCCGCGAACAGACCCTTAAGGAAAATCGCGCTAAGCTTGAGGAAGCTCAGGCCATCGCTCATATCGGAAGCTGGATGCATAGTATTGATGCTGGCAAACATGAATGGTCTGACGAGGTTTTCCGCATTTTGGGGTATAAACCGGGTGAAATAGAACAACGCTATAGTAACTTCGTATCGCGGGTGCATAAGAATGATTTGGCACGCCTGCGTTCAGTCTTTGAGACTGCAACCGAAAATATTGAACCATTCGAAGCAGAGTTCCGGGTGGTGCATGATGAAGGCAGGATAATCTATGTCCGGCTTATCGGACGTGCAAACATTAGTGAAAATGGTACTCTGATTGGGGCCAGCGGGACGCTCCAAGATATTACGACCCAGCATATGTTCGAGCGTGAATTGATACAGGCGAAACTGGAAGCGGAAGAGGGAACGAGATCGAAATCCTTGTTTCTTGCGAATATGAGCCATGAGCTCAGGACGCCGCTCAATGCAGTGATAGGGTTTTCCGAAGTTTTGGCTAAAGAGATTTTTGGCCCGATTGAGAATGATCGGTACCGTGAATACGCCGATAATATCCAGTCATCGGGTCGGCATCTGCTTTCCTTGATCGATGATATCCTGGAATATTCGCGTTTGGAAGCCGATTCCATCGAGCTTCAGGAAGCGGAATTTAATCTCCTGAAAGTGGTGGAATCGACGAAAACAATGCTGGCTGCCAAGGCGAATGAAAAATCGATAAGCTTCTCTATGTCGGATCGCCTTGATATCCAGATACGTGCAGATGAGAGAAAGCTCAAGCAGGTGTTTATCAACCTTGTGAATAACGCTATAAAATTTACGCCGGAAAAAGGGCATATTGAACTGGATCTGTCGGCAGATTCGGATAATTTCATCTCTCTTTACATAATCGATAACGGTTACGGGATCAGCGAAGAAGAAATCAAGAATGTGATGCGCCCGTTTGGCCGTACGCATTATTCAATTTCCAAATCGATTGAAGGAACCGGCCTCGGCCTGCCGCTTGCCAAGTCCATCGTTGAATTGCATGGCGGCATGCTAGAAATCAGCAGCAATACGGAAAAGCCGGGTACCGTGATTGAGATACGCTTGCCGAAATCCCGGGTCGTTGGCCCGCAGCAGGGTACCCCCCACCTGAACCTGATAGCCCGACCTTGAACGGATCAAAAATCCACGTGTTACATGTGAATCTTTATGTAGCGTAGCAGTATTTTTTCTGCTAATGAGCTTCACCGAAAAAATTGGGCTTCAACAACTAAACAGGTGGAACATTAGAATTGCAACTGCTCCAGGATTGTGAGGGCTATGTCGCTGATCGCGAGCAAGCCCTAGCCGGTTTGCGGCGATATGAAAACGAAGCGACAGCTCTTGAAATCGAGCAGTCAAACGATGCTGTCCACTTTCTGTATATCGACAGGATTACAGAGGCGGCCAACACCTTTCTTTCCGGATTTCCAGGTACATGTCTTTATGCGGCGAAAGCCAACCCGCATCCGGCGCTTCTGCGCCTGCTGTGGGCTGCGGGCATTCGCCATTTTGAAGTCGCCTCGATCCGGGAGATTGAAAATCTGCGCCGGGATTTTCCAATGGCGCAGCTCTATTTCATGCACCCGGTCAAAAGCCGGCAGGCGATTGCCCGCGCCTATGCGTTAGGTGTGCGCCATTTTGCTTTTGACAGCCTGGATGAGCTTCGCAAGATAAAGCAGGAAACCGGTCACGCTGAAGACCTGTCTCTGATGCTCCGGCTCAGCGTCTCGCAGGTCGGGGCAGCTTATCCGCTGGACAATAAATTTGGCGCGACATTGATGGAAGCACCGCTTCTCCTCACGCATGCCCGCCAGATTGCCGAGAAAGTCGGCGTGACGTTCCATGTTGGGTCCCAGTGCCTTGCGGTAGAGGCTTATGTGAATGCTATCTACAACATCGCGAATATGCTGGAAGGCTGCGGTGTCAAGATCGATATGATTGATGTCGGCGGTGGCTTTCCGATTTCCTACCCGGATATGGAGCCGGTACCGCTACAGGATTATTTCGATGCCATTGCCAAAGCCCTGATGGAATGCGGCTTTGAAGATCTTGAGATCTTCTGTGAGCCAGGCCGGGCCATGGTTGCCACAGGCGGTGCGGTTGCAGTGCGGGTAGAACTACGCCGTGGGCAGTCCCTCTACCTGAATGATGGAACCTATGGATCGTTATTTGACGCAGGGCAGTTGGGATGGTCTTATCCGATTGAGCTTTACCGCGCCGGAAGGCTGGAAGTGCCGTCGGAAATGTCGCTTTTCCAGCTCTACGGTCCGACCTGCGATAGCATCGATAAGATGCAGGATCGTTTGTCACTTCCCGACGATGTATGTGAAGGCGATTGGCTTATTTTCCGGCATTTGGGAGCGTATGGATATGCCATGCAAACCAAATTTAACGGATTTTATTCCGAAACCATCGTTGCGATTGAAAACGACACCGAGTTCGCGTAACGCAACCATTTTATATAAGGTATTGAGGTGACAATTATGAAAACCTCTCAAAGTAACGATAAGGCGGCCCTCCTTTCGAAGACCGTCGAGCATATCGATATCAAAAGTTTCGACGCCCGTCCGATCATAGACGCCATGGGCAAGATGTCCTTCACCTCGCGTGATCTCGCCCGGGCGACGGAGATTTTCAACATGGCCGTGGAGGATCCAGACTGCGCCGTTATCCTGACCCTCGCGGGTTCAACCTCCGCCGGGGGTTGCATGCATGTTTATCGGGATCTCGTGGAACTGGGCATGGTGGACGCGATTGTGTCCACTGGCGCCTCCATCGTGGACATGGACTTTTTCGAAGCCCTCGGTTTTCGTCATTATCAGGCTGACAGTACGGTCGATGATAATGAGTTGCGGGCGCTTTATATTGATCGTATTTACGATACCTATATCGACGAAGAAGAACTGCAGAATTGCGATGAGACGATCAAGGCGATCGCCGACGGGCTGGAGCGTCGACCCTATTCCTCCCGGGAATTTATCCAGGAAATGGGCCGCTGGCTGAAGACCAATGCGGTTAAGAAAAATTCTCTTATTGAAACCTGCTATGATCATGATGTGCCGATTTTCGTACCGGCTTTTTCCGATTGCTCTGCTGGCTTCGGCTTGGTCAAGCATCAGGTGGAAAATCCGGACGCGCATCTCAGTATCGATAGCGTAAAGGATTTTCGCGAGTTGACGGAAATCAAGATTGCCGCAGGTACCACAGGTTTGTTGATGGTTGGTGGCGGTGTTCCGAAGAACTTCGTCCAGGATACGGTAGTCTGCGCAGAAATCCTCGGCAAAGAAGTGGATGTGCATAAATATGCAGTGCAGATTTCTGTCGCCGATGTCCGTGACGGTGCCTGCTCCTCCTCAACCCTGAAAGAGGCCGCGAGCTGGGGTAAGGTCAGCACAAACCTGGAGCAGATGGTCTTCGCTGAAGCGTCATCAGTTATTCCGCTGTTGGCATCAGACGCCTATCACCGCGGCGTATGGAAGAACCGTAAGCCGAAAAGATTCTCGAAGTTGTTTCAGTAACGGATTGCTGGATTAAAGCCATGAAGGCGCCATTTGATATTCTCCCGCCGGAAGAGGGGTTCCTTGGGTTGCCCGCTGAAGAAGCCGTTGATTATGAAACGGCCAAAGCGGTGATAATCCCCTTTGGTCTTGAAGGTTCCGTCAGCTATGGGGGGGGGACTGCCCTGGGCCCCGCCGCCATGATTGAGGCAAGCCATCAGGTGGAGCTTTTCGATGAGGATCTCTGGTGCGAGCCTTTTCGCGACTTTGGGGTCGTGACCATGCGGGAAAAACCCGTCGACGGGAGCAATATCAAGGCGGCAATCGACGATCTGGCAGGCCTAACAGGTAAGGTGCTGGCGGATGACAAATTCCCCCTCGTTTTCGGTGGGGAACATTCCATCACGCCCGGCGCGATCCGGCCCTTTCTTGAACAATTTGATGATCTGATCATTCTGCATTTTGACGCCCATGCAGATCTTCGTGACGGGTATGAAGGGGAGCATTATTCCCATGCTGCCGCGATCCGTCGCGTGCTTGATCATCCGACTGTGCCTATTGTCTCGATCGGGATACGCAATATTTCGGCGGAGGAAATCCCGTTTCTGGACGCGAACCGGCATCGTATCACGATCCACTGGGGCAAGGATCGCGAAAGCTGGCGGGTTGAGGATATCGTTGCCCCGCTTAAAGACCGGCCGATTTATCTGACGTTCGACCTCGACGGGTTTGATGGATCAGTGATGCCGGCAACAGGCACGCCGGAGCCGGGCGGACTGTTCTGGAATGACGCGATCAATATCATTAAGGCGGCCTCCAAAGTCGGGCATATTGTTGGAGCTGATATCAATGAGCTTGCGCCGATTGACGGATTTCACGCGCCGAATTTCCTGGCGGCCAAACTGGCTTACAAGATACTTGCTCACGCTTTTTCAGGTGGACTGCCCAGAAAATAGCAAAATTTCTCCTCTTTTTTGGATAAAATCGGCCTTATTTCCCCGTCATCTTACCTGCCATAACAGGAGGATGAGGAAATGGATAAAGCGAGATTTTCACAGAATCGGAGGAACGGTTTCATCCGGATGATGTCAGCGGCCAGGTCATGTCGCCAGCAAATCGGCCTCGTTACCGTTATGGGTGGGCTGGCGCTGGCCGTCGTTCTGAATATCGCCATGGCATCCGAAACAACTACGGAAAAAGCGCAGGCACAGACGGCATATCTTAAAAAAGCTCCATCCGAGAAAAGCGCCTCCATCCAATAACAAAAGGATTTTACCGAGCAGCCAGACCATTCTGTTTCATACGCCAAAGACAGACATCTACCCGATCCTGACCGAAGAACGCCTCGTTCTTGTAGGCAAGGGTGGGAACGCCCCAATGACCGGATTTTTCAAGGGCGGCCTGATTTTCCTCGACCTTGGCAGTATATCCGGCAAAATCTTTCTCGATAAGACCGTCAAGATGCGTAAGATCGAAACCAGCCTTCGCCGCCGCTTTGGCAAGATGATCACCTTCATGCCAGCCGCGCACCTCCCCATTCCACAGAAGGCGGGAAATATTGTCAATAAAATCAAGCCCATCGCCCGTTTCCGCCGCAGCAATCCCGAGATGGGTCAGTCGATGGATATAGGGTTGCTCCGCCGGAACTTCCTTTGTCTGTCGGTTCATTTTTACGGGGTCGGGCCTCGGCCAGGAAATCGAAATGCCGTTCATATCGCCGACCCGCTGAATATCGGTCATGAGATAGTCGATCCACAGCGGATGCACATCCTTGAAGAATTTGGGGGTGCGGATGGCAATAGGATAAACGGGCCGTACATTGACCTGAAGGTCGTACTCATTCCTCAATTCCAGGATACGACGCATCGCAAGATACGAATAGGGGCTTCTGAACGACCAGAAAAGATCAACGCTGTGGGGCATGGTTTTCTCCATTGTTATTTGTTACTTTTTGTTCACAATAAATCTTTATAGTGCCCGCAGCCAAGTAATTTTCTTTTTCGCCGCAGCGGGTTGAGTGGATGCCGGCGATTTTCAATGAAAATTGTGGGCAGTTTTGTGCCGTACCCTGAAGTCCAGTTTAAGGGATAATATGCCATTTTTTCATATTTTAGTGCTTGCGGCCATTCAGGGGATTACCGAATTTCTGCCTATTTCGTCCAGCGGCCATCTCCTGATTATCCCGACAATTACGGGCTGGGCGGATCAGGGGCAAACGATTGATATCGCGGTCCATGTCGGGACGCTTGTGGCGGTAATTGCCTATTTCAGAAAAGACGTCCAGCAAATAGCATGGGCATTCCTGCGCCCGACGGATCATTCCGCCTCAGAGGGACGGCGACTAGGGTGGCATATCCTTATCGCCAGCATTCCCATCGTAATTGCGGGGGGCGGCATGTATTATCTTATTCAGGGAGAACTCCGGTCGATCCTGCTGGTTGCGGCAACGACGATTCTTTTCGGGCTGTTTCTTGGCTGGGCGGACAAAAAATTCCCGGTGACGAAGAAGATTGAAACAATCACCGTGCGGGATTCGTTCATTATCGGGCTTTTTCAGGTTCTCTCCCTCCTTCCCGGGACCAGCCGATCAGGGATCACGATGTCCGCGGCCCGCATGCGTGGCCTAAGCCGGAGCGACGGCGCTCATTTTTCCATACTGCTTTCCATTCCGACAATTCTCGGTGCGGGAACGCTCGCGACCTATCATCTGATTAAGATGGGGGATGCCCAGGTCGGGTTCGATGCCGTGCTTGCCGGTGTCATTGCCTGCCTGATCGCCTTTATGGTTATCAGCCTCCTGATGCGCTGGATCGAGAAGATCGGCTTTATGCCCTTCATCATCTATCGGTTAATTCTGGGGGCTTTCCTTCTCGCCCTTTATTTCTTGACCTAGGGCCAGCTCCCTCTTAACAGTGAGTGCCACAATCAAATTGCTTGATTAATCCTGTCTGAAACACCATTTCTCCTAAAAGGTGAATGGGGACAGGTTACGCATGGCTGCCTTGCGAAAGAGAAGCTTGAAGACCTTACCGCTTGTCGGGGCGGGGATTTTTCTCGCCCTGATTTTCCTGTCACGACCTGTATCCGCGATGGAGGATGAAACGGATTTACACTATTCCGTTTATCTGGGCGGGTTGTATCTCGGTAGTATAGAAACTGAGGTGCGGCAGGGCAAAAGTAATTACAAAATTGAAAGTGCGGCCCGTACCAATGCGGCATTTAATTGGGTGCTTAACTGGTTTGCCAAAGGCGAAACCGAAGGCCTTGTCAGCCTGGATAAATTTTTCCCGCGTCAGCATCAGCATAAAAGCACATGGAACGACAATGTGCGTATAGTCTCAATGGATTACGATAATGCGGGCGAGGTGAAAGTGCAGAAAACGGACACTCGCGACGATACGTTAGGCAAGCTGACACCGATTGACCCCGCGAGTCTTACGAATACCCTTGATCCGATGACGGCCATTTTGACGATGACCAACCGTTTGGAGAAGGGTATGGGGTGTAATGCCGAACTGCCAATCTTTGACGGTCATCGTCGTTATGATCTAATGCTTTCGGAAAAACCTGAGCGTTATTTCAAGCCCTCTCGCTACTCCGTATTCGAGGGGAATGCCATTGGGTGCAAGATTGATATCGTCAGAAAGGGCGGCTTTCGGGTAAATCAGGATTCTGACCGCAATGCCAATAATGAACAGGACGTTATCGTCTGGGCCGGATCTCCTATCGAAAATGGCCATGTCGTCCCGGTCCGTATGCGAATGGAAACCCAGTTTGGCATGATGGAAATGCATCTCGACCGTTATCGTGAAGGTCCTGTAAAACTGGTGAGCAATAATTCGAAGTAAAGGCTATTTTTCATATGGGATGTATGGCAATAGCTCGGGGAACGGACTAAAGAAGCATGGTTACAACTAATTCTTCTTCTATGGGTTGCCCGGATCGTTCAGGAAAGATGAATGGATCTGCGTTGATGGAGCGCGCGCAATGGCGGAGACAAGTTTGATTGACGGGTTGCGTCAGATGCGACGCAGGGATGATCTTCCGGATATTGAGAATAACAAATACCTTTATGAGGCATTGAACCAGAACAAGCGCGAAGGGCTTATGCTTGCGGTACGGGCGAGGACCATTTCCCTATTTATAATAGGTGCTTTTCTAATTTATCTCAGCCCGAATTGGTATGTCCTTTATTATGAAGTATTGATCGTTGGCTTTTTATTGATCGGCTGGGCACAGATTAAAATCGGTCGGGTGGAACGGTCACGAGCAGAGTTGTTGTTGATCCTTTTTGATCTTGCCTTATTGACGATTGTGTTGGTCGTGCCGAATCCCTGGGATCCGCGTCCCTGGTCGGTGGCGATGCAGTTTAAGTTTGGTAATTTTCCATATTTCTTCATTCTTTTGGCGGGTGCAGCCCTTGCCTATTCATGGCGAACCTTGCTGCCGGTCACCATATTTACGGTCGCTCTCTGGATCGGGGCCTATTTTTGGGCTGTAAGTCAGCCGGATGCGATCGCAGAGATTTCTGAAAGTGTGCGGGAAGTACTGGGCGGATATTCGAATATCGCACATTTTGTAGATCCGGGAACCATCCCGATTGAGCCACGAATTCAGGAAGTGCTAATCTTTGCCCTTGTTGCGGGCATACTGGGCCTGAATGGATGGCGAACCAGCCGTCTGCTCGTGCGTCAGGCCGGTGTGGCGCGCGAACGCGCAAATCTTTCCCGGCATTTCCCGCCGAATATTGTCGATACTCTTGCTGAAAGTGATCAACCGCTTGGCGAGGTGAGGGCGCAGCCGGTGGCGGTTCTGTTCGCGGATATTGTCGGCTTTACAAAAATGGCGGAGGCGGAAACGCCCGAGCGAATAGTTGGAGTGCTACGGCAATTCCATGCCCGGATGGAGGCCTGCGTGTTCGATAATCATGGGACGCTAGACAAATTCCTCGGTGACGGGTTGATGGCGACTTTCGGCACCCCTGTAACGACGGCAGAGGACGCGGCGAATGCACTCCGTTGTGCGGCCGCCATGCATCAGGCGATGGAAATCTGGAATGAGCAGCGGGTGAAAGAAGGGGCAACAGCTATCCGGTTATCCGTCGGCATTCACTACGGCACGGTGGTGCTTGGAGATATTGGTTCCGAGCGGCGGCTTGAATACGCAGTGCTTGGTGACGTTGTGAATGTCGCCAGTCGGCTCGAATCATTGACGCGAGAATTGAACGCACGCGTTGTTGTTAGTGGAGAATTGATGGAGGCTGCAGGGGGCGAGAAAATTGCTCGGGATCTGAGATACGTCGAAAATGGTACTCAGGCAATTCGCGGTCGCGATGAAACGGTGAAGACCTGGCTTCAACCCTTGACGCTTCCCCCCGGCTTAACCTGAGAGAAGCCGGGGAACGAACAGGGCGATTACCGGAAAGAGGAGGATCAGCGCAATACGCAGTATCTCGATCCCGAAAAACGGTATGACGCCCTTAAAGGTATCCGCCATTTTCACATCTCTCGCGAGGGCGCTGATAATAAACACATTCAGGCCCACTGGAGGCGTTATCAGCCCGAGTTCAATGACAATGAGCGCAAGGATGCCAAACCAGATTTTCAGCTCATTCGCATCCATGGCGAACGCAGCCGTGTCTGCGGTTACGTAGTCTCCGCCGTTAATTTCAACAAGGACCGGCCATAAAAAGGGAACGACAACGAGGATCATGGAAAGAGAATCCATAAAACAGCCAAGGATTATCAACGCAATCAACATGACTACAATGATCGACAGCGGATCAAGGCTGGTGGCACCGGCCCAGTTCGCTAACGCTTCCGGTAGTCCGGCACGAGTGAAAAAGCCTTTCAGGACCTCCGCACCGAACAGGATGAAATAAATCATCCCGCTTGTAACTGCGGTGGCCAGAAGGGACTCCTTGATGCCTGCAAGGCTCAGTCCTTCGCCAAAACGGCGAAGATAAAGACCATATACAAGTATGAGAAAGACGCCGATCCCGGCTGCAGGCGTCGGGGTAAATAGACCAAGTCCAAGACCCAGGATAATCACGCCAAAGATAACCACGACCGGAATAAGGCGTCGGATGGCAACGCGCCGTTCCTCTTTGGCCATGGGTTGGGCCTCTGGCGCGAGAGAGGGCTTGATCCGCACCATTACAGCGATTGCGAAGATGAAGAAGAGAACTGCGATGAGGCCGGGAATAATCGCCGCCTGAAACATCTCAAGAATTGAGGCTTCGACGATAATTGCATAAATTACAAGCGCCACTGATGGGGGAATGAGTATCCCGAGCGTGCCTCCGGCCGCCAGCACGCCGGTCGCGAAGCCCGGCGCATAATTAAGCCGTCTCAGTTCAGGCAGGGCGACCCGTCCCATTGTCGAGGCGGTGGCGAGGGAGGAGCCGCAAACGGCACCAAAGCCGGCGCAGGCGCCGATGGCTGACATGGCGACACCGCCCCGGTATTTCCCGGCGAAGGCATTGACGCCCTGAAATAGATCGCGGCTGAGATTGGCGTTGGAAGCAAGATAGCCCATCAGGATAAAAAGCGGGACAACGGAAAGGTCGTAATTAGCGACCGAGTTCCAGAGCAAGCTTTTGAATTGATGTAGATAGGGCTCAAAACGAAGGTAGGGCAGGGCAAGGCTTAATGCGAAGTTGCCGCCGATCCCCACCAGAACCATGGCAAGCCCGACAGGAATCCGAATGGCCAGAAGGACAAAGAGAACACCGAGGCCGATCACGCCAATAATTTCACCGCTCACTCTTTTGCCCCTTTCTCGCTAAGTTGCGTTGCCGCAACCACAGCCCAGAGGATCAGGGACAGGATTCCGGGGACATAGAACGGCCAGTTTGGCCAGCCTAGTATGGGAGAGGAGGCAAAATCCTCATATGCGGATATCATCCCGAGGGTCATCCAATAGGCCAGAAACAATGCGAGAAGGGTCGTCAAAATCAGAATAACGCTATTGAGCATATACTGGGTGCGAGTAGAAAAATGCTCTGCGAACAGGTCAACCGCGACATGCCCTTTCTGCCGCTGGCAATAAGGGAAAAACATTAGCGCGGCAGCACTGATTGCAAGACGAACAAAATCCTCATAGCCCGACAGACCAGCGATATTTGCGTCAAAGAGGCGAGCAATCTTGTCCGCCCCGAAGGTGGCCGTGTTAATTGTTGTTACAAGAACAATTAGAAGGGTAAGAATGCCCGCTAATAAGGCCCAGCCGGATATGATCCAGTCCAGTTTTTTAGGCATTCTTACCCCTTGAAGCTGTTAGAGACGATATTAGTTGGAGTGCTTTGCAATCGCTTTTCGCGCCGCATCGACAAGTTTCTGGCCGTCGATACCGCGGTCGCTCACTTCACTGACCCATCGCGCCACAACCTTGCCGCCGACTTCGTCAAATGTGCCCTTTGACGCAGCATCAAGATGGACAATCTCGCCGCCGGATTTTTCCTGCATGCCTGTACCGGGTTTTTCAACATTGTTCCAGACAACGCCCATCTCTTCGGAAAAAGCGGGTCCGATGTTATCGTCGATCACTTTTTTAAGGTCATCCGGCAGGTTGTTATAGCTGTCCTTGTTCATCGCGAAGAGGAATGTTGCCGTACCGAACCGCTCATTATCCCCACCAACGAGGGAGTATTTGGTAAGCTCCGCCAGCTTGAATGGCGGGAAAATCTCGAACGGAACGAGACCGCCCTCTACAACGCCCTTTGAAAGGGACTGCGGCAGGTCGGGTAGTGGCATTCCAACAGGATCCGCGCCCCATGCCTCGATCATCCAGCCACCACTGCGGGACGGTGTGCGGATTTTCATGCCTTTCACATCATCAAGCGATGCAACTTTCTTGGATGAGGTATGCAAGGCGTTTCCAGCATGTACATGGACAAGAAGCGGTTTCACATCAGCAAAATCCTCGGCAATCATCGGGAATATTTCCTGAATGGCGGCATTCGTTGCCTTGGCGTCACCCTTGTGAACTGTCGGTAATTCGAAAACCTCTATGCGCGGGAAAACACCCGGCGTGTAGCCCGGAACCGTCCAGACCATATCCACAACTCCGTCACGGACTTGCTGATAAAGTTCCGGCGGCTTGCCGCCAAGCGCCATTGACGGAAAAATCTTGACCTCAATGCGGCCGTTAGAGTCTTTAGCGATCTTTTCCGCCCAAGGCTGCAGCATTTTTGTATGTGCGGGCGCTTTGGGGCTTAGAAAGTGATGCAGGGTTAAGGTGACTTCAGCGGCATGCGCCGAAATCGCACCGGTAACCGCCATTGCGGTTGCCAAAGTTAAACCAAATAGCTTTTTCATATGTATCCTCCCAATTTCGCCACTCTTGTTCTTCGACAATGGATACGCAGCGATAATATTGACATTAGCGATAATAGATCGGGCGTAAAATAAGTTTATGCTTCGCGCTATTCGTAAAATGCATGGAATGGAATTTTGTAATCATCAACAAACGGGCAAAAAAAATGACTGATGTGAAAAGGCTATGATTGACTTTCCGGTCCGGGTTCATGAAGACTTGCCATTAATATAAAATCAGGGAGTGATACATGAAAGCTGCTGTCTGCAGGGAGTTTAACAAACCGCTGCAAATTGAGGATATCACGATCGCACAGCCACAAGAGGGGGAGGTGCGGGTCAAGCTGGCGGCCTGCGCAATATGTCATTCGGACATTACCTATATGGATGGCGGTTGGGGTGGTACGCTTCCGTTGGTACTCGGGCATGAAGCCGCTGGCATCGTTGTAGAAACCGGTGCGGGCGTGCGCAATATTCAGGCGGGTGATCACGTTCTCGTCACGCTTATTCGGTCCTGTGGGCATTGTGCGGACTGCGAAAATGGGGAGCCATTTATTTGCTCGACCTCCTTTCCAATCGACATGAACAGTCGCCTGACATCAGAAAAAGGTGAAAAGGTAGGGCAGGGCCTCCATACCGGTGCCTTTGCCGAAGAGGTTGTTGTCGATCAGTCGCAGCTGGTGACCCTCCCCAGGGACTTTCCGCTGGATGCGGCATCGCTTCTTTCTTGCGGGGTTATCACGGGGCTTGGCGCGGTCGTCAATACGGCTGAGGTGGAGTATGGCTCTTCCGTCGTGGTGATCGGATGTGGCGGCGTCGGCCTCAATGCAGTGCAGGGGGCGGCGCTGGTAAACGCGGCGCCGATTATTGCCCTTGATCTGGTGGAAGAGAAATTGATTGCGGCGCGTACATTTGGTGCCACGCACACGGTCAACCCGCTCGCGAATGATGCGGCGGAGCAGGTCCGTGCGCTGACCCACGGGCGGGGAGCCGATTATGTATTTGTTGCGGCAGGTAGCCCGAAGGCATTCGAGCAGGGTCTGGATCTTCTCGCGCCCTCCGGGACGCTGGTGATTGTCGGCATGCCGCCGACAGGACAGAAGATCGCAGTCGAGGCGGGTAATATCGCCGGATCGGGCCAGAAAATTCTCGGCAGTAAAATGGGATCGACACGGTTGCGTATCGACATCCCGAAACTTGTCGCGCTGTATGGGGCCGGACGGCTGAAGCTGGATGAATTGATCACGGGGCGCTATCCGCTTGAAGAGATCAACGAGGCAATTGATGAAGTGCGGGCGGACAAAGCTCTCAGAAACGTAATCATATTTGAGTAGATGTTATGAAACTAACCGATCTTGAAACCTTCGTTGTCGGCACGCCTCCCCCTCATTGGGGTGGGCAGTTCTGGGTATTCGTCAAGCTGACGACTGACAGCGGTGTAAGCGGAATAGGCGAAGCCTATGCCGCGCCGTTTCATCCGGATGTGACAGTCAAGATGATCGAGGATGTTTTCGCCCGGCGTCTTCTCGGGATGGATCCCTTTCATATCGAGCGGATCTGGCGGCGGGTTTATTCCAGCGGATACACTCAGCGACCTGACTCGGCCATGATGGCGGTTTTGAGCGCGCTGGAAATGGCCTGCTGGGACATTATCGGGAAAGAAACAGATAAACCGGTTTATGAGCTTTTAGGGGGTAAGGTTCGTGAAAAACTCCGCTGTTATACGTATCTCTACCCAAAAGACGGGGATGCGGCGGACGTTTATAGCGACCCCGACCTGGCGGCAGAGCGGGCGGCGGAGAATGTCGCGCTTGGATTTACCGGTGTAAAATTCGATCCAGTGGGGCCGTACTCCGCTTTCGATCCGCGCCAACCATCACTTGGGCGAATGGATCTCTCGGAAAAGCTGGTTGCGCGGGTGCGCGAAGCCGTCGGCGATAAAGCCGATCTGCTATTCGGTACTCATGGGCAATTAACGACCTCGGGCGCCATCCGTCTCGCGCGCCGGCTGGAGAAATATGACCCTCTCTGGTTTGAGGAGCCGACCCCGCCGGAAAACGCAAATGAAATGTCTAAGCTCTCGCGCCAGACAACGATCCCGATCGCGACCGGAGAAAGGCTCTGTACGAAGTATGAGTTTCATCGCGTCCTGGAAAGTGGCGCGGCCTCAATCCTGCAAATGGCGCTCGGGCGTGTTGGCGGGCTGTTGGAGGGTAAGAAGATCGCCAGCATGGCCGAGGTTTATTACGCGCAGATAGCACCACATATGTATTGCGGCCCTGTTTCGGCAATGGCCGATATCCAGCTCAGTACCTGCACCCCGAATTTTCTGATCCAGGAGAGCATCAACGCCATGGGTGATTTCCATTCGGAAATCCTGAAGGAACCGATTCAGTGGGAGGAGGGGTATATTATCCCGCCAACGAAACCGGGGCTCGGGATCGAACTGGATGAAGACGTTATCGCCCGTCATCCCTTCACGGGCGATCAGCTACATCTTGAAATGGTCGATGACCCGGTGGTCTTTGAATAACTCAGCCGAAGTTCATATCGGCCACGAAGGGATTAGTCTCCCGTTCCTGACCGAAGGTGGAGAGATTTCCATGCCCCGGAATGAATGTGATGTCGTCCCCCAAAGGCCAAAGCTTTTCGCGAATGGAATGAATCAGGTCCTCATGGTTGCCGCGCGGAAAATCTGTCCGACCGATGGATCCCTGGAATAATACATCCCCGACGATCGCGACCCGTTCTTTCAGATTGACGAAAACGACATGACCGGGCGTATGTCCAGGGCAATGCACGACGGTGAATTCCTCGTTCCCGACAGTGATGGTGTCCCCATCCTCCAGCCAGCGATCCGGCGTGAAGGCGAAAGATTCAGGAAAGCCATATCTCGCGCATTGCGTCGGGAGCTGATCGATCCAGAACTTGTCGTCCTTGTGCGGGCCTTCAATCGGAACGCCAAGTTTTTCATGAAGTTCTTTTGTACCGCCCGCATGATCGAGATGGCCATGGGTAATCAGGATTTTCTCGATTGTCACTCCATGCTTTTCCGCGGCCTCAAGAACACGCTCCAGATCTCCGCCGGGGTCAGTCACGGCGCCCTTCATGGTTTCCTCGCACCAGATCAGGCTGCAGTTCTGGGCGAATGGGGTAACGGGAATGATGACGGCTTTCATAAACTACCGAAGCGCAATACGCTCCGTCCTTTGTTTGTTGCTATTACTTTATCTTTTAAGGGCGCCGAGAATACCACGAAGGAGGGCCTTGGCAATGCTGCGCCCGAACGAAGAACTGACGGCGCGGGTGAGAGATTTGATCGCAGCCTCCCCAACACTTTGCCGGTTCGATCGGCGCGCAGGCGCCTTTTTTGTCTCGGCAGCTTCCGCTTCGACCTTTGCTTTTTCCGCTGCCTTTGCCGCCTTTTCCGCACGTTCCTGAAGAATTTCATAGGCCGATTCATTATCAATCGTCTCGTCATACTTAGCGGCGAGCGTACTGTCGTTCAAGACCCGTTTTCGCTCTGCCTGACTGACTGGCCCGAGTTTGGAAGACGGCGGGCGGATCAAAGTCCGCTCTACGATTGATGGCTCGCCTTTATTCTCCAATGTGGAAACCAGCGCCTCTCCCACGCCGAGAGTGGTGATCACATCCTCCACTTCGAAGGCGGGGTTGGGCCGATATGTCTGGGCGGCGAGGCGAATTGCCTTTTGCTGCTTCGGGGTAAAGGCGCGAAGCGCATGTTGTATCCGGTTGCCAAGCTGTCCCAGTACGGAATCCGGAATATCATCCGGGCTTTGCGTAAC
Source organism: Sneathiella sp. (assembly GCF_029233945.1). Lineage (GTDB taxonomy): Bacteria > Pseudomonadota > Alphaproteobacteria > Sneathiellales > Sneathiellaceae > Sneathiella. The sequence continues at coordinate 6,978 of NZ_JARGOQ010000045.1, read as the reverse complement.
GAAAAAGACCCCGACGCCCTTGGACCGGATCAGGCGAACAACCTGTTCCACCTTTTCAAGGAGCGCCTTCGGTGCATCATCGAACAATAGATGCGCTTCATCAAAGAAGAAAACCAGTTTGGGTCGATCGGAATCACCTGCTTCCGGCAGCTCTTCAAAAAGCTCAGACAGCATCCAGAGCAGAAAGGTGCCGTAGAGCCGCGGCGAATTCATCAGCTTGTCAGCGGCGAGAATATTGACCATGCCGCGCCCTTCATGATCGGTGCGCATAAAATCCCGAAGATCAAGCGCAGGTTCGCCGAAGAATTTGTCTGCGCCCTGATCTTCAAGGCGGAGCAACGCGCGCTGGATCGCACCGATCGACTGCGGCGAGACATTCCCGTAAATCGCGGAAATCTCTTTTCTTTGTTCATTCACAACACCGAGAAGGGCGCGTAGGTCTTTCAGATCCAGCAGTAAAAGGCCCTGTTCATCCGCGACGCGGAAAGCGATATTCATTACGCCTTCCTGTGTATCGTTCAGCTCTAGCATGCGGGAGAGAAGCAGGGGGCCGATTTCGGAAATGGTCGTCCGAACGGGATGGCCTTGTTCCCCGAACAAATCCCAGAAAACGGCAGGATAGGCCGCGCCTTTATACTCCTCCCCGAAGCCAATTTTATTGGCTCGTTTGGTCAGGAAATCCTGCATATCCGATGTATGGCAGAGGCCGGAGAGGTCGCCTTTCGCATCAGCGAGAAATACCGGGACACCCGCGCTTGAAAATCCTTCTGTGAGGACTTGCAGGGTGACGGTCTTCCCCGTACCGGTCGCGCCCGCGATCAGACCGTGGCGATTCCCCCATTTCAGCGGAAGATATTGATTGCTGCCGGTGCCATCATCGCTCTTGCCGATAAAAATACCATCGCTTTGCAAACAGGTCATGGTCAGTAACTTCCTTAATTCAAGATCGGGTCGGCAAAAATGGAAAATCGAAATCTGAATTTATACCGGTTGTCCCGCTGCCTCAAGCATCCATTCGCGCACCGCAGCAAGCTTCGGCCGTGTGGCTTTGCGCGCCGAAGATACAAGATGGAAGGAGTGGTTGGAGCGGCGGTCTACATCGAATAGTTTCACTAGCCGCCCCGCCGCGATTGACTCCTGTACCAGCGCGTCAATGCCGATCGCAATGCCCAAGCCATTCTCCGCTGCGTGCAACGCCATATTGGCACTCTCGAAATGCAGGCCCTTGCTGGAATTGATGCCGTCAACACCGGCTTCCGCGAGCCAGCGTGGCCAGTCAGTTGGGCGGGGGCTTTCATGGACAAAAATTGCGTCGCGTAAATCCTCGGGGCGGGAGAATTTTTTGGCCAAATCCGGGCTGCAAACAGGATAGGTGACCACTTCAAGCAGCTTGTCGATCCGCATACCGGTCAGACTTGTCCCATCGGGAAGGACCTGGATGGAGAGGTCAAAATCATCCCGTTCAAAATCCGCTGGATTGAGAGAGGTGATCAATTGAACATCGATGTCCGGATGATGTTCATAAAGATCGGCCCATCGCGGGATCAGCCAGCGCAACGCAAAAGTGGGGTAGGCGCATATGGAAACCGCATTGCGTCGTGTTTCGCTTCTCAGGCGGGCCGACGCCGCCGCGATCTTCTCAAGCGGTAGGGTAATTTCGGCGAGATACTGCCGACCGACGGCGGTCAGTTCTATGCGCTTGTGATGGCGATGAAAGAGCGTTTTTCCCAAATATTGTTCTAATGTCTGGATTTGCCGACTAACCGCTCCCGGGGTGACGCCAAGCTCCTCCGCTGCTTGATTGAAGCTCAAATAGCGGCAAGCTGCGTCAAATGCCCTAAGCCCAGATGTGGAGGGAATATGAAGCATATATGACAAAGTCCTGCGTGAGTTTTTTTCAATTATACTATGCTGAATTATCGATTGTCCATGGTTATCGATTTGCCCATTATATGCGCCGAAATATGAGCCATCGACGGCCAACTGAAAAAGCGGGATAGATATGACTTTTTTACATAAAAAACAGGAATTTAAACCTCAGGAACTCTCTGACTATATCGCGCCGGATTGTCATGGCCTTAACTTCTTTGAAGTAGATAACGGTCTGCGCGACCTGCTGCATATCTATATGCCGGAGGATTTGCGTCAGCATATGGAGCCGCATTTCAACCGCCTCGGCGAAATTTCCGGCAACCAGCTTGATGACTGGTCACGGGACGCAGACAAGCGCGGCCCGATCCTCCATGCCCGCGATGCCCGTGGCCGCAACGAGGACTGGATCGAGTTTCACCCGTCCTATCGTAAGATGGAAGAGGTCGCCTTCAAGGATTTCGGCTTCCACCGCATGTCCCATCGGGAGGGTGTGCTCGGTTGGCAGGAGAAAGTCCCGCCGATCGGGAAATATGTATTTCAGTATCTCTTCGGTCAGTCTGAGTTTGGTCAGCTCTGCCCGATCTCGGCCACCGATACATCAGCCATGCTGATTGAACGCTATGCGGACGAGGCCACCAAGGAGAAGTTGCTTGATCGGATGTATAGCCAGGATATGGACAAGATCCTGAAGGGTGCCCAGTTCATGACGGAAAAGACGGGCGGATCGGATGTTTCTCAGATCGCGCTTGAGGCGCGTCTTGAGGACGGGGAATGGAAACTCTATGGCGAAAAATGGTTCTGCTCCTGCGCCGATGGAGACGTTGCCTTGTTGTTGGCCCGGCCAGAAGGCGCGCCTGAAGGAAACAGCGGCCTTGCCCTTTTCGCCATGCCGCGGCATCGGGAGGATGGCAGCCGCAATCCATATCGTATTGTCCGGTTGAAGGATAAGCTCGGCACCAAATCCATGGCATCCGGAGAAATTATTTTCGAAGGGGCCTCGGCTTATCCGCTTGGGGAGGTTGGCGCGCATCCGAACAAGGGCCTCAAGATGATGATGGATCAGGTGAATTTCTCCCGACTGTCGCATGGTGTGCGCGGGGCGGCAATGATGCGCCGCTGCCTGAACGAGGCGCTGACGGTTGCCAATTACCGCAAGGCATTCGGGGAAACAATTATCGATAAGCCATTGCTGCGTCGTCAGCTTATGAAGCTGATGGTCCCGACGGAGCAGGCCCTTTCGATGTTTATGTATGTCGCGGTCAACCTTGAACAGGGTGAAAAGGGAGACGAGAAAGCCGCGAGACGGACCCGTATCCTGACGCCACTTCTGAAATACCGAACGGCGCGCGACAATGTTCGTGTTGCGACCGGTGCCATGGAAGTGCGCGGCGGTAACGGCTATATCGAGGATTGGGTCAATCCGCGCCTTGTCCGGGATGCGCATCTTGGTGTTCTCTGGGAAGGGACCTCCAACATTAACTCCCTCGATGTGACGACGCGGGCTATTGCCCGTATGGGCGCGCATGAGGATCTTGCGGAAGATCTTACCAAACAGATCGATGCGAATAACGCATTGCCGGGCCAGTATGCCGGACAGCTTAAAGGTCTGGTGGATCAGTCCGTAAAATTTGCCGAGGAAGTCGCCCGGCGGGGTATGGAAACCCATGCCCGCAAGGCCGCAAGCGCGCTTTATCATGTGACGACAGCAACTCTGATGGCGAATGAGGGCGCGGAACTCGGTGCCGCCGGAAAAGATGCCCGTCGCTTGCTTCTTTCGCGTATGATAATTGATCATAAACTTGGCGCGGCCAATCCGTTGTCGATTGAAGCGGATGCTTTCGATACAGCGGCAACGGATGTACTTCTCAATGATGCGCCGGTCAGCCTTGAAGAAGCGAACCGTATCCTTACTCTGTAAGGGGATGGCAGTCGCCAAAAAGAGAAAAGATCTGCGGGAAGAATTATTATGAATATGGAAGTCAAAATCAAAAACCGGGATGAGCGGGAGCTTGAAGACTGGGTGGCGGCAGATTGCCATGGCCTCAATTTCTTCGAGATTGATAAGAGTCTTCAGGATCTGTTGACGCTTTATCTGCCCGATGACCTCAGGGAGCATATGATTCCCGTCTATCGGCAGCTCGGCGAAGTGGCGGGCAACCGTCTCGACGAACTCGCGCGGATTTGCGAATCCCATATGCCGATCCTGCATCCGCGCGATGCGCGGGGTCGCAATCGTGACTGGATTGAATATCATCCCGCTTTCCGCGAGATGGAGAAGATCGGATATGGCGACTTCGGTATTCATTGCATGTCACGAAAGGAAGGCGTGCATGGCTGGCCGACCAAGGTTCCGCCGATGGCGAAATATGTGTTCCAGTATTTGTTTACACAGGCTGAATTCGGCCTTATGTGCCCGATTTCCCTGACGGATACGTCTTCTATGCTGCTGGAGCGATATGGTCCTGAAGCTGCCAAGGACAAATTCCTCGACAAGATGCGCAGCCAGGATATGGAAGAGCTTTATCGCGGTGCGCAGTTCATGACAGAAAAGATCGGTGGCTCCGAGGTTGCCAATCTTGCGGTGACGGCACGCCAGGAAAATGGCGAATGGCGGCTCTATGGCGATAAATGGTTCTGCTCCAGCGCCGATGCGGAAGTGAGCCTCGTCCTCGCCCGGCCGGAAGGGGCGCCGGAGGGGAATTCCGGCCTTGCGATTTTTGCTGTTCCGCGCACGCTGGATAACGGGGAGCGTAACAACTACCGGATTGTTCGCCTGAAGAACAAGATGGGGACGAAATCCATGGCGTCCGGTGAGATCATCTTCGATGGTGCCGTTGGGTATGCTTTCGGCGACGTCGGTGCGAAGCCCAATCCGGGTTTACGCCAAATGATGGATCAGGTCAGCATGTCCCGCCTCTCACATGGGGTAAGGGCAGCCGGCATGATGCGCCGTTGCCTGAACGAGGCAATGGTGACGGCCAGAACCCGAGATGTCTTTGGCGAGCCGATTATCAACAAGCCTCTCCTGCGGCGGCAACTGCTGAAGCTGATGGTCCCGACGGAGCAGGTTCTATCGATGATTATGCATGTTTCCTCCGTTTTGCATAAAGCCGAAGGCGGGGATGAGGCGGCGGCGCGGCTCAATCGAATTCTGACCCCGCTCGTTAAGTTCAGGGCTTGCCGTGATAACGTGCCGGTAGCAACCGGCGCACTCGAAATTCGGGGCGGAAATGGTCTGATAGAGGATTGGGTGAATTCCCGTCTTGTCCGGGACGCGCATACGGGATTGCTGTGGGAAGGCACCTCAAATATCAATGCACTGGATATTACAACCCGTGCCGTTGCAAAGACCGGTGCTCATGAAGATCTGGCGGATGATTTGAAGGACCGGTTGCAAGGCGCAAATGGTCTTCCCGGGCAATTTGCCGGAGAGCTTTCCGGTCTTGTTGATCGGGCAAAGAAATTTGCGGAAGATATCGCCAAGTCCGGCAATGAAACTCGGGCACGACAGGCATCTGATGCGCTCTATCATGTCACGACGGCGACCTTGCTGGCAACAGAGGGGGCTGCGCTGGGTCAAGCAGGCGGCGATGCCCGCCGGATGCTTCTCGCCAGACTGGTGATGGACACGCGGTTACGCCCACATGACCCGCTCAGCAACGGGGATAGCAGATTCGAAATTGAGGCGGGAAATTACCTGCTGAATGATGCAGATGTCCCGCTTGATGTCGCGGCCGATCTGCTACGAATTTAAGCCGATTAGCAGAATAAAACGATAAGAAACGAACGCGAAATCGACAGTATTCCCCGACTGTGGCATTATGTCGCTGCCGGGGATTTTTTTGCCTGAAGGCTAATAAAACTGTAAAAAATTCACGTTCTCTGTACCAATTTCACCAATTTCTAGTGTATTATTTGCCCTGCGTCATCTCACCACATGGAACGATGTCGGAAAAGGCTGAAATATGCTTGGGAGAGGCTGGCTTGCTGGCTGATCGGGAATTAAACGGAATAGGGGAGCGTACGTGTTATGTTGGCATCCATTGATACGCGTATTTCATCATTGACGGAGGTGGAGGTTGCTTCGCCTGAATCATTGGTAATAAATCCGACGGCCGAGCGTAAAGGCGTTGCGGGTGGACCTTGTGCGACCTGCAGTGCCCATAACCAAGCCATTTGTTCTGGCCTGAAAGATCAGGAGTTGGAAGAATTCGCCCGCAATGTCAGAACAAGGCTGGTTAAGACGGGGCAGTCCGTTTATCGGGAATTTGAAGAAGCGAAGTATCTCTACAGCGTTGTGACGGGAGAGATCAGGCTCGCCAATCTGTTGGATGATGGGCGTCGACAAGTGACAGCCTTCAAGTCCGCCGGTGAAGTAATTGGCGAGGAGAAAAATGGATACTACCAGTCGGATGCGGAAGCCGTTTGCGATACCGTGGTCTGCCAGATTCCGATTAAGGCGCTGGACAAGTTTTTGACGGAAATGCCGTCTATTCAGACAGCCCTGACAGCAAAGGTTCTTGATGAACTGCTTGCACTTCGCCGCCATGCTATATTACTGGGTCGCAAAACTCCGATTGAGAAAGTCGCGACTTTCCTGATCAATCGCGCCGGAAAAGCCAGCGGCAACCCTAGCAATGAAATTCAGGTAGAGCTCACAATGGGCCGGAATGATATTGCTGATTTTCTGGGCCTGACTATTGAAACGGTCAGCCGGACTATCACGAAACTCAGAAAAATGGGTCTATTGGAAGTGCCGTCAAACCATTCAATCCTCATCAAGGATAGAGCATGGCTGAAAAGTCTGGCGGAAGGTGAAAAATGACAAAGGCGATGGGGGAGTTGATCAATAAATCCGTTCCCCGTTACACCAGCTATCCGACGGCACCGCATTTCACTCCCAACGTCACTGGGCAGATATACAAGAGCTGGCTACAGGCGCTTGATCCGCAAAAGCCGCTATCGCTCTATCTTCATGTGCCCTTTTGCCAGAAGATGTGCTGGTATTGCGGTTGTCACACCAAGGTTGTTGCCCGATATGACCCGGTCCGCAAATATGCGAAGGCATTGCGCGCTGAGCTAAAGATGCTCACGGATGCGCTGCAG
>NZ_JARGOQ010000044.1 GCF_029233945.1 Sneathiella sp. | reverse complement strand
CTGGATCGCCTTCATCTGCTCATTGAGATAATATTCGCGCTGGGTCTTCTCCATCTGGCGCTTGACCCGGCTGCGGATTTTCTTCTCAACCTGAAGCACGCCGATTTCATCTTCCATCAGCGCGTAGACACGTTCCAACCGCTCAGTCGCGCTCTCGATTTCCAAGAGCTCCTGCTTCTCTGAGATTTTGAGCGCCATATGCGAGGCCATTGTATCAGCAAGCTTAGACGGCTCATCGATCTGATTGAGCGAGACAAGTACTTCCGGCGGAATCTTGCGGTTGAGCTTCACATACTGCTCAAACTGCGAAATGACGGAACGCGCAAGCGCTTCCAGCTCCGGTGTCTCCGCATCTTTTTCTTCCAGAATTTCAGCATGGGCCTGGAAAAAATCAGGATTGGTCAGAAACTCGTCGATCCGAGCCCGCTCGCCGCCCTCGACCAGCACTTTTACAGTGCCGTCGGGAAGTTTCAGCAGTTGCAGAACCGAGGCGATCGTGCCAACGCGATGAATATCTTCCTCGCCGGGATCATCCTGGCTCGCATTTTTCTGCGCCACCAGCAGGATCTGCTTGTCATCCTTCATCACGTCTTCAAGTGCCCGCACGGACTTGTCACGTCCGACGAACAGCGGAACGATCATATGCGGAAATACGACAATATCGCGAAGCGGAAGAACCGGAAATATTTGCGTACGAGGTGTATCAATCATCATGTTGCCTTTTGGGACGGGCATTCAGACATGCCACAGCAGCCGGAAAAATATGCTGGCCCTACGAATTAAAAACAGCGAGAAAGGAATTCTTCCCACATTACCGGGCTATGCGCTACTCGTTGCGTCCTGCCGGTCAGCATATATATGGAGAGGCTGAGTTCCGCCGTCAACCACCTCCGCATTAATAACGATTTCCTCCACTCCTTCGAGTGAGGGAAGATCATACATTGAATCCAGAAGGATATTCTCCATGATCGACCGAAGGCCACGGGCACCGGTTTTACGGACAATCGCCTTCTTGGCGATCGACGACAGTGCATCTTCGGTAAAGGTCAAGTTGACATTCTCCATATCGAACAGGCGCTGATACTGCTTGACCAGAGCGTTCTTCGGTGACGTCAGAATTTCGATCAGGGCTTCCTCATCAAGATTTTCAAGCGTTGCAACAACCGGCAGACGGCCAACGAATTCCGGGATCAGGCCGAATTTCAGCAGATCTTCCGGTTCCACATCCTTCAACGTCTCACCAACATTGCGATCTTCTTCGGCCTCGACAGAGGCACCAAAACCGATGGACGTATCTTTCCCGCGCGAGCCGATAATCTTATCGAGGCCGGCAAAGGCGCCGCCGCAGATAAACAGGATATTCGTCGTATCGACCTGAAGGAATTCCTGCTGTGGATGCTTGCGCCCACCCTGCGGCGGAACGGAGGCCACAGTGCCTTCCATAATCTTCAGAAGCGCCTGCTGCACACCCTCACCGGAAACGTCCCGGGTGATGGACGGGTTGTCGGATTTACGGCTGATCTTGTCGACCTCGTCAATATAGACAATGCCGCGCTGCGCCCGCTCTACATTATAGTCGGCAGACTGCAGCAGCTTGAGAATGATATTCTCCACATCTTCACCGACATAACCGGCTTCGGTCAAGGTGGTGGCATCCGCCATAGTGAAGGGGACATCAAGAATGCGGGCCAATGTCTGGGCGAGCAGTGTCTTACCGCAACCCGTCGGGCCGATCAGCAGAATGTTGGATTTTGCCAGTTCCACATCGTCCGATTTAGCGCTGTGATGAAGCCGCTTGTAATGGTTATGGACGGCAACGGACAAAACGCGTTTCGCATGGAACTGGCCGATCACGTAATCATCGAGAACGTTACAGATTTCCATCGGCGTCGGTACGCCGTCATTCGTCTTTACCAAGGTGCTTTTGTGTTCTTCGCGAATAATATCCATGCACAGCTCAACGCATTCATCGCAAATGAACACTGTCGGTCCCGCGATCAGCTTTCTCACTTCATGCTGGCTCTTGCCGCAGAAGGAGCAGTACAGGGTATTTTTCGAATCTCCACCACTTAATTTGGTCATAAATACTCCAATAGTCCGTTCGACTTTTCATATTAGCCGTCGTCTCTGCGGGCGACAACAAGAATGTTCATCTCGTCGAAATCAATGGCGGCAAACCACTTTAGTTATCTCGAAGATATATAATATGTAAATTTGACTCAACTTTTCGTTAACATGACGCAATTCGCGCTGCCTTACGAAAAATAATAATCTGATTTTGTCGCGGAGTTATTTGGATTTTTTGCCTTCTTCTTCGTCCGCATCCGTCGGACGCTTCAACACGACTTCATCAACCAGGCCAAATTCCTTGGCTTCTTCAGCGGTCATGAAATTGTCCCGCTCCATGGAGGCTTCAATCACATCCAGCGGCTGCCCTGTATGCTCAACATAAATATTGTTAAGCCGCGCCCGTACTTTCAGGATTTCGCGGGCCTGGATTTCGATGTCCGTGGCCTGCCCCTGAGCCCCGCCGGAAGGCTGATGGATCATGATCCGGGCATTGGGCAGGCAGTATCTCTTGCCTTTTGCACCCGCCGCCAGCAGGAAAGATCCCATGGAGGCTGCCTGACCGATGCAGACCGTCGCGATGTCCGGCTTGATATATTGCATCGTGTCATAGATCGCGAGGCCCGAGGTCACCACACCACCCGGTGAGTTGATGTACATGTAAATGGGCTTTTTCGGGTTCTCAGCTTCCAGAAACAGAAGCTGCGCCGTGATCAACCCGGCCATGCCGTCCTGAACCTGTCCGGTAACGAAAATAATCCGTTCTTTCAACAGGCGGGAGAAGATGTCGTATGACCGCTCTCCGCGCGCCGTTTGCTCCACCACCATCGGGACCAGATTATTCATATAGGTGTCGATGACATCAACCATTCTCGAGTTTCCTTAAATTTCGCAGCTGCGCCACGTCATCATATATGTATGACGAACGCAACTGTAAATCCGCATTTCTGCTTTTCCGGATTATTTCTTTTCAGCCGCCTTCTTAGGCGCCGCTTTTTTAGCCACCGGCTTCTTCGGAGCCGCCTTTTTAGGTGCAGCCTTCTTCGCGGTCGGCTTCTTCTTCGGCTTGGCGACTTCTTCCTCGTCCGGGTCCTTCATCAACTCGTCAACGGAGACTTTCTTTTCCGTGATCGTCGCAAGTTCAGAAATAAAGTCGATCACTTTATCCTCAAAGATCGGCGCGCGAAGCTGTGCCTGCATCTCCGGGCGTTTCTGGAACATCTCGAAAATCATCTGTTCCTGACCGGGGTAATTCCGCGCCTGCGCCACCATGGCCTGGTTGACCTCGTCCTGGGAAACCTCGATGTTGTTGATCCGGCCAACTTCCGCGAGCAACAGGCCAAGACGTACACGACGCTCGGCGATATCCGTATATTCAGCGCGCAGTTCCTCTTCGGACTGGTCCTGATCTTCAAGCTTCTTGCCGGACTGCTCCAGCTCCTGCTCGAACTGCTGCCAGATGCTGTCAAACTCACCCTGCATCATGCCGGGCGGTACATCAAAATCATGAGATTCGGCCATCGCGTCCAGCATGCTGCGCTTCAGCAACTGACGGGACATCTGCGCATATTGCTGCGAAATCTGCCCGCGAACCGCCTCTTTCAGGGCATCCAGGTTATCGAGGCCGAGCTTGGTGGCAAACTCGTCGTTAATCTCGACTTCCGCCGCTTCCTGCACCTCGTGAACTTTCACTTCGAACACGGCATTTTTACCCGCAAGATGTTCCGCGCCGTAGTTTTCCGGGAAAGTGACTTTCACATCAAGGTCATCGCCGCCTTTGGCGCCGATCAGCTGTTCTTCAAATCCGGGAATAAAGCTGTTTGAGCCAAGCTCCAGCTGATGCCGTTCGGCAGAGCCGCCTTCAAAGGCCTCCCCGTCAACCTTGCCGAGGAAATCGATCAGGAGTGCATCGCCCTCTTTCGACTTGCGGTTTTTGGAAACGGCAACAAAGTTTTTCTGCTGTCCGGCAATTTCCTTCAGCGCCTCGTCAACTTTCTCGTCCTCGACATCGGCAACCGGTTTTTCCAGATTCAGCTTGGAAAAGTCCATCGGCTTGAAATCGGGCATGATCTCGACTTCGAGGGTGAATTCCAGATCCGTGCCTTCGTCGAAATTGGTGATTTCGATTTTCGGCTGTTGAGCCGGGCGCAGATCGTTATCGTCAAGCGCCTTCTGGCTCATCTCATTGACAGTCTGTTCGAGCACTTCGCCCATGACGGACTTGCCAAAGCGCTGACGCAAGATCGACATCGGCACTTTGCCCGGGCGGAACCCCGGAAGTTTGACTTCCGCACCGACAGTCGTCAGTCTTTCCGTTACTCTCGTATCGATTTCCGCTGCCTCAACAACAACCGTGAAATCCCGCTTTAGTCCGTCAGAGTTAGTCTGTGTAATTTGCATGAACGATCGTCCGTCATCATTTATTTAGCAATAAACGCATCCCGTCCCGTTTCGTGACGAAAAGCGCCAGCCCGAAGGCTTCATTCAGTATGTTGGTGCGGGTGGAGGGAATCGAACCCCCACTTCATAAGAAACTGGTACCTAAAACCAGCGCGTCTACCAATTCCGCCACACCCGCATCATTTTTTCTCACCCGAGGCATCCACAAAAAACGCGGACGCTCCAACCGGGAGCGGCTGTCTATAGCATATGATTTCTGGGATTGACTAGGGGAATTACCGATAAAGCGCGAGAAAAGTAAAAAGAACCGGCCTCGCCGGGATATGTCGGGTATGTCAGGCGCAGATAGAGGCGAAAAGGCAACCAGAACAGGTGCAGACACGGCAGGTCGTTATTTAAAACGAGCCGTCTCAAGCATGCCGGAAAATCAGATTATTGGGCTTCCTGGAAATCCCGCTCAAAAATAGCCAACGCCAGAACATTGGTGCCGGCATGTTCCTGATAGCCAGTGCGAAGAACCGTCTTTTCATAATGAACATGCGGAATACCCTGATCGTCATCTTCAACACGAAGAACTCTTGCCTGTTCTTGCAGGCTCAACATCATGCGGCGGTAAAAGATATCGCCTGAGGCGATCCGGTCCCGTAAACCTTGCTTCTTAAAAAACATAATTTTCACCCAACAGTTTTATCTACTTTTTCTAGTAATCCTCCCTTATTAAGGGCAAATCGTAAAGAAACGGTTGAAATATGCGTCATATTTTACGCATTTTTAGGGTCCGCTTAAAAGTCCGTCCAAAATTTCCGGAATGACACTTTCAATATCCTCGGCAATCAGGCCCGGGCCAAGGCTATCTCCCGCAGCGCCATGTATCCAGGTCGCCGTGGCGGCGGCTGAGAACGCCGTCATCCCGCCCGAGAACAATCCCGTTATCAACCCGCTGAGCACATCCCCTGATCCGGCGGTCGCAAGAAAGGGCGGCGCGTTATGGTTGATCACCGCTTTTCCATCCGGCGTTGCAATAACCGTATCAGCTCCCTTCAGCAGGACAACCGCGCCGGAAAGAGCCGCTGCTGCCCGCGCTCGTTCCAGCTTGGAACCGGCGAGTGAGAAAATCCGCTCGAACTCCGCTTCATGGGGCGTCAATACAACTTCCCCTTCCTCTTTCTCCTGGATCAGATAGAAAAGGGTATCCGGTTCATCCTTGAAGACAGTCAGGGCGTCCGCATCGATCACAACATTTGCCGTACTTTCAAGAGCAAGCCGCGTAAACTCTCGAGTCCGGTCGGTGACACCATTGCCCGGCCCGATCAGCACCGTCCCGATGCGCCGCGACTGCAACCAGTTTTCGAAATCTTCCTCCTCTCCGATCGCGGTGACCATTACGGCCTCCAGCGCCGCCGCATAAATCATCAGCGCAGACGGCGGGCTGACGACTGTGGTCGCACCGGCGCCCGCTCGCAATGCCGCACGCGCCGCCAGCCGCGCCGCGCCGGTTGAGGATATGCCGCCGCCAACAATCGCCGCATGACCGCGGCTGTATTTCTGTATCTCCGGTTTCAGGAGCGGCAGATCATCGCGCCAGAGATCGGGACCGTTCAGATGCGTTGCCGGGTCGATTTCTTCCAGATAGTCGGCGGCAATCCCGATATCGATCACCCTCAAATCACCACAATAGGATCGGCCGGGATAGAGAAAATGTCCGGGCTTCGCGCGAAAGAAAGTCACCGTCATGGCGGCGGGGATAGAGTTTGGATCGACTGCGCCAGTGTCCCCGTTGACGCCGCTCGGCATATCGACGGCGACAACCGGAATAGCCGCTTTCTTCACTTTTGACAGCAGCGCTGCGACACCGTTATCCAGAAAGCGCGAGAACCCGGCGCCAAACACTGCATCAACGACAAGATCCAGACCCTCGAACGGCACCTCATGCAAGGAGAGGATATCGCCATCCCACTTATCCCGCATCACGGCGGCATCACCCATCAGAACCGACGGATCAACAAGAGAGGCGAGGTCAACCTCCCATCCCGCGTCTTGCAAATGCCGGGCGGCGACATAGCCATCACCGCCATTGTTGCCGGGACCGCAAAGGACAAGACATCGCCCTCTCGGCCAATTGCCAAGGATCAGTTCGGCAATCCCCTGCCCTGCCGCCTCCATCAGGGTGGTTCCGGATACGCCCCCTTCCATGGCGAGGCGATCCGCCTGATACATCTCCGCGACACTCAAAAGTTCCGACGGCAGCGACATGACTTAGAGAAGCTTATCAAGATCAGGCCGCGCCCCGAAGACGGGAGAGGCCTGCTCAAACGCATAAGCGGCATTGAGGACCGAAAGATCATCCTGCATCGGCCCGACAATCTGCAGGCCGATTGGCAAGCCACCACTTGAGAAACCGCAATTGATTGAGCAGGCGGGTTGCTGGGTCAGGTTAAACGGATAGGAAAAAGGCGTCCAGTCGACCCAGGCGCCAACCGCTGCCAATTCCTCCGGCGCGAGCTTGCCCGCCTCAAATGCCGGTATGGAAAGCGCCGGGGTGATGAGGAGATCGTAGGTTTCATGAAACCGCCGCATCTTGATGCCAAGCTCACCCCGCGCCTGGTTCGCCTCCAGATAGTCGGTAAGGGTGATTTTTGCCCCCTCCTCCACCACGGTGCGCAGACCCGGATCAAGCTCTCCAAGCTGCTTATCATCGAGATTGCGAAGCGCGAAGGCCGCGCCGGACCACCAGAGCGTATTGAAGATCGGCAACGGATTTTCAAATCCGGGATCCACTTTCTCGACAATCGCGCCGAGATCCTCGAACAGCTTCGCCGCATTCTTGACGGCCGCTGCCACTTCCGGATGCACCGTCGCATAGCCAAGCGCCGGACTATAGGCAATCTTCTTCCCCTTGATCGACGCGGAAAGACCGGCGAGATAATCCACATCAGTCGGCGGCAGAGCTGTCCAGTCCCGAACATCCGGCGCGCTCATCACCTGAAGCATGATCGCCCCGTCCCGGACGTTGCGCGTCATTGGGCCAACATGGGCGACTGTCCCAAAGGGAGAGAGCGGCCAGGCGGGAACGCGCCCATAGCTTGCCTTGATCCCAAATATGCCGGTGAAGGAGGCGGGAATTCGAATTGAGCCACCGCCATCCGTGCCCACATGAAAAACGCCCATGCCCGCCGCGCAGGCCGCCGACGCCCCGCCGCTGGAGCCGCCGGGGGTCATATTCTTGTTCCAGGGATTGCGGGTAATACCCGTCCGGGGGCTATCCGTCACCCCCTTCCAGCCGAACTCCGGCGTTGTCGTCTTGCCGAGGATCACGGCGCCCTGTTCTTTCAGCCGTGCCGTGCAAGGAGCGTCATCATCCCAAGGTCCGGCAGCATCGACACTTAAAGATCCGCGTAAAGTCGGCCAGCCTTCCGTGAGCAGAATATCCTTTATCGTGGTCGGCACGCCATCAATGACCCCCATAGGCGTCCCTGCCCGCCAGCGCGCCTCCGACTCGCGCGCCCGGGCCAGCGCATAATCCTCCTCCACCAGAACGAAGGCGTTCAGCGCGCCATTATATTTCGCGATTTGATCAAGCGCTGCCTTTGTCGCCTCAACCGGAGAGATCGTTCCGTCCCGATAGCCATCGAGCAGCTCTGTCGCGGTTGCAAAGGCCAGATCGTTATTCATGGCGTCCCCCTTTTTATTCTATTGTCCCATGGAGAAAAGATTAGGCGTTCACGCAAGAACAGGCAACTGCCATTCCTTGACGATGCCATATTTTAAAGCCATATGGGAAAAACCTGCAAAATACCTCAAACAATGGATCCATGAAGAAACCCCAGCTCAAAAAACCGAAAACCAAGCTCGGGCGATCAATCCTGGGATGGGCGCTTGTCATTGGCGGGATTTTTGGCTTCCTGCCCATCCTCGGCTTCTGGATGATTCCACTCGGCATCGTCATCCTCTCCGCCGACTCCCCTTATCTCCGCCGCTGGCGCCGCAAGGCGGAAGTCTGGATTGGCAAGAAATGGAAACGGAATAATCGCAGCAACGACAATTAAAGAACGCGCAAAATGTACCAAGCATCACTTTTTCGTATTGACAATATTCTAATCATAGATAAATTATATCCATGATTAATAAGGAGTCATAATGAAACTGAGCGCAGGCATAGAACAGGCAATTCACAGCGTTACCATGCTCTGCGGACTTTCCGGGAGTGGCGTTCTTTCTGCGGCTGCCCTCGCGGAGTTTCATGGCGTCTCCACAAGCTATCTTCTAAAGCATCTTCAGGCGCTCTCTGGCCAGGGTATTCTCGAAACCGTGCCGGGACCAAAAGGTGGATATCGCCTCGCCCGCACGCCAAAGACAATTTCCCTTCTCGATATCGTGCTGGCCGTTGAAGGACCCGAACCGGCGTTCCGTTGCAAGGAGATCCGTCAGCGCGGGCCAAACCCCTTGCCAAAAAGCACATTTATCAAGCCCTGCGGAATCAATGCGGCGATGCTGCGCGCGGAACAGGCCTATCGCGCCGAACTTCGCAAAATCACCATTGCCGACTTAATTGCAGACCTGACCGCAACGGATGACGGATCAATCATGGAACGGGGCTGCCGGTTTCTTGAACTTCATGAACGTAATTCAACGACCAACAACTAACTCAATAAAGGAGAATAGAATGCAGTCCAGATTAGATTTTTACAACGCCTCCCCCGCTGCCCTACAGGCTGTGCTCGGACTTGAAAATTATGTTGCCAAGCAATCCGGCCTCGACCCGCACCTTATTCATCTGTTGAAGCTGCGGGCATCACAGATCAACGGCTGCGCCTATTGCGTGGATATGCACTCGAAAGAAGCGCGGCATAGCGGCCTGAGCGAGCAGTGGATCAACCTCGTCAGTGTCTGGCGTGAATCTCCTGTCTTCGATGACCGGGAACGGGCGGTGCTGGAGTGGACAGAAGCGTTGACCAACGTGGCCGATACCGGTGCGCCCGGTGAGGCCTATGAACCGCTCAAGGACTATTTCACCGAGAAGGAAATCATGGACCTGACCGTCGCGATCAGCACGATCAATGTCTGGAACCGGCTCGCCGTCGGTTTCCGATCCCAACATCCCATTGATAAGGTCAGAAAAGCGTCTTAGGCCTGAATCTCAGACAGCCTTGAGGTCGGCCAGATAAGTGTCGACCTCTCTTCTGTTTCGTAAAGTAACAATCCTGCCGTCGAAAGTACGAAGGGACTCTTCCAATCTGGGCCGATGGCTAGAATTAAAATGCCAAATATATCTTAAAAAATTCCAATCGAGCCGCTCCGGACAACCGTGCGGCATACCGTCCCGCACTCGACCGTAATTGCCGGCCGTTCGCTTTATGACGCGCCAGAGACAGAGCATTCTTGGCATATCGAGAAAAATGACCGTGTCAGCATAGGCAAGCCGGGCTGAAAGTGTGCGCCCGTAATTTCCATCCATCACCCATTTCGGGTCTTCCGCGAGTTCCCTCACTTTAGAGGCAAAAACCCTCAGATCGCTTTCCACCCAACCCGGAAGCCAAAAATGCCGGTCGAGAGAAATCAGAGGCAGCTCCGTGATCCACGCCAGCTCCTGCGAGAATGTGGATTTTCCGGCACCCGCACAACCAACGACAAGAACCCGCTTCAAGACGCCCCCTTCCAGCCATTAGAACAGCATTCGCATAACCTAAAAACAAAAAAGCCCCGAAATCAATCGACTTCGGGATGATCCCCTTGGGGCTTCTCGTTCTCTCCGCCGACTACGCCTTCGCCGGCCGCTGGCGCCGCAAAGTGGAAGTCTGGATTGGTAAGAAATGGAAAAAACGAAGTTAGTATCTAAAGCCTAATAAAAAAAAATTTGAACAAACAAGATATATTTTAGTTTAAAATTAAAACAATCTTCGTTTTTTTATTGGTATTACACATATGCACCCAAAAGCAGTAGAAGATGCTAAAATCCGTTTCCGACATGCTAAAGGATTTTTGGAACTTATGTCATCAGACAAAAGTTTTGAATTCAAAAATTTCGAAGAAGCATGGATTCAGTTTTTAGGCGCTATAAACACTATTTTCTCTAAACTAGAGCAGGGTTCAAAAATAAATCAGAAGAGTAAATCTTGGTACGATGGAGTAAAGCACCAAAGAAGGAAAGACCCACTACTATCTTATTTACGTCAAGCTAGAAACAGTGAAGAGCACACTTTGGAAGGTTCATCTGATAAAACTGGTTTCACAGCACATACCAATAGAAAGGACGTAAAAATTGTTCGCTCTGGAAAGAAAGATAATCACATTGAGGTAGTGGTTCCAGAAAATGTAAAAAAAGGTGATGAATTATTTACCATTCGAGGACCGGGCATTTATTTAATTGATGTTATTGATGGTCGTTCAGGAAAGTTATTTCAAGTTCCGAAAGAACATTTGGGGCAAAGCATTGAGAATACGACACCGCTCGAAGTTGCTTCGAAAGCACTTATGTACATGGAAAACTTAATTTCAGAGGCAGAAAGGCTAAAGACATAGTTGCTCGTAATTACCCCTACATGATTCAGAGTCAAACTGTATGTTGCGACATTCAGTCTGATAGCCACAATATGAAAAAGCCCCGAAATCAACCGACTTCGGGGCTTCTGATTTGGGGCGGGCGAGGGGTCTTGAACCCCCGACCTCCTGAGTCACAGTCAGGCGCTCTAACCAACTGAGCTACGCTCGCCGCAGGAACCGCCTTGTTTAGCGATCCTCCAAGAGCCGGTCAAGAGAACTTTAGCCTCTTTTCCCAAAAAAATCCTGCAATTTTTCAATCGCCGCATCAAGCACTTCGTCCCTCTTGCTAAAGCAGAAGCGGGCGAAATTATTGCGCGCACCTTCCGATTGGTAAAAGGCGCTGAACGGCACGGCGGCGACGCCGGCCTCGGTCGTGATCAGGCGGCAGAATTCCTCATCCGAGCCATCGAAGCCGATGGAAGAGATATCCGCATTGATGAAATAGGTACCGTCGCACTCCGCCGTCGTGAAGCCGATCCGTTGCAGACCATCCCGGAACCGGTCACGCTTTGCCTGCATGGAGTGTCTCAGATCGTCATAAAAAGCATCATCCTTCGCAAGCCCGTAGGCCACCGCTTTTTGTAAATTCGGCGCTGTGGTGAAGGTAAGAAACTGATGCGCCTTGGCGATCCGTGCCGTCAGGTCCGCCGTCGCGGTAAGATAGCCAACTTTCCATCCGGTGAGAGAGAAAGTCTTGCCAGCCGAGGCGATCCGCGCCGTCCGCTCCCCCATGCCCGGCAAGGTCAGAAGGGATAGATGCTTCTTGTCCCCGAAAATAATATGTTCATATACCTCATCGCAGATGGCATAGGTGTCATGCTTGATGGCCAGTTCCGCGATCAGCTCCAGCTCCTCGCGTGAAAAGACCTTGCCGGTCGGGTTCATCGGGCTGTTCATCAGGATCAGCTTCGTCTTGTCGCTGAACGCGGATCGGAGCTTATCTTCGTCAATTTCCCAATTCGGCGGATCGAGCCGGACGAACTTCGGAATGCCCCCCGCAAGCTTGATCATTGGCAGGTAACAATCATAAAGCGGCTCGAACAGGACCACCTCATCGCCCGGATTGATCAGGCCGAGCATACTGGCCGCGAGAGACTCCGTCGCCCCGGAGGTAACCAGGACATCCGTCTGCCAGTCAACGCTCAGGCCATAGAAGCGGCTGTCATGCGCCGCGACCGCCTGACGAAGTTCCGGCACACCCATCATCGGCGGATACTGGTTTGGCCCCTCCTCCCCGGCGCGGGCGGCGGCGGCCCGAATATCGGCGGGTCCATCTTCATCCGGGAACCCCTGCCCCAGGTTAATTGCCTCATGCTCGATTGCGAGCTTGGACATAACTTCAAAGATGGTCGTGCCGAAACCGGCGAGAACATTACTGGTATTTTTCACGGAGCTATCCCTGTCAGATATTTATAGCGCGCACAAGTTATCCCCGGATAAGCGGCAATTTCAAGAGAAACCATGCAAAGCCCGGCGGGATTGGATTCTTTCCTTGCCCCTGCCCCGAAAGCGCGGCATATCTTTGGGCAAAATCAGAAGAACCAAAGGGCAAGTAAATGGGCATTTCGACAAAGATGTCGCGACTTGGCACGGAAACGGCCTTCGATGTGCTGGCGCGGGCCAATGCACTGGCGGCGGGCGGCATGGATGTCATCAATCTCGGCATCGGACAGCCGGACTTCCCAACGCCCGATAATATTGTGGAGGAGGCCGTAAAGGCGCTCCGTGATGGGCAGCATGGTTATACGGCGGCGAACGGCATTCCGGAACTCCGCACAGCCGTTGCGGAGGATATTGCGAAATACCGCAATACAGAGGTCAATCCTGACCATATAATTGTCGTACCGGGCGGCAAGGTGACCATGGCCTTCGCAATTGAGATGTTCGGCGAAGACGGCGCGGAGATCATGTATCCCAATCCAGGCTTTCCAATCTATGAAAGCATGATCCGTTATACCGGCGCGACACCGGTTCCCATCCCCTTGATCGAGGAAAACGGCTTTTCTTTCGAGGCGAAGACGGTTCTGTCCAAGATCACCGACCGGACCCGGCTTATTATCCTGAATACGCCCGCCAATCCGACCGGGGGCATTGTCCCCGCGACAGAACTTGAAAAACTCGCGACGGGTCTTGAGAAGTTCCCGGGCGTCTACATTCTTTCCGATGAAATATACAGCCGAATGACCTATGATGGCGAAGGTCATTGCAGTATGTTGAGCTTTCCCGAGCTGCGGGATCGGCTGATCATTCTGGATGGCTGGTCTAAAACCTATGCCATGACAGGCTGGCGCATGGGCTGGGGTCTCTGGCCGGAAGAACTTGTCCCCCATGCGCAGCGCCTCTGCGTCAATTTTCATTCCTGCGTCAATGCTGCGGCACAGTTTGCGGGGATAGAGGCCTTGAAGGGCGATCAAGGGCCTGTCGATATGATGATGGAGGCGTTCGATGCCCGCCGCAAACTCATTCATGAACGTCTGAATGCCGCACCGGGGATTAGCTGCGTGATGCCGAAGGGCGCCTTCTATGCCTTCCCCAATATTTCAGGCACGGGTCTCTCGGCGAAGGAAATGCAGGACAGGCTTCTGGCCGAAAAAGGCGTGGCGGTCATCGCCGGCACCAGCTTCGGCGCCCATGGTGAGGGATATGTCCGCTTTTCCTATGCCAACTCATTAGAGAATATCGAGCGCGCCATGGACCGCTTCGATGAATTCCTGAAAGGGCTGTGATTAAGTTATGGAAGACAAGCGTCTTACCGATCTGGAGATCAAACTCATGGAGCAGGAACAAGCTCTCAATGAACTCAGCGATATCGTCAATCGCCAGTGGCAGGAGATCGAGCAACTCAAGCGCAAGCTGACACATGCGCATGATCGGATTGTTACTCTGGAGGATGCCGCCCCCGACGCCCCGGCGAATGAAAAGCCGCCGCATTACTGAAGGGGTAGCGACCAGCAGAATCCTTGCATTTATACCGTTGCATCTATAGAACCGCCTTTTCCTGAAATCTGGGAGCTGAAATGACCGACGAGACAAATCAATCTGACAATGCCGGAAAGCCTGAGATAGAGGATGATCCGGTGGCGGACTATATCCTTGACGCGGTGGCATCCGGCGGAGATGTGGCGCCACAGGAAATTGCCCAGGCAATTGCCGACGATCGCCTAAAGTCGTCCTCGCCGAAGGATGCCTGGCGTAAATATATGACGGCTGTCCGACAGCAGGCCATCCATCTCGCCCGCGACGGTCGCCTGCATATTATCCGCAAAGGCAAAATTGCCGATCCGAACGACTTCAAAGGGCTGTATAAATTACGCAAGGCTTCTGATGTCTAATAAATAATCATTTGCCTATTTATTAACCGCCTATTTTTTGGTCATTCCGTATTCACCCGATATCATTTCGCAAAAAATCGCAGTTTTTTGGGACTCTCCGGTGAGGCAATTTTACTTCCCAATTCTGGCACGCCTCATGCTATAGAGGGCATAGACACTCCTTGGACGATATGACATCTATTTAGTATGAGACCTGCCGTATGAAAAAAATTGAAGCGATAATTAAACCGTTCAAACTTGACGAAGTGAAGGAGGCCCTTCATGAAGTCGGGCTTCAAGGCATTACCGTCACCGAAGCCAAGGGCTTTGGCCGTCAGAAAGGCCATACGGAGCTCTATCGTGGCGCGGAATATGTGGTGGATTTTCTGCCGAAGGTAAAAATCGAGATCGTTCTGGAAGATTCGCTGGTTGAGCGGGCGCTGGAAGCCATTCAACAGGCCGCCAGAACCGGACGGATAGGAGACGGAAAGATTTTTGTCTCCACAGTGGAAGAAGTAATTCGTATCCGGACGGGTGAAAAAGGCCCCGAAGCGATCTGAATATATGCGCTCCCCGATGAACGGGCAGCGCCAATAAACTATCCCCTTTAGTTAAACAGAGAGACGTTATAATGGCTGCTGATATTCTGAAAATGATCAAGGAAAATGAAGTCGAATATGTGGATCTTCGTTTTACGGACCCGAAAGGTAAATGGCAGCATCTCGCCATGCATGTGGATGTTGTCGACGAAGACATGTTCGAAGATGGTGTGATGTTTGACGGCTCGTCCATCACCGGCTGGAAGGCCATTAACGAATCCGACATGACCCTGATGCCCGACGAGACGACGGCGGTCATGGATCCTTTCGCCGCACGTCCCACCCTCGTTGTCTTTTGCGATATTCATGATCCGCTCTCCGGCGAAGGGTATGAGCGCGACCCTCGCTCCGTCGCCAAGCGTGCGGAAGCGCATCTTGCCAGCACGGGAATTGGCGATACGGCCTACTTCGGCCCTGAAGCTGAATTCTTCATGTTTGATGATGTTCAGTTCGCGAATACCAGCCATCACACTTTCTACAAGCTGGGTGATGTGGAAGCACCTTTCATGTCCGGCGAAGAGATCGAGGGCGGCAACAGCGGCCATCGTCCGCGCGTCAAGGGCGGCTATTTCCCGGTACAGCCCGTCGATAGCGGCGCTGATATCCGCAGTGAAATGGTTGAAGTCTGCAAGGAAATGGGCCTCTCCGTTGAAAAGCATCACCATGAAGTGGCCCCGAGCCAGCATGAACTCGGCATGAAATTCACGACACTTGTCAAAGCTGCGGATGAAATGCAGAAGCAGAAATATGTTGTTCACAATGTCGCCCATGCCTATGGCAAGACAGTGACCTTTATGCCCAAGCCGGTTTCTGGCGACAACGGTTCCGGCATGCATACGCATATGTCGATCTGGAAAGATGGCAAGCCGACCTTCGCCGGTTCAGGTTATGCGGATCTATCCGAATCCTGTCTGCATTACATTGGTGGCATCATTAAGCACGCCAAGGCAATCAACGCCTTCACCAATGCGAGCACCAACTCCTACAAGCGTCTTATTCCGGGCTTCGAGGCGCCGGTCCTGCTCGCTTACTCCGCGCGCAACCGCTCTGCTTCCTGCCGGATCCCCTACTCTCCGAGCCCGAAGGGCAAGCGCGTTGAAGTCCGCTTCCCGGACTGCACGGCGAACCCCTATCTCGCCTTCGCAGCCATGATGATGGCTGGTCTTGACGGAATCCAGAATAAGATCCATCCGGGCGACGCCATGGACAAGGATCTCTATGATCTGCCGCCGGAAGAACTGAAAGACATTCCAACGGTTTGCGGCTCACTCCGTGAAGCGCTGGAAGCGTTGGATGCCGACCGTGATTTCCTGAAAAAGGGCGGCGTTTTCACCGACGACATGCTTGATGGGTATATTGCCATGAAGTGGGACGACGTGTTCAAGTTCGAACATGCGCCGCACCCGATCGAATTCGATATGTACTACAGCGTCTAAGCGCCAAGTCGAACAGAGAAAAAGGCTGCCGGGAAACTGGCAGCCTTTTTTATGTCGATATGTTCCTGCCTTTAATTTACGGCATCTATCCCGTCAACCGTCAACCGGCCGGGGATTTCCATTATCGTCGATGGCAACAAAGATATAGGTACCCTCGGTCACTTTTATCTCCTCAGGGTCCAGTTTGCGCGTGACAATTGTTGTCAGTTTCACAGCAACCGACGTCCGCCCGACCCGCTCAATCTCACCATAAATGCTAACCACATCGCCCACCTTGATTGGCTGGTGAAATGTCATCGCCTCGACGGCAACCGTTACCGTACGCCCATTTGCTCGCCGCGCGGCGAGAATGCCGCCCGCCATATCCATTTGTGACAATACCCAGCCGCCAAAAATATCGCCATTGTTGTTGCAATCGCTGGGCATGGGCGCTGTGCGGATAACGGGATCGCGGAATTCGGATGTCATGATCTTTAGGCTTCCTTATCACTGTAATTTAAGAGTATAACTTATACAGATTCAGCCCGC
The DNA here is from genome assembly GCF_029233945.1 of Sneathiella sp. Taxonomy (GTDB): domain Bacteria; phylum Pseudomonadota; class Alphaproteobacteria; order Sneathiellales; family Sneathiellaceae; genus Sneathiella. The sequence continues at coordinate 13,132 of NZ_JARGOQ010000044.1, read as the reverse complement.
GGGGCGAACATATTTTAATGACCGCAACCTTTCAAAATCAGTCAGTGAATTACTTTAATGTCCGATCTTTTTCAGCAGCCTAAATCCGAAAGTGCCGATTATTCCGCCAAAGATATCGAGGTCTTGGAAGGCCTGGAACCAGTCCGCCTTCGGCCGGGCATGTATATCGGCGGCACGGATGAGCGGGCACGTCATCATTTGGCGGCCGAGGTTCTGGATAACTCGATGGATGAGGCCGTCGCGGGTCATGCAACCCGTATCGAGGTCGAGCTTTTTGCCGACGGATCGCTCGGTATTCGCGACAATGGCCGGGGCATCCCCATCGACCGGCATCCGAAATTCAAGGACAAGTCCGCACTGGAAGTTATCCTGACGACGCTCCATTCGGGCGGTAAATTCTCCAACAAGGTTTATCATACAGCGGGCGGCCTGCATGGCGTTGGCATTTCCGTGGTGAATGCCCTTTCTGACCGAATGACGGTGGAGGTGGCACGCGACAAGGAACTCTGGCGGCAGGAATTCTCCAAAGGCCTTCCGATTTCGGCTCTTGAAAAGGTCGGAGCGGCACCGAACCGACGCGGTACCTCCGTCCAGTTCCATCCCGATCCTGAGATATTTGAGGCGGGCACCGCTCTTCGCCCGGCGAAACTTTACAAGATGGTTCGCTCGAAGGCCTATCTCTTTCGCGGAGTTGAAATCCGCTGGAAATGCGCTGAGGAACTGATCAAGGATGAAACACCGGTCGAAGCCACCCTGCATTTTCCGGGGGGTCTGCGAGATTTTCTGAATGCCTCCCTTGATGGCATCAAATCCGTAACTCAGGAACCTTTTGCAGGGCGAGTCGAATTAGATAATGACCGGGGACGCGTTGAATGGGCGATTGCCTGGCCACTGACGAACATGACCTTTCTCAACTCCTATTGCAATACGGTACCGACACCCGAAGGCGGCACCCATGAACTTGGTTTTCGCGGTGCCCTTCTTCGCGGCCTGAAAGCCTATGGTGAGTTGATCAACAACAAGAAGGCCGCACAGGTCACGGCAGAGGATATTCTGTCCGGCGCGGCGGCAGTCCTCTCCGTCTTTATTCCTGATCCGCAGTTTCAGGGCCAGACGAAAGAAAAGCTGACCACCACGGAAGCGAGCCGCCTTGTCGATCTCGCCATCAAGGATCACTTCGATAACTGGCTGGCCGCCGCGCCGGATCAGGCGAACAACCTGCTCGCCTGGGTAATCGAGAAATCGGAAGAGCGCCTCCGTCGTCGGCAGGAGAAGGAAACGAGCCGAAAGACGGCAACCAGCCGCCTGCGCCTGCCCGGCAAGCTCGCCGACTGCAGCAAGAGCGGCCGCGAAGGTACCGAGATTTTCATTGTTGAGGGCGACAGCGCTGGCGGCTCCGCCAAGCAGGGGCGCGATCGCAAGACACAGGCCATTCTGCCGCTCCGCGGAAAAATTCTCAACGTCGCCTCCGCCACCAATGACAAGATCAAGGCCAATCTGGAATTGCGGGATTTGATGCAGGCCCTGGGCTGCGGCCTGCGCGACAAATACAGGAACGAAGACCTGCGCTACGATAAAGTCATCATCATGACGGATGCGGATGTTGACGGCGCCCATATCGCCTCCCTCCTCATGACGTTCTTTTATCGTGAAATGCGCCAGCTGATTACGGACGGGCATCTCTATCTGGCGCAGCCGCCGCTCTACCGGCTCTCGCAGGGCGGAAAAACCCTCTACGCCATGGATGATACCCATAAGGACAAACTGATGGAAACCGAGTTCAGCGGGCGCGGCAAGGTCGATATCAGCCGCTTTAAAGGCCTTGGCGAAATGCCCCCGGCGCAGCTCAAGGAAACCACCATGAACCCGAAAAACCGGGTCCTTCTTAAAGTCGACGTCCCGATGGAGGAATTCGGGGAGACCGCCGACCGGGTCGAAAGCCTGATGGGCAAGCGGCCGGAACTTCGCTTCTCCTTCATTCAGGAAAATGCCCGCTTTGTCGAGGATCTGGACGTTTAAACGAGGGCTTAACTCCGGGCGAGCCAGTGGCGCATATATTTGCTGGTGATCTCCGGCTCTTCCATCGTCGGCAGATGGCCGCAGTTTAGGATTTCAACATATTGCGCCGTCGGGATATCAACCGCCATTGCCCGTTGGAGCTTGGGCGGGATCAGCTTGTCGTCCGCTCCCGCCAGAACCAGCGTCGGACAGGTAATTGTCTTCAGCATATCCGTTAGTACGGCACGGTCGAGCAAGGCCCGCTCCTGCCGGAGGAAGGCTTCCTTGCCAATGTCTTCCGCCATTTTGAAAATACGGTTGATAAGGTCTTCATCCTCAAGGCGCGATTCATGGATCAGGGTTGGCAGGAGACTGCGGGTCACGCCCTTGAACGCTGATCCCTGCTCCACCAGCTTGATGAAATCGAGCCGTCTCTGATAATCCTCCGGCGTGTCGGCGACGGCGCGCGAATCCATGATGGCCAGATGGGTGATCCGCTCCGGCGCCTGACGCATCATCTCCAGAACGACATAGCCCCCCATCGACAAACCCGCGAGCGCAAATTTTTTGGGCGCATTTGCCAATATCCGTTCGGCAATCGCCGGCATATTGTCATCCTGCGTATGGTCTCCAACGGTAATATCGGCAATATCGGAGAGCGAAGCCATTTGATCGCGCCACAAATCGGCCGTGCACAAAAGGCCCGGAACAAGAACAAGTGAATGTTTTTCTGTCATTTTTATGTGCTTTGTTGTATTTTGTTGGCAGTTTTCGTTTCTTGGCTTCGCAGTTCTTTTACAGATTGGATTTCAGCTTGAGAACCGTTAACTTTAAAATACAGCAAATTTAGTGTAATACTCCTGCCGCGATCCCGGTTTTACTGGGAAAATCGCAGGAAACATTTGACAGAATGCGCTAATTCACTAGATTGCGCACAGTTTTAAGATGATTTTATTTTTTTTACGAACGGTAGTTCTCTTTATATGAAATTTGCAGATCTCGGCCTTAGTCCCGAAGTGTTGAAAGCGGTTGAGGAAACCGGTTACGAAACCCCGACGCCTATTCAGGAAAAAGCCATTCCCTATGTTTTGATGGGGCGTGACGTTCTGGGCACGGCGCAAACCGGTACCGGCAAGACCGCGAGTTTCACCCTGCCGATGATTGATATTCTCGCCTCCGGTCAGGCGAAAGCGCGGATGCCGCGCTCCCTGATCCTCGAGCCCACGCGGGAACTTGCGGCGCAAGTGGCGGACAATTTCGAAATTTACGGCAAATACAGCAAGCTCTCCATGGCCCTCCTGATCGGTGGCATGTCTTTCTCGGATCAGGACTCCAAGCTGGACAAGGGTGTTGATGTGCTGATTGCAACGCCGGGTCGCCTCCTCGATCATGTGGAGCGCGGAAAAGTTCTTCTCAATGGCGTCAAGACGCTTGTGATCGACGAAGCCGACCGAATGATGGATATGGGATTTATTCCGGATGTCGAACGGATTGTCTCGCTGCTGCCACCGCTTCGCCAGACGCTCTTTTTCTCGGCCACCATGTCGAAGGAAATGCGCAAACTCGCCGATAAATTCCTCCTTAATCCTAAGGAAGTGGCGGTCTCCCCTCCGACGTCAACGGCCGCGACGGTGACGCAGGGCCTGATCATGGTGCAAAAGGCGGAAAAACGTCCCGCGCTTCGCAAACTGCTTGAGAAGGAAGAAGTTAGGACTGCGTTCATCTTCTGCAATCGCAAGAAAGATGTGGACATCCTGCTCGGGTCCCTCGTCAAGCACGGGTTTAACGCCGGCGCACTTCATGGCGATATGAGCCAGAGCCATCGCATGGAGACCCTGGATAAATTCAAGAGCGGCGAGATCAAGCTCCTGGTTTGTTCTGACGTTGCCGCCCGTGGCATCGATGTCAGCTCCGTCAGCCATGTGTTCAACTTCGATGTCCCGACCCATGCAGAGGATTATATCCACCGGATCGGGCGGACAGGCCGCGCAGGGCAGGAAGGCCATGCCTATACCCTTGTCACGAAAAGTGAAACGAAATATCTGGACGGCGTCCAAAAGCTGGTCGGGCGTGAGATTCCGGTGCTGCCACTTGACGGAATGGATGAAATCGCTGAGGAAGGCGCCGCCATCGCAGAACGCGAAAAAGGGTCAGGTCGCGGCGCGAAGAAAGGCCGTCGACGCACAAATGACGACGCGCCTTCAGCCAGATCTCCCCGTAAAAGTGCCTCCCGGGACGAACCGAAATCTTCGGAAAAATCAGAGGAGCGCGGCTCCAGCGCTCAGGACGAAAAGCCCAAAGACAGAAAACCCCGTCGTCCACGACAGGCTAATGACGATCAGGATACGCCCGTCGTCGGGCTCGGCGATAACGTCCCGGCCTTCTTCAAAATTCCGCTGGGAAAGACGGCGCAGAAATAACCCTCTCCGCACAGCAGGCTTCCGAAATATGGAAGCCTTTTTTGTTTCCTTACACCCGCGGAATTTGTAGTATTCACCAGATGCGGAAAGGTGACTTATCTTGAAAACAATATTTATCATGGTGAAATGCGATCTCGGCAAGGCATATGATGTCGCCGCGAAGGCCGTTGAAAATGTTGACCATGTCTCTGAAGTCTATTCCATTTCGGGCCAGTACGACTTGATGATGAAATGCTATCTTGATGATGACCAGGACATCGGGCATTTCGTCAACGAGCAGATCCAGACCCTGCCGGGCATCAAGGATACATTCACCATGATAACCTTCAAGGCGTTTAATTGACGACTTTGACGATCATTACAGCACGGGTCAATGAAACTAATTATTTGCGCGCGCTGTAAAATTCCTTAATGTATAGACCGCTTTAGGGAGTGAGGCGGGACAATCCACCTCGGAGACATCACAGGGAGACTGCATTGTGAACAAGAAATTTATCAGCCTGATTTCTGCGGCGGCCATGATGGCGGCCCCGACTTGGGCAACGGCGGCAGATGCCGTTAAAATTGGCTTTGTGACCACCTTGACCACCGGCGCCGGTGCCATCGGCAAGGATATGCGCGAGGCGGTGGACCTCGCCGTTATTCATCTTGGCGGCAAAATGGCCGGACGCGACATTGACGTCATCTATGAGGACGACGGCTTCAAACCGGAAATCGGCAAGCAAAAGACCGACAAGCTCGTCAAAAAAGACAATGTGGATTTTATCGCTGGATACATCTGGAGCCACGTTCTGATGGCGTCCTATAAGAGCGCTGTCAACAACGGAACCTTCCTGATCAGTTCCAATGCAGGGCCAAGCGCGCTCGCGGGTAAGCTCTGCCATGAGGATTTCTTTTCCACATCCTGGCAGAATGACCAGACGCCCATGGCAATGGGCGAAGTGCTGAACCAGCGCGGGATCAAGAAGCTCTATATTATGGCCCCGAACTATGCGGCGGGCAAGAATATGGTGACCGGCGTTGAGCGGACATTCAAGGGCGAAATCGTCGGTAAGGATATGACGAAATTCCCGGCGCAGCTCGACTTCTCGGCAGAGCTCGCCAAAGTTCGCGCCGCCAAACCGGATGCGCTGTTCGTCTTCTACCCCGGCAAGCATGGCGCGCAGTTTATGGCGCAATATGCGCAAGCTGATCTGGCAGCATCTGTACCGCTCTATACGACCTTCACAATCGACTCCATCAGTTTGCCCCGTGTTGGCGAGCAGGCCGAAGGCAGCCTGATGACGATGTTCTGGTCACCGGATCTCGATACGCCAGCCAACAAGCGCTTTGTCGGTGATTTCACGGCGAAGTACGGCCATTACCCGAGCCATTACGCCGCGCAGTCCTATGACTCGATCATGCTGATCAATAGCGCGGTTGAAAAGGTCAAAGGTGACTTGAGCGACCGTGATGCCGTGCGGGCCGCGATGAAGGCCGCCGAGTTCGAGAGTGTTCGCGGGAAGCTGAAGTTCGGCAATAACCATATCCCAATCCAGAATTTCTATCTGCGGCAGGTCGTCAAGGACGATAAGGGGCAATACACGACAAAGATTGTCTCCACCGTCTATGAAGATCATCAGGATACATATGCTAAAGAATGCAAAATGAAGTAATTTTCTCGCATTTCGCAAGCCTGAAAAAGGTGCGTATGCCGGATGAGGCTACGCGCTTTTTTCACATCCAACACACGAAGTCACGGTAAGGCACATCGATGAACTGGTTACTCCTGCTGGAACAGATATTAAACGGATTCCAGCTTGGCCTGCTTCTCTTTTTGCTGGCGGCGGGTCTGACGCTCGTCTTCGGCATCATGGATATGGTGAACCTTGCCCATGGCTCGCTCTATATGATGGGTGCATATTTTTGTGCGACCTTTACGGGATGGACCGGCTCCTTCTTGATCGGCGCCCTGCTCACCCTGCCTGCGGTCTTTCTCCTTGGCGTGGTCGTCGAGATTATCGCGCTTCGAACACTTTATGCCCGTGACCATCTTGATCAGGTGATGGCGACCTTCGGCCTGATCCTCTTCTTTAACGAAGCAACCCGCCTGATCTGGGGGCCGATCGGACTGGTCATCCCACTCCCGGAATTTCTCAACCAGACGGTGGAGATTATTCCCGGCGCGCCCTACCCCGCCTTCCGTCTTGCGATTATCCTTGTCGGCTTTCTTGTCGCCGGATTGCTGTATCTAATCGTCTCCCGGACAAAGCTCGGCATGTTGATCCGCGCAGGCGCCAGCAACCGCGACATGATCGGCGCGCTGGGAATTAACATCCGCCTCCTCTTTACGCTTGTCTTTGGCCTTGGAGCGGCGCTTGCGGGCCTTGCCGGGCTGATGGCAGGACCCATTCTCTCGGTCGAGATCGGTATGGGCGAAAGCATCCTGATCCTGACGCTGGTTGTCATTGTGATCGGTGGGATCGGCTCTATCAAGGGAGCCTTTATCGCGGCCATCCTGATCGGGCTGATCGATACGGTTGGCCGGTCCTTTCTGCCGGAGATACTGGATTTGGTTTTGCCCTCCCAGACAGCGGCGACGGCGGCTCCGGCGATTTCCTCGATGATGATTTATCTGTTGATGGCGCTGGTTCTCGCGATCAAGCCGCAAGGGCTGTTCCCGCCCAAGGGGGTTGGCCGATGAACCTGTCACCCCGCCTGCTGATAAATGCAGCCCTTCTTATTTTCCTCGCCGTCCTGCCCTTTCTCACTGACTGGGCGGGCGACAGTTTTTACACCGGACTGGTGGCGCGTATCCTTATCCTCGCAATCGCAGCCTTGAGTCTCAATCTGCTGATCGGCTATGGTGGCATGGTAAGCTTCGGGCATGCGGCCTTTATCGGTGTCGGCGCCTATGTGGTAGGGATTGGCGCCTTTCACGCGTTCGAGGATGGCATCGACTGGATGCTGAACGGCTATATCCAGCTTGTCATCGCCCTGCTCGGATCGGCTTTTATCGCCCTCATAATCGGCGCGATCAGCCTCCGGACCCGGGGGGTCTACTTCATCATGATCACCATGGCCTTCTCCCAGATGCTTTATTTCACGGCGGTCGGGGTGGAGACCTATGGCGCGGATGACGGCCTGTCGATCTACTCCCGCAGTGACATGCTGGGACTGATTGACCTGAATGACGAGAAAAGCCTCTATTACCTGATTTTTGTCTCTCTGCTGGTTGTTCTTTATCTGATGCACCGGCTGGTCGGGTCAGCATTCGGCAATGTCATCCGCGGCAGCAAATCGAACGAGGCCCGCATGCGCGCCATCGGCTTTTCCCCCTATAAATACCGCCTGACGGCCTTCGTCATTGCGGGCGCCATTGCCGGATATGCCGGTTTCCTTATGGCGAACCTCAATGATTTTGTCAGCCCGGATGTGATGCATTGGACACGCTCGGGCGATCTGATCATCATGATCCTTTTGGGTGGCATGGCGAGCCTGTTCGGACCGCTTTATGGCGCCCTCGCCTTCCTGATGCTGGAGGAAATACTCTCCTCCATCCCGCTGACCATCGGTGGACTCCGCGTCGGGGAATATTGGCAGTTGATATTCGGGCCCCTCCTGATCCTGATCGTGCTTTATGCGCGAAACGGCGTGGACAGCTTCCTTCCGGGCGCGAGGAAAAACACATGAGCGCACAGGATCTGTTAGTCATCGAAAATCTGGTGAAGCGCTATGATGGCCTTCTTGCCACCGATGACCTCTCCCTCACCGTGCGGGAGGGAGAGCTTCATGCCATTATCGGTCCAAATGGTGCCGGGAAAACCACCTTGATCAAGCAGCTCACCGGGGAGATTCCCTCAGATAATGGTCGGGTAACCTTTGCCGGGAAAAATATCAAACGGCTATCGGAGGCCGATCGCTCTCATATTGGTCTTGCCCGGTCGTTCCAGATTACGTCGCTTTTTCAGGATTTTACGGTGCTGGAAAATGTGTGCCTCGCCGTTCAGGCTCACAGCGGCCATTCCTTCCGCTTCTGGAAGAAAATCAACAATGATACAGCACTGACCGACCCTGCCCGTGACATTCTCCGGCAGATGGGGCTTGAAGAGCGTGCGGAGACTGCCACCGCCGCGCTCAGCCATGGGGAGCAAAGGCAGCTTGAAATTGCCGTTGCGCTAGCCACAAAGCCCAAACTTCTTCTGCTTGATGAGCCCATGGCCGGCATGTCGCGGGAGGATAGCGAGAAACTGGTCGAGCGGCTGATCGAGTTGAAACAGCACTATAGTATCCTATTGATCGAGCATGATATGGACGCCGTCTTCAGTCTGGCCGACCGGATCAGCGTGCTGGTCTATGGACAGGCCATCGCCACCGGGACACCCGATGACATCCGCAATAATGAGGAGGTTCGTCAGGCCTATCTCGGGGAGGAGGCTTGAACATGCTGGAAGTCGACGCAATCAACAGCTTTTACGGCCAAAGCCAGGTGCTGTTCAATATGTCCCTCACCGTAAAGGACGGCGAAGTTGTGACCCTGATGGGGCGAAACGGTATGGGCAAGACCACCACCATTCGCTCAATCATGGGACTCACCCCGGCCCGGAGCGGTACCATCCGCTTCAAGAATAAGGAGATCACCTCCCAACCGTCTTACCGGATCGCGCGTCTTGGTATTGGTCTGGTGCCGGAAGGTCGCCTGATCTCTCCGAATTTGAATGTCGAAGAAAACCTTATCGCGACGGCCAACTCCGGACCCAATGGCTCCGGAAGATGGAATCTTGAGACCATTTGGAAGATGTTTCCCAAGCTCAGCGAGCGAAAAAGCAGCATGGGAAATCAAATCTCCGGCGGGGAGCAGCAAATGCTTGCCATCGCCCGCGCCCTGATGACAAACCCGGATCTGCTGATGCTGGATGAAGCAACGGAAGGGCTCGCTCCCCTTATCCGTCAGGAGATATGGAGCTGCCTGCGTGACCTGAAACAGGAAGGCCAGTCGATTCTGGTGATCGATAAGAACTTACAGGCACTGACTGAAATCGCGGATAGACATTATGTCATTGAGAAAGGTTCTGTTGTCTGGCAGGGGACTTCCCGCATGCTGCTTGAAGACCAGACGGTGAAACATCAGCATCTGGGTGTTTAAAGTAAATTTACAGTAATATTCACTATTATTTAACACTAATATAAAAAAAATTTCACCTGTGTAATTAATTTTATTTACAATTATCGATATTTTTTTATTATGCGAGCATAATTTACTTTTATATTACCAATCTGCCATCCATGAAAAAGATCACAATTAAATCGGAGGCATAATGCTTTGGTTATAACAGAAGATTATAAGAACACTCATGTCATAGCCAAGAAGACACTGGCCCTTATTGAAGAACGGGGTATCCGGCCAACACCGCATAATTATGCAATCTGGTTTGAATACTTACAGGAAACAAATCCCGATTTGACGCGGGCGGTCAATGACCTGCTCTCAAAAAATGGTCGATACTCCGAGAAATTGGGGATCGAGCTTTTCAAGAAATTCTTTACGCGCGAGCATGAAGGCCGGGTCATCCAGGAAACAAATCGTCTCGTCCAGAAATCTATGGATAATGTCATGGGCGACCTGAAAAGGACGACTGCGGATATTTCCACATATGGTGAACAGCTAAATGATTTTGCTGTCAAGGCCGGAGAAGTGAACGGACAGGACTTGGAAAGAATGATCAATGAAATCGTCGACCAGACGAATTCCATGTCCGACAACAGCTCACATCTCCAGCATGGCCTGGATAGTGCCTCGCGCGAAATTGCGGAACTCAAACGACGGCTCCAATATGTGCAGAAGGAAGCCTATACCGACTCCCTAACCGGCATCCCGAACCGCAAGAGTTTTGATGCCTTACTCTCGAAAGAAATAGCGGCGGCGCGGGAGAAGCGATCGGGTTTGTGCCTGATGATGGCCGATATCGACCATTTCAAGAAATTCAACGATTTGCACGGCCATACATTTGGGGATCAGGTCATCAAGCTTGTCGCCAGCACTCTGGCAAAGGGGACAGAGAAAAATGCCGTTGCCGCCAGATACGGCGGGGAAGAGTTCAGCGTTATCCTCCCCGCCACTGATCTCGCGGACGCGGTTAATATCGCGAACGATCTGCGCATGGCCATTGCGGCAAAAAGACTGGTTGAGAGGTCCACCAAGAAGGATGTCGGAAAGATCACCATGTCATTCGGCGTTACGACATATGCCCATCCGGAAGGCCCAACAGCTTTTATCAATCGCGCGGATCAGGCGCTTTATTCTGCCAAAAAAGCGGGCCGAAACTGCGTGAAGCATCTTCAGCCCAGTACCGTTTAAGATAATCAGCCCAGAACCAAAGGCATTGCCAGCATTCATGCGGCCCTGCTAATCTTCCTACCACCATATTCTTCAGCGTAACAGAAAAAACCTGTTCTCCTCATTGCTATTCGATTAATCTTGTCAGATAAACACTCTCATAAAAAGCAACAAAAGCGCGGGGCACCATGACATACGCGACAATTAAATTCGATATTAAGGACGGCGTTGCCAAAATCACATTGAACCGGCCGGACAAGCTCAATTCGTTCAGCGATGAAATGCATGAAGAACTCCGTTCGATCATGCCCCAACTTGAAGGGGATGACGTCCGGGCAGTGTTGGTCACTGGCGAAGGTAGGGCCTTTGGCGCGGGCGCGGATCTTTCCTCAAGCAGTGCATCGGGCGGCAGCCTTGATGCTGGGGAAACGCTGGAGAAAAACTATAATCCCCTGATCCTGTTCGTCCGGAACCTGAACAAGCCGGTTATTGCGGCCGTCAATGGCATTGCCGCTGGCGCAAGCATGAGCCTCGCGCTTTCCTGCGATATCGTCCTCGCCGCGAAATCCGCCTATTTCCTTCAGGCCTTCTGCCATATCGGGCTGGTGCCGGATGCCGGCAGCACCTACTTCTTGCCCCGCCTTGTCGGGTCGGGCAAGGCGATGGGTCTTGCCATGCTCGGCGACAAGCTGCCCGCCGATGAAGCGGAGAAAATGGGCTTGATCTGGAAAATCTATGACGATGACGAACTGATGCCCGCGGCAGAGGCGCTCGCGGCAAAGCTCGCCGCCGGTCCGACGATGGGCTATGCCTATATCAAGCAAGCAATGAACGCTAGCCTTGGAAACGACCTTGAGACGCAATTGGACGTCGAGCGGGACTTTCAGCGGAAAGCAAGCGGCACGGAGGACTTTATCGAAGGGGTCTCCGCTTTTCTTGGCAAACGGAAAGCCAACTTCAAGGGCCGCTAGAATGTCTGGAAATGACGGGTTGAGCGCCGAAGATATAGCCAGAACAGTTGGCGAAACCATGTACCGCAAGGATACAGCCGCGCAGCATATTGGCATTGTGCTGAAAGAGATCAGTCCCGGCCGCGCCGTCATGACCATGCGGGTAGTCGACTATATGCTCAATGGCCATCGCATCTGCCATGGTGGTTATATTTTTACATTGGCAGATACCGCCTTTGCCTATGCCTGCAACAGTCATAACCAGAATACAGTGGCGCAAGCCGCGCAAATCAATTTCCTTCGGCCGACCGCACCGAATACCCAGTTGACGGCAACAGCCATTGAAATGGCGAAAGCCGGCCGGACCGGTCTTTACGACATAACCGTTCGGGATGAAAATGGAGAAACCGTCGCCTTTTTTCGCGGCAACTCCCACACGATCAAGGGACAGATGATCCCGGGTCTCAATAAAAGAGAAGAAAAATGAAAAACGCCTATATTTGTGACGCCGTCAGAACCCCGATCGGCCGCTACGGTGGCAGCCTGTCAGCTGTACGTACCGATGACCTTGGGGCGATCCCCATCAAGGCATTGATGGATCGTAATCCATCCGTCAACTGGGAAAAGGTCGATGACGTCATGTTCGGCAATGCCAACCAGGCGGGCGAGGATAACCGTAACGTCGCAAGGATGAGCGCCCTGCTCGCCGGCCTGCCTGAAAGTGTTGGCGGGGCGACGATTAACCGCCTCTGCGGCTCGGGCATGGATGCCACGGCATCCATTGCACGACAGATAATGACCGGTGAAGCCAACCTCGGTATTTCCGGCGGCGTTGAAAGCATGAGTCGGGCTCCTTTCGTCATGGGCAAAGCGACGACGCCCTTCTCCCGCAATGCTGAGATTTTCGACACCACCATTGGCTGGCGCTTCGTCAACAAGAAGATGAAGGAACAGTATGGCATCGATTCCATGCCGGAAACGGCGGAAAATGTCGCAGAAGATTATCAGGTCCGGCGCGAGGATCAGGACCTGTTCGCGCTCCGCAGCCAGGAAAAGGCCGCCGCCGCACAAGCAAACGGTTCTTTTAACGACGAAATTATCCCTGTCACCATCCCCCAGCGCAAGGGCGATCCGGTCATAGTCGACAAGGATGAGCATCCCCGTGCGACGACCATCGAAAAGCTCGCCGCGCTGAAGGCCCCGTTCCGGGCAGGCGGCTCCGTTACCGCCGGGAACGCGTCCGGTGTGAATGACGGCGCCTGCGCCATCCTCCTCGCCTCCGATGAGGCGATTGAGGAATATGGCCTGACAGCCAAGGCCCGTATTCTGGGTGCTGCCACAGCGGGGGTTCCGCCCCGGATCATGGGCATCGGCCCGGCTCCGGCGAGCCAGAAGCTTCTCAACCGTCTTGGGCTTACCATCGATGACATGGATGTGATTGAACTGAA
>NZ_JARGOQ010000043.1 GCF_029233945.1 Sneathiella sp. | reverse complement strand
CCCCTTATACAGAAGTCTCGCGCGAGTTTAAAGCAATCGTGAAAATTAGTCGATGCGGGATGAGGGGTGAGTAGATACTAACGATTGTGTTTAGGCGTTAAGAAGGATAATTCTTTTTTCTCAATTTTGCCTGTAGATTGGGAATAGTATGCTTGGTAGAATTTGAAATCTTCGCGGGAATTTTCTCTACATTTTTCGTCAATAATTTTTATGATTGCAAGTTTATGTTCGGTTTTCGTATTCATACCGAAAATAATGCCTTCAAGCGTTTCAAAATTATAGGTGGTGTTTTTCGAGGATTTTTCGCCGTCAATCACAAACGTTGTGAGAATTGCACGATATTCTTTTTCATACTGCCAATCAGAAGATTTAGTTATTAATCCTTCCTGATGCCTTTCCCAGTATTGCCTTCTCCATTCTTCATTCTCAGACACAATACCATTTGCACAAACACTACATTTGCCATTTTCATCATAAAACCAAACTTCATTCAGATGTGGAATAGGCAGTTGTCCTAAAGAACGGAAAAAGTCTATTTCAGGATGCTTCGCATCATATTGCACTTTAGAGAGACGGTATTTTCTATTCCCATAGATATCGGTTGAAATTATTTCATCTCCTTTTTTGTGGCCGCCCGTGCTGGTAATAGTGTACAGATTTATATTGAAATTAGTATCGGTTTTGAATTGCAAACATATGCCGGAATGGTTTTCCGCATAGTGAGCCCACATTGAAGAATTGGTGCATTCTTCGGAAAAACAAGCGACATAATTGTTTGGATACAATAATTGTTCAATTTGTTTTAGATATTCTATGGGAAATCTAAGAAGCAAGAAGTCCTGATTTGCTCTAAAATTATGCGAATTGTATTTATGTATTAAACAAACCTCTTCATACACTATTGTTTGTGCAGCGTAGATTTCCTCAATTGCGGCTGACTTGTCAGTATTTTCCATTGCGAACTGATTAGCGGCTACAAAGAATTCTTCTGTAAAAATAAGTGATTGAGGGTCAAATTCTTCTATCGAAGGTTTATGCTCTACCATGCCGTGTTTTTGATACACATTGGCAATGCAAAACAAAGCATAAGTGTGAATTGACCGAAGATAGGATAACAATTCATTTCTTTTTATTGAAATTTGCCGTTCTGCCAATCTTTTGGGATAAAGTTTTGCGTTTTCATTCGAGAAAAAACGGCTTAGTATCTCGTCAAATAGGTGCTTGTATTCATCAGTTGGTAAGTCGCTGTATTTTTGAAATACTAGAATGTCAGTTGAAGATAACGGAAAATCTTTGCCGCCAATACAAAAAGATCCATAAATATGCTCTAGGCAAAGCAAGTAATGCTTTATAAAATTTCGCCAGACAATTTCATCGCCATCCCAATATATGTCTCTATAACCCTCCATAGGATCATTGAGCGAATTCAAAGGGGAAAAGTATATTTGCTGTTTCCTCAGCTCGTCATACCCTGTTATGGGGATTTCTTTTGTTTGATTTGTTCCATTAAGATCCTCAGTCGACAGAATTTTATCGATAGAGCGGAATCTATAAATTGAATTACTCATCTAATAACTCGGCAAAAATTTTCGTAACCGGAACAATTCACATGTATACGCTACCACAGCATGATAGCGAGTAACTAGCCTGGGAATACGGCCAACTTCATCGCAAATGATTGATTTTGCGGAATAGGGCCTTACCCTTATAGTCTGGATTTGCGCAGTGCGGGATAAGGGGTGGTATGGCGGCGGTTCGGAAGATCTTTCTGGTTTTATTATGCGCGATTGTGCTTTTCGGGTTGCCGCAGATGTTGTCGGTCGCGGCCGGCACCTCATCGGAGGCATCAAGCTGGTCCTCGGCGCGGCGGGATGCCACCGGGCTATCGCCCTCGCCGGAGAGCCATAAAGAGGCCATCATTCAGGTCTTCGGCGCGCGCACCTGGGGCTGGCGCGGGAATTTCGCCATTCATACCTGGATTTCCATGAAGCGCAAAGACGCGGACAATTACGACCGCTATGAGGTGATTGGCTGGCGCGCGCGGAACGGCGGCAATGCGCTGGTGCATAGCCGTAGCGCGCCCGATAATCACTGGTTCGGGAATGCGCCGGAACTTCTCGCCGTTGTTGAAGGCCCCGAGGCGGAAAAGCTGGTCAGCCGGATCGAGGCAAGCATCGAGAGCTATCCGCACAAATACGAGTATCGCGTCTGGCCCGGCCCCAATTCAAACAGCTTTATCGCCCATATCGGACGCGAGGTGCCGGAACTTGAACTCGATCTTCCGCCAACCGCCATCGGCAAGGATTTCATCTCCGGCAGCCATCTTCTGGGGAGCGCGGTGAGCGGGCGCGGCATGCAGTTTTCCCTGCTCGGTCTTGGGGGCTTTTCCTTAAGCCCGGTGGAGGGGATAGAGATTCACCTGCTGGGCCTCACCCTCGGACTGGATATCGATGATTTTGCGTTGAAACTGCCGGGTTTCGGGCGACTGGAGCCATTCGGCGCGCAAAACGAACTACCCTAACGCGTCTGCCGTCGCGTCCAGCCGGTTCAGGAAGCTATCGAGCATTTCAATCTCGTCCGGGCTAAATTCGGCGAGGAGCTGATCCTCATAATTTTGCGCGAGCGGTATAATCTCCGCCAGCATCGTTTTCCCCGCCCTGGTAAGGTAAAGCGCGGCGGAGCGGCGGTCCCCTTTCAGGATACGTTTTTCAAGCCGGCCCGATTTGGAAAGCCGGTCCACCGCCCGGCTGATGCTTACCTTGTCAAGGGAGGCAAGCGGCGCAATCTCCCGCGCGGTCAGGCCGGGATTCGACCCCAGCAACGCCACAATGCGCCATTCCGCGATGGTCAGATCGAACATCTTTGAATATTTCGCGGCCAGGCTCCGGCTGATCATGCCGGACAGCTTGGTCAGGCGGTAGGGCAGGAAGCGGGGGAGATAGAGACTTGGTTGCATATCATTCATCGAAACAGCCTTGACTTTACTCATTACCCGATCCATTTTACGGATTAAAGTTTCAAATGAAACTACTTTTTTGCAGGAGGCGGAAAATGGCTGATTTATGGGACAATCCGATGGAAACCGACGGCTTCGAATTTGTCGAATATGCCGCGCCGGACCCGGAGGCTTTGGGCAATCTTTTTATCTCCATGGGCTTTCGTCCCGTCGCCAGACATCGCTCCAAGGATGTGACGCTGTATCGGCAGGGGGACGTGAACTTCATCGTCAATGCCGAACCCAACAGCTTCGCGCAGTCTTTCGCGCGCATTCATGGGCCCTGTGCCTGCGCCATGGCGTTCCGGGTGAAGGATGCCGCAAAGGCGATCCGACGTGCCGAGGAGCTTGGCGCCTGGGTCGTGCCGTCCGATGCCGGCCCGATGGAACTCAATATCCCGGCGATAAAAGGCATCGGGGATTCGCTGATTTATCTTGTGGATCGCTATGGCGACAAGGGGTCCATCTATGACGTCGATTTTCTGCCCATCGAGGGGGAGGAGCGGCACCCGACGGGCACGGGTCTCACCTATATCGATCACCTGACCCATAATGTGCATCGCGGTCGGATGAACGAATGGTCGGAATATTACGAACGCCTCTTCAATTTCAGGGAAATCCGTTATTTCGATATCGAGGGCAAGCTAACCGGCCTTAAAAGCAAGGCGATGACCAGCCCCTGCGGCAAGATCCGCATCCCGATCAACGAAAGCTCCGACGACAAGTCGCAGATACAGGAATATCTCACCGCCTATCATGGCGAGGGCATCCAGCATATCGCGCTCGGCACCAATGATATCTATGCGACGGTCAAGTCAATGCGGGAGACGGGCGCGCTGTTCCAGAGCACGCCGGACACTTACTTTGAGCAGATCAATGAACGGGTGGCGGATCACGGGGAAGATGTCGCAAGGCTGCAAGAGTTGCAAATCCTCATTGACGGTGCGCCGACCGAAGGGCAGGGATTGCTCCTGCAGATTTTCACCCAGAATGTCATCGGCCCGATCTTTTTTGAGATTATCCAGCGAAAGGGCAATGAAGGCTTCGGGGAGGGGAATTTTCAGGCACTTTTCGAATCAATCGAGCTCGATCAGATCAGGCGCGGCGTTATCTAACGCGCGTTAGTCAGGATTCATTTTCCGCGGCGAGAGCCGAGGATTCCCGCACCGCCGCAATGAGCGCCTGCATCTGCTCCCCGGAAATAACGCCGGGGATAAACTCCTCGCCAATGACGAAGGCGGGTGTGCCGCTGATCCCGAGTTTCTTTGCAAGAACATAGTTTTTCTCGACGATCTCGCGGACCTCATCCTTTTTCATGTCAGCCTCAAGCCGTTCCACATCGAGGCCGACATCGGCGGCGATACTGCGGATACGCTCAATCGTCATGCCGCCGCGACTTTCCATCAGCGCGGTATGAAAGGCGAGATATTTGTCCTGCTCCAGTGAAGCGATTGCCGCCTGAGAAGCAAGGAAGGAATCCGCGCCGAGAATGGGAAATTCCTTTAGAACCAGACGGATATTGCCATCTTCCTCAACAGTTTTCATCAATTCAGGGAAGCTCTGCTTGCAATAACCGCAGCGATAATCAAAAAACTCCACAATCGTTACATCCCCATCGGGATTTCCGGCAACATAGCTGTGCCCGTCGTCTTTCAAGTCCGTTGCGAGCGACGCTATCAGGCCCGTACGTTCTACCGTAGCGGCCATTTCTTCTTGCTTGGTAAGCTCCGCAATCACCTCGCGCAGCACCTGCGGATTGGAGAGGAGATAGGCGCGAACCCGCTCGCCGAACTCATCCTCCGACCCTTGGGGTTTCGCCAGCATATATTGATAGGCGCCAAAAGTGATCAGCCCGATCAAGGCACAAAGAGAGAGAATGCTGAGGCT
Source organism: Sneathiella sp. (assembly GCF_029233945.1). Lineage (GTDB taxonomy): Bacteria > Pseudomonadota > Alphaproteobacteria > Sneathiellales > Sneathiellaceae > Sneathiella. Next base: position 25,467 of record NZ_JARGOQ010000043.1, on the reverse strand, counting down.
GCTGAGCCTGGATTTGCCGGACATGTTATTGCTTTCATGGGTTAATTTTTACCGAGTATGCGCGAGCGCCCGATAAAATCAAATAAACTTTCCTGTGATCATTTCTGCAGGACAAATGCGCATGACGACCCCATCCAGATAAACACGATTGTGGATTTTATAAAGTATATTATAGTCAAGAATACGGGAATACTGCGCAATAACCCGGAAAATAGTACAAGTATGCGCTTATACTTTTAAGAGTTGGGGGTAGTCTATGCTTAAGGAATTTAAAGAATTTGCCATGCGCGGCAATGTTGTCGATATGGCCGTCGGTATCATTATTGGTGCTGCATTTGGAACAATCGTCAAATCACTCGTTGCGGACATCATCATGCCGCCAATCGGCATGCTTCTGGGTGGTGTTGATTTTACAGATTTCTTTATCACTCTGTCCGGCGGAACCTATGAAACCCTGGCTGCCGCGAAAGAAGCGGGTGCGGTCACCCTGAATTACGGCGCTTTCGTTAATACGGTGATCAGCTTCATTATCGTCGCCTTCGCGGTATTCCTCCTGATCAAGCAGATCAATCGCTTGACCCCGAAGGAAGAGGAAGCTCCGGCCGAACCCGCCGCACCGCCACGCGAAGAGGTTCTTCTTGAAGAAATTCGCGACTTGCTGAAAAGCCAGAAATAACCTTTCCGGGCGTCACGGGTTACTGCTTCCGTGACGCCTGATTGGCATAGGTAATGATGTCGTCCAGACGAAGATAGGACGGGCTGCCAAGTTTGAAGAAATCCTGCGCCCGCTGGGCATGAAATATGGCCTTCTGGTAATTTCCCTCCAATAGGGAGCGTTCCGCGCTTGCCAATGACAGCATCCCCGTATCGCCGGTCCGGCTATAGGCGGTGGCCAGTTGGTCCCATGTGTTGCCGTTGTTCGGATCGAAAGAGAGACTGTCATTCAACACAACAATAGCCCTCTCGGAATTTCGCACATCCCCGGTCGCGTTCAGGACGGTGCCATAGAATGTCAGGATCAGGGGTTCATTCGGCGCAAGCGTCATGGCGGTCTCCAGCGGGGCGAGGGCCCCAAAGATATCCCCGTTCTCATAAAGTGCCTGCCCCTTTAGTTCATGGAAATAGGGATCGGACGGACTTTCCGCGATCAGGCTGTCAATCTCCTTGATCGCCTTGGGAAGATCGGGATATCTGAAATATCCGATGGCGCGTGCATATCTGGCCTCAAGACTCTGGTCACTTTCAGGATATTGCTTGAGCGTCTTGGGGAGAGGGCGGGTAAAGCCATAAAGCTTCGCCTGCATCCTTTTGAGGGCGATCACATCCGCGTCACTCGCCGGTGTGTCCTTGTAGGGCGAATTCTTCACCCGCTGCGCAAGCGCCGAAACACGTTCACTGCTGACCGGATGGCTCCGGTAGTAGGAGGAAATGGTCGATTGCGGCTGATACTGATCCTTGCCGATAATTTCCAGAAACTCCACCATGCCGCGCCCCGACTGGCCCGTCCGGTTCAGATAGGTAATGGCCGCCTGGTCCGCGGAAGATTCCTGCGTCCGGCTGTAGCTGAGGAAGGATTTCGTCGCTGCATCCTGAGAGCCGAGGACCACCGCCGCACCGGCCTGACCGCCACCTGCCGCCATGGCGGCCAAGCCCAGGATCATGCCGACGATACTTTTGACATTCGCATTGGCAAGCGCATCGCGCGTTCGCGCCAGATGCCCGCCCGCGATATGGCCCGTTTCATGGGCGATCACGCCTTTCAACTGGCCCGGATTCTCAACCCGCTCCAACAAGCCTCTATATATGAACAGCCGCTGTCCGCCCGCGACAAAGGCGTTGAGGTCAGTGCTGTTGATGATATAAATCTCCACATCATCGCCATTCAGCCCCGCCGCCTTGAACAGAGGCCTTGCGTAAGCGCGAAGGGTATGTTCAATTTCTGCGTCACGAATAAAAGAAGGGGCCGTCTGTTTGGCAGCGGCGCTCCCCAAGGACAGTAACAGGACCAAGAATATGGATATCGGCGTAAATATGCGTTTGATCAAGAATAAATTCCTTTCATCCCTTCCTAAAACTAGGAACTGGGAGCTCTCGCGTCAATGGAAGGTTCGATTGATATCACTCGCATGTCTTGCCCCTCTCACACTCAATGCCTGCGGCGGCCCTTCCGTCCCGCTTGGGGAGATCGGCAATGTCGAAGAGAATCTCGGCGGCGCGGCGTCCGATGAACCGCGCGCCACCCTCATCGCGGAAGATATCCTCTCCTCGGGCGGCACGGCGGCGGATGCGGCAACCGCACTTTACTTCACTCTCGCCGTGACATACCCGATTGCGGCCTCCCTCGGTGGCGGCGGGGAATGTATCGTCTATGACACCGAGACGAACAAGCTTGAAAATCTGCAGTTTTTTAACAGGGCCCCGTCTGGCGGGGGATCGATTGCAATTCCCGGCAATATTCGTGGCATGGCGGCGTTGCAGGCGCGTTACGGCAGGCTTGAATGGTCGCAGCTTCTCGCTCCCGCCGAACAGATCGCCAATTTCGGTCAGCCTCTCTCCCGCGCGCAACATATGGCGATGGTCCTGAATAAGGATCAGCTCCTCCTCGACTATAATATCCAGAGTATTTTCATGGATAAAGATGGAGAGTTTGTGGCGGAAGGCACGAAAATCCGCCAGATCCGGCTCGCCAGTCTGTTATCGGCCCTGCGCTCCGAAGGCGGCGCCTCCTTCTATAGCGGGAACTGGGCCCGGACCTTCAGCCAAGATGCGCTTGCGGCCGGCGGCAAGATCACACCATCCGACATGCTGAACTTCAAGCCGATCTGGAAAGAGGCGCAAAGCTTCCGCGTGGATAACAATATGGCCGGTGTATCCGCTGGCCCGTCCGGCGATGTGTATAGCAAGCTCTGGAAACTGCTCTTTGAGGGCAAGGGCATCCTCGGTGTCGATGTCACGATCCCCCAGATTGAGATTGCCCGGGCCACGGCGGATGTTTTCTCAGATATACCGGCCATGTCTCCCTTTATCAGCCACGGCACCACCTCTTTTGTGACCACGGATAACCGGGGCGGGGCAGTGGCCTGTGTTGTCGGCCTCGGCTTTCCCTTTGGCGGGGGGCAGATGGGCGAGATTACCGGCATTATCATGGCCGGGAACCAGCCGCCGGAAAGCCAGGAATTCACCGCCTCTCCGCTGCTAATCGTCAATCTGCCGAATAAGGATTTCTATTATGCCGGGGCGGCAACGGGCGGAGCGTCTGCAACGGTTGCGTCCGTAACGACGGCACTCAATATCTTCGCCAAGGGCGGCAATCTCGATCCGGCGATGGATAGCGCGCGCCTCTTCACCATGGGCACCCAGCTTCCTCTACTCTTCGAATCCGCGATGACAGCGGAGGATGTCAGCAGCCTGCAGGCGGAGTTCCCGGTCATGGTGGAGGTTGACCGGCTCGCCTCCGTCAACGCAATCTATTGCCGGGATGGCAAGCTGTTCAACTGTGTCTCCCGCCATGATCCGCGCGGTTACGGCCTGTCCCTCATCGAAAACTGATATCTGCCAAGTTAAAGGAAGACGCATGGCGAACAATTCAGGCCGGGAAATCAGCCCCTTTATTGCAATGGAAGTTTTGAAGGCCGCGAACCTGCGGGAGCAGGAAGGGCGCGAAGTCTTTCATATGGAAGTGGGGCAGCCGGGCACCTCTGCGCCCTCGAAGGTACTGGCGGCGGCAAAGGATGCGCTGGAGACCCAGCAGATCGGCTATACCGACGCCCTTGGCATTGCTCCCTTGCGGGAGGCAATCGCAAGGCATTACAAGGACTTCTATGGTGTTGACGTCCCGAAGGAGCGGGTTGTCGTCACCACGGGCTCCTCGGGCGGCTTTCTCCTGACCTTCCTCTCGGCCTTCAAGAAGGGAGAGGGTGTGCTCCTCGCTGAACCCGGATATCCGGCCTATCGTAATATTCTGACCTCCCTCGATCTGGTGCCTGTCGGCTTGCCCTGTCATGCGGAGACAAATTTCCAGCCGACACCGGAATTGATCGACAAGGTGAGCGATCCGATTGCCGGGCTGCTGGTAGCGAGCCCGTCGAACCCAACCGGCACCATGATCAAGCATGATGAACTGGCCGCGCTTGTCGATTATTGTGCGGGGCGCGGGTTGCAATTTATTTCTGACGAGATTTATCACGGCATCACCTATGATGAACCGGCGACGACGGCCCTGGAGCTGACGGAGGAGGCGATTGTCATTAATTCCTTCTCCAAATATTTTTCCATGACCGGCTGGCGGCTGGGCTGGATGATCGTGCCCGAACGGATGGTCAGCACAATCGAGAAACTTGCGCAGAACCTCTTTATCTCACCACCCGCGCTCAGCCAGTATGCCGCCGTCAAGGCGTTCGAATGCATGGATGAGATGGAAGATAATGTCCGGGGCTATGCCCGGAATCGCGATATTCTGCTCACCGAACTGCCGAAACTTGGTCTCTCGCGGCTCGCGTCCGCCGACGGCGCCTTTTATGTCTATGCGGATGTGCGCGAATTCACCAATGACTCGGTGGCGTTCTGCAAAAAGATGCTGAATGAAACAGGCGTCGCAGCAACGCCGGGCCTTGATTTCGATCCCCATCGCGGCACGGGTTATGTCCGGTTTTCCTTCGCCGGATCGACGGCCACTATTGAACAGGCGATTGAGCGCCTCAAAAGCTGGTCCGGCATTAAAAAAGGGAGCCGTTAAGCTCCCTTTTTGCTATCTCGTTTTGCTGTCGGGGACTAGCCCCGCCGCCACCAGCCACTGCGCTTGGGTTTCTTTTCCGCCACGGTTTCTTCCGCCGCATCTTCGTTCACCAGGGTAACCGACACCGGTTTTTCAGCGACCTCCGGTTCCGGGATTTCGGTTGGGGCAGGGGCCGCAGGTTCAGATGGAGCCTCCGCCGCTGCGGCAACCTCCGCTGGCTCAGCCTCTGGCGCTACTGGTTCATCATCTTTTTTTGCGGTCCGGCGTCGACGTGCAGGCGCTTTCTTCGGTTTCTCCGCCTGTTCAGAAGTCTCTTCCGTAGGAGCTTCAGCAATCTCGCTTGATGCGCTTGCGTCTGCCTCATCCTCCGCCTTCGGCTTACGGCGGGAGCGACGCGGTTTCTTTTCCGCTTCTGCCGCCACTTCCGAAGTTTCGGAGGCTTCAACGGTTCCCGCCTTGCTCTCGTCCGTTACAGAGATCGGAATGACCACAGCCTCGCCACCATCGGAACCGGTGTTTTCATCGTCTGACCTGGTATCAACTGTCTGCTGTTCATCAGAGGCGGCATTGCGGGACCGCCGACGGCCTCCGCGCTTGCCACGGCGACGGCGCTTGGGCTCTCCGCCCTCATTCTCGTCATCACCGCTGGCAGGCTGGCTCTCACCGGACTGCTCCTCGGCATTTGCCTCCTGCGGTGCGTTCTCATCGCGCGGTTTCCGCCGCCGACGACGACGGCGCCGTTTCGGCGCGGCACCATCCTCTTCCCCATTTGATTCGGTCGAGGGTTGCTCGGTTTCCTCTTCCTCAATGGTGCCGGTGTAGGCCGCCGTCACTTCGCGCGTGACCGGCGTCAGATCGCCGGGCTTTCCTTTTTCCCGATCAATCTTGTAATCATTGAGGTTGGAGGTTGGGTCAGCAACGATCAGGATCGTCATGCCATAGACATTTTCCAGGTCCTGAATAACAGCCCGCTTCTGGTTAAGCAGGTAAATCGCCACTTCTGTATGAACGGCGACGGTGATTTTCGCGCTTCTCTCGCGGACGCCTTCTTCTTCCAGAGTCCGGATAATCAAAAGCGCCGTCGACTCAATGGAGCGGACAAAACCCGATCCGCCGCAGGTGTGACATACCGTCGTACTGGTTTCCAGAAAGCTCGGCCGGAGCCGCTGACGTGACATTTCCATCAAGCCAAAAGGACTGATCCGCCCCACCTGGATACGCGCACGATCGGATTTCAGGCAATCCTTCATCCGCCGTTCAACTGCGCGGTTATTGCGGTTGTCATCCATATCGATGAAGTCGATGACAATCAGCCCGGCAAGATCGCGGAGGCGCAGTTGACGGGCAATTTCCTCGGCGGCTTCAAGGTTGGTTTTCGTCGCCGTATCCTCGACATTCCTCTCCCGCGTGGCCTTGCCGGAGTTGACGTCGATGGAAACAAGTGCTTCCGTCGGGTTGATGACGATATAGCCGCCGGATTTAAGCTGCACTTCCGGATGATACATGGAGGCAAACTGCTGCTCCACCTGAAACCGGTGGAAGAGGGGGATCTTGTCCTTGTACGGCTGGACCTTTTTCGCATGGCTCGGCATCAGCTTGCGCATGAAGTCCTTCGCCACCTTGTAGCCCTCATCGCCCTCAACCAGAACCTCGCTGACCTCCTTGTCGTAAAGATCGCGGATGCTCCGCTTGATCAGGTTCGCCTCTTCATAGACGCAATAAGGCGCGATGGATTTGAGTGTCAGCTCCCGGATATCGTCCCAGAGCCGCATCAGGAATTCATAGTCGCGCTTGATCTCAACCTTGGTCCGGCTGAGGCCCGCGGTGCGGATAATAACGCCAATCCCGTCGGGCACTTCGAGTTCGTTCGCGATTTTCTTGAGCCGCTTGCGATCGGCAGGGTTGCTGATCTTGCGGCTAATCCCGCCGCCACGCCCTGTGTTCGGCATCAGCACGCTATAGCGGCCGGGCAGGGAGATATAGGTCGTGAGCGCCGCGCCCTTGTTGCCGCGCTCTTCCTTGACCACCTGCACCAGCAGGATCTGCCGCCGCTTGATCACTTCCTGAATTTTATAATTGCGTCGCGGTTTTGTGGCGCGCCGATCCTCGACGTCGTCCTCGCCCCCGAGATTCTCGACAACATCATCGTCATCGCTATCGACAACTTCCAGGCCACCGCCCGTGTCGTCAACATCGTCGACAATGCCCTCTTCGTCGTCCGCAGCGTCGGCTTCCACCATCGCTTCGGTCTCATCCGCATCCTCTTTCGTCTCTGCCGTCACATCGGCAGCAGATCCATCGATTTCCGCATCTTCCAGATCGCTCGCTTCGCGTTCTGCCGCGGCTTCCTGTTCGATCAGGACTTCGCGGTCGGAAATCGGCACCTGGTAATAATCGGGATGGATTTCATTGAAGGGAAGGAAGCCGTGGCGATTTCCGCCATATTCAACAAAGGCTGCCTGAAGAGAGGGCTCAACTCTTGTTACTTTTGCAAGATAGATATTGCCTTTGAGTTGTTTTCTTGATGCCGTCTCGTAATCAAATTCTTCGAGACGGGTACCTTTAACTATTACGACGCGTGTCTCCTCTTCATGAGACGCGTCGACCAGCATGCGCGTAGCCATACTTAAGCTCCGTAACTGTATACCCTCTCTATGAGCAAAAGAGCATCAGCCTATTTTTATGGAAATCGCCGGCGCCGTATCATTAACGAAAAACGTTTTTCAAACCCGCCAACCGGTCCGGTTTGAGTCTTTGGCTGCCATAACCTGCCCTCGACATTGAGATCAGGAACGATTTCTGTTTCACCTATTTTCTCTGCATTGTCTTAAGCGCTGTCATCAGACGCTCCGGGGATTGAACTCTTTCAATGCCTACAAAAGCTGTCGATCACGGCGCCGCCCTATCTCATATATAAGAGTATGGGACTGACCACAGGAACTCACCTAGCTATAGTACCTTCAATATGACGGACATACCAAGTGAATAATGACAGGGGGGTGAAAAATATTACATAATAAAAACCGCCATGCATTGAAAAGAGCGCGCGAAGCCGCTAATTTAGGCCCATTCGGCGAAAACATGGCCGTCAAAACTGTAGCGTAAAATATATGTGATCCGGATATGGATATGGTCAATCGCTTTTTCCGATATGTCTTGACGGCCGGCCTGATGCTTGCCGGTGCCTGTCTGTTTGCGCCTGCCTACGCAGCACCCGCCATTGATGTATCCTCTGCCCGGCTGGGCCAGCATACGGACAAGACGCGCTTTGTGCTGGAAATGAGCGCGGCGCCGCAATATGACGTTTTCCTGCTGGCCGAGCCTTATCGCATTGTCATCGATTTACCGGAGCTCAACTGGCGGGCGGACGAAGACGCTGGCCGCAAGAAGGGCCTGGTCGAGAATTATCGATTCGGCCTGTTCAAGAAAGATACCTCCCGCGTTGTGCTGGATGTCGGCGGACCGGTTAAAATCCTCCGCACGGTGATCCTGCCGCCTTCCTCGGGCAAGCCCTATCGCTTCTTCATCGATATTCAGAAGACCGATGAGGCCAGCTTCCGAAAAGAGTTGGCCGCGCGGCGCAGTCAACAGAAGAACACACAAGTCGCCATTGTTGCGCCGGAACCGCCCGTAAATAGCCGGAAATATACAATCGTCGTAGATGCGGGCCATGGCGGCATCGATCCCGGCGCCATCGGCAAGAGCGGTGTGTATGAGAAAAAAATTACCCTTGGTGTCGCCAAGCGAATGCATGACATCCTGTCGAAGAACAAGAAATACAATGTCATCATGACCCGGAACGACGATACCTTCCTCAGCCTGCGCGAAAGGGTCGCCGTCGGGCGGCACGCCGGGGCCGATCTCTTTGTCTCGATCCATGCCGATTCGATCAGTCGCCCTGATTTTCGGGGATCAACGGTTTATACTCTTTCCGAAAATGCCTCCGATGACGAAGCCGCGGAACTAGCGAAAAGCGAGAACAAATCCGACCTGATTGCCGGTGTCGACATGAGTGTGCAGGACGATACGGTGCAGGGCATCCTGATCGACCTCGCACAGAGGGAGACCATGAATTTTTCCGTCAAATTCGCCGAAATGATCATCCCGGAAATCTCCAAATCCGGCATGAAAACGCGCGGGCGCTCACATCGCTTCGCCGGTTTTCGCGTGCTGAAGGCGCCGGATGTACCCTCTGTTCTTGTGGAACTGGGATATCTTTCCAATCGCGAGGATGAGAAAATCCTGAAATCCGGCACAGGGCAGCAACGGCTGGCACAGGCAATTGTCAATGCAATCGACCGGTATTTTAAAACGGTTGATCCCTGAATTCAGGGAAACAGGGACGGGTTTTCCGAAAAATCATATTTTTCTGCCTGAAAAAAACCGAATCTGCTCTATATTCACAATTTGATTATGTAATTTGAGATTAGTTGGCTTATGAAGCGCTTTGCGAAATTCCTGTTTCTCTGCTTTGCCCTGATGATTTTCTTCGGAGTCATTGGCGTTGGTGCTGTTGGCTATGGCCTTTATCACTTCGGCAAGGGCCTGCCGGAGTATGACCAGCTGACCGAGTATGAACCCCCGGTGATGACACGGGTCCATGCGGCGGATGGCAGCCTGATTGCGGAATATGCGACGCAGCGGCGTCTTTTCGTGCCCATTGAAACCATCCCCGAATTCGTCAAGCAGGCCTTTATCGCGGCAGAGGATCAGGACTACTACTCTCATCCGGGCCTTGATTATAAGGGAATCGCGCGCGCGGCCATTACCAACCTCAAGAATTTAGGGCAGGGACGGCGACCCGTCGGCGCCTCCACCATTACGCAGCAGGTGGCAAAAAACATGCTGCTGACGAACGAGGTGTCCTACGAACGCAAAGCGAAAGAAGCCATTCTCGCGCTCCGGATCGACCGTGCGCTCACGAAAGATCAGGTGCTGGAGCTGTATCTGAATGAAATTTACCTCGGTCATCGCGCCTATGGCGTGGCAGCGGCAGCGCTTTATTATTTTGACAAGCCCCTCGATCGCCTGACCATTGCCGAGGCGGCCTATCTCGCGGCGCTTCCCAAGGCACCCAACAATTATAACCCGTTCCGCTATCCTGAACGCGCTGTCCAACGCCGCAACTATGTCATCGGCCGGCTGCTTGAGGATGAGTATATTACCCAGGAAGAGGCCGATGAGGCCCTTGCCATGCCGCTTCTTGCGCGCAAGGGCGGTGATGCCGAGGTAATCCAGGCCGAATGGTTCGTCGAGCAGGTGCGGCGTGAACTCTACGATGTTTATGGCGAGAAGGCGCTCTATGATGGGGGCCTGTCCGTGCGCACCACCATGCAGACGTCGATGCAGCAGACCGGCGAGCGTATCCTGCGCGAGGGCCTGCGCGCCTATGACCGTCGGCATGGCTGGCGCGGTCCGCTTTCCACGATTGAGGTCGGCGAGGACTGGACCGTGAAAATGATCAAGTTCCCCCGCCCGAAAGGCCTTGGCGACTGGTATATGACGGTCGTGCTGGAGCTGGATGAGGAGGCCGCGACCATCGGCTTTCCCGACACCTCAAAAGGGCGCATCCTGCTGGAAGACATGACATGGGCGCGGCAATATATCGAGGTGGATAAAAAAGGCCCGGCGATCAAGAAGCCGGCCGATGTCCTGAAGGTCGGCGATATCATCGCGGTCACCCCGAAAGAGGGGGCGAAGGCGACGGACAAGCTTTTCAGTCTGGAACAGATCCCGAAAATCTCCGGCGGTCTTGTCGCGATGGATCCGCACACGGGCCGCGTCTACGCCATTGTCGGTGGCTGGAGCCCGGATTCATCCCAGTTTAACCGTGCCGTTCAGGCCCATCGCCAGCCGGGATCGGCCTTCAAGCCTTTCGTTTATGCCGCCGCCCTCGACAATGGCTTTACACCTGCCGACAAGATCATGGATGGCCCTTTCGTGCTGACCCAGCCAAATGGGGAGCGCTGGAAACCCTCCAACTACACCAACCGATTTTACGGGCCGAGCACACTTCGCCTCGGGGTCGAAAAATCGCGAAACCTGATGACGGTGCGGCTTGCCCGGGCCATCGGGATGGAGCCGATCGTCGATTATGCGCATCGTTTCGGCATTACCGATAACCTGATGCCGACGCTTTCCATGGCCCTCGGCGCCGGGGAGACGACGCTCCTTAAACTGACGACGGCCTATGCGGAACTGGTGAACGGCGGCAAGAAGATCACCCCGAGCCTGATCGACCGCATACAGGACCGTCGCGGCAAGACCATCTATCGTCATGACGAACGCCCCTGCGATAACTGTAATGTCGAGGCCTGGAACAATCAGGAGGAGCCCGAGCTTCCCGATAATCGCGAGCAAATCCTGCCTGCAACGACCGCCTATCAGGTCGTCTCCATGCTCGAAGGCGTTGTCACCCGGGGAACCGGTGTGCGGATCAAGGCACTTGAAAAACCGCTGGGCGGCAAAACCGGCACCACCAATGAAAGTCAGGACACCTGGTTTATGGGCTTCTCGCCCGATCTCGCGGTCGGCATCTATGTCGGCTTCGATACGCCGGAAAGCCTCGGTAAGAAGGAGACAGGCTCCTCTGTCGCCGTGCCGATCTTCCGCGACTTCATGGCCGAAGTCCTGAAAGACCAGCCCGCAACGCCCTTCCGCGTCCCCGAGGGCATCCGTCTTGTCCGGATTAATGGCGAGACCGGCGAACCGGCACAGCGCGGCGACAAGAATGTCATCCTGGAAGCGTTTAAGACAACGACAAGCAGGCTGACCAGCAACGGCGTCCTTGATGGCTCTGAAAGCGGCAATTCCCCCGTTATCAGCGGGACAATACCGGAAAAGGCTGTTCGCTCCGGCACAGGCGGGCTTTACTGATCAGAAAATTCAGATTACCTTCCGCCAGAATTTTACGTTGTTGGAGTGAAGAATGCGTGCAGAACACCAGTCACTAGTCGATGAAATCAAGCAGGGAATGGCCCTGCTGAGGAGGTATCTTTGACTGGGAAAACGCAACCCGCCGACTGGATGAGCTGAACGCGCTCGTCGAAGACCCCGATCTCTGGAACGATGCCGCCAAGGCGCAGGCCCTGATGCGCGAGAGAACCTCCCTTGAGGGCGCGCTCAACGCCTATAATCGCATTGCTCAGGAACTTGACGATAACTGCGATCTCATCGACCTCGCCGAAGAGGAAGACGACGAGGAAACCATCACGGATGCGGAAGAGGGGCTCAAATCCCTGCTGACGGAGGTCAACCGCCGACGGCTGGAAAGCATGCTGTCGGGCGAGGTGGATGCCAATGATTGCTATGTAGAAGTTCATTCCGGCGCGGGCGGTACCGAATCGCAGGACTGGACGCAGATGGTTCTTCGCATGTATATGCGCTGGGCCGATCAGCATGGCTATAAGGTCAAGATACTGGAAGAAAGTGCCGGGGAAGAGGCCGGTATCAAGTCCGTCACCATCGAGGTTGCGGGTGAGAATGCCTATGGCTGGCTCAAGACGGAGAGCGGCGTTCATCGGCTGGTTCGAATATCGCCCTTCGATTCCAACGCGCGCCGCCATACAAGTTTCTGCTCCGTCGGTGTCTATCCCGTCATCGATGACAATATCGAGGTGGAAATCGATGAAAAAGACCTTCGCATCGATACTTACCGCGCGTCCGGTGCGGGCGGGCAGCATGTGAACCGGACAGAATCCGCGATCCGCATCACTCACATTCCAACGAATGTTGTTGTTCAGTGCCAGAATGACCGATCCCAGCATAAGAACCGCGCGGAAGCGATGAAGATGCTGAAATCTCGCCTCTATGAGCGGGAATTACAAATACGCGAGGCGGAGGCGCAGGAAACGCGCGACGGCCAGACGGACATCGGCTGGGGGCACCAGATCCGCTCCTACGTGCTGCATCCCTACCAGATGGTCAAGGATCTGCGGACGGGCGTTGAAAAGGGCAATGCCCAAGGCGTGCTGGATGGTGATCTTGATGACTATCTCGCGGCGGCCCTCGCGCAGAAGGTCGGCGGGGAAGAGGACGCGGCCTAGGCGCTATTCCGCCTCGAAAACATGACGAAGGGCCTCCGCCGCCTGGTGGATGGCCTTTTCGGCCTGCGGCAGTAATGCTGTCATCGACATGAACCCATGTACCATTGCAGGGAAACGGACCATACCAACGCCAACGCCGGCGGCCTGTAGTGCCTTCGCATAATCTTCCGCCTCATCCCGAAGCGGATCAAACCCCGCCGTGATGATAAGCGCCGGAGGAAGGCCCGTGAGGTCCCGATTGAGGATAGGGGACGCGCGAAAATCGTCGCGTTCCGACGCATTATTCAGATACATATCACGGTAATCGCGGATGCGGTCATAGGTGAGGAAAAAGCCGTCTTCGAACAGCTGATAACTCTTTGCCGTAAGATGCGCATCCAATGTCGGATAGAGCAGCATCTGGAACACAGGCTGAGCATCGCCTTTGGATTTCACTTGCTGCGCCACCGCCGCCGCGAGACATCCGCCTGAACTATCGCCACCAACGGCAACTTTTTTGGGATCAAGGCCATGTTCCGCCCCATGGTGGACTGCCCAGTTAAAGGCCGCTACTGCGTCATCAACGGCGGCGGGAAATTTATGCTCCGGCGCAAGGCGATAATCAACGGACAGGACCGCGAAACCACCATATTTTGCAAACCGCGCACAAAGCCCGTCATGGCTATTGAGCGAGCCGCGGATATAACCGCCGCCATGATAATAGACAAGAACGGGAAGGGAGGGGCTATCGACGGGTTTGTAAAGCCGGGCAGGCAGCGCACCGAAATCTGTCGGGATTTCAATATCATGTACAGAATGAAGCTTCGGCGATTTCCCCGCCAAAGCGCCTGCCAGGCGTTCCATATTGGCGCGGGTCGTCTCAACCGGTGTTTCCCGGACCGGCGTCGCCGTCTTCCGGTCGATATCACAGAGAAGGCGCGCCTTGCTGTTAAGCCGCTGGCCATCGATGACGACCGGCTTCAAGCCATAACAAAGGCTGAGAAAAGAATCGGGCACCATCGCGATAAGGGCGAGAAGTAGTCGCTCCATCTTATCGGCTCGGCAACCAGAAGATTACGAAACGACGACGATTAAGCCGAGGCGCGAGCAACCTGTTTCTGTTCGAAAACTTCCTGCAATTCGCCGGTTTCGAACATTTCGCGCATGATATCGCAACCGCCAACGAATTCGCCTTTGACGTAAAGCTGCGGGATCGTCGGCCATTGGCTGTAATCCTTGATGCCATCGCGAATAGCCGGATCACTCAGGACGTCGATGCCCTTGAATTTCACATCCAGATGCGACAGGATTTGCACGGCGGTTGCCGAAAATCCGCATTGGGGGAAAATGGCGGAGCCCTTCATGAAGAGCACTACGTCATTGCCAGAAACTTCCTGGGAAATTCGATCTTTTGTTACCTGATCAAGCATTTATCGATCCTTCTTAATGTTAAATCTTACAATTGTCCGTCCGGCACGGAGGTCTGCAGCGCGAGGGCATGGAGCGCATCGCCCATATTCCCTTGCAACGCCTCATAGACCATCTGATGCTGACGCACGCGCGGCAGCCCGGCAAAGCTGGCGGAGGTTACCATGGCGGCGTAATGATCACCGTCGCCGCGCAAATCAGTGATCTGCACCACGGCATCCGGGATGCCTTCCTTGATAAGCCGTTCAATTTCACTCGCATCCATTGCCATGGATCAAAACTCCTATTCACTGCCTGGACGAGACATGAGGCCCGGCAGCCAATTTGCATGTACATCTTTCAGCTTACTCACGGATATGGTGAGGGCACCGTCTATTTTCAAATCAGTATGACCGATCGTTCCAATTATGTGTAGGGGAATATCTTCGGCAAGGGCAAATCCCCGCACCATCTCCACATCGTCGGGTTTCACCGTGATCACATAGCAGGCCTGATCCTCCGCAAAGAGGGCGGCATGGGCCGGCAATGCCGTCTCCAGCAGGATTTCCGCACCGATATTCCCGGCAATCGCCATCTCGGCAAGCGCGACGCCAAGACCACCATCGGATATATCATGGGCCGCCGTAACAAGACCCTTTTCGATCATCTCACGGAGGTAATCGCCGTGTTTACGTTCTTTTTCAAGATCGACAGTTGGCGGCGCGCCATCTTCGCGTCCTTCAATCTCCCGCAGGTAAATTGATTGTCCCATTTCGCCGGTCAGATCGCCGAGCAGCATCACCACATCTTCTTCGGACTTGAAGGCGAGGGTGGTCATTTTGGTGTAATCGGCGAGCAATCCGACACCGCCGATGGCCGGGGTGGGGTAGATGCCGGTGCCATTGGTCTCATTATAAAGCGAGACATTGCCGGAAATCACCGGGTAATCGAGCGCCTTGCACGCGCGGCGCATGCCGTTGATACAGCCGACAAACTGGCCCATGATCTCGGGCCGCTGCGGATTGCCGAAATTCATGCAGTCGGTAATGGCGAGCGGCTTTCCGCCGGTTGCGGTGATATTGCGCCATGTCTCGGCCACGGCCTGCGCGCCCCCCATCTCCGGATCAGCGTAGCAATAGCGCGGCGTGCAATCCGTTGTAATCGCAAGCGCTTTTTGGGTGCCATGGACACGGACGACCGCCGCATCGCCGCCCGGCCTCTGGATCGTGTCGCCCATGACCATATGGTCATACTGCTCCCATATCCATCTCCGGCTTGCAATCTCCGAGGAGCCCATGAGTTTCAGGAGCACATCGCCGATATCGTTCGGCGCGGGGACATCCTCCCCTTTCAGGACAGTAGGCGGTGGGGTCTTTATCCAGGGGCGATCATATTCCGGCGCGGCATCGGCAAGCGGTGCGACCGGAAGGTCGGCGGCAACCTCGCCCTTCATGGTAAGCACCATCCGGCCCGTATCGGTCACCTTGCCGATAACGGAGAAATCCAGCTCCCATTTCTCGAAAATCTTGCGGGCTTCCTCTTCGCGGCCCGGTTTCAGGACCATCAGCATCCGTTCCTGGCTTTCGGAGAGCATGATCTCGTATGGCGACATGCCTTCCTCGCGCATTGGTACGTGATCGAGGTTGAGTTCAATCCCGACACCGCCCTTGTCCGCCATCTCGAAGGACGATGACGTCAGGCCTGCTGCGCCCATATCCTGGATCGCGACAATTGCATCGGTCGCCATCAATTCAAGGCAAGCCTCCAGCAGGAGTTTTTCCGTGAAGGGGTCACCGACTTGAACCGTGGGGCGCTTTTCCTCGCTGTCGTCATCGAATTCGGCGGAGGCCATGGTCGCCCCGTGGATGCCGTCGCGCCCGGTCTTGGAGCCCACATAGACAACCGGATTACCAATACCGGCGGCGGCGGAATAGAAGATATTGTCCGTGTCCGCGAGGCCCACCGTCATGGCGTTGACCAAAATATTGCCGTCATAGGACGCATGGAAATTCGTCTCCCCGCCAACCGTCGGAACCCCCATGCAATTGCCATAGCCCGCGATTCCCGCCACAACGCCGGAGACCAGATGACCCGTTTTGGGATGATCGGGCCGCCCGAAACGGAGCACATTCATATTGGCAATAGGCCGCGCGCCCATGGTAAAGACGTCGCGCATAATGCCGCCCACACCGGTTGCCGCGCCCTGATAGGGCTCGATAAAGGACGGGTGGTTATGGCTTTCCATCTTGAAGATAGCGGCCTGGCCGTCGCCAATGTCGATAACGCCTGCATTCTCACCGGGACCGCAGATCACCCAGGGCGCTTCCGTGGGGAGGGTTTTTAGCCATTTTTTTGAGGATTTATAGGAGCAATGCTCACTCCACATCACGGAGAAGATACCGAGTTCCGTGAGGTTCGGCGTCCGGCCGAGTATTGAGAGGACGTCCGCATATTCGTCTTCGGTCAGGCCATGCTCGGCAACGATGTCTTTGGTGATTTCAGTCATATTTTCAAACGATGGAATTTACAAGATGATCGAAAAAGCGTTTACCGTCGGTCCCGCCAAGCTCATCCGAGATCAACCGTTCCGGATGCGGCATCAGGCCCAGCACATTGCCCGCCTTGTTATAGATACCGGCGATATTATTCTGGGAGCCATTGGGGTTGGCCTCACCGGTTTGTTCTCCCTCGGGCGAGACATAGCGGAAGGCGACCTGGCCTTCGGCCTCCAACTCATTGAGCTTGTCCTCATCCGCGTAGAAATTACCGTCATGATGGGCAACGGGGAAGCGGACGACTTCACCCTGTTCAAACCCGCCAACGAAGCGCTCATTCTGGGAGGTGACCAGGAGATCAACATCGCGGCAGACAAATTTCTGCCCCGCGTTACGGAGGAGTGCCCCCGGCAGCATGCCGGTTTCCGTTGCGATCTGGAAACCGTTGCAGATGGCAAGAACGGGCGTGCCCGCTTCGGCCCGTTTCACGACTTCGCGCATGATCGGGGAATTCGCGGCCATCGCCCCGGCCCGGAGATAGTCTCCGTAGGAGAACCCGCCGGGAATGGCGATCAGGTCCGTATCGGGCAATTCACTTTCGCCATGCCAGACCATATCCGGCTCCCGTCCCATGGAATGGGTGAGGGCGACTTTCAGATCACGGTCACAATTGGAGGCGGGGAATACAATAACAGCAGCCTTCATTGTCCAAAACTCCCTGTCCGGTCAATCCAGCATTTCGATGGAATAATTCTCGATCACGGTGTTGGCGAGAAGCTGCTGGCACATCTTTTCAACTTCTGCTTCGGCCGCGGCGCGGTCCATATCGGCGAGGTCCAGATCGATCGTCTTGCCCTGACGGACATCCACAACATTCTTGAAGCCAAGCCCCTGCAGGGAATGGGAAATCGCTTTCCCTTGCGGATCAAGAACCCCGTTTTTCAAGGAAATATAGACACGTGCTTTCATCTGGTCCTCTTAAGGTTTAAAAAAAGGCGCTAAATATGCGCCTTTACTGGATTGCGGTTGTTCCTTGCAAGTCTCCGGGCCCGCCTTCGGGAATAATGCCAAGACGGCGCGCAACTTCCTGATAGGCATCCTCAACATCGCCAAGATCGCGGCGGAAGCGATCCTTGTCGAGTTTCTTGTTGGTCACGGCGTCCCACAGGCGACAATTGTCCGGGCTGATTTCATCGGCGAGGATAATCTGCATTTCATCGGTTTCATAATAACGACCGAATTCCAGCTTGAAATCCACGAGGCGGATGCCAATTCCGGCAAACAGGCCGAGAAGGAAATCATTCACCCGGAGCGACTGGCTCATGATGTCGTCAAGCTCCAGCGGATTGGCCCAGCCAAACGCCGTGATATGCTCTTCGGAAACCAGCGGATCATTGAGTTCGTCAGACTTGAAGCAATATTCAATGATCGGACGGGGCAGGGGCGTCCCTTCCGCGATCCCGAGACGTGTGCAGATCGATCCGGCGGCGATATTGCGGACAATCACCTCGACGGGGATAATCTCCACTTCCTTGATCAACTGCTCGCGCATATTGAGGCGGCGGATAAAATGATTATGGATGCCAATTTCGGCAAGCTTCACCATCAAATATTCCGAAATACGGTTATTCAGAACACCCTTGCCGGTGACCGTTGCTTTCTTTACACCATTGAATGCGGTGGCATCATCCTTGAAATACTGTACCAGCGTGCCCGATTCCGGGCCTTCAAAGAGAACTTTTGCCTTGCCTTCGTAGACACGTCTACGTCGGGTCATGGATAAACTCCAACTCATCGAAAAGGCGGCTATCCGCCGGAGAAATAAACATCAGACAGCCGTCATTCGGGAATGGATTGGCGCTGTCTGGCCCTGCCGGAGAAATCTCACCGTCAAAGCAAGCGGAACATAATGCAGAAATACCGGAAATACAACATTTCCTGTCAGCTAAATGATGTATAATCTGTAGAAATTGACTTGCGGGGCTAGGCGGCGAACACCATCTTAGGTATAACGCAATGCCAGAGACAAAATTAGTGATTTGAAACAAGATTTTAAGGACTGGAAACGGATATGTCAGGATTCGACGATCGTAAAAAAGGCCAGGAAGGCAAATTCGCCCATGATCAGGAAATGGAATTCAAGGTCATGGTACGCCGAAACAAGCTGCTGGGCGGTTGGGCCGCGGAGCTTCTCGGCAAAACAGGCAGCGACGCTGAGGCCTACGCCAAGGAAGTCATAATCTCGGACATGGAAGAAAAGGGCGATGAAGACGTCTTTCGTAAAGTCCGGGGCGACCTTGATGCCGCAAATGTGGAAATGTCGGACCACCGTATCCGCCGCCAGATGGAAGAACTGCTGGCCGTCGCGCGTGGACAGATCGCCGCCGGCGAATAGTTTAAATCATGCACCCGGAGCTGGAGGCCTCGGCCTTCATCCGGGAGCTTCCCGACCGGTTTCGCCAGGGCCGCGCTCTTGAGGCGGGAAATTGCGGGATAAATCAACTCCTTCTGGCGTGTTGGGAAATAATATGTGCGGCTTTGTCTGTCTCTGGAATACCGGAGACGAAAAACTGGCGGACCGGATGATCACCAAGGTGTCACATCGGGGGCCCGATGCCGTCCAGATCATTCGCCAGCCTGACGCCCCCGTTATTATGGCGCATTGCCGCCTCTCGATTATTGGCACCGAAAATGGTGCCCAGCCCATTCATCAGGCCGATGACATGCTGATCGTCAATGGTGAAATCTACAACCATCACGATCTCCGCGCCATACTCGGCGAGGAGCTGTTTGAGACCGCATCCGATAGTGAAACCATCCTGCATCTTTTCCGGACCGATGACGATCGCTGGACCGACAGGCTGGACGGCATGTTCGCTTTCGTGCTGGCAACCAAGGGCCGGATTATCGCCGCGCGCGATCCGCTCGGCATCAAGCCGCTCTATGTTGCCAGGCTCGGGGATGGCGTGATTTTCTCCTCCGAGCTCAAGGCGTATGACGGCGTTCCCGTCGACAGCATAGAAGCCATTCCTCCGGGATCGCTTTATGATAGCGAGAAGGGCTGGCGGCAATGGTATCGCCTGCCGCATGGTGCCGCGACGATAGAACCGGGGGCCGATATCGACCATATCGCCTCTGAACTCAGGCTCGTTCTGGAAGCGGCGGTTGCCAAATGGATGGTTGCCGATGTCGAGGTTGGCTGTTTTCTCTCCGGTGGGCTCGATAGTTCCATCATTGCCGCCATCGCCCAGAAAATCAAAATGGCATCGGGGAAGAGGCCGCTTAAAACCTTTTCCGTCGGTACCGAAGGGTCCCCCGATCTTTTGGCTGCGCGAAAAGTCGCGGCGCATATCGGCTCGGATCACCATGAATATGCCTTTACCGCCGACGACCTGATCGAGAATATGGCGCATGTCATCTATCATCTGGAGAGCGCCGATATCGACCTGGTCCGGAGCGCGATCCCGACATTGTTCGCCGCGCGTCTCGCCCGCACGCAGGTAAAAGCCGTCCTGACCGGGGAGGGGGCCGATGAACTTTTCGCCGGATACAGCTATCACCACGCCTATGTTGACGATCCGCGCGCCCTTGCCGATGAACTGACCCGCTCCCTCGGTGCGATGCATAATATCAATCTGCAACGGGTTGACCGGGTGAGCATGGCGGAAAGCCTGGAGGCGAGGACGCCCTTTCTCGATCGCGACCTGATCGCCTTTTCCCAGTCCATTCCGGCGGCTTTAAAGCTCAAACGGACGGACCCGGCGTCGCAAGAGGCCACCGGAGAGACCACGGAGAAATGGATATTGCGAAAGGCCTGCGCCGATCTTCTGCCCGTTGACCTTGTATGGCGCAAAAAAGCCCAGTTTGATGAAGGCTCCGGCACCGTGGACGCCCTGGCTACGGCGCTACATAGGTTGACCGGCCAACCCGGCGCGACAAGCCGGGAGGCGGAGGGCGCTCTTTACGAGAAAATCCTGAAAGACCAATATGATGATCCCGAGCGGATTCTCGCAAATGCGGGCACATGGGAATCGCATGACCGGGTGCAAGCCGCCATCGCCTGATTATCTATCGGAAGATGGCAGCTTTTTTGACCGACGCGGGCCTCTTTTGCGGTTAGTCGCCGAAGACCCGCCGGAAAATCGTTTCCACATGCTTGGTGTGATACTCAAGATCAAAAACGCCTTCGATCTGATCGTCTGACAAGGCGTTTGTTACTTCCTCATCCGCTTTGAGCAACTCAAGGAAATCCGCGCCCTCCCGCCAGACACGCATGGCGTTGCGCTGCACGAGGCGGTATGAATCCTCCCGGCTGACACCGGCCTGCGTCAGGGCCAGCAGAACACGCTGCGAATGGATCAGGCCCCCCAGCTTGTTCATGTTCGCCATCATATTTTCCGGATAGATCACCAGTTTCTCGATCACGGAGGTGAGGCGGGCGAGCGCGAAATCGAGCGTTATCGTCGCATCCGGGCCAATGCCGCGTTCAACGGAGGAATGGGAGATATCCCGCTCATGCCAGAGCGCCACATTTTCCATCGCCGGGATCGTCGCCATGCGAACAAGGCGGGCGAGGCCGGTCAGGTTTTCGGTCAGGACCGGGTTGCGCTTATGCGGCATGGCGGAAGAGCCCTTTTGCCCCGGCGCGAAATATTCTTCCGCTTCCAGCACTTCCGTGCGTTGCAAATGGCGGATTTCAACGGCGAGCCGTTCGATGGAACTGGCGATCACACCGAGGGTCGCAAAGAACATCGCATGTCGATCGCGCGGGATCACCTGCGTGGAGGCGGGTTCCGGCGTGAGGCCGAGGGACTTCGCTACATGCTCCTCAACAAAGGGATCAATATTCGCGAATGTTCCGACAGCGCCGGAAATGGCGCAGGTCGCGATATCCTTTCGCGCGTTCACCAGCCGTTCGCGGTTGCGATCAAATTCCGCGTAAGCCTGCGCCATCTTGAGGCCGAAGGTCACCGGCTCCGCATGGATACCGTGGGAGCGTCCGACGCAGACGTCATCCTTATGGGCATAGGCCTTGGCTTTAAGCACGGCGAGCAGCTTGTCCATATCATCCAGCAGGATATCGCAAGCCTTGGTCAGCTGTACCGACAGACATGTATCCAGCACGTCCGACGACGTCATGCCCTGATGCACGAAACGCGCCTCATCCCCGACATATTCGGCAAGGTTGGTGAGGAACGCGATCACGTCATGCTTGGTTTCCCGCTCGATTTCATCAATCCGCTCGATATCGAAATTACCGCGTTCCCAGACGGCCTTCGCCGCGGCTTCGGGGATTACGCCAAGTTTAGCTTGCGCATCGCAAGCATGGGCCTCAATCTCGAACCAGATGCGGAATTTGCTTTCCGGCTCCCAAATGGCGGTCATTTCTTCTCGGGCATAACGCGGGATCATGGCGGGTCTTACTTTCTGAAAACATTTGTCGGAAGAACGGGTGACTAGCAGAGATAACGCAAAATCTCAACCACTTACCGAAGACAAAACCCGCTTTACATCAAACCGAGCGATTTGAAACTGATGCACTCGCTGTTCCCGACGATAATATGATCATGCACCCGGATATTAAGGGCGGAGGCCGCGCCCACAATCTCTGACGTCATATCGATATCCGCTTTTGACGGCGTGGTATCGCCGGAGGGGTGGTTATGCACGAGGATCAGCGCCGTCGCGCCCAGTTCAAGCGCGCGCTTGACGACCTCACGCGGATAAACGGCGGTATGATTGACCGTTCCGGTCTGCTGCACCTCATCAGAGATCAGGTGATTCTTGTTGTTCAGAAAGAGGATGCGGAAATGCTCGATCGCGCGATCACTCATCGCTCCCTGGCAATATTCAAGCAGCGCCTGCCAGGATCCAAGGATATTTTTCTTCTCGATCTCGGAGCGGAGAAGCTTCTCGCCAAGGGTTTCGGCGACTTTCAAGGTCGCGATGACCGCATCGCCGACTTTCGGTACCTTGCGAAGCGCCTCCGGCTCGGCTTTCAAAACCTTCGCAAGACTGCCGAAGGTGGAGAGCAGGCTTTTCGCCAGCGGCTTCGTATCGCCGCGCGGGGAGGCGGCAAAGAGCAACATTTCAAGTATCTGGTAATCGGCGAGGCTCCGGGCCCCGGCGCTCAATACGCGGTCGCGCATTCTTTCGCGGTGGCCGAGCCGGTGATCGTCATTTTCTTTCGTCTTGGGGGAAGCGTCTTCAAAACCGAAACCGAAGCCCGGTGCATCCAGTTCATGCAGCGCGGGCTTCCTCATCGGTTTTTCTGCCTCAGATGTCATAGGGCGGCTTGTCCCGCCCCTTGGGCGAGAGGGTGAATATCTCATATCCCGTTTCGGTTACGCCGAGGGAATGCTCGAACTGGGCGGAGAGGGACCGATCCTTTGTCACCGCCGTCCAGCCGTCATCGAGGATCTTGACCTGCCAGGTGCCGAGATTGATCATCGGCTCGATCGTGAAGATCATGCCGGCGCGGAGCTCTACCCCTTCGCCGGGTGTCCCATAATGGACAATATTCGGCACATCATGGAAAACCTGACCCAAACCGTGACCGCAGAAATCCCGCACCACGGAACAACGCTTGCCTTCGGCGAAATTCTGGATCGCATAGCCGATATCGCCGGTCGTCGCGCCGGGTTTCACGACCTCGATCCCGCGCATCAGCGATTCATAGGTGATATCGATCAGGCGCGATGCCTTCACACTCGGTTTGCCTGCCACGAACATACGGCTGGTATCTCCATGCCAGCCATCCACCGTCGGTGTTACATCAATATTGACGATATCGCCGTTTTGAAGCTTCTTCGGACCCGGAATGCCATGGCAGACCACATGATTGATCGAGGTGCAGATGGATTTGGGAAAGCCGCGATAGTTAAGCGGGGCACAAATGCCGCCGCGCTCCGCGATGAAATCCGCGCAGAGCGTATTCAACTCATCCGTCGTGACACCCGGCACCACATGTTCGGCGATCATGTCCAGCGTTTCCGCCGCCAGACGGCCTGCAATCCGCATGCCCTCAAAAGCCTCGGGACCATGCAGTTTGATCACGCCGGTATTGCGTTCCGGCGTATCTATACTCGTTTCATATCTCATAAGCGCTCTTCATGTTTTTCTGGATAATACCCCATGTCATCTTAAAAAAAAACTAAGGAATAACCGGAATAATCGACCCGGGGCGAATTTCACTGGTCGTAATGTGGCAGTCGTAGCAGATAATTTCAACTCCCGCAGCGATTGCCTCCCTGAACGCCGCTGCATAAACCGGATCGATATCTGCCGCAATCCTGAATTTCGTGCAATCGGTCCGCTGGATCAGGTAGAACATAACCGCCCGATGGCCTTGCTCCACCATGGAGACAAGCTCTTTCAGATGCTTGGCGCCACGTGCCGTCACCGAATCCGGAAATTCCGCGAGGGAGTCGTCGCGTTTCAGGGTCACATTCTTGACCTCCACATAGCAGTCCGGTTTGCCGCCTCCGGATAACAGGATATCAATCCGGGAGTTTGTCCCGTATTTCACTTCCCGCGTCAGCGCCTCATACCCGGCAAGCGCCTCGATTTGCCCGCCCTCAATCGCCTCGGCAACGATACCGTTCGGATGGGCGGTGTTAATGCCGACCAACGCGCCGTCCACCTCCACCAGCTCCCAGCTATAGGGGAGTTTGCGCTTGGGGTTATCAGAAAGAGATAGCCAGACGGTCAGCCCGTCGTCCTTCAATCCCATCATGGAACCCGGGTTGGCGACATGGGCCGTAATCATCTCACCGCCGTCAAGTTCAACATCGGCGAGGAAGCGTTTATAGCGCTTGATCAAACGGCCCTTGATGAGGGGAGTAGAAAATATCATAATTTTACGTCAAACTTGTTCCGGCGGGTAAAATAGCAGATGCCCTTTGTAATCACTTTGCTATGATAACAACAGCCTCAAGTCCAGAAGTTACAGGGAATTTTCATGTCAGACCCGAAATCCGCTCCTGCCAAAATAGTCACGGCCGCAATTGTCGTGATCGGGGACGAAATCCTTTCCGGCCGCACCCAGGATAAAAACATGGCCTGGCTGGCGGGTCGGCTGAACGACATCGGCGTGCAACTCAGCGAGGCGCGGGTCGTCCCGGATATCGAGGCGGAGATCGTTGCCGCCGTCAATGCGCTCCGGGCGAAGTTCGATTATATCTTCACCACCGGCGGGATTGGCCCAACCCATGATGATATTACGGCGGATTCCATTGCTGCCGCCTTCAATGTCGGCATCGATCACCATCCCGAGGCCATGGCGCTGCTCACCCGTCATTATGAGACGAGCGGGATCGAGTTTAACGACGCCCGCAAGCGCATGGCGCGCATACCCGACGGCGCCAGCCTGATTAATAATCCGGTCAGCAAGGCGCCGGGCTTCAGGATCGAGAATGTCTATGTCATGGCTGGCGTACCGACCATCATGCAGGCGATGTTTGAGGAAATTGCCCCGCAAATCCTTGGCGGACCGAAAGTCCTGAGCCGGACCATCGGCGCAGGACTGCCCGAAGGTCGGGTCGCGGAAAAACTCGGCGCGCTGCAGAAGATCTATCCCGATGTCTCCATGGGCTCCTATCCCTATTTCCGACAAGGGGAGGTGGGGACAAATCTTGTCCTTCGCTCCATCGATAAGGCCATGCTCGATGCGGCCTATGACGCGCTCGCGGCCTACCTTAAAGGGGAAGGGGTGTTTGTGGTTGAAACGACCTGAGCGCGGAACGGTCCGCGGCTCCCGAAAATTCGAAACCGCGCCATTATCCCCTTGTTTCACAACGTTTCATTG
>NZ_JARGOQ010000042.1:23041-30892 GCF_029233945.1 Sneathiella sp. | reverse complement strand
GACAAATGCCGCGCCATGGTCGCCGAACGCGGGCAAGAGGACTGGGACAGCGAGTTTGAACGCTTCCCCCGCCTGTTCGAAGGATATGAGAGCATTCCGGGCCTGACCTGGCCGACCATGACATTCTCCAAAAAGATGACCGTCTATCTCGGCAAACGGCGCGTTGATCTGATGCATCTGGGCCGGGCCCATACAGCGGGTGATACGGTTGTCCATGTGCCGGATTCAGGCGTAATCTTCTCCGGCGATGTGGTCGAGTATCATTCCGCCTGTTATTGCGGTGACGGTCACTTCAATGACTGGGGCAACACACTGGATGCCATTGCCGCCTTCAACCCCAAATCCATCGTTCCCGGACGCGGAGATGCACTGGTTGGGGATGAGATGGTAAATGCCGCCCTCACCAACACCCGTGATTTCGTCGAGAGCACCTACCGCCCGGTCGCCGCTGTGGTCGCACGCGGTGGAAGCCTGAAAGAGGCGTGGGATGCAGTCCGCGCCGAGTGCGACGCGAAATTCGGCGATTATGCGATTTACGAGCATTGCCTGCCGTTCAACGTGGCCCGCGCCTATGATGAGGCGCAAGGCATCGACACGCCACGCATCTGGACAGCAGAACGAGACAAGGAAATGTGGGCGTCCCTGCAAGGATAAGCCGCCATGCATTATCAAAACAGGGAATATCCATTCCAAACGCCGCCTGAGCTGAAAGGCGAGAGCCCCGGCCAATACCCCGTCGCCATCGTCGGCGCGGGGCCCATTGGCATGGCCATGGCGATCGATCTTGCGCTGAAAGGCATCCGCTCGGTCATTCTCGACGACAACAACGTCGTTTCGGTCGGCTCTCGCGCCATCTGCTGGGCCAAGCGCACCCTGGAAATTTTCGACCGCCTTGGCATCGGGGACAGGATGCTGGAAAAGGGTGTGACCTGGAAAGTTGGCCGCTTGTTCAATGGGGAGCAGGAGGTTTATAACTTCAATCTCCTGCCCGATGACGCCCATAAAATGCCGGCCTTCGTCAATCTCCAGCAATATTATGTGGAAGAATATCTGGCTGACCGGATTGCGGACTTCCCGGACCTCATCGACCTGCGCTGGCTCAGCAAGGTGACGGGCGAAGAGATCGCCGATGACGGGGTTACCCTGCATGTCGAGACGGCGGAAGGGAAATATGATCTCACCGCCGATTATGTCCTCGCCTGCGACGGATGCAATTCACACATTCGCCAGCGTATGGGCCTCAAATTCGACGGACATAGGTTCGAGGAGCATTTCCTGATCACCGATGTGGATATGCCCGAAGCCCCTTTTGAGAGCGATGAACCGGAACGCTGGTTCTGGTTCAAGCCGCCCTTTCATACGGGTCAGTCGGCCCTCCTCCACAAACAGCCGGATAATATCTACCGCATCGATTTACAGCTTGAGCCCGGCGCGGACCCGGCCGAGGAAGCAAAGCCAGAGCATGTGATCCCTCGTTTGAAGCAGATTGTCGGTGACCGGGCGTTTGAAATCGACTGGGTCAGCGTCTACAGCTTCACCTGCGCCATGCTGGAAAAATTCGTTCATGGACGGATGGTTTTCGTCGGCGACAGCGCCCATGTCGTCTCCCCCTTCGGCGCGCGTGGTGGGAATGGCGGCATTCAGGATGTGGATAATCTCGGCTGGAAGCTGGCCGCTGTCCTGAAGGGAGAGGCCCCGCCCGACCTGCTGGAAAGCTATGATGAGGAGCGACGTCACGGCGCCGTTGAGAACATCATGAATTCCTCCCGCGCGACCAATTTCATGACCCCGAAATCGAAGATGGAAGCGGTCTTCCGCGATGCCGTGCTGAGCCTCGCAAATGACCTCCCTTTCGCCCGCCGCCTGGTGAATTCGGGGCGTCTGTCGGTTCCTTGCTCATTGGAAGGGTTTGCTTTGCAGAGTCCGCGCGCCACAACCCGGGGCCTTCCGCCCGGCACCCCCTGCCCCGATGCACCGCTGGAGGGTGGATGGCTTTTAAATGAGCTCGGTGGTGAGTTTATGCTGCTCACCATCGGCAGGCGCGCAAAAATAACAGCCCCCGAAGACGTGAAAGCCCTGCATTTTGAAGATAGTCCCGGTGTGGCCGCCCATTATGGCGACGACATGATCTATCTGATCCGTCCCGACCAACATATTGCCGCCGCGTTCGAGGCCGGAACGGACGCCGAAAACCTGACCTTGGCCCTCACCCGTGCCAAAGGCAAACCTGCGCTGGAGACAATATCATGAGCAAGTCTTTAGGAATGGATGATCGTCTGCAACCCCATGGCGATGATTTTTACGAATTGCTGATGACCGCGCATGAGGGGCTGGACTTCGACCAGTCCGCCGCGCTGAATGCCCGGCTTATCCTATTACTCGCCAACGAGGTTGGGGATTTCGACACGCTCGCCGCCGCCATAGAGCGTGCGTCCAAGAGCTGAATAGCACGGATTACTGCCCGTCAACTCGCGCCGAACTCACCTCGCCACAGGGCGACCGTCTCCGCCGCGCCGGGAATTTGCTGCATCGGCTGTTCGGTAAAGCCGTCTTTCAACTGGCCGGTCAGATCGGTTTCGCTGACCTTTTTCATCAGCTTTTCGGAAACGACAACGTCCGCGCCCTTTGCGGCAACCGTTTTATCGAGGCGGCTTGCAAGCCCGATTGTATAGCCGGAGAGGGTGATCTCGGCCTCATCTTCCTCGCCGGTGAGATGAACCTTTACCGGGCCAAAATCCGCACAAATGCAGAAATCCGCTGATTTACCGGCGGGAAATCCCTGCTGCTGCCCCCAATCTGAAAGAACGGAGGCCAGTTCCCGTGCCGCCTTGAGACCATTCACCGCATCTTCCGTGCTTCTCTCGGGCAGCCCGAAGAGTGCCATGACGTCATCCTCCCCGAACTGTTCCAGAAAGCCGCTATGCTTGACCACCGTTTTCTCAATCAATTGATAGACCGCATGCAGAAACTGCGCCGAGCGGGTTGGCCCAAAGCTCTTGGCCAGCGCCATGAAGCCGGTCATGTTGATAAACAGCACAGCAACATCGAACTCATCGTTGGTAACGGGCGATTTCGGCATATCCGTCGCCGAGGTGAGAGAGACCTTATCCCCGCGCGCCGGCGTATCCATCACCGGGATCAGGGAGGCCGGCTTTCTGTTTTTTTGCTCCGAAGCAGATGGTTCGGCCTGCTTATGGGACTTCGATGACGATGAAGAAGAGGTGGGCTTAGGCGGGACCGGCAAGGCGCTCGGGCCTGTCGGCGATGGTTTGGATGAAGATTTAGAGGATGGGAAGGGCGTGACATTCTTCGCCGCGGGCTCTTCCGTCATTTCTTCCGCTTCCGCGACCTTGTCATCCAGCATCTCAGGATCTTCGGCGGCGGTAAGGGTCAGATATTCCTCTTCTTCCGGCTGCGGCTCGGCATCGATATCATCCTCAGCCGTATCCGGCGATGGCGTCTCCTCTTCCACTACCTTGGCGACCCGGTCAAATGTCCAAGGGGTGGTGAATTGCACTTCCTCCGCCTCCTCCGCCGCTGTGAGTATGGCACGGCGTTTCCTGGAGACCTGTTTCACCGTCATCAGCACCGCTGTGCACAGAACAATCGCCAGCAAGGGGAAGGTCAGACCCAACCACAGGTTAAAAAGAACAAATGCCTGGATAGTTGCCGCCACGAACAGCACCGTCGCGATCACCGCCAGGGTCAACACTGCCCAGATACTCCGCGCGGCGGCAACCAACGCGAAAAAGAGGCCGATCAACGCAAGGAGCAGGATATCAAGGACAACGACCTGCTGCGATCGGATCAGCGGGTTCATCCGGTTGAGGTTGTCAATCACATTGGCGAGAAATTCAACTTCTGACATCGCTGGATCGAAGGGTGTGGCGACATTATCCGGGGTGATTGAGGCCGCAAGCCCGACGAGCACCAGCTTGTCCTTGAATTTGTCCGCCGGCAGGTCACCGCCCAGCAAATCGGCAAATCGGGTCCGTTTGTAGCTACCGCCCGGGCCATGATAATTGATGGCAAGGCGCATCCGGTTATCCGTTGGCAGATAGAGGCTGCCGATATTCAGGCTTTCCCCGAAATTGACCTCAACCGCATCCATCGGCAAGCCAACCCAGCGGCGATAGGCCTGAATAGCGAGCGATGGATAATAGGATCCGCCATAGCCAATGACCGGATAAGCATATTGCCGGGTTAGCGTCAGCGACTGTTCATTGACCACATGACCCGGAAGGGCGGCCTGTAGCAAGTCAAGAGAGGGTGCGAGATACCCACCCGCCTCCGCTGGCCGTTTGGCCGAGGCGGAATCGCGTTTGCGGAAGACGCTATAAGCCGTTCTCTGAATAGGCACCGGCAGGGCCGAGCGGGCCTCGGCCGAAGGCGCCATAGAAAAGACATAGGGAATGACGACTTCATCGATTCGGGCAAGGTCTGCGGCGAGATTATTTTTCCC
Source organism: Sneathiella sp. (assembly GCF_029233945.1). Classification (GTDB taxonomy): domain Bacteria; phylum Pseudomonadota; class Alphaproteobacteria; order Sneathiellales; family Sneathiellaceae; genus Sneathiella. The sequence continues at coordinate 26,430 of NZ_JARGOQ010000042.1, read as the reverse complement.
TGTGGCACTCATCGGCAGTAACTTCGGGTCAAGGACAACAACCTGCGCCCCGCCAGCGGTGATGGCGTCTATTCCTTTTGACAGATCCGCTGGCGCAACCGGGATGTCCTTTGCGCCGTCCGGCATCTTCTCAATCAGCACGAGTTCAATCGCCGGATCCACCGCGATCGGGCCGCGCAGGACAAACCGCCAGTCCAGCAACTTTCCCTCTATCAGCTGTATGAACGGCTTGTCGCGCAAATTCACGAAAGCCACGATCAGCGCGGCGCAAATCCCCAGAACGATCATCGCCTGGCTCATTCGGGTTATGGGGGAAGGAAGGCTTTTCGTCATTCTCTCGAAGAATTGTCCGGGTAATAGAAGGCCTTAGCCTATCAGTATCGGCTAAATTTACTACTGATTTTTTGATCTCTAAACGAGAGCGCGCCATGACGCCATCTTGAAGCAGGCCTTTACCTCCTTCCAGAAATTTGGAATACTCTACCCGCCGGTGAAAAACAATCAACAACAACCGGCCTGTCCCGCCAGGGAGGGGGAGAAAAGATGTCACCCAATAATTATGTCCGGCTCCGGCAGATTTGCCTCGCCGCCGCCGATATTACCGAAACAGAGCGGGTTTTCAGCCATGTACTCGGGCTGGACGTCTGCCATCGTTCCGTGCTCGACAATTTCGGGCTGGAAAATATCATGTATGCGATCAATGGCTGTTTTCTGGAAATTGTTGCGCCGACAAAGGAGAATACCGCTGTTGACCGGTTCCTCGCCCGAAATAATGGGCGTGGCGGCTATATGGCAATTTTCGACTGCGCCGATATGGAGCGGCATAAATCGCTCGCCGAAGAGGCTGGCGTCGATCCAATTTATGAACGGCGTAACGAAAAAGCCGACTTGTTGCAGCTTAACCCCAAGCAGACCGGTGCCACCATGATGGAGTTCGACCACCATCATGGTGACGATAGTATGCTTGGCCATTATGAATGGGCGGGGGACGAGTGGCATCAGTATGTCAGCACAGAGGTGACGGGCGATATTCTCGGCATCGAAATCACCAGCCCGGACGCAGAAGCGCGCGCAAAGCTCTGGGGCCATATCTGCGACCGTCCGGTAGGGAAACAGGACGGGATATGCGAAATCGACCTTGATTACGGCTATCTCCGCTTTGTCGATACGGCCGGAAGTGGACCGGAGCTGTTTACCGCCATTGACCTGACGGCCCGCGACCCGGAGGCAATGAAGGAACGGGCGCAAAAAGCCGGATGTGCTATCACTCCGGCGGGATTTGATTTTTGCGGCGTCGAATTCCGTATTACATCCGCAGACTGAAAAGATTAACAAACCGCGCTTCGGCGCCAATAACAACCCCGAGGAGGGGGAAAGTATGACGATTTTGGATCTCGATAATTTTGAAACTGATTTCTGGAAGGATGTGGACAAGCGCGCAACCTGGGATCAGATCATTCCGGGTGAGTTGCGCGACACAACGCCGGTGACGCTTACCCAGGAGGTCATCGCCCGCTACGCCAAGGGTGTGGGGGAGGATAACCCGCTCTATTTCGATGAGGAATATGCAAAATCGACAATCTATGGCGGGATTATCGCACCGCCCTCCATCCATATCCTTCTTATGTTCGCCTGCACCACGACGGAGGACTGGATGCGCTCCCCCGGGACCATTAATGCGGGGCAAAACTGGTCCTATCACGTCCCGATCCGCCCGGGTGACACCATCACCATGCGCGGCACCGCACTGGACCGCTTTATCCGCAAAGACCGGCTCTTCGCTGTGCATGAAAACACCTTCACCAATCAACATGGTGAAGTTGTCTGCACCGGCCGTGGCCAGACCATCCGTCCCGCTTGATCGATAAAGGAATAAAAAAATGACTGCAGAAGAACAGTTTAACAAGGTTAATGAGGGCGACGTCATCACCGGACGGCCCTTTACGGTCACCCGTGAAACGATTCAGGCCTTCGCCGATGCCTCGCTTGATTACAATCCATTGCATTTCGATGATAACTATATGAAGAACAAGTTCGGAAAGACGAGCTTTGAAGGCGTTATCATGCATGGCATGCAGAATTTCGCGCTGATCACCCGCACGCTCACCGACTGGCTGATCCCGCGCGGCGGATTTCACCGGCGATTGGAAACACGCTGGCTGAAGCCGGTGCAGCTTGGCCATACCATCACGCCGGTCGTCACCCTGCAGAGCAAAAAGAGGACGGAAAAAGGCTACTGGCTGCTCTTCGATGTGGAGGTAAATAATCAGGACGGCATGCTCGTCGCCATGGGCAATGCCATGGCAGAGTTCATCGATGTGATTCCGGGAAAACGATAAAACATCGGCCTTAACCCTGCGGCGGCTTACCAAGGGCCGCCACAAATTCCTCAAGCCCGCTTCGCTCCGCCTCTTCCAATGCAGAAAGCCCGTCATCGATCCGCGTCTTCAGATGCGGATCGGCCCCGCGCGCAAGCAGGATTTCCGCTGCTGTTAGATCCTGCTGCGCCACCGCATAATGCAGCGGCGTCCAGTCGTTGATGCCGCGCTGATGAATATCGGCCCCGTGATCGAGCAGGAGCGTGAGCAACTCATATTTATCCTCCCGGTCGGTTTCAAGCAGCGTAAACAATGCCGGAAAACCATCATTCACGCCGTAGTTAACATCGGCACCGATTTCAAGAAGTTCATGGATCAGGGAAGCTGATGACCAGCAGAAGGCATATTCAAGCGGCGTCCCCGCACAGCCCAGCTCATAGGGTTGCTGACTGTTGGGAAACCCCGGCGGGTCACTGAGAAGACGGCGGATCGCCGCCAGGTCGCCAGCGTGATAGGCGGCATGCAACGCAACGGCCCGCCGCTGCAATTCGGATGGGTCCTCTGCCATGCCCGCATAGTATCAGGAAAAGGTGACTATAGCAGCGCAAAATTCGCCTTTAGCTTATTCGGCGGTCGGGGCCGGATAGGCGCGGGTTATTACCTCTTTCCAGGCTGGATCGTTCCAGAAATCTTTGGGCTTTGAGACGGCAATGCCCCGCGCCGTCAGGTCATCGCAGAATATCTCGATGATCAGGTCCGAATTCAGATCATGGCTGTGATCGTCATAGGCTTCTGCCTCCGCCTCATCCTTGAAGCAATAACCCTTCCACAGCACGGATAGACGCACCTCCTCAAAGGCAAGCTCGGCGAAGGGCTTGCCTTCATCATCCACCCGCCAACGATTATCTTCCGTGAGGTTAAGCGTCGCATCATGGCCGAGATTATCATACCGATGATACTCCGCCGCTGGGCCGACGCTACCGACCCGGTGAAACATATACTCATTATCCGCAAGCACGGCGCAGTTATTGTAGGGCGGCCGTTCCGTCTTTGAGGGCGCACCGAGGCCAT
>NZ_JARGOQ010000042.1:0-22941 GCF_029233945.1 Sneathiella sp. | reverse complement strand
TCTACTCAGCCGGGCTAACGCTCGGCTGAATGGACCGACGAACACGCCCCGGCAGAAGCAGTGCCGCGAGGGAGATCAGGACGGCGACGATCGCGACAACGGTGATTACGCCGGAAAAGCCAGCTCCCGACTCCAGGATGAAGCGCGCCGCAAAAAGCGACAGCGCCCCAATCACCAGATTCAGCATCAGCTTGACCGACATCACCTTCGTCCGCCAGGCATCGGGCACATAGCGCGCGATAACGGTATCGGTTATCGGGATCTGGCCGAAGACGAACGCCATCGCAACCACCGTTGCAAAGAACAGAGCATAATTTGTCTGGGTCGCCATAATCCCAATCAGGACAGGCTGCGCGAGAGCGATCACGAACAGCACCGGCTTGATCCGGTATTTGTCAATCAAACGACCGACCACGAGCTGCGCGAAGGCCGCAAGGGCATAGACGAGCGCCGCCAGCAGGCCCGTGGTAGCGATATTCGTCGTCACGGCGGGCAGGCTCACCTCGAACATGCGCGGGATAATAAAGGTCATGGTCCCGAAGACAAAGCCACCGGCGGACGTGACCAGCGAGAGGGCGACCAATGCTCGCTTCCACCCCGGAGCAAAACCAACGATATCCTTCTCCCCGGCGGGCATGGCCGGTGGACGGGCGCCGCCACGTCGGGCGAAGATATAAAAACCAATGCCGGTCAGGATCGCGACAATTCCGGGAACGATGAAAGCCAGCTGCCAGTTATAATCGGCGAGAATAAAGCCCGTGATCAGCGGCGCGGCGGCAACACCCATATTCCCCCAGACACCATTAATTCCAACGCGCCAACCAACCCGACCACCACCCTGCACCACCATGGCAATGCCAACCGGATGGTAGATTGAGGCAAATAGCCCAATTGCGGCAAGGCCGATGGCGATTTGTAACGGTGACTGCGCAAAACTGGTGGCAATAGCGGCAAGACCAATTCCGATAAAGAAGACGGTGATCATGCCGACACGGTTCCATTTATCGGCAAGATAGGCGGCAAGAGGCGCCCCGGCACCAAAAAGAATAAGCGACGGGATGCCATAGGGTATCATCTCTGCATAGGCGCCATCTTCGGCAAGGCCAAAATAGAGCCCGGCGCTGAACGCCGCCTTGGCAAAGATCAGCATGAACAGATGATCAACAAAATGACCAAAATTAAGGAATGTAAATCGCATCTGCTGCTGGGTCACGGAACTTATCCTGTTCTGGGGCGCCACCGCCGGACGGTATCCGCACTTTTTTATTACAGTAATTTATCATAAAGGCAGATGGCCTGTCACAAGAGTTTTTCTACCCTCTCGGGTTAGAAATATTGATCTGATTTTCACATTGCAAAGCGAATGAAAACCCCTAAAATGGCGGCTACTCATCGGGGTGCCGTAAAGGCTGAGAAGCGCAAGCTGACCCGCAGAACCTGATCCGGTTAGAACCGGCGGAGGGAATTGAGGCCGGGTCATCCTAGAATATGTACATCGCGCCCTTCCCTTCAACGAATGAATGGAAGGATTTTGTATGCCCGAGGATATGTCCCACCAGCTGTTGCAGGCGATGAACCGCCGCCGCCCGGCCGTGCATTGCCTGACCAATACCGTTGTACAGGCACTGACCGCCAATATGCTGCTGGCTGTCGGAGCCATTCCCTCCATGTCAACCGATATTGCCGAAGTGGCGGATTTCACCGCCGGGGCGAACACTCTCATCGTCAATCTCGGCACACTCGACCAGGACAGGAAAATGGCGATTGAGGCGGCGCTGGAAACCGCGCGGGAGAATAACATTCCCTGGATACTTGACCCCGTGCTGATCGACCGAGCGCCAAGGCGCCTCGCCTATGCGCAGGAGCTTATCAATAGCGGCCCTGCCCTGATCCGGGGAAACAAGGCGGAAATTAGCGCGCTCTCCCCCACCGAAAGCCCCGCCAATATTGCCCGGAAAACCGGTGCGATCGTGGCCGTGACCGGTAAAACGGACTTGATCGCCAATGGGACGCAAGAAGTCACCCTCACCGGTGGCCATGAGATGATGAGCCGGGTCACCGGTATCGGCTGCGCCGGAACGGCCTTGTTGGGTGCGTGCCTTGCGGTGGCCCCGGAAAGTCAGCGTCTTTCGGCGGTGGCCGCAGGCCTCACTCTTCTCGGGAAAGCGGGGAAAGAGGCCGCGAGGAACGCGGCAGGTCCCGGCAGTTTCGCCGCCATGATCCTCGATCAGATATATCAAATAAGCCAATCCAGCCTTCATGAAAGGAAGGAATTATGACGAAACAATCTCTCTCTCGCCGGAATTTTCTTGCCGCCTCCAGCATTGGGGTGGCAAGCGCGGGACTCTTTCCTGCGCCCGCGCTCGCCAGCGGGAAAAGGCAATGGAAGATGGTCACCTCCTGGCCGAAGGGCGCTCCCGGGGTCGGTGTCACCGCGCAGCGGCTCGCCGACCGCATTACCAGCATGAGCGATGGCAAACTAACGGTCAAACTCTATGCGGCGGGTGAACTGGTGCCTGCGCTTGAGGTTTTTGGCGCGGTTGGTGGCGGCACAGCCGAGCTTGGGCATACCGCGTCCTTCTTCTGGCAGGGAAAAGCGAAGGCAAGCGTCTTCTTTACCACCGTTCCCTTTGGTCTGACCGCGCTTGAGCATATGGCCTGGATCAATCAGGGCGACGGACAGGAACTTTGGGACAAACTCTATCAACCTTTTGATATCAAACCTTTTATGGCCGGCAACACGGGCATTCAGATGGGCGGTTGGTTCAAGAAGGAGCTGAAATCCCTCGATGATTTGCGGGGCATCAAGATCCGGAGCGCGGGGCTCGGCGGTGACCTGTTTGAGGAAATGGGCGCAACCTCCGTCCTGCTGGCACCGGGAGATATTTTTCCCGGATTGCAGAACGGCCTGATCGATGCCGCCGAATTTCTCGGCCCCTGGAGCGACCGGGCCTTCGGTTTTTATAAAGCCGCACCCTATTATTACTGGCCCTCCTTCAACAAGCCGAACGGCACCGCCGAATGCCTCGTCAACCGCACCGCCTATGAGGAATTAAGCCCTGACCTGAAAGCGGTTGTCGCCAATGCCTGCCAATCTGAGAATGCCATCGGGCTTTCTGAATCCGACTGGGAAAATGCCCGGGCGCTCGAAGACCTGGTGCAGAACAAGGAGGTGAAGCTGCGCGAATTTCCGAAGGAGCTACTGACGCGCGCGCGGGAACTAACGCCAGGCCTGCTGGACAGTTTTGCGACCGGAGACCCGATGGCGGAGGAGATTCTTTCCTCCTACCGGACCGCGCTTTCGCTTTCAAAAAGCTGGTCGCGGATCAGCCGCCAAGCATTTTTCGCGGCCCGCGATACCTGAACGTCACACCACCACTATGGTGATATGACCGAACAATTCCGGCATTTTTGATACCATTATGGTACCGTTTTCTGTAAAATCATGGGAATTCGGCACCATAATGGAGATACCGATACCGCCGACTAGGTCAGGAAATCCACCTTGACACTCGCTCGCACTCCCTCCCTAATGTACGGGTGCGGGAACTATGAAAGAGGTGGATTGTCATGGGAGTGGAAAGTCTTCTCATCTTCTTGCTGATCGGTGCTGTCGCTGGCTGGCTGGCCGGGCTGATCATAAAGGGCTTCGGGTTCGGCCTGATCGGCAACATTGTCGTCGGCATTATTGGGGCCTTTATTGCCGGGTTCGTCTTGCCGAAAATCGGCATTGACATTGGTGGCGGCATTCTGGCGGCGATCATCCATGCAACGATTGGCGCAGTAGTGTTCCTGTTCATCATCAAACTCATCAAATCACGAGGCTGACGCAACCGAAAACCGGAGACTGCGTTGGAAGAAACCATGTCCTTGCAGAACGGCCTCATACTTCTAGGCGTGCTGATCGTCTTGGCTGTCATCACCGGATTTGCCGGGATGCGTCTTTTCTACGGATCGATCTACAAATTCGAGCCGGCGACCGGCGGCCCGGAAAGCTATACCCTCGACGGCGTTCGCGAAGTGACCTTCGCCTCAGAGGACGGGGCAGAGATCACCGCCTGGATCAAGCCACCGGTAGATGATGCGCCAGTCATTCTCTATTTCATGGGGAATTTTACCTCCATCGGCCCGTCCGTTGGGCGGCTGAAACCCTTTCTGGGCAAGGGTTTCGGTGTGGCCGCTCTCGTCTATCGTGGATCAAGCGGTAAGGGCGGCACCCCGTCGGAGGACGCCTTCGCCGCAGACGCCCGCGCCCTGTATGACCAACTGGATAAGCTGATGGACATGGACATTCCCGAAAACCGGCGCATTGTTCATGGATATAGCCTTGGAACGGGGGTCGCTGTGCGTCTCGCGGCGGAGCGGTCCGTCGCTGCGCTAACTCTTGAGGCAGCCTACGCGCGGTTCTGCGATTATTTCACCGATAAATACCACGGGTTGCCCTTTTGCCGCCTTATGTCGCGGGAGCGCTATGATTCAATTAACCGGATAGAGGCCATCAACGCGCCGCTTCTCATGCTGCATGGGGAGCAGGACACCGCCATCCGCATGCACTCCGCCCGGAAGCTGTTCGAGGCTGCGGCAGAGCCGAAATCATTCAGGACCTATATGGACGGAAATCACGTTAATCTTGCGGAACAAGGGCTGATCGAGGACAGTCTCGCCTTTTACAAGACGCATGTTCCGGGCACTCCGGTCACTGATTAAGCAACAGCTCGTTCAGGATCTTGCCAATCTCGTTGATTGTCGGGTCGATCATCATATTGAAATGGTCGCAGTCGAAGATCATCACCTCGACATTGCCGGAAACAAACTTTTCCCAGCCAAGCTTCGGCCCCGCCCGCAGGAAGTCCATGCTGGCCTGACTTCCCTTGAACAACAACACATCATCCGGATAATCCGCCGGGCGATAGCGATGCTCCGCCGCCAGATAGGCGCTGGTCATTCGCTGACCAACAAGCTCATCCGGGATTTTCCTTCCTTTTTCAAGAAGCTCGGCAATTTGCTCCATTTCACGTCCGGCGGCACGGCTTTGCCATTTCCGGAGGGGCCATTTTAGAGCAAAAGCGAGACTCCAGTGACGCGCCGTCCAGAGCTTTTCGATAAAACTTACCGGCTGCGGATCGATGTCCGGCGACAGGGTATCGAAGAAAACCAGATTTCCCACCTCATGCCCGGCGGCACGCAGCTGTTGCGCCATCTCAAACGCAATCACCCCACCCCCGGAATATCCGGCGAGATTATAGGGTCCCTCAGGCTGGTTCTTCAGCACTGCGGTCACATAGCAGCTTGCCATCTCCTCGATGGTTTCATGGATTTCCGTCTCCCCGTCGGACCCCAGCGCCCTGAGCGCATAAAACGGAATATTCGCATCGATATAGCCGGAAAGAGAGCGGAAGTTGAGCACATTGCCACCCGCACCATGGACCAGATAGAGCGGCTTCACATGCGGCGACCCCTTCTTGATCCGAACGAGAGGCGACCACCCGTCGGACGGGGCAGGGGCATCCGCGCCATCGGTCGGCGTCGCGGTCTCCACATCGATATTACCCTTCGCAATCACCACATCCGAGAGCAGGCGCAGGGTCGGCGCCTGAAACAGGGTGGCAAGCGGCAGGTCTGTATCATATTCCTTGCGGATCTTCGCAAACAACCGCACCGCCGCCAGCGAATGACCGCCAAGATCGAAGAAATCGGCATCCGGTTCGGCCTGATCCACACCAAGAAGGTCGGACCAGAAGCCAGCGATGGTTTCCTCGACCGAGTTGGCATAGGCGGCCGCGTTTCCGGATTTTTCCTTACGGCCCTCATCTGTCTTTTTGCGCCGCTGTGCGCCGATACGTGCCATTTCACGGGAAATATCCGCCATCGATGTCGGGGAAACGACGATCGCGCGGGCATCGGAATTCAGAATGCGGTTGAACACGGCGGGCGCATCCGCAGCGGCAATGCCTTGGGCAATCATGATATCGACGAGTTGCTCCGGTGCGCTTGTCGTATCGAAGCTGGTGCCTTCGATCCGGCTGAGCGCAAATCCTTCCCATATCATCAGGGGGGCGCCCTTCTCGTCCGAAAAGACAACATCGAAACTTGCGAACCGGCCCGGCGTTTCCGCGACAAGGCGCGCCCGCGCAGCAAAACGCGACGGCAGCGGCCCCAGAATGCGTAAGCGATCAACGGACATCGGCGCATAGAAGGCGCCTTCACTCCCAACATCGGAGAGGAGATTAAGGCCAATGGTCGCCGCCGTGTCGGTCAGCCCGGGATGAGCGGCATAGAGATCAAGATCCGCAAGAAATGCATCCGGCAAGGCGAAATCCGCCTCGATAATATTCGTTCCAACGCGAATCTGCCCGACATTATCCCAGCGCGGACCAAAATCGATCAGTTCCTCTTGCGAATCCTGTCCGCTGTTATCGGAAATTGAGAGACTGCCCGCCGCCTGCAAGCCCGCGGGCAGTTTGCGATCTGTCAATCGTTTCAGCACGAGGTTGGCACGGCAATGCTCCACGAGCGGCGCGTCAGCGGAGATGCGGCTCTGCACCTGGAAATCATAGCCCCGCTCCGTCGGCGTGAGGGTAACCACAACCCGCGCACGGACAGCGTCCACAAAGACCATCGGGCTCATAAGGGACAGCGACTGGATTTCCCATTTGCGCCCTGCCGCCGCCTGTTCCATAGCCGCACGGGCAATCTCGATGTAGGCGGTTCCCGGCAAGACCGGCACGCCGCCAACCACATGCTCGGCAAGCACCCACAGCTCCGCCGGATCGTAATAAGAGGCGAAAGAAATGACGCCTTTGTCATCGGTCTTCAGCGGCCCCAGCAACGGATGGGGCCCGATTTCATCCTCTTCCTGGCTCCGATAGGCACGTGCGGCCATGCCGATATCGCGCCACACGCCCCATGAAATGGCCAACCCATCGCTGCGCGACGCGGCAAGGCTTTCCAGATAGCTGTTCGCCGCGACATAATCAACCTGCCCCGGCGGCGCGGTAACCACAGAGGTGGAGGAGAAGACGGCAAAGAAATCAAGCTCACCTTCCGGCAGCAGAGCGGAGAGATTCTCACCGCCATCTACCTTCGGCGCGAGTACTTTATGCGTATCTTCAAGACTCTTTCCGAGCATCGGCGCATCGTCCATGATGCCCGCCCCGTGAAAAACACCCTCAATCCCGCCGAATTCCGCGCGGACTTTCTCGATTGCCTTGCCGAGCGACGCTTTGCTCGCGACATCGGCACTGAGGATCAGGACGCTCCCGCCCGCTGCCTCAATCTCGCGGATCACATGAATGGCATGCGCGGTCCGGCTGTTTGGATGTTTGGCAAGAACAACATCCCACTCTGTGTCGCCAGGGAAGCTTGAACGGCCGATCAAAGCGACTTTCGCCTTGGCCCCGGTCCCAAGATAACGCGCAAGTTCCAGCCCGATGCCGCCCACACCACCGGTAATTACATAGCGTCCGCCGTCTTTCACCCGCTTGGGCAGGGTATCGACGGAGGCGACCATCAGGGAGTCCAGCTGCTGCGCATAGCGCTGTCGCCCTCGGAAGGCAATGCAGTCATCGGCAGTATTCCCGCCCTGCTCATCAAGGATGGCGCGTGCCGCCCAAATCGGGTCATCTCCCGTCTCCAGATCGATATATTGGGCACTGAGGCCCGGAATTTCCCGTGGCGCGACGCGCACAGGACCGATCAAAGTGCCCAGCGCGGGATAGGGCACCGGTTCCCCGGCGACGGAAAAACCGCCACTTCCGATAAAGGTAAGGCGCATGTCGTCGGACGGATCGGCGGACTGAATGGCGCGGGCAAGACAGAAACCGCTATCGAACAGCCCTTCCTGCCCGTCCACCGCCGCCGCCATGGGCCAGGCATGAATAATATGGGTTGGCATCTTGCCAAGATCGGTGAAGAGCGCCTCATAGTCATCGGTCACATCCGGCGCAAGGCGATAGCCGCCCTCCTCTTTCCGGAACTCGTCACCGGGGCGGACGATGGTCACATCCTCCCGCCGTTCGGAAAGCTCCTTCACAAGGGCGTCCGAGACCGGATCCCCGCCATGGAAAAGGAGCCAGTGGCCGCCATGGCGCGCCTCCGTGGGCGGAATCGGAGAGAATTTCCAGCTTTTGGTAACAAACCAGTCGTCGGGATTTTCCTGCCGAGTGAGATGTACCGATTTATCGCTATCCGCCTCCCCCGTATCCGCCGTGCGGCCTAACCCCGGCTCGATCCAGTGACGGTCCCGTGCGAAGGCATAGGTTGGCAGGGAAACACGGCGGCCTCCCGCGCCCGGTAGCTTCTCCCACTCCAGCGTGCCGCCGACAGTCCAGATTTGCCCTGCCGCCACCAGTGCGCGCGCCATATCGTCATCCATCTCCTTCGGCGGACGACCCGACGAAATAACGGCGAGTGGCTCATTCGCGCCCCGGCTCATTTCCGCGAGCGGACCCAGGGTCTGCCCCGGCCCCACTTCCAGCAATATCCGGTTTGGCTTTTCAAGCACCGTCTCAACCGCATCGGCGAAGCGGACGGTATGGCGGAGATGCTCGACCCAATAGTCTATGGTCGAGAAATCACCATTTTCCGGCCAATTCCCACGGAGCGTTGAGACAAAGGGGATGTCCGGCGCCGCCAGTTGGATGCCCTGAATGCCATTTCGGAAATTATCAAGCTGATCATCGAGAATGCGGCTATGGGCGGCGACATTGATACGCACCCGCGTGGCTTCATACTCCGTGCCCTTGAGCTCGCTCTCCAGCGCGTCGATTGTCGCGATCTCACCCGACACCACACAAAGATCAGGCGCATTCAGCGCGGCAATATCAAGCCTGTCCCCGATCAGTTCGGTCACCTTTTCGCGCGGCGCCGGGATAATACTCATCGCGCCGGCAGCGGCGGCATCCATCACCTTGCCGCGCCAGACGACGATTTTAAGGGCATCGGCAACCGACATGACCTTGGCGATAACCGCGCCCGCATATTCCCCCGCGCTATGGCCAAGAACAGCGGCCGGTTCCACGCCCCAGCTCATAAACATCATCGCATAGGCATATTCGAGGATAAAAAGCGCCGGAATGGCATAGCCGGACATTTCCATCTTCGCCCGGGCGTCCGCATCATCGAGGCATTTTTCGAACATGACACTGCGCAGATCGGCAGGGGCGTCCGCCGGTATCTGCGCGAAGCAATCATCCACCGCCGCCCGGAACGCATCAGAACTTTGCAGTAAATTCGCGCCCGCGCCCGGATACTGCGCGCCGCCGCCCGGAAACATAAAGACCACCTCTGCCTTCGCGGTTCCGGCGCTTCCCTCTGCGACATGACCCGGAAGGTCCTTCCAAAGCCCGGCTTTGAGATCGTCTGTGGTTTTCGCAACGACAGCGCGGCGTTCGGTAAATTCACGGCGACCATGGCGCAGGGTATAGGCGGCATCGGCAAGGGACGGCATCTCCTTTGAAACGACAAATTCCCGCCATTTCTCCTGCAACCCGTCAAGAGCGGCTTTATTCCGCGCCGAGAAGGGAAAGAGCCGCCAGCTTTCAGCATTCAGAGCCTCGGGACGCCGGGGCGCCTCCTCAATAATGGCGTGGGCGTTGGTGCCGCCAACACCGAGGGAGTTGATCCCGGCGCGGCGCGGAATACTCCCTCGCGGCCAGGGTTTGCTCTCGGCCATCACATAAAAGGGACTGTTCGCGATATCAAAGCGGCTGTTGGGTGTCTTGTAATTGAGCGACGCGGGCAGAATGTCATGACGCATGGCCTCCACCACCTTGATCAGGCTGGTTGCTCCCGCCGCCGTGTCCAGATGGCCGATATTGCTCTTGACTGAGCCGATCCCACAAAATCCAGTGCCGCCTTCACCGTAAACCTGCGACAGCCCGGCAAGCTCAATCGGATCGCCAACCGGCGTGCCCGTACCGTGAGCCTCGATATAGCTGATGGTATCCGCCGGGACACCCGCAATGGCGAGAGCTTCCGCCGCTGCTTCCGCCTGACCATCAACGCTGGGAGCAAGATAGCCCGCCTTCTGCGCGCCGTCGTTATTGACCGCCGAGCCAATCAGCACCGCCTTGATATCATCGCCATCGGCCAGCGCATCCTCCAACCGACGCAAGACAACTAGCGCGGCACCCGAGCCAAACACGGTCCCCTCGCTGTCATTATCGAACGGGCGGCAGAGGCCGTCGGGCGACTGGATCTCTCCTTCCGCGAATTTATAGCCATGGCGATGCGGCAGCTCGACCGTGACGCCACCGGCAATCGCCATATCGCATTCCATGGAGAGCAAGCTGGCCGCCGCCTGATGCACGGCAACGAGCGAGGTGGAGCAGGCCGTCTGGACCGCCACGGAGGGGCCCTGCAAATTCAGGATATAGGACAGCCGGGTGGTCAGAAAATCCTTGTCATTGCCGGTATGACGAAGCAGGAACAGGCCAATTTCCTCGACCAGGTCAGGATTCGTCAGCAAGTTGAACGGCAAATAGGCCTGCATACCGGAACCCGCAAAAACGCCGACCCGGCCATCGAAATTCTCGGGCATATGGCCCGCATCCTCCAGCGCCTCCCACGCGCATTCAAGGAAATGGCGATGTTGCGGATCGAGGATCGAGGCTTCCCTCGGGGAAAAGCCGAAGAATCCCGCATCGAAGCATTCCATGTCGGAGAGGTAGTTCGCCGCGCGGACATAGTTCGGGTCCGCCAGCTCCTTCGGGCTGACGCCATTGGCGAGCATTTCCTCATCGGTGAACCAGCGCGTGCCAATGCGTTCATTCGCCATCAGGTTCCAGAGCTGCGCAACCGAACGCGCAGACGGAAATCGTCCGGCCATGCCGACAATAGCAATCCTCTCAGAAGCCTGAATTCCCTCAATGCTGTCTGTCATTTTCCCGCTCATTTCCGCCGTGCCCGGCGGTGCCACTTATGGTGGCAGGTCTTCATCCTGCCAAAAATCACAGTTACTGTACAGTCGTGCCAGTTCTTCTCGTCATCCGGGCGCGCCGTGCTGCTGCCCGCTCTGCCCCACGCTTGGCCGCCGACGACTCCCCATCTGTCTTACCATCACCATCGAGATGACCGGCCAGTGCCTGAATGGTAGAAAAACGGAACATATCCGTAATCGCCACTTCCTTGTCGAACAGCTCCTTCAGCCGACGCTGCACCTGCACCACCAGCAGGGAATGCCCGCCAAGGTCAAAGAAATTGTCGGTCACGCCCACTTCGGCAAGACCAAGCGCCTCGCACCAGATCTTGGCGATCGCGGCTTCCGTATCGCTCTGGGCCGCCTCCGTCGCGGCATTCGCCTGCCCTTGCGGTTTAGGAAGCGCCTTACGGTCGATCTTGCCGTTCGGCGTTTGCGGCATCACGTCCAGCACAATCACCTGCGACGGCGTCATGAATTCGGGCAGACGCTCACCCAGCTTTTTGCGCACTTCCTGCGGGTCGATCTTGTGGCCCGGCGCGGCCGTCGCAAAGGCGACAAGGCGTTTATCGCTATCGCCGGTCTCGAAAACAGTGACGGCGGCGTCCTTCACTTCGTCCAGCGCCCCGAGTTTAGCCTCGATCTCACCAAGCTCAATCCGGTGGCCCCGCACCTTGACCTGATTATCCATACGGCCATGGAATTCCAGATTACCGTTCGGCATATGGCGGACCAGATCGCCTGTCCGATAGTAACGCCCTTCGGCAGTATCAAGGAACCGTTCCGCCGTCAGCTCTTCGCGCTTCCAGTAACCATCCGCAACGCCATCACCACCGATCCAAAGCTCCCCGGCGACGCCGCTCGGCAGTGCCTGACCAAACTCATTACGCACGGAATAGATCGTATTGGCAATTGCCTCACCGAGAGGAATGGTTTCTTCCACCTTTTCAAGATTGGCGACCGACGACCAGACGGCCGTCTCCGTCGTGCCATACATATTGAGGAGCGAGCCCTTCAGATGAGAGCGCAAGTTCCGCGCAAGATCGGGCGGGAAGCCTTCGCCGCCGACCATCATCACCTCCAGCTTGCCAAGCGCCGTCCGGCCCGCCTGCTCCGCCACCAGGAAGGAGGCCATGGACGGCGTGCATTGAAAATGGGTGATGTCATGCTCGACTATCTGCTCCGCGACGGAGGCCTGACGGGCCACACCGCCTTCGGCCAGCAGATTATTCTTCAGATCATTGATATAGGTGAGATGCTTCAATACCAGATCCGTATCGACGCCGAAATCGATCAGGCAGGCAATCTCGTCCACGCCCATGCGGGCAATTTCACGGACCAGCTCCTGACAGCTGTCCGGCGTCCCGAACAGGCCGCTTGTCTGATAGTAACGCTCGAACGCGTGATCAAGCAGGGCATCCGTCTCTTCCTCGGTGAGTTCCTGTTTTTCAAAGACTTCCTGCGGTGTCACACCGGTCGCATCGGCCTTCTGCTTGAAGGTCGGCGAACTCCAGGAGGCGCGGCGCAGGAGATCGACTGAGCTTTTGAGGTACCCTTTCATCGGTTCCCGTACGGTTTCGCGCACCTGATCCTCATCCTCGCCCACGAATGTATGCAGCATGAGGGAAACCTTGCCGTTACCGGGGTGACCCGCCTCACGCCAAGCCATACGATAGGCGCGGATTTTTTCGGCCACGTCCTCAAACTTTTGGCCCAGAAGATGGGTCAGCACATAGCAGCCCTTTTCCGCCGCCGCGGCGAAAGTTTCCGGGTTACCCGCCGCCGTCAGCCAGAGCGGGATATCCCCGTTTACCGGATGCGGCAGGGTGGATACCTCAATCTCTTCGCCCTTGTGGTTCGGCAATTTGATGCTCTCACCGCGCCATAGTTTACGCAGGGTATCGACGCCATCCAGCATCACATCTTTACGGTTCTCGAAATTCTCCGGCTGCAGCACAAAGTCATTTGGCTGCCACCCACTGGCAAGGGCTATCCCGGCGCGCCCGGCGGAAATATTGTCCACAAGCGCCCAGTCTTCAGCCAGCCGAACCGGATTATGCAGCGGCAACACGCAAGAGCCCGCGCGAATGCCAACATTCTTCGTCATCGATGCCACGGCGGCGGAACTCACCGCCGGATTGGGATACAAACCGCCAAAGGCATGGAAATGCCGCTCCGGCGTCCAGATTGCCTCGAACCCGTTATCATCGGCGAATTTCGCGCCCTGCAGCAACAGGCGATAGGCTTCCGGCCCACTCCCTGAAACTTCAGAGGCAAAATAGAACAGGCTGAATCCCGGCACCGTCGCCTTGGAAACACCGTCGGTCTGGAGCACAATGGTGAAGCCCCGCGCAAGGCTCCAGAAGATTTCGAGTACTGAAATATCAAAGGAAACCGACGTAATCGCGAGCAGCCGTACCTCCCCGTCATGGGGGACGGTCAGGTCCGTGCCGGTAAAGAAATTGACAATATTCTGATGGGTCAGCATCACGCCCTTCGGCGTGCCGGTCGAGCCCGACGTATACATCATATAGGCAAGATCGGAAGGTTTCCCGACGGGCGGACTGAAGTCGCCCTCTGTCGCGTCAGGGTAGATAATTTTCTTCGGATCGAGACGAAATTTAAACTCGGTCGTCGGGCTGGCAATGATCAACGGCGCGTTGCTGTCCTCAATCATAAAGGCAACACGCTCTGCCGGATAGGCTGGGTCTAGCGGTAAATAGGCCGCGCCCGTTTTCAGGATCGCGAGCAATGAAACGATCAGGTCGGTCGATCGTTCAAGACATAATCCAACGATTACGCCCCGTCCTGCGCCACGTGCGGCAAGGGCGGCGGCAAGCGCATCGGTGCGCGCTTCCAGCTCTGCGTAAGAAAGCACATCCTCATCGGCTTTTAATGCAATGGCGTCCGGCGTCTTGGTGACTTGGTCGCGGATGACGTCATGAATACGTTTGTCGCGCGGATAATCGATGCCCATGGCGTCCATCCCGGCCTGTTTCTCGTCCGGGTTGGTCAGCGGTAGGTCTTTTAACGCCGTCTCTTTTTGGGCAGCAAACGCATTCAGGAAAAAGGCAAGATCGCGGCCCATGGCAGTGAGGATATCGCGCGCATAAAGCCCCGTCTTGGCGATCAGGCGCGGATTATCCCCAAGCGCAAGAACGAGCCGGCGATCGCCCAGCAGCTCGGCATCCGTCCCGTTTTTCCCGGTGACAGCTACGTTCAACGCCCGCAAGGCAACATCGCGCGCCGACGTATCAGGCAGGCGGGCGACCAGATCAATGCTCCGTGGGCCCTTGGCGTCCCCTTCCGACCTGATCCCGATGAAAGACTGAAGGGTATCAGTCACGCTGACATCCGCATCGATCGACACGGTGACAAGCTGGCTTTCCGCGATCAGCGGATGCGCCGGGACGCCCGCATCAACACCGCAGGAAACGGTCTTCGCCCCCATCAGCAGCGAATGCCAGGCGAGAAGACCGGCAGCGGCCTCTTCCAAGTCGAGCGGCTGACTAAGTGGAACGGGCACGGAGGTTCCGCCCGCCGCTGTGTCGCGGTTCGATGGATAAGGGGATTGCAGGGGCTGGGCGCTCGCGAGCACGTCCTGCCAATAAAGCTCTGCCTTCGCGATGGCCGTCATTTCCTCATCGGAAAGCGCCGGAAGCGGCGGGACTTGCGCGCCCACCTGCAGCCCGACAGCGTTCGGATGGCGTGGCTCCCCGGCGAGGCAGCGGAAGGCGCCAAGAGTTACATCATGATTGCTTGCGGAAATCGTAATGCCATCGTCATCCAGCGAGACAACATGCCCCGGCGCATTGGTGGCCGGGCCATCCTGAACGGTAAGCGAGCCAACAAGGGAAATGGATTTACCCGTCCAGAGCTTCGCCGCACCCAGCGGATTGGCATAGGCGCCAAAGTCAAGCGCGCGAACGAGCCGGTCAAGCTCACCGGCTGTCCGGGTGAAATCAAGCGCGCCAAGGGCCGCAGGCCGCTTTTCGACGTTATAGCGGGTTTTGTCGTGGCCCTGCTCCTGCGGGCGGACTGAATTGGATTTGAGTTCTTCGACCAGCTCGGCGAAGGACGCGAGCCCGGCCTCATAACATTTCGCATTGAGGCTCATGGACGTTTCATCGGACGCAATCTCAACGGTCCGGGATTTCAGGATACGACCCTCATCCGGGGTGGCGAGCATTTCATGCCAGGTGACCGCGTGGGAAGTCTCCCCATTCATCAGCGCCCAGGAGGTGACATTGATGCCAGTATATTTCGGCAAGGGTCCGTCAAAGAAATTGATGGCGAATTTGTTTGGCTGAACCGGAAGATGCTGCGGAAAGATCGTCAGGTTGACGATGCTGAACAGATAATCATAGGCGAGCCCCTTAAGTCCTTCGTCCTGCGGATCGCCGAAAATCGGCAGACCTTCGGCCTCCGCCCAATTACGAACACGTGGTTCGCGGGTCAGGATTGCGGTAATTTCACCTCCCGCGCGCCGAAACTCTTCGGCACATTGAACAAGTAACGTTCCTTCACCAATGAATAGCCCGTTCATTTTTGAAACCAGGTCCTTCGCCTTCGTATTTTTGTTGTTGTACTGAACTCCTTGAACTCAACATAAAAATAACCTGTTTATTAACCCTTAACGGTCGGAAATATTTCTATCCTATTCTCGGCCTCAGCCCGGAGCTGGAACGTCTGATACATAATGCGGAATGTGATACCCTTTCTGCACGGCCGGACGACCCGCAATACGATTGTACCATCCCTTCACATTCGGAAAATGATTGAGATCAATCGTCTGCCACTCAAATCTTGAAATCCAGGGCCAGATTGCGATATCGGCAATGCTGTAGTCGCCCGCGACATAGTCACGCTCCGATAGCGCGGTATCGAGCACCCCGTAAAGCCGCTTTGTCTCCAAAAGATAGCGCTCCTCCGCATAGGGCGCCTTGCCGGGGTTGAAGCGGACAAAATGATGCGTCTGTCCGGCCATCGGCCCAAGCCCACCCATCTGCCACATCAGCCATTCCATCATCTGCCAGTAGCCCGCCTCGCCCGAGGGGATCAACTTGCCGCCCGCCTTCTTCGCGAGATAGAGCATGATCGCGCCGGATTCCATCATCCGCGTGCCCGTATCATGATCAACAATCGCCGGGATACGCCCATTGGGGGAAATCGCCAGAAACTCCGGCGTTTTCTGGTCCCCCGCCGTGATATCGATAGGTTTTACCTGATAAGGGAGTTCAAGCTCTTCAAGTAAAATAGAGACTTTCCGCCCGTTCGGCGTGCCCCAAGTGTAAAGATCAATCATGTCTGTTGTCCCTTCTTCAAGAGGTTGTTGCCTTCTGCCCCTGCTCCCGCGCCGCCGAGAGGCTCTGTTCCGGCGTCAGCGCCTCCGGATCGACAATCACCTCGATGACCGCCGCCGTACCAGAGGCCTGCGCCGCCGCGAAAACATCCGCAAAATCCTCCGTCCGGGTCACCTTCTCGCCAAACGCGCCATAGGCACGGGCCAGCGCCGCGAAATCCGGGTTGGCAAGCGTCGTCGCATGCACACGGGAAGGATAAGTCCTTTCCTGATGCATACGGATCGTACCGAGCATACCGTTATTCACAATGACGAAGATCACATTTGCATTAAACTGCATCGCCGTCGCCAATTCCTGTCCGAGCATCATAAAACAACCGTCCCCGTTGAAACTGACCACGGTTCGCTCCGGCTCTGTGATCTTGGCACTGATCGCGGCGGGCACGCTATAGCCCATCGCGCCACTCGTCGGGGCCAGTTGAGTGCGGAATGTCTTGTGCTGGAAGAACCGGTGCGCCCAGACCGCATAATTTCCCGCGCCTGCGGTGATAATCGCCTCCTCGGGCAGGATCTCGTTCAGCCAGGCGACGATCTTGCCAAGATTGACCGGTCCCGGCACCTCGGTCGGCTTGATCCGCGCGAGATAGTCGGCGCGGGCGTTCATGACCCAGCCTTCGCGCGCCTTCGCGCCACCTGGCGCCATGGCGCATGCAGCGGCGGCGAACTCCGGCATGCGGGCGTTGATCGCGATATCGGGAAGATAGACACGGCCGAGTTCCGACACGCCGGGATGCACATGGACCAGCGTGATGGCCGGGTTCGGCACCTCGATCAGGGTATAGCCCTGCGTCGTCATCTCGCCAAGGCGCGGCCCGACGACCATTAGCAGATCGCTCTCCCTGATCCGTTTCGCAAGCTTGGGGTTGATCGCAATGCCAACGTCGCCCGCATAGTTGGGATGGCGGTTATCGAAACAATCCTGCGAGCGCAGCGACGCCCCGACCGGAATGCCATGATTTTCCGCGAAGGCCTCGATATCCTTGACCGCCGCTTTGGTCCAGGTGGCCCCGCCGACAATCATGAAGGGCCGCTCCGCCACAGCAAGCCGTGCCTCCAGCGCCATCATATCGGCAGCGGCCGGCGCGATGGACGGGGTTTTCGCCGGATGGGCAATGTCCGCCACTTCCACCATATCGGTCAGCATATCTTCAGGCAGCGCCAGCACAACCGGTCCCGGCCGCCCTGACAGCGCGGTATGAAAGGCACGGCTCACATATTCCGGGATGCGGCGGGCATCGTCGATTTCAGCCACCCATTTCGCCATTTCGCCAAAGACACGGCGGTAATCCATTTCCTGAAAAGCCTCCCGGTCGATGGCATCGCGCCCGACCTGCCCAACGAAAAGGATCATCGGCGTGCTGTCCTGAAAGGCGGTGTGCAGCCCGATCGAGGCATTGGTCGCGCCGGGCCCGCGCGTCACCATGCAGATGCCGGGCCGCCCGGTCAACTTGCCATAGGCCTCCGCCATATTGGACGCACCGCCTTCATGGCGCGTGTTGATCATGCGGATGCTGTTGGCGTGATTATAAAGCCCGTCGATTACGTCGAGATAGCTCTCCCCCGGCACACAGAAAACGGTGTCCGCCCCCTGAATTGCGAGTTGATCGGCGAGGATTTGCCCGCCTGTCCTGACTTTCATCGACCCTGTCATTCCCGTCCCTTGATTATGGCTGTTATACGGATGCGTGATCCTAACAGATTGTCGGGGCAAGCCAATGACAAGATTCAACTTTTCATCGTGAGGCGACCGTCACGCGCGGCGGCGCATCGCCGCCACCGTGGAGAGGAGGGCAAAGATGACCGCGGCGGCGGTAACGATACTTGGCCCGGAAGGGGTATCGAACTCGACGGAGCCCGAAATCCCGGCAATCACCGCGATCAGTCCGAAGATCGCCGCCCAGATCGCCATATTCTCGGGCGAGGAGACAAGCTGTCGTGCCGTCGCCGCCGGAATGATCAGCATTGAGGTAATCAAAAGGATGCCGACGATGCGGATGGAGACCGCAACAACGATGGTCATCAGCAGCATGAGAAGGATATTCGCCCAGACCGTATTCACCCCTTCGGCGCGAGCGAGATCCTCATTCAGGGTCATCAAGGTGAGCGACGACCAGTTGAAAACCAGTAACCCGATGACCACCAGGCCACCGCCATAGATCCAGTAAAGATCGCTGATCCGGACGGTCAGAATATCGCCGAACAGATAGCTGTAGAGATCAAAGCTCACATTATTAAGGAAGCTCAAGGCCACCATCCCGATGGAGAGCGCCGCATGGGCAAGAATACCCAGCAAGGTATCCGTCGCCAGCACCCGGCGCTGCTGCAACCAGACGAGGAGAAAGGCAAACAGGGTGCAGATAATCACCGTGCCGAGATTGATATTGATGCCGTACAAAAGCCCGAGCGCAATGCCAAGAAGCGCGCTATGAGCAAGCGAATCGCCGAAATAGGCCATCCGCCGCCAGACCACGAAACAGCCCAGCGGGCCGGCAATCAGCGCGACGCCGATCCCCGCCGCGAGCGCGCGGAGGATAAAATCATCAACCATCAAGCTTTTCCAGATGTTCGTGGGTGTGGGAATGGCCGTGATCATGAGGGTGAGACCCTTCATCATGATCGTGGTCATG
Organism: Sneathiella sp.; assembly: GCF_029233945.1. GTDB lineage: Bacteria > Pseudomonadota > Alphaproteobacteria > Sneathiellales > Sneathiellaceae > Sneathiella. The sequence goes on along the minus strand of NZ_JARGOQ010000042.1, from coordinate 4,034 downwards.
ATCATGGCTGTGGTTATAAACCGCCATCAGGCGCGCCATGTCATTGCCGAACAGCGAAATAAACTCCGGATCGCGGGTTACCATATTCGGCTCCCCATGACAGCAGATATGATGATAGAGGCAGACTACCTCCCGCGTGCTCGACATTACCAGATGCAGGTCATGGGACACCATCAGGATGCTGACGTCCCGCTCGGCATAGATCTGCTCGATCAGCTTGTAAAAGGCGAGCTGCCCCGTCACATCAAGATTCTGCGCAGGCTCGTCCAGCACCAGCAAATCCGGCTCATCCAGCAGCGCGCGCGCAAGCAAGACCCGTTGCAGCTCCCCGCCGGAAAGCACATGGATCGGCTGCTCAAGAATTTCCTCAATCGCGGTTTCCTCTGCGACTTTCTGAAGAACATCCCGCGATGCCTTCTTGCGCAGGGTCAGGAACCGCCGCACCCGGATCGGCACCGTATGATCCGCCACCAGCCGCTGCGGCACATAGCCGATTTTGAGACCGGCGCGTCGCACCACCTCCCCCTTTGAGGGGGCATAGAACCCCATCATGCATTTCAGCAGCATGGATTTGCCCGCGCCGTTCGGCCCGATGATGGTGATGAAGTCTTTTTCGCCAATACTGAGCGATACATCCTCAAGGATGGTCTTCCCGTCGCGGTACACACTAACCCCGCGGGCCGAAAGCAGGTCGGTCATGAACTAATGAACTCCGCGACAATCACCGCATTCGCCGGTGATCTCAAGCGTGACATGTTTTATTTCGAACCGGTTGCGCGAGCTGGTCTTTGCCACCGCGTCAACGATATCGAGATTGCAACATTCCTTTGCCTCCCCGCAGTCGGAGCAGATCAGGAAATAGCATTCGCGATGCCTGAGCGGATGGCTACAGCCGACAAAGGCGTTCAGGCTGTTGATCTTGTGCACCAGGCCGTTTTCGGTAAGGAAGTCGAGCGCGCGATAGACCGTCGGCGGCTTGATCGCGGCGATCCGTTGATCCAGCTGATCGAGAATATCATAGGCCTTGATCGGCCCATGGCTTTGCCAGACCAGCTCCAGCACCTTGCGCCGGACATCCGTGAAGCGCAAATCCCGCTTATCGCAGATCTCCTCGGCCCGGTGGAGCGCTTCGGCAATACAGTCGCTATGGGTCGTACAGTTATGCATTATCTTTTTTCCAAAAGGCCGGTTGACATGGTTATGTTATAATATAACATTCCGTTTCTTCGCAACCAGAAACTTGAAATTTGACCCGCCATGACACGTTTTCTTTTCCGCCTTATCATTTTGTTCCTGTTGCCCGCGAGCGCCTTTGCCGCTGAAAAAGCGGCGGTTGTCACCACAATCAAGCCGCTGCATTCCCTGGTTCAGGGTGTCATGGGCGAGACGGGGGACGCAACGCTTCTCATCACCGGCATCGCGTCACCGCATGGCTTTTCGCTCAAACCGTCACAGGTGAGCGGCCTGCAGGATGCCGGGGCCGTCTTCTATATAGACGAAGCATTCGAAAGTTTCCTGAAAAATGCGCTGGCGGCCCTGCCCGAAGATGTGAAAAAAGTTCCGCTCTCCCATGCGGAAGGAGTAAAGCTCCTGGAGCGACGCGAGGGCGGCGCCTGGGACGAGGATCATCATGATCATGGCCACAGCCATGCCTACAGCGATGATCACGATGATCACGAAAAAGAGGGTCATGACGATCACGACGGCCATGGCACAGAGGCGGACAACCTGCATCTGTGGCTGGACCCGGAAAATGCCATATATATAACCCGTGCCGTCACTGTTGAGCTGGGTCGCCTCTATCCGGAGAACCGGACGGTTTATAAAGAAAATGCGCAAAAACAGATCGCCCGGCTTAACGAGCTGGACGCGGAACTGCGCGCCCGCCTCGCCCCGCTAAAGGGGAGGTCCTATATCGTGCTGCATGACGCCTATCCCTATTTCGAGGCACGCTATGACCTGATGGCCGTGGGGTCCCTCACTCTGGAGCCGGACGCCCCCGCCTCGGCGAAGCGGCTGAAGGAAATCCGGGAGAAAATACAGGAAACCAGTGCTGTCTGCATCTTCCGGGAACCCCAGTTCGATGACCGGCTGTTACAAACGGCCGCAGAGGGGCTTCCGGTCAAGCTTGGTGTGCTCGACCCACTTGGCGCGGACCTCGAACCGGGTGAGGAGCTCTATTTTACAATGATGAATACATTGGCGGATAACCTCGCGGAATGCCTCACGGATTAGCGTAGCGCTAAACCGCGCAAGCGATGCAGACGGTGGTATAGGGCAGTGCCACAAGTCGGGCTTCGCTGATGTCACCGCCGCAGGAGGTGCAGGTCTGGTAGTTCCCGGCCTCGATCCGGTCCAGAGCAACCTTGATCATCTCGATCTCACGGATCACGGTTTCTTCCATCCGCTCATCCACCTCATCGCCCTCGCGCTCGATGGCCTGTTCCCCGAAGGAAGCACTGTGAGTGCCACGCAGTCGCTGCTCAATCGATTCCAGCCGATTGACCTCTTCTGCGAGCTTGTCCCGTAATTTCTTTTCGGCTGCTTTGATATCCACGGCTTATCCTCCTGAAAGATCCTGTTTCTTCAAATAGTGCCGTTTCGCGGAAATAGCATTGATATGAATCAAACATCATCTCCAACCAGAACGATCTGCATCATGCAAGGCCTGTCACCAGCGAATAAAGGCCGGTCGCCACGAAGACCACGGCGGCGGCAGTCCGCGCGGCGCGCAGCGGGATATGCCGCATCAGGGCCGCCCCGAAGAAAATAACCGGCACATTGGCGACCAGCATCCCGAGGGTCGTACCAAGGGTAACAAGGACCAGCGAGCCGAAGTTCGCGCCCAGAAGAACCGTCGCGATTTGTGTCTTGTCACCAATCTCGGCAAGGAAAAAGAGGATCAGGGAGACAAGAAACGCGCCATAAGTATCCCAGCGCGATGTCGGCTCACCCTCCTTATCCGGAATAAGCAGCCAAAGGCCAACAACGATAAAGCTGCCGCCGATGACCCATACCCCCGCTGTGCTTTCAAGAAACTGCCCGAGCCACACCCCCGCCCACGCCGACGCCGCATGATTAAGAAGCGTGGCGATCAGAATACCGGCAATAATGCTCCATGGCTTGTTGAACCGGGCGATCAGAAACAGGGAGAGGAGCTGGGTCTTGTCGCCGATTTCCGCGAGCGCGACGGTGAGGACGGAGGTAAAAAAGGCTTCCATATAAATCTTCCGGCGGGACAATAAACCAAAGACAAACACCGGCCTCCCGCGGATGGGCCGTTATTTGCCTTAGGTCTTGTCGGCATTGCGAGTGTTTGCAATGCGAACCTGCCACAAGCCTTGAGGGCTTGAGTATGTTGACAGGCTCACGCAACCGAAGTTGAGCGGACTACTCCCCTATGACGCCGCGCAAGCTAGCAATCTTGACCGCCTTTGTCCATGGCAAAGCCAAATTCGAATATCATGCCTGATTTCGGATAGTTTTAACGGGCGGAAAGTGACATTGTGAATCCACCGGGGTTTCCGGATATGAGGGAAAAATATGTCGTCGCGTGCCTGGGTTATTCTGCTTGTGCTGTCGTTTCTCTGGGGCGGCACCTTTTTCTTTATCGAGCTGGCGCTTGAGGATTTCACGCCCTTTACCATCGTCTGCCTGCGAGTGCTGATCGCTGCGCTCGCGCTATTTACCTATCTCAAGATCAAAGGCGAGGCGATCCCCCGCGATTTGTCGCTTTGGGGCGCGTTTCTTGTGATGGGAGCGCTCAACAATATCATCCCCTTCAGCCTGATTGTCTGGGGGCAAACGCATATCACGGGCAGCGTCGCCTCGATCCTGAACGCGACGACACCGCTTTTCGCGGTTATCCTCGCGCATTTCCTCACGGCGGACGAAAAACTCAACCGCCACAAGCTTTTCGGCGTCCTGATCGGCTATGGCGGCGTGGTCGTCATGATGAAGCCGAGTCTGGCAGAGGGGTTCAATTTCGAAAGCATCGGGCAGATCGCCATTCTCGGCGCGGCGCTTTCCTACGG
>NZ_JARGOQ010000041.1:23311-33701 GCF_029233945.1 Sneathiella sp. | reverse complement strand
TCTGGTGGCAGGAAGGCCGTTCCCGCGTTGAGCGCGTTCGCGCCAAGGACTTTCTAACCTATCCGGTCGGCCAGATCGTTGGTGAAATGAAAGAAGAAACCAGCGTGAAGGAGGTTGTCTATGATTTCATCAATGAATTACTGGAATCAAAGGAACGGATGGACCGAATGCTGAGTGATTAAGCTTCGGCAGTATAGCCTTCTCGCGAAGGTGGCCCCTGCTTTTCGGAACAATTCCTCCCAATGAATTTCGGAAAGCGGGGGCGGTTTTTTTGGCGCCGCGGTCGCTGACCACGACACCGGTTGTTCGCGATAACCGCTCCTGGCACTTAGGGGACAAATCAGTAATTTTGATCCCAATCCTGTTCTTATCATTCTGATATAATGAATGATGTCATCTGATAAATAGATCCAGGGAACTTTTTTGCAATTCCCTCGTTTGTGGTGGTGCATGAAGTAAACTAAGGAGAAAGCTGATGATTGGTTGGGCTATAACATTTCTTGTGATTGCATTGATAGCCGCTGTATTGGGATTCGGTGGTGTCGCGGCAGTGTCCGTGGAAATTGCGCAAATCCTGTTCGTTGTATTCATCGTACTGTTCGTAGCAGCAGCAATAATTCACGTTGTCAAAGGTCGAAAACCACCAATGTGAAGAACAACGATCCAATCCTTTATAAAAACAAAAACGGCACTTTAATTAAAGTGCCGTTTTTTCTGCAGTGCCAGAAAACAGGATAAGAAATAAGCCCGGAAATTCCATAAAATTTCGAGAAATACCTGCGGGCTTTTATGCTGGCGCTTCTGCATAACCCTGCAATTGCTCGCGAGCCCGTGACAGGCGTGAGCGAACCGTTCCAATCGCAATTTTCAGAAAATGGGCGACTTCCTGATAGCTCATGCCCTGAACACAAATCATGACCAGAACTTCCCGATGTTCAAACGAAAGTGTCCGAATGGCCTCACTGACATCGTTCAATTCGATTTGTTTTTCCTGTGGCGGGTCGATATATTGAGATTCCAGAAAACTTTCCGGATCAAATTTCGTTTCATATTTCACTTTTCGGCGATAATTGGAAACAAAATGATTATACATGATTTTTGAAGTCCATTTAAACAGGTCCGTATCCTTTTGAAATAGACGTTTCTTTTCTATCGCCCTTAAAAGCGTATACTGCAACAGGTCATCAGCTTCGTGATTATCCTGTGTCAGACGACGTGCAAATTTTCTCAAACCGGACATTTCGGTTGTCAATTCTTGATTGTCAAACATTAGATGTCTCCCTTATTGAGTTCCGTCACTAGTCTCGCAAAAGGAAAGGTAAACAGCGCCTGTAACGTCGGTTTGTCGCCTTTGTAATAATTATGAAAAGAATTGTATCATTTTCGTATCAAGCCATACTAAAACTCTCTAATTTCACTAAAGGACGATATCTATGAGTAAGGGGTTTGTGCTGTCAATCGATGACGACGACGCATTGCAGGTTGTGTTGTCGGCATATTTTGAAAGCGAGGGCTATCTCTATGATTCAACAAGGGACGGCTCGGAATTAGCTGAAAAGCTCAATACCATGCAACCGGATATTATCTTGCTCGATCTAGTCTTATCCGATGTGGACGGCACTAGTCTTATCCCGATAATTCGTCAGCATACGCAGGCGCCTATCATCATCGTCAGCGGAAAAAACGACACAACAGAGAAAATCATATGCTTGGAAATGGGTGCCGACGACTATCTGACAAAGCCGTTTGAACTGCGGGAGTTGAAAGCGCGTATCAAGGCGGCAATGCGACGCACGGGAGAAGGTGAGTTTGTGGCATCCGACCCCTCAGAAACCGAAAGTGAAAATGAAAACATCACTTTTGGCGAATTCACCCTCGATCGTGATCAATATCAGGTTTTCAAAGATGACGGCGAATCCCTTGATGTGACGATTGGCGAATTTCAGTTGCTGGAAGCCTTGGTCACCGCACCAAACAGAGCCCTCAGCCGGGAACAATTGTTCGAGCTCACCCGGGACGGAGAGTATGATTCTTACGATCGGGCAATTGATATTCAAATTGGCCGCATTCGCAAAAAACTTGGCGAGGACGGTCTAAGCATCATTAAGACGATGCGCGGTATCGGCTATATGTATTGCCCGCCTGATTAATCTTGGAACTCTTTTTTGATTTTAGTGTTTGTCTCGTGCAACCACTTTCAAAATGGAGTTTTACTATGACCAAAACTGCTGAATCTAGCCCCGAAATCGACAACCTGAAAGAAGATCTTGCGTCTTTGAAAAGCCATGTATCTGAACTGACAGCCGCCTTAAAAAAGGATGGTGTCGCCGAGGCGGAAAAGCTGAGCGAGAAAGCCAAGGAAAAACTTGGCGAGTTGAAAGATCGCGGACAGGACGGCATTCATCAAATTGAAGAACGGGTTAAAGAGAAGCCCGGCCAAAGTATCGCGATTGCGTTCGCAGCCGGCTTTCTTGCCAGCATGCTCCTTCGCAATCGGAGCTAACCGGTGAGCCCGCTTCTGAACATATTACAGCAATTGCTCCTCAATAATCTAGGGCCGGAGAAATCAGACCTCATGCAGAAAGGCGCAATAAGTGTTTTTGTTATCGCGTTGACAACTGCTTTGTCGTTTATGGCTTTGTTTTTTTTGGCGCTGGCATTTTATAGCTGGATGATTTTACTCATCGTACCGCCTTTGGCGGCCCTGGCAACGGCCGGGGTAATCTTGCTGATATGCCTATGCATAGTGACAGTAACTTATGTTGTTATGAGGATGAGGCCGAAAAAACCACAGCCCGCAGAAGAAACCTCGGAGATGGTGGCGGCACTGGCATCTTTGGCGGGCAACGAGCTTGGAAAATCTGTAGAAAGCAATCCAAAAACGACACTACTCCTTGCCGGAATTGCCGGATTTGCCGCGAGCAAATATATCAAGTAGCTGGGAACTTATTATCCCAACTGACGTTGGTTCAACTGATATTCACGTCAGAAAGGAAGGAAAGAACAATGACTTTCATCAAACGAGAAGCTCGATTGCTAACTCTATTGTTTGTTGCAATATCAGTACTGGTACTGGCCAGCGCCTGTGAAACTATGGAGGGCGCAGGCAGGGACATTGAAGATGCCGGCCAGGCAATCCAAAAGGAAGCCGACGACTAGGGTGTCAGCCTAACGCAATTACAATAAAATATGGTGCAATCAAGCTTGTTTCCAGCATCAGAACATTTAAATAATAAAGCCGTATGAAAATACGGCTTTATTATTTAGTTAACTCAGCGCCTATTTATGTGTCTGAACTTGAATGTTTTCTCTGAAACCAAAGTCGGCTAAACTCATATAGTTGTAAAGAAGACTATCTATCCTTTGATCGTCTATTCTGCCATAACTTCAACAAGCATACGTCTATTTCGGCCTTCGAAGCCCTTCAACAGGAAACGAAATAATGCAATGGGAAGCCCAAAGACTTTGCACCGATGCGGGTGACTACGAGTTGGTAGTAGAAAAACAAAAGCTGGACTGGGATTGTGACCAGCCCATAGATTCCTGGAAATGGGCAGTAGTGTTTCACGGCACTATCGTTGCGAGTGGAACAACAAATGACATGGAGAGCGCCAAGCGTATAGCCGAAGCAAGCGTACCAACGAAGCCATAGCATCTCAAAGGGACTCACAAACAGTCTCGAAGCATCCCCAAGCCGGAAATTAATTCCTTACAGCTCATTCTTGGCGACGATTTGGCTAAGCCACGTTTTTCAATCGTTCTTTGAGATTTCTTATATGGTCATGCGTTTCGACAAGAATACGCAGCTGCCTTTCAACGATATTTCTTGTTGCCTCCGGCGGATTGCACGACAAGGCATCGAGAAAATCCGCACGGGTCTTGCCTTCCGCGGCCTCCAGTTCCCGAACGAGGGTAAGGTCCGTATCCCCTATTCTGGCTTTCAGAAGTTTGAAGATATTCGAAGCGCGACCTGTAATGGTCCCTCCCTCTTCAATCTCACTGGCGAGCGAATTCGCATGTTCTTTCAAGTTGATAATTACGCTTTCATATGTCGAAGCCATTTTTCGAAACGTATCTTTAAGTTTCCTGTTTTTTGCCCGCCGCGCGGCACTTGTATAGAATTCCCGCGCGTCTTCACAACGATTGATGAGATCATTGAGTATTCTGACCATCTTTTTTGGCATGATTCACTGTCTCCTTTCTTAATAGTTAAGTCGGCGACTGTTCAATGACCAACGGGTAAAAATAAAAAAGGTTCCTAATTATGCGGAACCTTTTCGAGGAAGGAGCGTTTGCCCTGTGTACGACTAATGATCGACACCAACAAAGGAGTGCATTATGAAAACGAAGATTTTAGCAACAGCATCCATCCTTGCTCTCATGGCTGCGGCACCCGCAACAGCCGATACGGCGAAAACGGATGACAGCGCAGCAAACAGCACGACAGAAGAAGTGACAGAGGATGTCAAAGAAGGTTGGGATAAGACCAAGGAAGCTGTGAAGGAAACGGCGGAAGACGCGTCCCAGGCCACACAAGAGGCCTATCGCGATATGAAAGGCTTTGTTTTCAGTGAAGACGAAGACAAGCTTGATATACAGGACGTCCGGATCAATCCGCGGGCAATGGCCACAAATATTATTGGTGAGCCAGTCTATAACCCCAAGGAGGAGCGAGTCGGCGTTATAAAAGATGTTATTCTCGATCAGGACGGTAAAGCAGTGATGGTTGTGGTCGGTGACGGCGACTTCTTTGGTCTTGGTAAACTTGCTGCATTTGACTATGGCAGCATGGTCAAAATGAATGCGGATGGCGATATTGTTATGCCAATCACAGAGGAAGCGATTGAGCAAGCCGCCGAGTTCACTTATGACGAAAAAGCCGCTGGCGACAAAATGCTCACGATGTCGGCATCCGGGTATAGTGTTGAAAAGCTCCTCGACGCAAATCTGGTAAACGCCAAGGGCGAAAAAGTCGGCGATATTGATGATATCACCTTCACAGACGGCAAAGCTAGTCAGCTCATTGTCGGCGTTGATAAAATTCTCGGTCTCGGCGGCGAGGAAATAAGCCTGCCCTACGATACCGCGAAGGTTATCACGGTTGAAGATGAGTTCGAATATCAACTATCCGCGAAAAAAGCGTCCCTCATTACCAACTATAAATCCGCACCGACAAACTAATACGGACGTGGATTGGAAAGGAACGACAATGTTGAACGAAGATATCCTTAAGGGAAAATGGAAGCAGATCAAAGGCGCCGCCCAGAAAAAATGGGGCAAGCTAACCGACGATGATCTGGATCAGATAAATGGCGATCGGGAAGTATTTCTCGGTCGCCTGCAGGAAAACTACGGCGTGGCCCGTGAAGAAGCGGAAAACATGCTGGAGGAATTCGAAAGAGATCAGTCCTTCTAGATCCCGACACTAAGAAAAAAGGCACCGCATTAAGTGCGGTGCCTTTTTTTCAATCCAATTCTATTTTCAATAACTATTCCTTATACACCTGTTTCTGAGTTTCCTTATCCTCTATGCCGGAAAACCTGGCCCGAATGATACCTCCCGCCAATAAAATAATCCCGATAGCGATAAAGGCGACAATTCCAAGACTGTAAAACCCAAAACCGATTGCCAGTCCAATGCCCCCGGCCGCCCAGATGCTCGCTCCCGTAGCCGTTCCAACGACCCGACTGCCGTCTCGTTGAATGATAGCTCCCGCGCCCAAAAAGCCGATGCCCGTCATGACGCCGGCGATGATATTGGCAAGATCAATTCGCAGGATACTGTCGGCAAGGGAAAAATCGGCGTAAATCTCCTGGCCCAGAATAGCGAGTATGCAGGTTGTCACGGCGACAATCATATATGCTCGAAAATCAATCGGCTTATTCTTTGTATCTCTCTCAAGCCCCAGGATAAGCCCAAACAGCATCGCCATGCCGACACGCAGGAGAAGCTCCTGCCAAGAGAGATATGAAAGTTCACCCGTCAGCTCTGCTATCATCTTCGCCCCTCGATTTTTTCTCGAAATCTATCAGTATATTTGAAATTTCGCGGAGCAGTTCAGGAGCGGCGGGTGTGCTCTTGGCACTAGGCATATTTTCAGATTCTGCCCGCAGAAGAGCCTTAGCATCTTCTTTCCAGGACTGTAAAATTTCGCGCTTCTCATCGTCATTGAGATGCTGATCATCGACAACTTCTTGCGGGGAATCAAATACGGCGGATGGATCCTCCAGTATGTCTTCTAAAGATACGGATAGTTCACGCATGCTGCTTTCCTTTCGTAATTCGAACTAACGGACCAACAATTCAAAACCGAGATAGTTCCTTTTTTCATGAATTTGCAGGAACCATTTTCCGTGTCTGGCGTTTGCACTTTGTCTTTCATCAAATCAGGAGAATGAACATGAGAGTTTTGAAAACGATGCTGGTAGGTCTCTTTATTGTGTCCGCGCCGTTAGTGCTCACCGCCTGTGAGGACGAAAATCCCGTTGGCGAAGCCGTCGAAGAAGTAACAGACGAGCTTGATGACGCCACGTAATAGATAATTATCAATCACGGAGATTTGCACATGCCTTTAGCAAGAACGAGCGATCATTTACTGGGTGATATCCTTAAAATTCTGCTCGCCGTCATCCTGCCACCGCTTGGCGTTCTGATGGAGGTCGGATTAGGCAAACACTTCTGGATTAACGTCATCCTGACATTGTTTGGCTACATACCCGGCATTATTCATGCCGTTTACATCATAGCAACCCGCTAATGATTGGTGGCGTTTAGGTCCTCCGCAATTTAGCCGATGCGTGCAACATCACGCGTCGGCTCTATCTCCCGGACCACAAGCAGGCAGCCCCCTTAATCAAGGGCCCCTTCTCTCTTCTGGAGTGAAATATTGTTTTTCATCACCATCCTCAAAAAAACAATCACGAACTGGCTGGACGATGATCCCTTCACGCAAAGTGCAGCGGCGGCATATTACGCGGTATTTTCCCTGCCTGGGCTACTCATCATCATTATGGCAATTGCCGCAATCTTCTTCGATCAAAGCCGCGTTGAAAATGAAATCCTCGGCCTGATCCGCAATATGCTGGGCGGCGACGCCTCCAGCAGCGTGAAGAAAATCGTTGAGGAGACGCAGCAAGAAGATCGTGATTTCTGGGCGATGATCGCCGGTGCCGTTACGTTGGCATTTGGTGCAACCGGGCTGTTTGTCCAGCTCCAAAGATCACTTAACCTGATCTGGGACGTGGAAATTAGTAAAAAGGCCGGCTGGCTGGTCTTCCTAAGAAGACGTTTGGCATCCTTCAGTTTAATCCTGATGGTTGGGTTTTTGCTGCTTGTATCTTTGTCCCTCACAGCGTTTTTTACGGCTTTCGGCGAATGGCTGGCGACCCAGTTCTCCCCTGAATGGGCGAAAGGACTGATGATCCTAAGTAACGTCATTTCCTTTCTTTTGACGGCCACGCTTTTTGCCCTGATCTTCAAAATTCTGCCCGATGCCCATGTCGCCTGGACTGTCGCTTTTTATGGTGGCTTGGTCTCGGCCGCCCTCTTTTCTGTCGGCGAATACGCCATGAATTTCTATTTCGAGCTTGCCGAACCTCAGTCCAGCTTCGGGGCCGCCGGTTCCGTTATCCTGGTGATGTTGTGGGTCTCCTATTCTTGCCTGATCCTGCTGATCGGGGCCGAATTTTCGAAGACATATACTCATGAACAGGCAAACCGTCATATCCCGCCCCCCGCAACCGCCAAGAAAAACTGAGGAAAGGCCAGATTATGTTTGGGTCACATCGCAAGTGGAAATTAAGTATCGGAATAATTATGGCCATTGCCCTGCTTCTGATCGCTGGGCGCTTGTACTTGCCATACTGGGTAAAGGATTACGTGAATACGCAAATCGGCCTCCTCGACGACTATAGCGGCGGCGTGCAGGACATCGACATTAATCTTTGGCGGGGCGCCTACAAGATTCAGGCGTTGGAGATTTACAAACAAGAGGGCGGCCTGGACGCTCCTTTTGCGGCTGCCCGGACGATAGATTTATCTGTCGAGTGGAAAGCCCTTCTCAACGGTGCGATTGTCGCTGAAATAGATATTTACGATGCTGATCTTAATTTCTCCAAAACGCAGACGGGTGAAGGGGCGGGCTGGATCGGGCTTGTGGACGCCCTGTCACCGTTCAATATTAACCGGCTGGCGGTGCATAGCGGCAAGATCACCTATATCGACTATACGGCCGATCCCAACATCAATCTCTTTATCAAGGACATCAATGCAACGGCCACCAACTTGCGGAACGTCACGGATAAGGAAAACCCGTTACCGTCCAGCCTTAAAATCTCCGGAACCTCGATAGGGGAAGGAGAACTCCTGTTTGAGGGTCGTATGAATATCTTCAGGGATATTCCCGACTTCGATTTCGGAGCGGAGCTAAGGGACGCAAATCTGACGGCGTTTAACGATTACGGCCGCGCCTATGCCGCTGTCGACTTTGAAGGCGGGACGATTGGCATTTTCAGTGAATTGGCCGCGGCTGACGGGAATGTGACAGGATATGTAAAACTCGTTGCAACCAACGTGACGGTGGAGGCAATCGAGAAGGAAGAAAATCCGCTGACAATTGTATGGGAATCTCTGGTCTCTGCTTTTGTCGAAATCTTCGAAAATCAGCCGAAAGACCAATTCGCGATCCGCATTCCCGTTGAGGGTAAACTTGACGACCCGGAAGAAGATCTCTGGTCGGCCTTTATAAGCATATTCTCGAATGCCTTTGGTCAGGCATTTAAGAAGAATGAAGATGGAACAATTAACTTCCAGGACGCTTTGGAGAATAACTGACGCGGCGTTGAACTCTTGGGAATGCAGGTCATGCGAATTCTATAGAAGGGGGACAGTCAGACCAACCTTGGTCCGGTTCATGACGACCGAGGTGCGAAAACGCTTCACATTGGCGTCATCGAAGAAAAGGCGCTGCGTGAGATTTTCAAAATCCTGAATATCCTTGGCGAGGGCGATCAGGGCGAAATCCGCCTCCCCCGTAATATAATAGCATTGCTGGACATAGGGCTCCGCCTTGACCTTTCGGCGGAAAGCATCAACCTGATCGATCCGCTCACGTTCAAGCTCAACCATGATCAGGAAAGTCATCATAAAGCCCACGGTTTCCGGCGCGACAAGGGCGCTCTCGCCCGTGATGACACCTGACGATTTCAAATGCTTGATCCGCCGCTGGATCGTCGCCACGGAGAGCCCTGTCTCAAAGGCCATCGTTTCCAGCTTCTCGCGTGCATTCTCCTGAAGCAATCTCAGAATGACGAAATCATTGTCCGTCAGCTCAGCCATACCCATTCCACTTATGTTCCCGCAACGCTGCGGCCGGATCACAAGACGCCCAATTCCATACATTTAAGCGCGGCGAAACCAGCCTATGTTAAATCTCATGTAAACGTGATCAAACCATATCATAAAAATGGTAATATTGATAAATTATATCAAATTACCTTCTATTTTGACGGAATTAATAAATATCTGCGGATAAGCTATTTATGTCTGGAAGAATAGTTTATCTCTAATGTCGAGGATGGGGGCATCAAGACAGTGATTGCGGCAATCAATTGTCCGAATTTTGAATTTAAACTCCAAAACCGCCTCTTTCCGGCAAGAATAATACTGAACAAGATCCGAAAAATCCCCAACGATTACACAGAGAAACCTTGATGGCACTAGGCCGGGATGCATATCTATGAGCAAAATTATTGAATTTCAGAACGTCTCAAAGGCTTACGGCCAACTACAGGTCCTCAGAAATCTCAATATGCATGTCGAGGCGGGCGAGAAGCTTGCCTTGATCGGGCCAAGCGGGTCCGGGAAAACCACCATTTTGCGAATTCTGATGACACTGGAGACGATCAACAGCGGACATGTCCTTGTTGAGGATGATTATCTTTGGCATCAACGCGTCAATGATGACCTGGTTCCGGCAAGTGAAAAGCATCTTCGCAAAATGCGCCAGAACATCGGCATGGTGTTCCAGCAGTTCAACCTGTTCCCTCATCTTACAGCCATAGAGAATATTGTGCAGCCGCAGGTTCTGATCAAGGAAGTCGACAAACCCGATGCGATGAACAAGGCGCGGGAGTTATTGGCGCTTGTAGGCCTCGAGGAGAAGGAACAGCATTACCCTCATCAGCTTTCCGGCGGACAGCAGCAGCGGGTCGCCATTGCGCGCGCACTGGCCATGGACCCCAAGATCATGCTGTTTGACGAAGTTACCTCAGCGCTTGATCCGGAACTTGTCGAGGAGGTTCTCAATGTTTTGAGAATGCTTGCCGAAACCTCCGACACCACCATGCTCACGGTGACTCACGAGATGAATTTCGCCCGTGATTTTGCCGA
>NZ_JARGOQ010000041.1:0-23211 GCF_029233945.1 Sneathiella sp. | reverse complement strand
CCGCGATTGGCGCCGTCGCGCTGACGGCGTTTGCGACCGTCGGCTATACGGGAACGCTCGAAGACCTGCGTGAGCAGGGCTATGCGACGGTGGCCGTGGCGAATGAGCCGCCCTACAGCGACATCAAAGGCGATGGTTATGTGACCGGCGCAGCGCCGGACGTGGCCCGGGCGGTTATGGCCAAGCTGGGCGTTCCGGAGCTCAAGGCCAAGGTTGTCGCCTATGGATCGATGATCCCGGCGTTGCTTGCCCGTCGTGTCGATATGGCGACTTCGGGTCTCTATATCAAACCCAAACGCTGCGAATCCATTATCTACTCCGAACCTGATCTCTGCGGCGCAGAAGCCTTCGCGGTTGCGGCAGGTAACCCGCATAAGGTCATGACATATGAAGATATTGCTGCCAACCCTGAGCTGACCATGACGACATGTGCCGGTTGCGCAGAAGAAGCCTATGCCTTGGAACGGGGCGTCAAGAAGGAACAGATCAAGGTCTTCACAGATCCGCCGAGCGGCATCAAGATGCTGCAGCAGGGCCGCGTTGATGTTTTCGCCCTCTCCGGTCTGGGCACGGCAGATCTCCTGAAGAAAACCAATGATCCGAACCTGGAACTGGTTATGCCTGTGAAAGGCGTACCGATGGGTTGTGCGGGAGCCGCCTTTAATCCGGATGATAAGGAATTCCGCGATGCCTATGACGCAGCGCTCGCTGAACTGAAAGAAAGCGGCGAGTTTGCCAAGATCATCGAGCCTTATGGTTTCTCCGCCGAGGCTACTCTCGAAGTCAAACGCGATGACTTCTGCCCAGGGAACTGATCGCGATTTTCTCCTGTCGATTGTAGCACATGAATACTGCCCCCAGACCGGGGGCAGTATTTGGAAGGTAGCGAAATGGATCAAGTCCTCGAATACAGCCCGATCCTCATTGAAGGCACGATCACGACCATCGAGTTGACGGTCGCCAGCGCCATTGTGGCCCTGATCCTCTCCTTCGTCGTCGGATTGTCACGCTTCTCCAGATTCGCGGCCATTCGCATCGCCGCGATCGTATACCTTGAGTTCTTTCGGGGGACCTCTGCCATCGTGCAGATGTTTTTCATGTTTTATGTCCTGCCGCTTCTCGGCGTTCATCTGGCACCTCTTCTTGCCGGAATCATTGCCTGCGGGTTCAACCTTGGCAGTTACGGCTCCGAAGTGGTGCGCGGCGCGGTGCAGTCCGTTCCCCGCGCCCAGCATGAAGCAGCCATTGCCCTCAATTACACGACTTACCAGAAATTCCGGTACGTGCTTCTGCCGCAGGCAATCCCGGTAATGATCCCGACCTTCGGCAATTTACTGATTGAACTGCTGAAACTGACGGCCGTCGCCTCTCTTATCACGATTTCGGACCTGACCTTTATGGCGCAGATCATCCGAGTGCAGACCGCTCTCACGCTGGAACCCTTCCTTATCATCATGGTCATCTATTTTCTCATCGCGTCCTGCCTGGTCGGCATCGTCGATTTTATTGCGAAGAAAATAAACAAGGGCCGCAATATAACCGTCAGGAAGGGGATATAAGCCATGAATTGGAGCTGGCAGGTCGCCTTCGACGTATTACCGCAAATGTTGCAAGGCCTCGTAATCACAATCGAGGCAACCTTTATCGGCGCCATTCTCGCCTACGCGCTTGGCCTCGTCCTCGCCATACTGAGGATGTCAAAATCACGCATTGTCTCGCTCACAACCTACTGGGTTTCGGAATTTATCCGCCGCACGCCGCTGCTCGTACAGCTCTATTTCCTGTTCTATGTCTTGCCGGATCTCGGGCTGTTTCTCTCCCCGCTTGCCGCCGGCATTCTCGGGCTCGGGCTGCATTTCAGCACCTACACATCCGAGGTGTTCCGCGCAGGCATCGAAAATGTTCCAACTGGCCAGTGGGAAGCGGCGAAATCCCTGAATTACAAACCCTACCAGACCATGCGCTATGTTATTCTGCCGCAGGCTATCCCGCCAATGATCCCGCCGCTTGCCAACTATCTGATCACCATGTTCAAGGAAACACCGCTTCTGTCGGCGATTACCGTGGTCGAGCTCTTTAACGCCGCCAATATCTACAGCAACAGCCACTATAAATATCTGGAGCCGATGACGCTGGTTGGCGCTTTCTTCCTGATTGTCTCCATTCCATCCGCCTATATCGCGATGCGTCTTGAAAAGAAATACCAGCGCCGCAGCGGCGGCTCCGTATGAGATTTCGCGCGCCGGATTGCAGGCGAGAGAATATGAAAATGTGCATGCCGGATACCGGTCAAAAGCCGTGAAATCTTGATAAATTTAGTCATCAAATAGGGTTTTCTGACATGTCAGGGAGGGGTATATTTTCTATCATTCATAGATTATGAGTACAAAAAAATCCCCGAATACCCTCGCTGATCACCGGCTCTTCCGGACATCGGCGGACCGACCTTTGTCCCTGCTTGCGCAGTGTCCGGCCTACGCCTCGACTCCCTTGCTTGATCATGGCGATCTTGCCGGGGAACTGGATGTATCCCGATTATTTATAAAAGACGAATCCCGGCGAATGCGGCTGGGAAGCTTTAAGGCGCTGGGCGGCGCATTCGCTGTGGCTCAGATGATTTGCGATGCTGCCGGAACTGTGGACCTGACCAGCGAAACCGCCAAAGCGACCGCAAAACGCATGACCTTCATTACCGCAAGTGCCGGAAATCATGGCCTTTCCGTTGCCGCCGGGGCGCACATCTTTGGCGCGAACGCGGTTGTCTATCTCTCCTCCCTCGTTCCCAAAGGATTTGGGGATCGCATCCGGGCGATAGGCGCGGACGTCGTCCGGATAGACGGCGTATATGAAGACAGCGTCGTCGCAGCGAAAATGGCGGCGGAGGAAAATGGCTGGCTGCTGTTGGCGGATGGCTCCTGGGAGGGGTATATCGACCGACCCGCACTGGTCATGGAAGGCTATACGGTGCTCGTGGAGGAATGCCGCGCGGCATTTGAGCGCAAGGGCACTTGGCCGACCCATGTGCTGATACAGGCGGGCGTCGGCGGGCTTGCCGCCGCCGTTGCCGCACATATTCGGGACTATTGGGCGGTTCAGCCGAAAATCACTATCGTCGAGCCGGAATTCGCGCCCTGCCTGAAGGTCAGCATTCAGAACAACCAAATGACACGCGTAGAAGGAGATGTCTCCAACATGGGACGGCTGGACTGCAAGGAGGCGTCGTTGATTGCCGCCTCGTCCCTGAGAATAGATGCGGATGAATTTGTGACAATCTCCGACGAGGCTGCGACGGATGCAGTCAATCTGCTCTCGCGATACGGTATTATGACCACACCGAGCGGGGCGGCGGCAGTTGCGGCTCTTCGAAATATGCCCCATGATCAAGACGACTGCTGTCTTGTATTCGTAACTGAAGGTCTGGAAGGGGGCTGAAACTTTGCCGCTGCCGTTGACATCCTCTCACTGGGGGACATATCGGGTTGAAAGCAAGGGGGGCGAACCTGTCGCCGTAAAGCCGCTCGATGAAGATCCAAATCCCTCTCCTATCGGGACCGCAATGATCGATACCCGGACAGGTCCTTGCCGCATTCGTCAGCCAATGATCCGCCGCGGTTTTCTGGAGGATGGGCCGGATAGTGACCGGAAGGCGCGCGGGCGAGAGGAATTTGTGCCCGTCAGTTGGGACATCGCCCTGGACCTGGCGGCGCAAGAACTTAACCGCGTGCGGGATGCGTTCGGCAATAACGCTATTTATGCCGGTTCCTATGGTTGGGCGAGCGCCGGGCGGTTCCATCATGCACAAAGCCAGCTACGGCGCTTTATGAACCTCTTTGGTGGCTGCACGACATCCCGCGATTCATACAGCTACGCCGCCGCCGAAGTTATTCTGCCGCATATTGTCGGTCCAATGGCTGAGCTATTGCGGGAGCATACCTCATGGCGATCCATTGCGGAGACTGGTTCAAAAGTTATTGCCTTCGGTGGAATGGCTGCCCGTAATTCGCAAATGAACTCTGGCGGTGTTGGCCGCCATAGTCAGGCGGAGGATATGTCGGCTGCCCGGAAAGCCGGAGCTGAGTTCATCAATATCAGCCCCAGCAATTCAGATGTGAGCGGGGAGCTTGACTCAGAATGGATACCCATTCACCCGAACACCGACACCGCCCTGATGCTCGCCCTTGCCCACACGCTTTTCGTGGAAAATCTTCATGACCGGGTGTTTCTGAAAAGCCATTGCACCGGGTTTGAACAATTCCATCCATATCTTACAGGCGAGACCGATGGCACGCCCAAAGATGCCAACTGGGCGGCGGCAGTCACGGGCATTCCGGCGGCCCGTATCATCTCCCTCGCGCGCGAAATGGCGGCAGGGCCGACTTTCCTGAATGGCAGTTGGTCTCTCACCCGGCAACAGAATGGCGAACAGGCTATCTGGATGCTGGTCGTGCTGGCCGCCATGCTGGGCGGGATCGGCAAACCCGGCACTGGCTTCGGCCTTGGTTTGGGCGCGGTGAACGGCATTGGAAGTGATCGCGGATATTTGCCCTGGGCGGCGCTTCCGGCTGGGCGGAACCCGAAAAGCAGCTTTATTCCGGTCTCCCGGATCGCTGATATGCTGCTCAATCCCGGGGAGAAGTTCCGTTATAACGGGGGGGAGTACGCCTACCCCGATGTGCGCCTGGTTTACTGGGTCGGCGGCAATCCATTTCACCATCATCAAGATATTAACCGGTTAATAAAGGCCTGGCAAAATATCGAAACGGTGATTGTTCACGATCCTTTCTGGACACCAACGGCACGTCATGCGGATATTGTCCTGCCCACGACGGTCCCGCTGGAGCGCAGTGACCTTGCCGCCTCGACACGGGATGATCATCTTGTCGCCATGCAACAGGTGGCCGAGCCCTTCGCCATGGCGCAAAATGATCACGATATTTTTGCCGCCCTTGCCCGTCGCATGACGGCAAAAGGGAAATCCGGCACCAACTTCGAACAGGCCTTTACCAGCGGTCGGAGCGAGGCAGAATGGCTCCGTCATCTCTATGAGGAAAGCCGGGAACGCGGGAAAGAGTTTGGCCACGACCTCCCGGACTATGAAAGCTTTCTCGTTTCAGGAATCTATAAACTCCGCCCGCCTGCCGAGCCAACGGTCATGCTGAAAAGCTTTCGTACCGACCCAGTGGAAAACCCCTTGCCAACCCCGTCCGGCAGGATCGAGATTTTCAGCGAGATAATTGCCGCATTTGGCCTCGCGGATAATCCCGGCCACCCAAACTGGCAGGCACCCGATGAATGGCTGGGTGCGTCATTAGCGGACAAATACCCCCTGCATCTCATCACCCATCAGCCAAGCAGGCGCCTGCATAGCCAGCTTGACCAAAGCGCCCATAGCCGCGCCGGAAAGATCAAGGGACGGGAGCCTTGCCGGATCCATCCCGATGACGCCCGCGCGCGCGGCATAGCGGAGGGTGACCTTGTCAGACTCTTCAATGATCGCGGGGCCTGCCTCAGTGCCGCGCAGTTTGATGCTGGCCTGCTTCGCGGCGTCATCATGATGGCGACGGGGGCCTGGTATGATCCGGATCTGGAAAATGAGCCTGAATGCTGCAAGCATGGCAACCCCAATTTGCTGACACGGGACGCGCCGACATCGGACATAGCCTCCGGTCCCAGTGCCCTTACCTGCCTTGTCGACATTGAACGATTGCAGCGCGAAGCCCCCGCCGTCACAATCCATGAGGCACCGCCGATTGCGAATATCTCGCGTGACGCGCCTGACTAAAAAGAGGAGACTATCCGATCCATGCGCCCCCTCCCGAAACGTGGATTTGACCGCAGCGAATTTGAAAGCCGGATGCAGAAGGTGCAGGCCCGCATGCGCGCGGAGAAGCTCGACGTCATTCTGCTGACGACTGAACCGGATGTGCGTTACTTTACCGGTTTCTTCACCCAGTTCTGGGAAAGCCCGACGCGCCCCTGGTTCGTTTTGCTACCCCTGAATGGCAAACCGATTGCAGTGATCCCGGAAATCGGGGCTGCGGGGATGGCCGGAACCTGGGTTGAGGATATTCACACCTGGCCCGCGCCGCGCCCGGTGGACGACGGCATTTCCCTCCTCCGTGATATGATCTTGCAACTGCCAAGGCGTTTTGGCCGGATCGGCGTGCCGCTCGGCCATGAGAGTATCTTGCGGATGCCGGCAGGCGACTATCAGAAGCTGTGCGACGGCCTTACCTCCTTTGAGATTGCCGATGCGTCCCTCCTCCTTCATCAATTGCGCTATGTAAAGTCAGCGGCGGAAGTCGAGAAGATCCATTATATCTGTGATCTTACCTCTGACGTTTTTGAAGATCTCCCAAAGACACTGAAGGCCGGAGAGAGTGAGCGGCAAAACTGTCACCGGATGCGTATTGACTTGCTGGAACGCGGCGCGGATACAACCCCCTATCTCATTTCCGGCTCCGGTCCGGGTGGCTATGACAGCATCATCATGGGGCCGACTGACCGTATTATCGAGGCAGGTGATATCCTTATCATCGATACCGGGACAACCTTCGATGGATATTTTTGCGATTTCGATCGGAACTTCGCCTTCGGATATGCCGATGACGATGTTCGCCGCGCCTATGAAACCGTCTATGCCGCAACGGATGCAGGTTTCGCCGTCGCCCGCCCCGGCGCGACCACCAGCGATGTCTGGGCGGCAATGTGGTCCGTGATGGAAGCTGGCGGCGCCCTCGGCAACAGTGTCGGACGTCTCGGGCATGGGCTCGGAATGGAGCTCACCGAATGGCCATCCAACACGGCAGATGACATGACACCGCTGGAACCCGGCGTTGTGCTCACGCTGGAGCCGGGCATGGCATTTGCGCCCGGCAAAGAGATGGTGCATGAAGAGAATATTGTAATAACCGAGGATGGCGCGCGTCTCTTGAGCCGCCGCGCCGCGCCTGAACTGCCTGTGATAGGATGAATAACATGAACATATCTTATAACTTGGAAGACATCGCCCCGGGCGGCCGGATCGGTCTGGTGGCACTGGCAACGGATTACAACAGCGAAACGGACCTCCGCCGTATGCTCCCCAAGGGGGTCGATCTTTTCACCAACCGGGTTCTCAACGCCAATCCGCTCACCATCGAGAATTTGCGCGCGATGGCGGGAGATATTACCCGCGCGGCAAGCGGGTTGCTACCCGGCCTCGGCGTTGATGTGGTGATCTATGGCTGCACCTCCGGGACGGCAGCAATCGGAGGGGAGGAACTGGAGCGGCTCATCCAGATTGCGCAGCCCGGCATTCCCTGCACAAATCCTATCCTCGCCGCGAGTGAAGCCCTGCGAACATTCGATGCAAAAAAGATATCGATATTGACGCCCTACGACGATGCGGTGAATGCGGCCGTCGCGGAAAATTTCAAAAAGGAAGATTTTGATATCCTGAATATCGACGGCTTTGGTCTTGATGACGATATCGAGATGACGGGCCTGCCGCCCGCCGCAATTGGTGAGGCCGCGTTACAGATTTGCGATCCGGACGCGGACGCCCTTTTCATTTCCTGCACGGCGATCCGTTCCTCCCTTGTGATTGAAGAGGTGGAGAAGACACTCGGCAAGCCTGTGGTTACCAGTAATCAGGCGCTCCTCTGGCATTGCCTTCAGTTGATGAAGAATGACAGCCGGGTAACCGGGTTCGGGAAATTGTTTGATCAGGCCCTTGCCTCTTGAGGATCAGTCAATCGTTTCCGGAGGCTTCGCCGCATTGGATTGCCGTCGGCTCAACACAATTTCTCGCCAGCCCAGCAGCAAGGCGCCGGAGAGGATAACCGCCGCACCAAGAATACTCACCCATCCCGGAATAGCGTCAAATATCCAGAAATCATAAAACGTCGCAAAGATCAGCGTGGAATAGGAAAAGGGCAGTGCAAAGCTGGCATCCCCACTCCGCATCGATTGAATAAAGAGCGATTGCGCAGAGAGCATCACCAGACCAATAGCCGCCAATGCGCCCCATTGCGCCATCGTCGGAGCTGACCAAAAAAAGCTCGCGGCGGAACAGGCGATGATCGCGCCGATACAGTTATTGATGATCAAAATTTGCAAGGGTGATTCCCGGCCTGTCAGCTTCTTGATCAGGATAACCTCTATTCCCATGCAAAAGGCAGCAAGCAGCGCAATAAAGGCCGCGGGATCAAAGGTGGAGCTGCCCGGGCGCAGTAGAATCACTGCCCCGACAAAGGCGATGGCGACCGCGCTCCACCTGAAGAGTCCGACACGTTCCCCCAGCAGCGGAATGGCGAGGAGCATTCCGAAGATCGGATTGAGGAAGCTGATGGCAGTGGCGTCAGAAACCGGAATTCGAACGACCGCCGTAAACATAAGGCTGACGCCGGCCCAGCCGAAGAAGGTCCGGCCGATATGCAACTTGAACGCGGGTGTTTGAATTTTCGGGCGGAGGATGAGGGACGCGCAGAAGAGCCCCATAAGCGCGAAAAGAAAACGGCCCGCGCTTACCTGCAATGGATGCAGCGGCTCCCCGAGGAGATCTGTCCCCAAAGATTTCGCAATTATTGTTGTCGCCGCGATAAGGGAACAGGCACCGAGCATCATCAAGGCGGAGCGCAGTGGATTTAATGCGCCCGTGCTAATCATACCGCATCAATTTTTCAGTGATTATCGCTGATCTGAAAAACGGCAAGTCCGGCCCATCCCCTCATAAAAGCCGAACTATAGAGGCGTCGTAAAAAGTCTTCAATGCAATGTTGATTTATGAGAGTTGCTATAGTCACGCAAACTGACAACCTTGCCTGTTCGCGCAAAATTCGGTTTGGACTTCCTTGCCACTTCCGGACGCGTCGGCAGAATAAGCCCGCTGTCTTTCAGGCCCTGAGCCCATTCCAGAATAGATGGTTTGGCTATTCGTACCGTGGCGGGTTCCAGGAAATGAGAAATAAGCGGCGCAATCTCCGCCTCTTCCCCCAGCTGGGCCGCCACAAGAGATTGTAAAATGCGCCACTCATCTTTGGAAATACCGCTGCAACACAAGCATCGGATATCCACCGGGCGGCTATAACCGGCGACCATAATCGACAGGAAGCTGTCCAGCGAGATAAGAACCCGCGGACATTTGGCCCGCCAGTAAGCTTCCTGCAGGGTAGTATAGGGCGAAAAACTCTGGCGCAGGCCATCGGACCAGTATCGCACGCTCCACAACGTCAATTGCTCAGGGTACTTCAGATCGCTCAGACTATCGGGGATAACTTCAGGCGTGTGCATCAGTCCGTCTTTCAAGTTTGGATATAGATATATCAATTAATAATGATAATCATTCGCAAAAATCAACCGCTTTTTTCCCTTTTTTGAATATACGCGCCGTGTCACATCGCCAAGCCGCCGCCTTAATGTATATTAGCAAAACCTTGACCATAGATAGGCGTTGTCATATTATGTTCATATGAACATAAAAAAAGGTTCATATGAAAATTCTAACTTCTGAGCGTAACAAAGTGCAACGGAAGAATAATGGACCTCTCCCAACGTCAAACGCATATCATCACCCTCGTCCAGGAGATGGGGCATCAATCCGTCGAAGGCCTCGCTGATCAGTTCGACGTGACCTCACAGACTATCCGCCGTGATGTTAATCGTCTATGCGATCTTGGTTTGGTGCGCCGCGTTCATGGCGGTGTCGAATTGCTCCCCAAACGCCAGAATCTGGATTACAGCGAACGCCAGATCCTCAATAGTCAGCAGAAATGGCGAATCGCAAAAGCGGTCGCGGCGCGCGTTCAGGACGGCACATCGATTGCGTTCAGTATCGGCACCACTCCGGAAGTCACGATGCAAGCGCTCGTGAACCATAATGAGCTCCGCATTTTCACGAATAATCTCAATGTCGCGATGATTGCCTCCAGCAACCCGTCCTTTGATGTGACAATCGTCGGCGGGCGCATCCGGTATGGCGACCGGGATATTCTCGGGGCCCAGACAGAACAGTTCTTTGATAATTACAAATTCGATATTGGCATTTTTGGTGTCGGCGGCGTGGATGATGACGGCGTCCTGCTTGATTTCAACGAAGAAGAAGTTTCTGCCAGAGATGCGATATCCCGCAACTGCCGCCAAACTTATCTAACAGTCGATGGCACGAAATTCGGTCGAACGGCTCATGTGCGCGGCGGCACGCTGACGGATGTAGATGTCATTTTCACAGACGAGGCGCTGCCCGGCTGGGCTACCAACATAGTGCGAAAATCCACGACCGAGGTTGTTGTCTGCGATACCGAGGGGGCGGAGCATGACGAATAAGGATTCACGCCTGTTTAGCCGCTCCGGCGAAGCCATCAGTCTCCAGAATTTGCAAAAAGGCTGGGGCGGTGTGCGCGCTGTCGATGGGATCGATCTGGAAATTGACGCGGGCAGCTTTACCGTGTTGCTCGGGCCGTCGGGCTGCGGCAAGTCCACCACATTGCGGCTGATTGCAGGTCTGGATGAGGTTGACGGGGGTCGTATTCTGATTGGCGGCAAGGACGTGACCGACCAGCCCGCCTCCTCCCGCGACCTTTCCATGGTGTTTCAATCTTACGCCCTCTTCCCACATCTCTCCGTCGCGGAGAATATCATCTTCGGTCTTAAAGTCCGGCGCGTCGGGCAGGCGGAATGTGAACAGCGCCTGCAAATGACGGCGGACCTTCTGGGGCTTTCCGATTATCTCGACCGCCGACCGAGCCAGCTCTCCGGCGGCCAGCAGCAGCGCGTTGCCCTCGGCCGCGCAATCATCTCGGAGCGCCCTATTTGCCTGATGGATGAGCCCCTTTCCAATCTAGACGCCAAGCTGCGCCATGACATGCGGGTGGAGCTGCGGGAACTGCAAACGAAGCTCGGCTTCACCATGGTCTATGTGACCCATGACCAGATCGAAGCGATCTCGATGGCGGACAAGGTCGTGTTGATCAATCAGGGGAAAATCGAGCAGGCGGCAACCGCACAGGAAATCTATGAGCGACCGGCCAGCATCTTCACCGCCAAATTCATGGGGACGCCGCCGATGAATATCATGCCAGCCTCAGCCTTGCTCCCTGCGGCGGCCAATGCTCCGCTTCCTCCGGTGAGCGACGATATCCTTATCGGCATCCGGCCCGAAGCTATCCGCGTGGAAGACGGCGGCGTGAAGGCGACCATCCGCAATATCGAATATCTTGGCGCCGATACGCTCATTGACTGCCGGATCGGGGACGCGCCCTGCCTTGTTCGTGTTTCCGGCGACATCCCGCCCTCCGGTAATGAGATTTCACTGACATGGCCAATCGAGAAGGTACATCTGTTCGATCCCACATCGGGCAGGCGGATTGATCTCGCCCAAGAGAAGGAATGGGCCGCCGAAACGGCGGACGCAAAGCAAGTGTAGAAAAAGTTGTCGTAATTTTATCAAAGAAACCAAAACCGAAAGGACAAAATGATGAAGACACTATTCAGATCTCTTTGCGTTACGGCAGGGGCAGTCGCCCTCTCGGCCGGAACGCTGGCATCGGCATATGCTGTCGATCTGCAATTCTATTTTCCGGTTGCTGTCGGGGGTAAAGCCGCAGAAACAATCCAGGCGCTGACCGATGAGTATTCCGCCCAGCACAAGGATGTGAATATCGACGCAATTTTCGCCGGGTCCTATCAGGATACGGTGACAAAAGCCCTCACTGCGGCACGTGGCGGCAAGCCACCACAACTCTCTGTGATCCTCGCCGTCGATATGTTCACGCTGATCGATGAGGATGTCATCGTCCCGTTTGACGATGCCGCCACAACGGATGAAGACAAAGCCTGGCTTAATTCCTTCTACCCCGCCTTTATGAAAAACAGCCAGACAGGCGGCAAGACATATGGCATCCCGTTCCAGCGCTCCACACCGGTTCTCTATTACAATAAGGAAGCTTTCAAGGAAGCCGGTCTTGATCCCGAAAAAGGCCCGGCAACCTGGGAAGAAATGGTTGAGTATGGCAAGAAGCTGGTCAAGAAGGATGCCAATGGCAATGTCACCAGATGGGGCGTTCGCATTCCGTCTTCCGGCTTTCCCTACTGGCTGTTCCAGGGCCTCGCGGCGGCGAACGGCAAGGTTCTCGCCAACGCAGACGGCAATGTAACCTATTTTGACGATCCGGCCGTCGTTGAATCCCTTGAGTATCTTGTGGACCTGAACAAGGTGCACGGTATCATGGCCCCCGGCATTATCGAATGGGGGGCAACACCGAAGGCCTTTTTCGAAGGTCAGACAGCAATGATGTGGACATCAACCGGCAACCTGACCAATGTTCGCACCAACGCGCCATTTGACTTCGGTGTGGCGATGCTACCAGCGAAACTCTCCCGCGGGGCACCGACGGGCGGCGGCAACTTCTTCATTTTCAAGGATTCCAGCGACGAGCAGAAACGCGCCGCCCTTGATTTCGTGAAATGGATCACCGCACCAAAGCAATCGGCTGAATGGACGATTGCAACCGGCTATGTGGCACCGCGCGCGGAAACATGGGAGACGGAAAAAATGAAGGCTTATACGGCCGACTTCCCGCCAGCGCTTGTTGCCCGGGATCAGCTGGAATATGCCGTGCCGGAGTTGTCCACCTATCAGAACCAGCGGGTCACGAAAATCCTCAATGACGCGCTCTCTGCGGCAATCACCGGCGAGAAAGATGCTTCGACTGCCCTAAAGGAAGCTCAGGCGAAAGCCGACGCAATCCTTAAAGAGTATAGATAAGCGAAGCTGTCCCGCCGGTTTTCTCCGTTAGACCGGCGGGACTCATTTTTCAGGTAGCAATATAAATGAAATTCAAGCGAACAACCGCACAGATGAACTGGATATACGCCTGGCTTCTCCTGAGCCCGGCGCTCATCATGTTGTTCGCCTTTACCCATTACCCGGCAATTGTCACCCTGATCAGCAGCTTTTTCTCGACGCCGCGGGGCAAGCGACCGGCCAAATTCATCGGCCTTGAAAATTATCAGGCCCTCCTCAATGATGAAGTCTTCTGGCAGGTCATCTGGAACAACCTGCTCTATGCACTGGCGACCATACCGATATCCGTTGCGATTGCCCTTGTCATGGCGCTATGGGTGAATGGCAAGCTGCGCGGACTCGGTTTTCTGCGCATGGCCTATTTCACCCCGACAGTGCTGCCGCTGATTGCGGTTGCCAATATCTGGCTGTTTTTCTATACCCCGGGCTTTGGCCTGATCGACCAGATCCGCAACGGCCTTTTCGGCCTGCCCGACCAAAACCTGCTCGGCCAGTCGGACACGGTCCTCTGGGCGGTGATGGCGGTTGCCATCTGGAAAGAGGCCGGCTTCTTCATGATTTTCTATCTCGCGGCGTTGCAGACCATTCCGCCCTCCCTGAAGGAAGCGGCGGATATCGAGGGGGCAAGCCGATGGACCTTCTTCCGGCGGATCATTTTCCCGCTGCTGATGCCGACAACATTGTTCGTGTCCGTCAATGCCGTGATCAATGCCTTCCGGCTGGTGGATCATATCTTCGTCATGACGGGCGGCGGGCCGGACAACGCCAGTACGCTGCTCCTGTTCTATATCTATGAGCAGGCGTTCAAATACTGGCAGACCGGATATGCCGCGACACTCACAGTTGTCCTGCTCGCACTCCTTTGCGTACTGGCCATCGGGCAGTTCTTCTTTCTTGACCGGAAGGTTCATTACCGATGAGCGAGCAAACCCTTCCCCGCACAAGATCCTTCCGGTTTAACTGGGATAAAACGCTCAATACCACCGGTGCCTGGGTGCTGGCACTGCTGTGGTTCCTGCCGCTTGCCTACGCGATCTGGACGGCGTTCCATCCGGCACTTTACGAGGTACGCTTTGATCTCACCGCCCCGCTAACGCTAGAAAATTTCACCAAGGCATGGGAGGCTGCACCCTTCGCCCGCTACTTTCTCAACACTGTGCTTCTGGTGACGGGCATTCTCGCCGGACAGTTCATCCTCTGCACCCTGGCGGCCTACGCCTTCGCCCGCTTCGATTTTCCCGGAAAAACGGTCCTCTTCACCCTCGTTTTGCTACAGCTTCTGGTGATGCCGGACATCCTGATCGTGGAAAACTACAAGACCATGCGCTATCTCGGGCTGGTCGACACCATCACGGCCATCGCCCTGCCCTATCTTGCCTCCGGTTTCGGGATTTTCCTGCTGCGCCAGACCTTTATGACCATTCCGAAGGAGCTGGAGGATGCGGCGCGGCTTGAGGGTTGCTCCATTCTCGGCGTGCTATGGCGAGTCTATATCCCGCTCGCCAAGCCGACCTATCTCGCCTACGGCCTTGTCTCGGTCAGCCATCACTGGAATAATTTTCTCTGGCCGCTGATTATTACCAACTCGGTCGAAACTCGCCCGGTCACTGTCGGATTGCAGGTCTTCGCCGCCGCAGATGGGGGCCTGGAATGGTCTGTGATCAATGCAGCGACCCTGCTCACCTCCGGCCCGCTGCTCATCGCATTCCTGCTGTTCCAGCGGCAGTTCGTGCAGAGTTTTATCCGCGCCGGGATCAAATAGATCGGGCGAGTAACGGCTTCCTTTCAAGGATTTTCGGCTGATTTAATCGCCAGCTATGTTAAGGTCATATTATTGATTGGCTATGTATGCTTGCCAGCCAATCAGATATTCGATTGTCGGCTGCGTTTTGACCGCTGCCGAATGGGATAGGCGAAGATTTTATGGTTTGGCGTAACAACGGAGTATTTCATCGGCTGTTCTGGCTGATTGTGCTGACGGGGACTGTCCCTGCTGCCGTATCAACGACGCTGCCACCGACCCACTGGTGCCTGAATTTCTCTGATCTCTCGTCTTTGTTTGCGCTTCCATCCGTTGGGTGCTTTGGCGGCAGCAGTATTGCCCCTGATTATCTGGGTGCGCCCTTTAGCTGGTTCTATCTTGCCCTCTTTTGCGTTGGCCTGTTGATTGCGACCCTGCAAAGAAAATTTCTCTTTGCGGTAGCACTCCTGCCTCTCATCCTTTTATTCGCAAACCCTGTATCGGAACTCAGCGTCTACCCCGGCGACCAGCTCACGCCTGACTATTTCGAGCCCAAATCCCGACAGACGGCCGAGACGATCAAGGCCACAGTGAAAGAAGTTCTGCCTGACTACGATCTCGGGACACCGGAAACCGACGCACAATATGCCGATGTTCGTCGTCTTCTGATCATCATCCAGAAAGACTTAAGTGCCTACAATCGGATGATGCGCAAAATAGCCCAGTTGAGGAGAAATCTTGAAGACGCGCGCGCAAAATCCTCTGATGCAGACAAGTTTTTGACTGAAGCCCGAAAAACTGTCGACAAGTTTAAACAATTGGGAGGGTTACTGAAAAAATCCGTCGAAAAGGCGGAAGAACTGCTGGAATTTGCCAAGAAAAACCAGACAGATGCCAAGAACCGCGTAAAGCGGATCGAAAAGGAAATCGCCAAGGCAACTGACCAAAGTAAAATACAGTTCGCCAGCTATATTTCCGACCTGAACAATCTGAACACCGAAGTTACCCGAAGCCTGTCCAAGGAACCCAATCAACATATCCGCTTCTGGACATTACTGATCAGCGCGGCGTCTTTTCTCTCTCTTGCCCTGTTTGCCGTCGGCAGTCGCATCCGCAGTCCGGAATTCGCGATAAGCTGCTTGTTCGTGATCGTGATTGCCTTCAACCCGATGGCCAAGGCGGCGGCCGGTGTTTCCTTCTCTCAAGGGCTGTTTTCGCTTCTTCTCGCGTCTTATGCCCTTGTGCTCTTTATCGTAACCGCCATCAGCCTGCGCCTTCTCGCCCTTGCCATTTTGCAGAATATTCCGATCTTTGCCGGGTTCAACAGGAGGAAATATAGCTCTTACGCGCTATTCACCGCGCTGAGATGGATTCCGATTGCTCTTTGTATCGCGGCCGGTCTCTGGCTCTCGCTTGAGATCGACACGCGCGCGCAGGATGCGGTCTATAGTGTTGAATGCACCGACGAGGGGACGGGCATGTTCGAATGCGCAACGCCGACGACGGAAACCCTCGTGACCCGGGGTGAAGACCCCAACCTTGAACGGGACATCTATAACGCCGTCGATATCGCGTTCAGGAACCAGGAAATTCAGCTTGAACAGATGCTTGCCAAATACCAGCAGATTGCAAAACGCACGCCCAAGCAGGTTCCTGCCTTTGTGGACAGGGAATTCACGGCCATCTATCCTGACGGCACCTCTCTCACGCAGAGTGTTCCCAGCCTCAATCTGCCGACATGCAAGCTGCATCAGATTGAGTGCCATGTCACGCGCAAGGTCAAAATCGCTATTATCGATGCCTATGATTTCATTCGCGACCGGCAGCGGGCGCGGCTCAACGACCTGACTTCCGGCCTCGCAACGCTCACCGGGGAGGAGGCGGACAAACGCCTCCGCGAGATCGAGCTTTATCTCAGCACCACCCTTGATGCGACCAAGCGCAGCGTCCGCAATGTCATCGCCGATGTCTTCTGGACTGTGCGGAGCCTAAACCTGCTGGCGACCATGATCCTGATTGTCGCGGCGGTGAAGAGCTTCGCCTATATCTTGTCGCGCGTTGCCTTCAAGAGCGAGGCGGGAAAGGCACTTCCCATCGAGAGCCTTGGTCCAGGACTAGAAGCAGCGGCCGGACCCTCCCCCAGCATCCAAAGCGGGTTCGATCCGGAGTATATCTTTCGGCCCGACGATTTCGGAAAATACTATATCAAGCCCGCCCTGAGCCCCTCAGGCTCTTCGCAAGGGATTGCCTGGCCGCAGCCGCACAAGGCGATCCTCCGGCGGCTGTTCTCCGGCACCTACAAGATGGTCAAGGTCGATCCGCATGAGGACCTGAGCGATACGATTTCCATCCAGACATCGCAGGGGCGGCAATTCCTTGAATGGAACCTGAAACCGGGGGAGCGTGTTTACTTCTCGCAAGGCAATCTTGCCGCGTTCAGCGAAACCATCCGTCTTGAGACGCATATTTCGCTCTGCCTGACAGCGATGGCTTTTGGGCGGATGTTTTTCTCCGTCGCGGAAGGGCCGGGAAAACTAGTCCTGCGTACTTTCGGTAAACCGGAAATCTATACATCGAAAGACAATTCGCGGGCGATTGATCCGCTCCGTTTCATCGGTTGGAGCGATTCTGCGCATTTTCATATCAATTCCTCCTCCAGCCTTGAGAATATCTATTTCCACTCCGCGCAGATCCGCTTTTCTCATGGCGGTGCGGCGATCGGGGATGTGTCAGAAAACGGCAAGAGAGGTGCAGGCGCCATCCGCTTTATTCCGCCGGTCTTCCTCCCCTTTTAGAGTTACTCCTCCTCCCGCCATTCATCGCCAAGCAGTTCTGGATCGCTATAGTCATAAAAATTCTGAAGATGCTGACCTGCGGCTTCCTTGAAGAACTGCACCGCGAGCGCGTTGACCAGCCGTTCCGCTCCGATATTCACACCCGGAATATCACTGCTGACCGCCGCATGGCTTAATGTCGTTGCCGCATTAAAAAGATGGATGCGATTGAGATAAGGCGCGGTGCCGCCCTCCTTTTCCAGAAACTCAAATGCGGGCCCGAGATAGGGAAACCGCCCCAGTTCCTCATTTGCAACATCCTCCGGCGGCGTAAAGCAATCCCGCCAGAGCCGGACCTTATCGGCAAAATCGGCAAGTTCCGGTTGCTGTCTAATATCAATTGCATATCCGGTCCCAAGGACAAGGAAATCGCCCGCAAAGCTCTCCTGCCCTGCCGCAAGATGAACCTGGCCTTCCTTCACATATGCATCCTTTACGTCAACGCCCGTGTGAATATGGAAATTATCAAACTCCTTCAGACGCAGCATGGAAAGGCGCGGCGCGGCAACCCGGCTACCGAGCCCATGATGCAGGAAACGCCAGCGCGTTTCATCATCGAGCGAAGAAAATCCCCTGAAATAGCCAGCATAAACCGTGCTTTTGAATTTGTTGAGGCGCGGTATCTCCGGGGCCCGCATCAGAAGATGCACGTCCGCCGCGCCATTCTCCAGTGCCGCTGCGGCACTATCGACCGCCGACGCCGCGCCGCCAATAACCAGCAGGCGCTTTCCCGACAGCCGGTTGAAATCAATCACATCTTCCGTATGGGCATAGTAATTGGCAGGAACGTTCCTGAAAACTTCCGGCAATCTTGTCCCGCCAAAGGCCGCACGGCCCGTCGCCAGAACAAGACTGCGCACCAAAAGATCAAAATCACCTTCGGGCCCGCAGAGATAGACTCTCAGCAATTCACCTTCTGGCTTTATCCGCAAAAGCCTGACGTTATTCTCCGTGGGGATCTCCAGGATGTGCCGATACCAGCGCAAATAATCCATCCAGGTTTCTGTCGGAATATACCCCAGCGCGTTCCAGTCCGCATCGCCCCACTTTGCGCGATACCATGCCTGAAAGGTGAGAGACGGCAATCCCAAATTCGGACCTGTCAGATGCTTGGGGGAGCGCAGGGTCTTCATTCGGGCCGTCGTACACCAAGGACCTTCAAACCCGTCCTCCCCGGCATCGAAAACCCTGAAATTCCGGATCCCCTCCCGCATAAAACCAAAGGCGGCGGCCATACCGCACATGCCACCTCCGATAATGGCAACATCCAGAACCGGCTCACCACCTCCGCCCGCAACCGGCTTGACCCAGTTGTCCGGCGGATAGTTCAGAAACCGTAATTCACGGTGGATTTGCGCGTCAAGCGCCTCAAGACCAATCTTTTCGGGATCCATCAGACCTTCTTTTTATTTTTGCGTTCCCAAAGCATAGGGCAAGTTTCCATAAATTCATCCGAAATCTGTCTACGTCTCAGCCTTGACACTCACGCCTGATATTGAAATAAGACTTATCAACTGCGCGCCGCTTGCCTACAATGGCGGCCAGGCGCAAAAAGCAAGGGGATATCGTGAAAGCAGTCATCTTAGCCGGTGGGCTCGGCACCCGCATTTCAGAGGAATCCCATCTCAAGCCAAAGCCCATGATCGAAATCGGCGAATACCCAATCCTGTGGCATATCATGAAGATTTATTCCCATTACGGCATTCATGATTTCATCATCTGCCTCGGCTACCGCAGCTATGTCATCAAGGAATATTTCGCCAACTATTTCCTGCATCGTTCCGATGTCACCTTCGATCTTGAAAGCAACGACATCACCTATCACAAGGCGAAGGCGGAACCCTGGCGCGTCACGCTGGTGGAAACCGGCGAGGCGACCATGACGGGCGGCCGTTTGAAGCGCGTCGCGGGCTATCTCGATCCGGATGAAACCTTCTGCATGACCTATGGCGACGGCGTGGCCGATGTGGATATCGCCAAGCTGATTGCCTTTCATAAAGCCGAAGGACGTGAAGCCACATTAACGGCGGTGGCGCCGCCGGGCCGGTTCGGCGCGACCGTCATCGAAAACGGCGCGGTCAAGGAGTTTGTCGAGAAACCGGCCGGTGACAACGGGCTGATCAACGGCGGGTTTTTCGTGCTGGAACCGTCGGTCCTGTCGCGCATTTCCGGCGACGACATGCCCTGGGAAAACGATCCGCTCACCGGTCTCGCCGCCGACGGACAGTTATCCGCCTATCGCCACACGGGGTTCTGGCAGCCGATGGATACTCTGCGCGAGAAAAATCATCTGGAAAATCTCTGGAACAACGGCAAGGCCCCCTGGCGGGTCTGGGATTGACGGCGGAGAAGATGACATGACGTCCGCCAAAGTGCATCCGGAATTCTGGAAGGGACGCCGGGTCCTCCTAACCGGCCATACGGGCTTCAAGGGCGCGTGGGCGGCGGCGTGGCTCGCCAAAATGGGCGCGGAGGTCACCGGTATTTCTCTCCCCGCTGAGGGGGATCATTCCCTTTACAACAGCATCCAGGATCACCTGCCCCTCACGTCCCATTTCATCGATATCCGCGATGCGGACAAGCTAGCGGTAGCGGTAAGGGACAGTAACCCCGACATCATGCTGCATATGGCGGCGCAGGCGCTGGTGCGGCGGTCCTATCGCGAGCCGGTCTATACCTATGAGACAAACGTCATGGGCACGGTCAACCTGCTGGAGGCCCTGCGGGATCTGGAGGAGCTCAAGGCGGCGCTGATCATCACCAGCGACAAGGTCTACCAGAACAGCGACGATGGCCGCGCTTTCACGGAAAGCGACCCGCTCGGCGGCGACGACCCTTACTCCTCCTCCAAGGCAGCCTGTGAGATCGCAGTGGCGTCCTACGCGAAGAGCTTCTTTAACGAGAAAGGCATTCCCGTCGCGACAGGACGCGCCGGGAATGTCATCGGCGGCGGCGATTTTTCCGAAGACCGGCTGATCCCCGATATCTGGCGTGCGGCGCGAGCTGGCGAAAGTGTAACCCTTCGTTATCCCGGCGCCACCCGCCCGTGGCAGCATGTGCTGGAATCCGTTTCCGGCTATCTCATTTATTTGCAGGCGCTGGCGGGTGACGATGGCGGTTCGCTTCCCAAAGCACTCAACTTCGGGCCGCAAGGCGGCGAAGTGGTGACGGTCGGCGAGATCGCCCGCGCGGTTCAGAAAGCCTTCGGGATCAATGGCGACTGGGCGCTGGTAAACGACGCGCAGCCGCCGGAAAAGTCGCATCTCGCGCTCGATGCGTCACTGGCGAAAGAGACGCTCGGTTGGCGGTCGAGATGGACGCCCACGGAAACGCTGGCAAAAACGGTCGACTGGTACAAAGCCTTCGGCGAGACGGCCGATATATATGCCTTTACCCTCTCGCAGATTGACGAATACGAGGCCCCCTTATGACGACCCTTCTCTCCTGCCGTTTCTGTCATCAGGAACTGACCCGGACTTTCGTCGATCTGGGCGCCACGCCGCTCGCCAACAGCTATCTGCGCGAAGAGCGGGATATCGCAGCGGAAAAATCATACCCGCTCCATGCCCGGGTCTGCGTGAACTGCTTTCTGGTGCAGGTGGAGGATGTTGTCCCGGCGGAGGATATTTTCTCCGACTACGCCTATTTTTCCTCCTTTTCCAGCAGCTGGGTGGAACATGCGAGGCGTTATGCGGAGAAACTGGTGCCGCAGCTCGGCCTCGACCGGAATTCCCTCGTCATCGAGATCGCCAGCAATGACGGCTACCTGCTGAAGCATTTCGTGGCAAAGGGCATCCCGGTCCTCGGCATCGAGCCCGCCGCCAATGTCGCGAAGAGTGCCGAAAAAGTGGGCGTGAAGACGGAGGTCGCGTTCTTCGGGAGGGAGACGGCCGCGCGCCTCGCAAAGAGCGGGCTTCAGGCGGACCTGATGGCCGCGAACAACGTCATGGCCCATGTGCCGGACATCAATGACTTTATCGGCGGCATTCCGGTTTTGCTCGCCAGGGACGGCGTGTTTACCATCGAATTCCCGCATCTTCTCAACCTCATCGAGAAGGTGCAGTTCGACACCATCTATCACGAGCATTACTCCTATCTCTCGCTCCTGACCGTCGAGAAAATTCTGGGCGCCCATGGGCTGAAAGTCTTCGATGTCGAGGAACTGCCGACCCATGGCGGCTCACTGCGCGTCTACGCCTGCCATAGGAACGCAAGCGATTATGCCGACACGGCGCGGCTGCAGTCCCTTCGCGAAAAAGAGAGCGCGGCGGGCCTTGATACGCTTGCCGCCTATCGGAACTTCACCCCGCGGGTCGAGAAGGTGCGCGATGATCTTCTCGCCTTCCTGCAAACTGCGAAAGCCGACGGGAAAAAGGTTGCGGCCTACGGCGCGGCTGCCAAGGGAAATACGCTGCTCAATTATTGCGGCGTCGGGCCGGAACTCATCGAATTTGTCGTGGATCGCAATCCGGAAAAGCAGGGGACCTTGCTGCCGGGAAGCCATATTCCCGTTTTCGCCCCTGAAAGTATCTG
Organism: Sneathiella sp.; assembly: GCF_029233945.1. GTDB lineage: Bacteria > Pseudomonadota > Alphaproteobacteria > Sneathiellales > Sneathiellaceae > Sneathiella. The sequence continues at coordinate 1,319 of NZ_JARGOQ010000041.1, read as the reverse complement.
GGACGAAAAGCCCGATTATGTCCTGATCCTGCCGTGGAACCTGGCGGAGGAAATCTCCACCGACATGGCGGCCATCCGGGATTGGGGCGGGCGGTTCGTCATTCCCATCCCGGAGCTTGAGGTCCTGTCATGATTTTCACGGAAACGGAAATTGCAGGGGTTTTCCTCATCGAGCCCGAGGTGATCGAGGATGAGCGCGGCCACTTCGCCCGGAGTTTCTGCGCCCGGGAATTCTCCGATCACGGCATCGATTTCCTGCCCGTTCAAAGCAATATCTCCGCCAATAAATCCGCCTATACATTACGAGGAATGCATTTTCATGCTGCACCCTATGAGGAAACGAAACTCGTGCGATGCAGCGCCGGAAAAATATTCGATATCGCCGTGGATATCCGCCCGGACTCCCCGTCTTTCAGGAAATGGATTGGCGTCGAGCTTAGCCGCGAAAATGGCCGTGCCCTCTTTATCCCGGCGGGATGCGCCCACGGTTTCCTCACGCTGGAGGACGACAGCGAGGTTTTCTACCAGATGAGCCCCGCCTATACGCCCGGCCATGACAGGGGCTTTCGCTGGAACGATCCTGCCGTTGGCATCGACTGGCCCGGCGAGCCCAGGGTGATTTCCGCGCGCGACGCAGAGCTTCCTGTTTTGGAGGAGGTTATCGGATGAAACGCTGCCTCGTCACCGGCGCGACCGGCTTTATCGGCCGGCATGTGGTTCGCCGGCTGCTGGAGGAAGGCTGGCAGGTTCTGTCGATCTCGCGCAACGCGACCCTGGCGATCTCGCAGCATCATGAGCATGTCGCGCTCGACCTGCATGATCCGGCGGCGGTGGACGGTTTCGTCAAAGCGCGAAAACCCAGTCACCTGATCCACCTCGCCTGGGAGGCAACGCCCGGCAAGTTCTGGCATTCAACGGACAATTTTCGCTGGGTTTCATCGAGTGCGCTTCTCCTCGACGCCTTCGTTCGCCATGGCGGCGAGAAGGCGGTGCTGGCCGGAAGCTGCGCCGAATATAAATGGGAAAGCAGCCCGCTCGATGAGGACACCTCGCCGCTCAACGCGACGACCTATTATTCCGCCTCCAAGCTCGCCTTCAAGGGGCTTGCCGAGGTTATCGCGACGGATATTTCCCTCGTCTGGGCACGGATTTTCTTCCCCTATGGCCCGGATGAGGACGAGAGCAAGCTGATCTCCTATATTTTCCGGGAAATATCTGCGAACCGCCTGCCCGCCATCCAGACCCCGGACCGCGCCGTCGATATGATCCATGTCGCGGATGTCGCGGCGGCGCTTGAAAGTCTCGCCGCCTCGGAGGCG
>NZ_JARGOQ010000040.1:30146-34033 GCF_029233945.1 Sneathiella sp. | reverse complement strand
GATCACGTCCTGAACAAAGGGTCCATCACAGAACAAACGAATGCTGTCACCACGCCCATAGGATCGCTGCGTAACGTCAATCATCTACGTCATCGCAACATAATTGCTCATCCGGCGGCGATGGCTCGCAAAAGGAAGAGTGGAGCGCTTCGACGACGGCGAACACTTCATGGGAAGCAATTCTATAGTGAACCGTCGTTCCCTCACGGCGCGATTTGACAAGCCCGTCCGATCTCAGCCGTATGAGTTGCTGTGACATTGGCACCTGCTCGATCCCAAGCTCCTGACGCAACTTGGCAACCGACTTCTCCCCTTCCACCAAAGCACAAAGCACGAGAAGGCGCTGGGGGTGCGATAGGCTACGCATCAGCTTGGCCGCTGCTTCCGCAGATGCAATCATATTTTTTACATTCATAATCTTGAATTTATAATATTTGAATGTTATATGCAAGAGGGATAGAGAAAAAAGACATGCCAATACGAAGGTTTCGATCTCTCAGCATGATCGAGGCCTGCGGATGTGGAACATAATTAAATAGAAAGAGGAGATAAAAATGACAATTGATCGCGCCGTCATGATGTTCGCGGGGTTTATGATTCTCGCTTCCTTGGCACTCGGCTACTACATTTCACCTTGGTGGTTTCTTCTAACAGCCTTTGTCGGCGTGAACCTCATCCAGGCTTCGGTTACGGGTTTCTGTCCGGCAGCCATGGTGTTCAAGAGTCTTGGATGCAAGACTGGGGTCGCGTTCAAGTAGACCGTACACTTCTCCGTTTTATAACTTAAGGCGCGATTTCGCGCGATGCTGCCTATGAAAGGTACGCCTTCCATGCTTCGGTCATCTTTCCGATTTCTACAAGCCACCCTCGTTATATCGTTGCTTTTTGCCGCTCACGGTGCGCGGGCGGCCGAATTTACCGTCAAGGCCGAGACGATTCCTGAAATGAAGGCCGTTTTTGGCCAGGTGGAAAGCCGCATCGTGATACCGGCGCGCGCGCGCATTGGCGGATCCATCCGCGAAATCCGCATTAGTCAGGGCGATGTCGTCAAGAAGGGCGAAGCCGTTGCCGTGGTGGTCGATGACAAGCTTGCGCTTCAACTCCAGGCCCTTGACGCCAGGATTGAAGCGCTCGACTCCCAACTGGTGTACGCGCGGACTGAGCTGGAACGATCGAAACAACTACGGGCGGCGGGCACGGGAACTCAAACACGGCTGGACCAAGCCAGAACGCAGTTCGAAGTTGCGAGCAAACAGGTCGCCGCAGCAAAGGCCGACAAGGCCGTTGTCGAGCAGAGCGCGCAGGAAGGCACGGTCTTCGCCCCGGCCGCTGGTCGGGTCCTCACGGTTCCGGTAACGCTTGGCTCCGTCATCCTTCCTGGCGAGGAAATCGCCCGCATCGCGCCAGGTCCCTACTACCTGCGTCTGTCGCTACCGGAACGGCACGCAGCGGAAATCGTAGAGGGGACCGAAGTTCTTGTCGGCGAACGGGGATTGGCGCAATCGCCCGATCAGACCGTCACTGTCCGTCCCGGGCGACTCGTCAAGATCTATCCCGAAATTATAAACGGGCGTGTAATCGCAGACGTCGAGGTCTCTGGAATCGGAGACTATTTCGTCAACGAACGCATGCTGGTGTCAATCCCGGTCGGCAAGCGCACCGTTCTCTCCGTTCCGCCTGAGGCGGTTCACACGCTGCACGGCGTTGATTATGTGCACGTCGCCACGCCCGATGGCAGCACGGACGTGGCTGTGATCCTGGGCGAACCCTTCGATGAAGACGGCGCAAAACGCATTGAGGTACTGACAGGCCTGCAAGACGGCGACCGGGTTATATTACCATGAAGCTTGGAATCGCCGGCAGCCTCACCCGTGCCTTCATCACGTCTCCGCTCACGCCACTGTTTTTATTGGCGGCGCTTGCGCTGGGTCTGATTGCACTCGTCACCCTGCCGCGCGAAGAGGAACCGCAGATCTCCGTGCCGATGGTCGATATCCATGTCAACGCGAACGGCCTGAAGGCGGAAGACGCTGTAAAGCTCGTCACCGAACCGCTTGAGACGATCATCAAGAGCATCGACGGCATCGAACATGTCTATTCCCAGACCGAGGACGATGGCACCCTTGTCACGGCGCGATTCGACGTTGGCACCAATGCGGATGTTGCTATCCTGAGAGTCCACGAGAAAATCCGCGCCAACATGGGTCGCATCCCGGTCGGCATTCCCGAGCCACTGATCGTCGGGCGCGGCATCAATGACGTGGCAATCGTCGTCGCCACATTGCGGCCAACGCCGGAAGCGGCCTCCCGCTGGACGGCGAACGGACTGACGCGGATCGCACATGAACTGCAGACCGAAGTCTCAAAGCTTCCGGATATTGGTCTCACCTATATCATTGGCGAACAGCCCGAAGAATTCCGGATCGAACCCGACCCGGAAAAGCTCTCGCTTTACGGGATCACATTGCAGCAACTTGCCGCAAAGATTGAAGGTGCCAACCGCTCGTTCCGTCTTGGCCTGATCCGCGATGAGGGCGGGCAACATGCCCTAATCGCGGGCCAAACCTTGCAGGAAATGTCACAGATCGGCAATCTCCTGCTCACCGCCCGCGATGGAAGGCCGGTCTATGTCCGCGACGTCGCAAAGGTAGTCCTTGCAACCGCACCGGCCGAGAACAGAGTGACGGATATTCGCAAGACAGATTCCGGGCTTGCCCGCGCACCTGCGGTCTCGCTGGCGATCGCCAAGCGTCCGGGTACCAACGCCGTCGTCATCGCCAATGATATCGTTAAGCGCCTGGAACAAGTGCGCGGCCAGATCTTCCCCGAGGACGTGGAGATGACCGTCACACGCAACTACGGAGAAACAGCAAATGAGAAGGCAAACGAACTGCTCTTCCATCTGGGGCTCGCAACAGTATCGATCGTCGTGCTGGTTGCCATCGCCATTGGTTGGCGCGCGGCGCTGGTGGTAGCGGTTGTTATCCCGACGACAATCCTGCTGACGCTGTTTGCCGCCCACCTTATGGGCTACACATTGAACCGTGTTAGCCTGTTTGCGTTAATCTTTTCCATAGGCATTCTGGTCGACGACGCCATCGTCGTGATTGAAAACATCGCCCGTCACTGGACGATGGATGACGACCGATCGCGTGCACAGGCAGCCATCGATGCGGTCTCCGAAGTTGGCAATCCTACGATCATTGCCACATTGACAGTGGTTGTCGCCCTTCTGCCCATGCTCTTCGTTTCCGGCATGATGGGCCCCTATATGAGTCCGATCCCGGCTGTTGCCTCCGCTGCGATGCTGTTTTCTTTCTTTGTCGCCGTCGTGCTGACGCCCTGGCTGATGCTCAAGATCGGCGGGGCTCACGCCATCGCGGCCCACGACCATTCGACGGCTGGCGGCGGTTTGCTCGGTCGGCTCTATGTTGCAACCGCCCGGCCAGTCCTCCGCACCCGTCAGCGTTCATGGATATTCCTTCTGATTGTCGGTTTCACCACCCTGGCGTCGCTCGGTCTTTTCTATACCAGAGATGTGACGGTCAAGCTTCTGCCCTTCGATAACAAGTCGGACCTTCAGGTCGTCCTCGACCTGCCGAAAGGTTCATCTGTCGAAGATACGAACCGCACACTCCAGATAATAGTCGACCGGCTGGCCGCCGTTCCCGAAATCGTCTCGTTCCAGACCTATGCTGGTACGGCCCTGCCCTTCGATTTTAATGGGTTGGTGCGTCATTATTATCTGCGCTCCAATCCCGAACAGGGACAGGTCGCGGTGAACCTGTCGCCCAAGGGCGAACGCGACCGCTCAAGCCATGCCATCGCGCTCGAAATGCGCCAACGTCTCAAGGATGCCGACGTACCGAAAGACGCTGTTCTCAAGG
>NZ_JARGOQ010000040.1:0-30046 GCF_029233945.1 Sneathiella sp. | reverse complement strand
TCTCAAGGATGCCGACGTACCGAAAGACGCTGTTCTCAAGGTCGTCGAGCCGCCCCCCGGCCCTCCCGTTATCAGTACCTTACTCGCCGAGATTTACGGCCCGGACCCGCAGACGCGCCGCGCTGTGGCCGACAAGGTTCGTGAGGCGTTCGAGAGCGTCCCGTTCATCGTCGATATCGACAACAGCTATCATAACCAGCCAGAACGGATCCAAGTAATCATCAATCAGGACAATCTCGAATATTACGGGGTTGAGCAGTCCGATGTATACGACACGCTTCGTTATCTCTATGGCGGCGCCACGGTGGGATATTCCCACAGAGGCGAGGGCCGTCAACCGATCGTCATCCGCGTCGCGTTACCGAAGTCACGGGCGGTGATGGGCGAGCGCGCATTGGCCACCCCCGTGCCCGCCAATGCACTTCCGGGCGCTCGCGGCGTGGTCGAGCTCGGCGACGTAGTCAGCGTCTCGCGCGAGCCGGGGTCCTATCCGATCTTCCGCCACAACGGTCGTGCGGCTGAAATGGTTATGGCGGAACTCGCTGGCGCCTATGAAGCACCGATCTATGGGATGCTGGCGGTCGAGGATGCCATCGCCGAGGCGGATTGGGGCGACCTGCCGAAACCGGAGATTTCACTGCACGGGCAGCCATCGATTGAAACCCACTCTACCCTGCTTTGGGACGGCGAATGGGAGGTGACATGGGTAACGTTTCGCGACATGGGGGCTGCCTTCATGGTGGCAATCCTCGGCGTCTACTTCCTCGTCGTTGCGCAGTTCGGCTCCTTCAAGGTGCCGCTCGTTATCCTAACACCGATCCCGCTTACCTTTATCGGCATCATGTTCGGACACTGGCTGTTCGATGCACCCTTTACCGCGACCTCGATGATTGGTTTCATTGCACTCGCCGGCATTATCGTGCGCAACTCCATCCTGCTGGTCGACTTCATCCGTCATGCGCGCCAATTCGACCGGCCGCTAATCGACGTTCTTCTGGAGGCTGGCGCCATACGCTTCAAGCCGATCCTGCTCACGGCGCTCGCGGCGATGATCGGCGCGGCAGTCATTCTCACCGACCCGATTTTCCAGGGTCTGGCGATTTCGCTCCTGTTCGGCCTCGCCTCGTCAACTGCGCTCACAGTGCTTGTCATCCCGGCTATTTACATCGTTCTAAGGGGCGAAAAGACACGAGCATCGTCATCTAAGGGCGTTTCTTGAGTCAATATTTGCGTACCTCCGGTAGGGACAATAGCTATCGGAACAAAGAAGGTAAGGCGCTAATGCCTTATATTTACATAAATAAAAAATATGCGTAATTGCTAATATATATTAAGCATACGCGATAAGTGGGAAGGAAATTATGATGGAAATTGTTGTTCTGGGTGCTGGCCTTGGTGGAACCTTGATGGCCTATGAGTTGGTGGATCAGTTACGGTCAGAGGACCGCCTAACGGTGATCGGTCAAGGCGACATCTATCATTTCGTCCCGTCCAATCCTTGGGTCGCGGTCGGCTGGCGCCAACGGTCGGATATTGAGATCGACCTGGTCCCCGTGCTAGAGAAAAAGGGCGCCAGATTCATGACCCAAGGGGCGGTCCGGGTGCATCCCACGGATAAGCGCGTGGAACTGACTGATGGACAAAGCGTCCCCTACGACTATCTGGTTATCGCCACTGGTCCCGATCTAGCTTTTGACGAGATCCCTGGCCTCGGCCCGTCCAGCGTGCATGAAGGAGGCGAAACCCAATCGATTTGCCATGTAGCGCATGCACAGGAAGCCTATACCGCGTTCGAGGCCTTCTGCGCCAATCCCGGCCCGATCGTGGTTGGCGCGGTGCAAGGTGCCTCCTGCTTCGGCCCGGCCTACGAATTCGCCTTTATACTGGAAACCGAACTGCGTAAGCGCAAGATCCGCGACCGCGTGCCGATGACCTTTGTGACCTCCGAACCCTATATCGGTCATCTCGGTCTGGATGGCGTCGGCGATACCAAGGGATTGATGGAAAGCGAATTCCGCGCCCGGCACATCAAGTGGATCACCAACGCCAAAGTCAAGGGCATTGCCGGCAAGGTGATGACTGTCGATGAAGTGAATGAGGATGGCAGCCCAAGGAAGACCCACGAGCTGCCGTTCGGCTATGCGATGATGTTGCCCGCCTTTCGCGGCGTGCCAGCGCTGCTGGGGATAGAAAAATTAACCAATCCACGCGGTTTCGTTGTGATCGACGAACACCAGTGCAACCCGACCTATCATGAGATATTCAGCGTCGGCGTTTGCGTCGCCATCCCTCCCATCAGCCCCACACCGGTACCGGTCGGCGTGCCGAAAACCGGGTTCATGATCGAGTCGATGGTCACCGCAACCGCTCTGAATATCGGTGCTTTGTTACGCGGCGAGCAGCCGAAGTCGCAGGCAACGTGGAATGCCGTCTGCCTGGCCGATTTCGGCGATAGCGGTGTGGCCTTCGTCGCCCAGCCCCAAATTCCGCCCCGCAACGTCAACTGGGCATCCAAGGGCGTGTGGGTGCACCTCGCCAAGGTCGGGTTCGAAAAGTACTTTATGGGCAAAGTGCGCAACGGCAAAAGTGAACCGTTCTATGAACGCTTTCTGATGCACCAACTCAATATCGAAAAACTCAAGGAAACCAGGCAGGAGTGATTCATATGGCGCCTCTCGAATCTTTGAGAGGCGTCCATTCCATCGAGATGGACTCAAAATCATTAGAAATCTGAGGCATATGCTTTCTCTAATTTCGAGCCTTGAGTTAAATCAATACGCTTCGGATTTTCTTATGGTTTATCAGTTCTATTGATCGAAATACCCTTCCGTTATTTCGATGCTGTGCCGTTTGATCACATAAGCGCCGTCCGACATAATCCAACAATTCATAAATCGGCAGCAGTTCAAACTCAAACATGATTTGGCGCTCTTTGAATGGCGCTAACTCACTGCTTGAGATGTGGCAACCCAATACACATGCTGCGCTTCGCCAAGTCACCCTGACAGGGCCAATCGACGGATTATTGAGCGGGGTTACTCGCTCGCGCTGCCGGAAAGAAAGCTCGCGCCCATCCCGTCAGCCGGAGCGATGCCAATTCGGTCAAGAACGGCGGCGGCGATCCCAAGTTGATCCAGCGTCTCCAACCCGTCGGGACCGGCGCCGGGACCGAAATAATAGAAGGGGATGTCGCATACCACGTCTTCCGTGCCGCCATGCCCCCCTTCCGCGGTCATTCCGTGATCCGCCGTCACCATGATCTCGTACCCGGCCGTCAGCAAAATGGGAATGGTCCGGCCAAGAGCATCATCGACATCCATGGTTTGCCGCCGGTATTGCGGGCTGTCACCGCCATAGAAATGCCCGATTGAATCCGTGGAGCAGGTGTGAAACAGAAGATAATCCGGGTTCCATTTTTCCGTCAGAACAATCATTTGCCCGCAAAGATCAATCTCCGCCGGCGCCGTGGGGTTTACACGGCCATAGCCTTCCATCGAATAGTAGCGGCCGATCTGGATATCGCTGTTCTCGTCATGATGCTCAACGGAGCGCAAAGGGTCCCAGGGCTGGTCAACATAGAGCTTGTAGAAATAGGAATGCCCAACCGCCGCCGTTCGTTTTCCGGCGGCCCTGCAAAGCGAAAAAATATTCGGCTTGATTGACCGGCGCAGGGAGGTATTGCCGGTGATGCCGTGGGCAATCGGGGTCAGTCCAGTGTGAATGGTTTCATACATCGAGGCGGATATGGTCGGCGGCGTTGCCTTCATTTTCCAGCAGCGCGCAAGACCGGCGTTAACCGCCCCTTCGAGATATCCGCATTGGGTTCTCGCGGTCTGGTAACCAACGCCATCCATAATAATTAAAATGACTTTATTGCTCATTCGGTAAATCCTCACATGCTAGGCGGTGATTGCTTTTGCGCTTTTGATCAGGCTCTGGGTATAAGCCTCCTTGGGATGCGACAGAATTTGTTCCGTCAGTCCCGCCTCAACGATCCTGCCGTTTTTGAGAACGACGAGTTTATGGCTAATTGAGCGCATGACCGCAATGTCATGCGACACCAGAATCATCGCGCAGCCAACGCTGCGCTGAATTTTAACCAGCAAATCGAGGACGGCGGCCTGAACCGACACATCAAGCGCCGAAGTGATTTCATCTAGCAGAAGCAGATCCGGCCTGGCGATCAGACCGCGCGCAAGGGCGACACGCTGCAACTCGCCGCCCGATAACTCCCTTGGCCGCTTTATCAGATGCTGGTCGGTCAGGCGCACCAGATCCAACTCCCGGCGGATGGCGTTACTCCTCTCGCTGCGGCTCGATTTCGGCTCATATAGAGCATAGGGAATTTCGAGAATTCTCTCAATGGTGTGATTGGGGTTAAGCGCCGTGGACGGGTTTTGAAACACCATCTGCAGGCGCCGCTGGGTCGCTCTTTTACGTTTTTCCACAGGCCTGTCAAAATCCTCCGCTCCCTCCAGGATCATTTCACCGGCGCTATAGTTTTGCAGGCCTGCCAGGCATCTCAGAAGCGTCGATTTTCCGGACCCGGACTCGCCAATAATTCCCAAGGTCTCGCCCGTGTTCAGCGAAATCGACACATCATCAAGCGCCTTGAATATCTGGCCGCCATGCTGTTTGAACTGAACCGAAATATTATTGACCGCCAACAGCCGTTCCTTACCCTCGCCAGGCTCGGGAACGGCGGTAGAAGTTTTCCTTAAATCGACCAGCGGAAAGAAACAGGCGACCTTCGTATCCTGGGCCGGAGCAAGCGGCGGGACGGCATGGCGGCATTTATCTTCCGCATAGAGACAGCGCGGTGCGAAAGCGCATCCTTCGGGACGCGCTCCCGGTTTCGGCGGCGTGCCCTCTATCGCATTCGGCAACAGCCGTTCCTCAATATGGGGCAGCGCCTCAACAAGCGCGCGCGTATAGGGATGATGGCCGCCCTTTATTATCTTCTCGGTATTGCCAAGCTCGACAAAAGCACCGGCATACATGACAGCCGTCTCGGCGCATGCTGTTCTGATGATTCCAAGATCGTGACTGACGATAAGCATGGCGAAACCCTGACTTTTCTGCAGAGCCGCAAGCAATTCCAGCAGGGTTTCCTTGGTCGAGGCGTCAAGGGCGGTCGTCGGTTCGTCCAGCACCAGGATTTCCGGATTGCGCGCCAACGCCAGGGCGATGAGAACCCGTTGCTGTTGCCCCCCGGAAAGCTGGTGCGGCAACCGTTTCATCAGAGACTTCGGATCGGGCAGGCGCACCCCCTCCATAAGCTCGAACGCCTTTTCAGTCCGGTTTTTCACCTGCGCATATTTCAGCACCTCATTAAGCTGCCGCCCGATGCTCATGGTGGGAGTCAGGGCCTGTCCGGCATTCTGCTGAACCAGAGCAATGCGCGGGTTTTCCTTTGTATCGATCGATCCGTTTTGAATTTCCAGCCCGCTCAAATGACCGGCAATGGCATATCCAAGGGTGGATTTCCCGCTGCCCGACTCGCCTACAAGGCCGAGAGTTTCCCCCCCCGCGATGGAAAGATTGACGCGGGACAGGATTTCGACCTTCCGGCCCGAAATATTCTCCGTATAACCAACTGACAATTCGCGGATATCAAGCATGTTCCATCCTCAAACCATGTCCGCCGCCCGGCGATCGAGGCCAATCGCCTTGGCCAGGCCGTCCGCCGTGAAATTGATGCCAATCACCAGGGTTGACAGCATGATCACGGGCGGCCAGAAAAGATAAGGGTAGGACAGGAATAATGTCCGTGAGCTGGCAATCATCAGGCTCCAGTCCGGTGCCGGAATTTCAACCATCAATCCAAAGAAGGAGGCTACCGCGAAAGCGAGTAACAGCCATGTCCAACGCATCGCCAATTCAACCAGTATAACATCGCGGCAGTTAGGAAGCACTTCGTGAAAGGCAATCCAGGAAATCCTGTGTCCGCGCGCACGCGCCGCTGTCACATAATCAAGCGCAACAATCGTCGTCGCATGAGCCCTGACGACGCGCAGCACGGCAAGGCTGTAGAAAAACCCGACAATCGGCACAAAGCTGAAGCCCCGCGCCCCGGCAAAAAGGGTCATCGCCAGCAATAGAAATGCGAGCCAGGGAACGGAAATCAGGGCATCAACGATGCGCATGACGACACCGTCCACCCAACGCGGCATAAGGGTGAGGAATATACCGGCAAACGCGCCCCATGAGATTGCCAGAATTGCCGTCAGACAAGTAACGGCAATCGCGGCGCGCCCCCCCGACACCACCCGGGCCAGAAAGTCGCGGTTTCGATCGTCCGTTCCGAGCGGGAATTCAAGGCCCGGCGGATAGTACCGGGCGATCTCCCCCAAATCAAACTGCGTATAGGGGTCATGCGGAATAAGCCAGGGCCCGAAAACGCTGATCAGGATATGCGCCGCGATGAAGCAAAGGCCAACGCGGCCATTCCAATGCCGCCATATACGCCCCAAAAGCCGTCGCGACGGCTTTATAACGACAAGCCCGACCATCGTAATAAACATGGCAGTACAGACGAGATAATAAATTTTGTCCGCCAGGTAATAGGAAATGGGATCGAGAAACGCCATCATGCCGCGCCTCGCTGCCGAGGGTCGACAAACATGGAGATAACATCGGCGACAAAGTTGATGGCGATATACATGAGCGCCAGAATCAGCACCACCGCAGCCGCGAGATATGTCTGCTGGTCATAGAGCGAGTTCAACAACAGCCGCCCGAGGCCGGGATAGTTGAAGACCGACTCGATCACCGTAACGCCGGAAAGGAGGTACCCCACCGTCAGCGCCGACAGCGAGATCGTCGGCGGTAGCGCCGAGGGCAGGCAGTGCAGCAAGATAATGCGCCATCGTGGAATGCCGTTCAGCCGCGCCGTCCGCGCGAAATCCGAGTTGAGGGCGTCAATCATGCTGGACCGCATCAACCGCTGGATATGCGCCATCATCAACAGGCTCAAGCAAGCGATCGGGAGCGGCGCGATCATCCAGAACTGGGAACTGTTCGATATCTTAGAGCCGAAAAACACCGCCGGTGTCCAGCCGAGCCATTCCGCGAAAATTCCCTGTAAAATGGTGGCGATAGCAAACTCGGGGATCGTCATGAACATGATCAGGGTGGTCGAAATGGCAAGGTCGGACCAGCGGTTGCGCATCAGGGCGCTGGCGATGCCAAGGATCATCGCCAGCGGTATGGCGATCATCGCAGAGATGAGGCCGAGCCGTAATGTCGCGTCCAAGGCTGGCGCGATGACATCCGAGACATTGCGATTTCGGCGGCTCTCGGCTTTTACCGGATCCCGCAGTTCACGGCCGAAATCGCCAACAAGCATGCCGCTAAGCCAGTTGAAATACTGCGTCAGAAACGGTTTGTCGAGACCGTGAATAGCGCGGCAGTCCACCAGCTTTTGAATGTCCGCCACCTCACGATCAAGCATCGTCGTGCATAAATCGCCTGGCCGAGCCGAGACCGCGACAAACACCAGAGTCGCCACAAGCCATGCAGCAAATAATGCAGAAATCAGTCTCGATAACAATCTGGACATTGCGACCCTTGTAAAACACCCGGCAAGGGAAGAAAGCGCAGCGGCCGGGAGTGAACCGCTGCGCCAGCAAGGTGAGGCTAGTTCTTGGTAACGTCTGACCAGCGCAACGCGGCGGACGGAACCGCAGGAATGGTGACGTCCTTGGCAACCACCCGGAGCGTGTTCAGATGGAAAGGAATGAAGGCGCCGCCCTTTTCAAACAGTTCGACCTGTAGTTCCCGATAATCTTCCTTGCGTTTTTCAGGATCGAGCTCACTGCGCGCCACGTCGAGCTGGGCGTCGAATTCAGGAACGTTCCAGTATGTCTCATTCCACTTTGCCCCTGAACGGAAGGCTTCGTTGAGAATCTGGTCTGCGGGACGCCCGCCCCAATAGGTCGTGGTCGCAGATTTCTTCATCCAGACATCGTTCCAGAAGCCGTCACTCGGGACGGAGGTGATTTTCACCTTTACGCCGGCTTTCGCAGCCTGAGCCTGATATACCTCGAGCAGTGGAGCCCATGTAGGGTCAAGCGGCGCTGTAAATACTTCAATGTCAAGACCATCTTTGTGCCCTGCTTCCGCGAGCAGCGCTTTTGCACCTTCTATATCTTGCGGGCAGTCAATTTTGGCGAGATAGGGATCTGTCGGCGCTACAGGATCGTCGCAGGAGACAATACCGCCGTTCTCACCGAGGGCCCGTTTGATAATCTGTTCGCGGTCCGCGAGGATACGCAGGGCCTTGCGAACGCGCCAATCCTTGAACTCCTCGGACTGGGTATTAAACACAATGCCACGCCACGCGCCGCTTGGAATATGCTGGTAATTAAAGCCGTCCCCCAAAGCATTCTGCTGCTCTTCCGTGGCGCCAAGCAGAAGGTCTATCTGACCGGCGGCAAGCGCCTGCTGCCGGGCGCCGGCATCGGCAATCGCAGTGACATTGATGCCATCGAGCTGTGGTTTGCCATCCCAATAATCGTCAAAGCGCACGAATTCGCTGATTCCCTCGGCATCAAGGGTCTTGAGCTTGAATGGGCCGGTGCCGATGCCAGTATCCGCGATGGTATCGCCCGATCCCTCCGGAATGATCCGCGCCCGGTAATCTATCAGCAACAAGGGAAAGTCGGCATGACTGCTATTCAGTTCAAAGATGACAGAGTTATCCTCGCCAGCGCGAACATCCTTGATAATATCCAGGACGGCTTTCACCGCCGATTTGGTATTCGGGTCAATAATGCGTTTGAAAGTATAGACAACATCCTCTGGTCCGAATGCCGATCCGTCATGGAAAGTGACGCCGTCGCGAAGTTTGAACGTCCATACATCCGCCTTGTCGTTGCTTGACCAACTGGTTGCGAGGGAGGCCTCCGGCTCTTCGGTTTTATAAGACGGCCGCACCAGGCGATTATACGTGAGGATAATCGCTTCATACAGACGGTTGCCGTCGATCGGGTCCATATTGGATTCCGCCCCGAAGGAAAGATCATGTGCAAAGTTAAGTGTTTTAGCCATGGCCAACGGAATGGTTGAAATCATTGCTGCACAAACCGTCGCAGCCAGGAAGTATTTCCTCATCTTTATCTCCTAAAAAATTCTGTGTAGATGACCCTCTACTTCGCACACTTAAAAAGTGTGACGATTCGATCATGCCATGGATTTATTTATAGATCAAATGCTACAGCTATATTTCAGACAGAGGAAAATAAGAAAAAAAACGACTGTATTTTTAGAAAAAAACTTCTAACATATTGTAAAATAATTAAAATATAAATATTAAGTAAATTAATTTAATCTAATTTCTGAGAAAATAAAATACTCCTCTCTTGCTGGTCAGGAAATTTAACGGTAGTATTCATTAAAATATTAATTGATGAACCCCGGATTTTTGATTATGAAGCTTTTAGCGCCACTTCCCTGGCTCGCGGCGTTTGAGGCTGCCGCCCGGCATTCCAGTTTCACCCAAGCCGCACAGGAACTCGGAATAACGCAAGGCGCGGTCAGTATTCAGATTCAAAGACTGGAAAGCACCTTGGAAAGCCCGCTGTTTGTGCGTAAAGCCCGCAGCATAGAACTTACGGAAATCGGCGAGACATATTTGCGCCGGGTGCGAGGGGCGCTCACCAGCATCCGGCATGCAACCGAGGAGTTGTTTGAACATGACCATCATCAAAATCTGTCCATAAGCTGTTATTCGCCCTCCTTTGCGGACCTGTGGCTTGCGCCGCGCCTGCCGTCGCTTTATGCGGACTTCCCCAATATTGAGGTCACGGTTACGGTGGATTATCAGCTGGCATCGCCGCAATCAGCCCAGTCGGATATTCATTTCACCTATGAGGATCCCGCGCATGCCGGAAGCGATTTCGTCGCACTTGTTGCCGAGCGGCTCGTCGCCGTCATGCCTTCCGACAAGCATGGGGGGCTGCCGATTGATTGGTCGAAACTGCCGCTGATCGAAACCGCTGGCCCGCGGGCCTCCTGGCGAGCCTGGTTCGAGGCGGCGGAGATGGTGCCTCCGGAAACACGGATCATCAAGGTAAATTCCATGCAGAATGCACTGGCACTCGCCTGTGCAGGGTCCGGGGTTGCTCTCGCTGCACGCCCCTTTATCGATCCATTTCTTGAAAATAACATGGTTACGGCGTTGCGCCCGGATATTGAAATTTCGGTCCAGAGCCATGGATTGTATAAAAGCGGTCTTGCCAACCGGTCATACTTCGTGAAGCGCATCGCCCAATGGTTCTTCGAAAAGGCCGGCATGTCGCATATTAACGTCCTCTGACAATGACGTTGGGGTTTGTGCCGCAAGCGGCGGCAAAAATACCGATGCCGGTTGAGATCAAGTCATCCCTCAACCGGCATCCGCCTATAAATTTGCGCGGATCATGCGCTCTTCATAACAACGCAAAAATCTAATTTTACAATTTCGATTGTATCCCTTGCTGGAAGGCGGGCTGATAGGGAGCGAGGCCTTCCGCGATGGGTTCCCAGACGGTCCTCTCGTCCGGCATGTCCTCGGGATATTGGAAATCGCCTGGGAAACATTGACGGCCTGGCGTCGGATTAATAAGACCGCAAGGCTCATAACTATTAAACGCGAAATAATTAAGGGGTCTCGTAATGTATTCGAGCCAACCGTCCTGTTTCGGCCAGTACCGTCTCGCCCGCGCTGATTTCATATCCTTTGATTTCTCGAAGGCGGCAGTGAACGTAGACTGCCATGTTACCAGCCGGTTATCGTTAATAGGGATATTGAGAAAATCGCTCATCAGCTTTTTGCGGAATTTGATGACTTTCTCCTTGCCGAAAATTGCCAGGCCTGCGTCCCTGTCATTCGTCATACCGGCGATTTCGACACCGCCGGAACCGACAACCACGTACTCATCATCAATCATCAGCAACTTGTTGTGCATATAGATGAGATTTGCGTTGACCAGATCTGTCGTTCCCTCTTTCATGATTTGGTAGGCATAAACACGCGATTTCTTGCCGTCCATATCAACCGCATTTTTGTCAGCAAAATCATTCAGGTTTAACCATGCGAATTGCCGATAAGCGCTCAACATCAAAACAGGTAGGAAACCTATCTTTGGGCCAACACAGTCAAGGATATCAGGATAGTTCTTCATGCACGGCATAACTTTGTCGGCAAATTCATTAGCACTGCGCTGGTTTGTGCGTGGGTTGTTTGTGATGAGCATGACCTGCAAGCCCGGCCTTTTCTTCATCCGCGCGACGACGGCGTCCATCAAAGGCTTATAGAACATAAACTGATCGGCTATGATAATATAGTGCTCCGCATTGCTAATGGCCTTCAAATAAGCCTTCAGATAGGATAGATCCCCTTTTGGCGCCCAGTTTTGATAGAAGCCCTTCATCGCCCCATTGGGGCCCGCAGTCATGACAAGCTGTGTGTCAATATTATCTGCCTGCTGAGCGGGCTTTGTGAAATTCTGCCATAGCGTTTCGGGGAAAGTCAGTACACTCTTTTTGTTACCTGTTATGCCGACTGTTGGCGGAAAAGGATCTGTTATCTGACGGTGAAGAAGCGCCGCGATATCCATGGCAGCATCCCCTTGAATTTGCAGCATGCTGTCGGTCCAGCCGGCACTATTAACGTCATAATCTTTATTTCGATCTCTGCGGGCCAACGAACCATCTGTGAGAGGGCCTTGGTCATGCTTGCGATTATCCCATCTCTGCGCCGCCATATCCAGCCCTCCGACAAAGGCGGTACTGGCAAAACCGTCTTTTCGTGACGAACCAATGAACCATGACTTTTGATGCATAGTCCCGCCGATCAGATAATGACGACGGTTCGGAACGCATACATTTACAGTTTTATCGTTGGTGGCTGTGCGCGCCACCTTGTTGAGTTCTTCACATTGCGCAAAAATCTCTTGCAGCGGCTGATAGGTATCATTTGACGACACCAGGATGCGCACTTGGACGCCGCGATTAATTGCATCACTCAACACCTTCAGGAGCTGCGTATCTTTATAATTGTCGATGTCCGGGATTAGATAGAAATTCCAGTCAATTGTATAAGCGGATCCCCATATTACGTCCCCCTTCTGCGTCTTGACTATTTGCTCATACAGCGCCCTGAAATAGTCACCGGTGATCTCAAGCAGTTCAACATTGCTTTTTGCTCCCTGCTGATACAGCCGGAAATCGGCGATATTCGCCTTGCTATCTTTGAGGTTACGTGCGATGCCGCCTCTCACTTCCGTTATTTCCTTGGATGTCAGAAAGTAATCTGTCGCCGACTTGCCAAAGCTCGGCGATGCCAAGCTGACGGCAGCAAGGGCAGCAATCCCGACCATCATTGAAACACGTTGAAACCGGACTTTTAACGGCTGCAGGATGCGCCGTGTCTGTGCATTTAAAATAATATTCATTTCATGTCCTCTTGTAAATATATAATATTAATTATTCAGTATATTATTGATTTAAATAGTTTTATTATTTAGTTATTATAATTTAATATTCAAATAATTTATTTATATATAATAAAAATATTTATTTACTTCTATTTTTTACCAAATATTTGAGTAATTCCGAGATAAATTCTAAGGTATATGCCGTATATTGGTAATGTTAGAGGATAATGGCTTGAGCTGTGATGAGGCTAGATTTGCGATTTTCTCATGAAAAATCCCTTCCGTTATTTCAAGACGTTACCTGAAATCATGCGCCTGGCCGCTGTCGTCGCTGCAGCCGGATCGGCACACTGCACCGCAATATTGACAATCATGATGTTGTAAAGAAATCATACTAACTTTGACTGAAATCAATGCTGCAATGCAAAATTAATTGTGTCCTCAAATAGAGAAATTTCGATTGTTGATATCATCGATCAAAAGAGAATTATTATGAAACCGAAGGCCTCTGATCAAATCGCTAAAAGCCCGGCCAGATCGATTGGCACGTCAACAAGCCTGAATAAAAAACCCGTCTCAGTTCCCACCACGACCTCTTCTTCAACAACGAAACCTGCCCTGAATATCGGTCCAGGCATTTTCGAGCGGGATTCTTACGTGTCGACGGCTCTGCCGGAGATTCTTGATCGCTCTGTCCACGCACTTGCGGCGCGCTTCACTCTCGGGCTATCTCCGAGCGCCTTGGCAAGCGCCTATTCCGATTGGGCGCTACATTTGGCGACGGCGCCTGGAAAGCAGTTCCAGTTGATTGAAAAGGCGACCAAGAAAGCCCTCCGGCTTGCGAGTTATTCTACCCATTGCGCTCTCCGTCACGGAGATACCGCCCACTGCATCGATCCATTGCCGCAGGACAAACGGTTCGCTGGTGCTGCCTGGCAGCAGTGGCCTTACAATCTGTTGTACCAGTCCTTTTTGATGAACCAACAGTGGTGGTATAATGCGACGACCGGAATTCGCGGAGTGACCAAACAGCATGAGAACGTGGTAGAATTCGCGACGCGGCAAATGTTGGATATATTTTCTCCATCGAACTTTCTCGCCGCCAATCCGGAGCTGTTGCAAAAAACCATGAAAGAGGGCGGCCAGAATCTGGTTCGCGGTGCTCAGAATTTTATTGAGGACTGGGAACGGTCAGTTAGTGGGAAAAAACCCGCGGGGACAGAAAATTATAAAATCGGAGAAACGCTTGCAGTAACCCCGGGAAAGGTTGTCTACAGTAACCGGTTAATTGAGTTAATACAGTATTTTCCCGCGACGGATAAAGTCCATCCGGAACCAATCTTCATCGTTCCCGCCTGGATAATGAAGTATTATATTCTTGATTTATCACCTGAGAATTCATTAGTAAAATATTTAACTGAAAAGGGTTTTACGGTTTTTATTGTATCATGGAAAAACCCCGGTCCGGAAGATCGAGATCTAGGCATGGACGAATATCGCACCCTCGGTATCACGAGCGCACTTGAGGCTATTGAAGCGATAACAGGAGCACCGCAGGTTCACGGAATCGGATATTGCATAGGGGGAACACTGCTCTCCATTGCCGCCGCAGCCATGGCGCGAGATGGAGAGGAACGATATAAAACCCTCACTTTTCTTGCCTCACAAGTTGATTTCAAGGAAGCGGGCGAACTGATGCTTTTTATTAATGAAAGCGAGGTCACATTCCTGGAAGATATGATGTGGGAACAGGGGTTTCTGGATACCAAACAAATGGCCGGTGCATTTCAGCTTTTACGATCAAATGATCTGATCTGGTCGCGACTGATACATGATTATCTGAGGGGCGAACGGCCCGCAATAAATGATCTTATGGCGTGGAATGCCGACGCTACCCGCATGCCCTATAAAATGCACTCCGAATATCTCCGCCATCTATTCCTGAATAACGATCTGGCTGAGGGGCGTTACATCGTGGATGACCGACCTGTTGCTGTATCCGACATTCGGGTGCCCATTTTCGCCGTCGGAACTGAATGGGACCATGTCGCGCCCTGGCGGTCAGTCTATAAGTACAATCTTCTCACTGATACAGATGTCACCTTTCTGCTAACCAGTGGCGGACATAATGCAGGCATTGTGTCCGAACCGGGCCATGCCAACCGTCGCTACCGTCAAGCAACACGGAAAGCCGATGAAAGTTACCGCGACCCGGAGACCTGGTTGCATGAGACTGATGTGCAGTCAGGTTCCTGGTGGCCATCCCTCGTGGAATGGCTGACCGCGCATTCTGGCGATATGACCGTCCCGCCTCCTATGGGATTAAACGAGCTACCGTACAAGCCGCTGTCCAATGCACCCGGCACCTATGTATTTCAGGAGTAAATCGTCGCATGATACCTGCTGAGCCTCATGGTCATGAACCGGGTTCCCTCTGTGAGGATCTAATCAAAGCCACGACCGATCTGGCGCCGATCTGTATAGCTGTCGTTCATCCCTGTGACGTCCTTTCGTTGAGCGGGGCGCTGGAAGCCGCACGAAAAGACTTGATTGTCCCGTTACTCATCGGCCCGACGGAGAAAATCAGGGCTGCATCGGTTGAGGCAGGCGAAGACCTTGAAGGTATCGAAATCATCGATGTTCCGCATAGCCATGCCGCAGCACAGAAGGCCGTGGAAATGGTTCGCGGCGGTTCCGCCGATGCCCTGATGAAAGGCAAACTCCATACGG
Source organism: Sneathiella sp. (assembly GCF_029233945.1). GTDB lineage: Bacteria > Pseudomonadota > Alphaproteobacteria > Sneathiellales > Sneathiellaceae > Sneathiella. Next base: position 14,897 of record NZ_JARGOQ010000040.1, on the reverse strand, counting down.
ACGAATTGCTGGAGGCGGTCGTTGACCATGACCTGGGCCTAAGGACCGAGCGGCGCATTAGTCATATTTTCGCTCTGGATGTCCGGCTCTATCCCAAACCCCTTTTTATCACTGATGCGGCGATCAATATCTACCCGGACCTCAATGACAAACGGGATATCGTCCAGAACGCCATTGATCTCGCCCATGCTCTTGGCATCGATTTACCAAAAGTGGCTATCTTGTCGGCGGTGGAAACCGTTTATCCCAAGATCAAATCAACTCTGGATGCCGCTGCGCTTTGCAAAATGGCGGACCGGGACCAGATAACCGGTGGCCTGTTGGACGGGCCATTGGCCTTCGATAACGCCATTTCCAGATCTGCAGCAGAAGCTAAAGGGATTCGCTCCGAAGTTGCAGGCGATCCAGATATTCTAGTCGTGCCCGATCTTGAAGCAGGCAATATGGTTGCCAAGCAGCTCGTATACCTGGCGGGGGCGGAATCAGCGGGAATTGCCCTTGGTGCCCGTGTTCCTATCGTGCTGACGAGTCGGGCTGACGGCATTCGCTCACGATTGACCTCTTGCGCTCTTGCTTTGCTCTATCATCACCATCGGCGGAAACTCACGGTATGACCGATGTGATTTTGATCCTCAATGCGGGATCATCGAGTATAAAATTCGCCCTCTATCCGGCACCTCACAATGGATCTACACCGTTAATCACGGGGAAGATTGCAGGCATCAAGAGAGACCCCGTCTTTCAAGCTCGCGGGTCGACCGGCTGTGACCTCTCTCCAGGGACTCTAGCAGTTCTGGACGTTGAAGAAGACCAGACCGCTCTGACACGTCGTCTGCTCTGCTGGATAGAAGAGCAGACTCAGGAGAGCACCCTTGTTGCGGTCGGACATCGAGTTGTGCATGGTGGGCAACGGTTTACCGGGCCCGTCTTACTGAATGAGGAAATCATTGGTGAGTTGGAAAAACTACAGTCACTCGCCCCGCTTCATCAGCCCTATAACCTGTCCGCCATCGCTCTCGTCTCAAGCCTGATGCCGGATGTGCCGCAAATTGCCTGTTTCGATACCAGTTTCCATCGGACCCAGCCGCGCCTAGCTCAGCTTTTTCCGCTCCCCCGCCAATTTGCCGACGATGGCATACTCCGATACGGATTTCATGGCCTGTCTTATGATTATATCGCCAGTGTTCTCCCGGATTATCTGAAGGACAAATCTGAAGGCCGGGTGATTGTAGCTCATCTCGGAAACGGCGCCAGCATGTGCGCCATGAAAAACAGGCAAAGCGTCGCCACAAGCATGGGATTTACAGCGCTGGACGGCCTGATGATGGGCAGTCGACCGGGATCTCTGGATGTGGGCGTTGTACTGCATCTAATCCAGGAACAAAGCATGAAACCGGCAGATATTCAAGATCTGCTCTATACCAAATCCGGACTGCTCGGGGTCTCCGGCATTAGCAACAATATGCAGGTCTTGCTGGAAAGTCTGCATCCGCATGCTCAGGAAGCCGTTGATTTATTCTGTTATCGTGCAGCGGCCGAACTAGGCGCGTTACTTCCCGCGCTGGGAGGGCTTGACGCAATCATCTTTACGGCAGGTATTGGCGAGAAGGCGCCATTGGTGCGAAAACAAATTTGCAGTCAACTGGCTTGGTTAGGCCTCTGTCTGGATGAGGAAGAAAATGCCGCAAACGCTACTGTAATCAGTGCTCCAAACTCGTCCATAGATGTTTTGGTAATTCCGACTAATGAAGAAGAAGTAATCGCAGCTGCAACATACCGGTTAGTGACTGAGAGAGCTGTCTAGAAAAACGCCATATCATCAGCTGGCAATGTGTTTCTTTCAATGGCCAAGCGGCATCTTTAACACAAATTTGATTGATCAAAATCAATGCCGATCAAACCAGAAATGATAGCATCCTTAAAGTACGATCCGTACACTCAAAGGAAATGGACATGACTAAAAATTCGCAAGATGCTAGTAACTCACCGCAGATTCCGGAGCTTTCAGGTTTTGACCCGACTGCCATGTTACGCGCGTTTATACCGGCGTTGAATGGGACCTCCTCATCCAGCAGTAGCCCAGCCGCGAATTTGCTGGAGATGAACCAACACTGGACAACCTTTCTGACGAAACGCCTCAAGAAAGATGCTGAGTTGATTCAGCAGTTCGCTAAATGCTCCAATCCGATGGAAATGAATGCAACCTATTTGGATTTCTTCAGCAACACATTTGAAGATTATCAGCGTGAGCTATCCGAAATGGCCGAACTTGGCCAAAAGGCCATGAGTCAGCAAGAGGCTCCGAGCGTCGCTAAAGCCGGTGAGCAGCAGAACCAAAAAAATTGAAGCAATTGAAATTTCTGGAAGCAGTCGCAAGAGTACCTTAACTTGAGGAGACATGTGATGGCCAAAATGAAAGTTGCAATCTTTGTCGAGTCAGGACGGATCGTATTGGACGAAAAGCCAATTCCCGATCCTGGGCCGCTCGATGCCCTGATCCGTATCACCACCACGACGATTTGCGGCACCGACATTCATATTCTAAAAGGTGAATACCCGGTTGCCAAAGGGTTGACGATTGGCCACGAGCCAGTCGGCATCATCGAAAAACTCGGCTCGCAAGTGACCGGATTTAGAGAAGGCCAACGGGTCATTGCTGGTGCAATTACACCCTCCGGTACATCTACTGCCTGTCTTTGTGGCTATCACTCGCAGGACGGCAGTGGCACCGAGCACGGTTGGCAAGCCATGGGCGGCTGGAAGTTTGGCAATACCATCGACGGCTCCCAGGCCGAGTATCTTCTGGTGCCCGACGCAATGGCCAACCTGGCACCTGTGCCGGATGATCTAACCGACGAGCAAGTGCTGATGTGTCCCGACATCCTGTCTACCGGCTTTGCCGGGGCCGAAAGTGGGCGTATTCGTATTGGCGACTCTGTGGCTGTCTTTGCACAAGGCCCTATTGGCCTTTGTGCGACGGCCGGGGCCAAGCTGATGGGTGCCACCAACATCATAACGGTGGAATCTGTGCCGGAGCGGATGAAGATGTCGCGGCAGATGGGTGCGGATCAAGTAATCGATTTTAAGAAGGCTGATCCGGTAGAGGAAATTCGCCGTCTTACAGATGGGCGCGGCGTTGATGTCGCGATCGAGGCCCTCGGTCGTCAGCAAACCTTTGAATGGGCTCTGCGTTCACTGCGGCCGGGCGGAACGTTGTCATCGCTCGGCGTCTATTCGAGCGACCTGAAGATCCCTCTCGACGCTTTCTCGGCAGGGCTTGGCGACAATACTATCGTCACCAGCCTGTGTCCCGGCGGCAAGGAACGCATGCGCCGTCTGATGAGCGTGGTCGCATCGAGCAGGGTTGATACCCGGCCATTGGTCACCCACCGGTTTAAACTCGATCAGATTGAAGAAGCATATGATCTATTTGGGCATCAGCGCGACGGCGTGCTGAAGATTGCAATCACCCCTTGAACGAAGCGCTCGGTGATCGAAACCGAAATTTACTTCCGATGCTCAGGAAGCTTTTCAATTGTGTAGAAAATAAAGTTTGATAGCGCAGCCTTCTCAGAGCTTTCTGCAACATTTTTTGGCTAACGGAAGAGGATTGCTGATTGTCGAAATGCGTTCGCTCAGGGCCGATCAAACGCGGCAACATGACAATGAATCAGGATACGAAAATAGAAGTATTCAGGAAGGCACACCAATTTGCTGCGGATGCTGTCCTTGAGTCTTTGAAAACAACGGATGATGGTCTAGCCGAGACCGCAGCGAGAGCCCGGCTGAAAACACATGGCCCGAACCGCTTGCCGGACCCGGCACGACGAAGTGCAATTTTCCGGTTTCTGCTGCACTTCCACAACATCCTCATATATGTCCTTTTGGGATCGGCTGTTATCACCGCGGCTCTGGATCACTTGGTAGATACATTTTTCATTCTAGCCGTCGTCGTGGCAAATGCAGCGATTGGATTCATTCAAGAGGGCAAGGCGGAAAAGGCAATGGATGCCATCCGCCATATGCTGGCACCCCACGCATCCGTCTTACGTGACGGGCAGCGTCGAAGCATAGACGGCATTGATTTAGTTCCAGGAGACATCGTGTTGATGGAGGCGGGAGACAAGGTGCCCGCCGATTTGCGTCTCATTCATGCCCGTGGACTTCAGATTCAGGAGGCGATACTCACTGGCGAATCTGTTCCAACTGAGAAGCATACCTCTCCGGTTGCACCCAGCGCCACGCTTGGAGATCGAACCTGTATGGCCTTCAGCGGTACAATGGTGACCAGCGGCACGGGCAAAGGCGTTGTGATTGCAACAGGCGCCGATACAGAGATCGGACGCATTAGTGGGATGCTTTCAGATGTTGAAATGCTGACGACGCCCTTGCTGAAGCAAATGAACCTGTTCGCCCAATGGTTAACCATTATGATTCTGCTGCTTGCTGCCATGCTGCTGACTTTTGGGTATTTCGTTGAGCATTTTGAATTCTCGGAATTATTCATGGCTGTAGTTGGACTTTCAGTCGCCGCTATTCCCGAAGGATTACCCGCCGTTCTGACCATCACACTTGCGGTCGGTGTACAGGCCATGGCCCGGCGCAGCGCAATCGTTCGGCGTTTACCCGCAATCGAAACGCTGGGCTCAGTATCAGTCATCTGCACTGACAAGACGGGCACCCTCACCCGCAACGAAATGATGGTCACCTCGGTTGCGACCCAGACGCATATATTTTCCCTGGAAGGTGCCGGATACGAACCGAATGGAGCTATCAAGCTAAACAATCAGGAAGTTTCTTCGCGTGAACATGCGATCCTTGAAGAGATTGGCCGTTCAGCAGTGTTGTGCAATAATGCGACACTGCATGAACGTGATGGAATTTGGACTGCTGAAGGCGATCCGATGGAAGGCGCATTGCTGACGTTATCCGGCAAAATCGGCATGGATATTCGCCAAGAGCAGGCCACATGGACACGGACCGACAGCATCCCCTTCGATGCCAAACACCGCTTTATGGCAACGCTAAATCATGATCATAATGACCATGCGTTTGTTTCCGTGAAAGGTGCGCCGGAACAGATCATTTCTATGTGTCGTGAGCAGCTTACCGTCTCTGGCGATACCGAACCGCTTAACAAACAATATTGGCACGATCAAATCGAGAGGATTACCGCCCAGGGACAGCGCGCTCTGGCTTTTGCTATTCGCACAGTGCCCCCGGAACATACAGTCCTTGAGTTTACCGATGTTGAAGGGGTGTTGACGCTGATTGGCCTGGTCGGGCTGATCGATCCGCCGCGCCCGGAGGCGGTTCGGGCCGTAGCGGAATGCCATAGTGCAGGAATTCGGGTAAAAATGATAACCGGTGACCACAAAGGGACAGCCGCTGCCATCGCCAGACAGGTCGGCTTACAAAACCCGGACATAGTGCTAACCGGAGCCGATCTTAATAACATGAATGATGCTGAACTGGCAGCAGCGGTTCTGGAAACCGACGTATTCGCCCGCACAAGCCCTGAACACAAACTCAGGCTGGTAACAACTCTCCAGGCACATGGCATGACTGTTGCCATGACAGGGGATGGGGTAAATGACGCTCCCGCTCTCAAGCGCGCCGATGCGGGCATCGCCATGGGCATGAAAGGCAGCGAGGCTGCCAAGGAAGCGGCAGAGCTGGTTCTTGCCGATGACAACTTTGCAACAATCGTCACTGCTGTACGTGAGGGACGCACGGTATATGACAACATCAAGAAGGTCATTAGCTGGTTATTGCCAACGAGCAGTGGCGAAGCCATGACGATTATTGTTGCACTTCTTTTTGGCATGACCTTACCGATCACCCCTGTCCAGATTCTCTGGATCAATTTGGTCACTGCCGTCACGCTGGGCATTGCCCTGGCATTTGAACCCACAGAGACGGACACCATGCGCCGACAGCCTCGCCCGCGAAATCAGCCGCTTCTGACTGGAGAACTGGCGTGGCATATAGTGTTGGTTTCTATCTTATTTATATGCGGAGTATTCGGTATCTATAGCTATGCAATAGATCGAGGCTACTCAATAGAACTTGCCCGTACAATGGCCGTCAATACGTTGGTGGTAATGGAAATATTCCACCTCTTTTTCATTCGAAATATTTATGGGACGTCACTCACATGGAAGGCGGTGCAGGGCACAAAAGTCATATGGACAACGGTTTTCATCGTTACAGTCGCCCAGTTCGCCATTACCTATTTACCTCCGTTGCAACATGTATTTGCCACCGAGGCCGTGCCTGTATTCGATGGTTTACTCATAGTCGGCGTGGGTGTTGCTCTATTCGCCGTCATAGAAACCGAGAAACAATTGCGTCTAGCCTTTCGCGGTCGATGAATAGAAACTCTAGATAAAACAACGGTTGCAATTGCCATTACAAGGAGACTTTGCCACCTTTAGACGCCGCCTGAAATACACGAGATTCACGATCCGGCAGCAGGTTGGGTGTGCAGTCATATCTTGCGGTTGAGCGTTTCCTCGCTTTTTCCAACAACATCAACCATCATCCGTGTCTTTTCTTTTCCGAATGTCATGAGCACTCAGAATTGCGGCTTGCACGTCCCTATGCTGGCTTTCAACCGCCTGTGCGAGAGATCGCAGCTCAAAACGGACGCCATGAAGCTGATCAAGCAGGGATAGTACAATGGGAACTGCGGCATTATTAATATCCATGTCGGATTTTAGCTGACGAATGAGTTCGATACGAGCAATGTCGACTTCTCGAAATCTGATATTGCCCTCAGCCAATGCTGGTTCAACCCATCCCCGGGAAACCCAGGTCCGCAGCCGCCTTATTGTCAGGCCCTCTATACGTCGTGTGACTTCTTTCTCCGAGATCATGTTCCCACTCCTTCAAGCTCCTGACGCACCGAATAAGCATGAGATTTCTGCCAGTCTCGCATAAATGCCTTCAATTCATCGTCGATCTCTTCTGGAAGAGCAACTTCCAGTGTCACGCGCTGATCTCCTTTATTCACACCCTTACCTTTTAGTCTTAATGTTTGACCAGTATTTGTTCCGGGCGGAATTGTCATCGTCACTTTTCCGTTTATTGTAGGTACGGTAATCTTGCCTCCCAAAACGGCTTCATCAAGCGTGATCGGCACTGTCAGCAGGATATCCTGCCCCTGCCGCTTGAAAAGATTGTGTGGCATTACCTGAACCCTGACATATGCATCCCCGTTTGGCCCGTTATTGAAGCCAGGATGCCCCTTTCCTTTAAGACGGATTTTCTGGCCATCTTTAATACCGGTCGGGATCTTGACATCAATGTTGGAGCCATTTGGTAACGTTATGCGCTGTTTCGCGCCGCGAACAGCATCCAGAAATTCTACTTTCAGGTGATATTGCGCGTCCGAGCCACGTTGTGGGCCGCCGCCTCTACCAGGACCGGAAGATTGAGCACGAGCATGACGAAACAGTTCGGAAAAAAGATCATTTTCGTCACCAAAGTCCTGAAATCCATCTGCGCTATAATAAGGATGTTCGGGGCCAGTATTTCCATAATCGCGATAATACTGTTGCTGCGGCTTCTCCGCACCGGTAGCGTCTATCTCCCCTTTATCAAAACGGGCTCGTTTCTCCGGATCGCCCAGCACCCCATATGCACTAGAAACTGCCTTGAACTTTTCCTCGGCATCTGCATCGCCCGGATGAAGATCAGGATGTAATTCCTTGGCAAGTCGTCGATAGGCTGATTTTATTTCCTTGTTGGTCGCCTCTGATTTCACACCCAGCACGTCATACGGATTATCAGTCACTGCTATTTTCTTTCATTTGGTCCATCGGATTTTCAGCCCGGCAATTGGCTAATAATGAAAATATTTACAATGAAACGCATTGATCTCGCCCAATTTTCTACCACCTTTTCTGCCAAGGCCGCTTTGACCACGATCAATGCTGATCCAGCGTCAACATAGTATAGAAGTATTCAGAAATTTGCATATGAGGCGCTAATGATCGAGGCAAAAATGATTTTCTGCGTCGTGAAGGGAGCCGCGTGACAATGAAATTGAGAACCTTCCTAATGAGCGGTGTCTTCGTTGTCGCCGTTGCTATAGGAGCCTTTTACTGGTGGCAGCAGCGGCAAAGCGATCTACCTGATGGTCTCGTCCGCGCCAATGGGCGGATTGAGGCAGAGCGAGTCGACGTTGCTCTCAAATTTGGAGGACGGATTGCCGAAGTTTTGGCTGATGAAGGGCAAATGGTCGCGCGCGGTGATGTTGTCGCCCGAATTGACTCCACCGAACTGGAAGCAGATATCCGCGCCGCTGAAGCGGCGGCCCGTCAGGTCGAGCAGGAGCTAGCACAGGCAAAGGCATTGGTCGCTCAGCGCGAGGGTGAAGTGACCCTCGCCCAAGCTGAGTTAAAACGCACAGAGACTCTTATCAAGCAGGGATATGCAACCGGGCAGACGCTGGATCAGCGACGTTCACAGGAGATCACCGCGATTGCGGCACTAAATACCGCGCGCGCGCAAATTGCTTCTGCCAAGGCCGCAATAGAAGCGTCGGAGGCAAAAGTCGCAGCCCTGAAGGCCAATCTCGCTGACTATACCTTGATCGCACCAAGGGACGGGCGCGTGCAATATCGCTTGGCCCAGCCCGGAGAGGTTCTAGCCGCGGGAGGAAAGATAATCACCCTCCTTGATCTGACAGACGTTTATATGGATGTCTATCTGCCCACTGATGATGCGGGCAGGCTCCGCTTTGGAGCCGAAGCTCGACTGATCCTCGATGCCGCGCCACAATACGTGATCCCGGCGTCTGTTGAATTCGTCGCCTCAGAGGCGCAGTTCACTCCAAAGTATGTAGAGACTGAAAGTGAACGCGCGAAATTGACATTTCGCGTCAAATTACAAATACCAGTAGAAGTTCTCAGGAAGTATCAGGAGGTTGTGAAAACCGGCGTCCCGGGAGTTGCCATTGTGCGCGTCTCACCAGAAGCGGAATGGCCGGAAACGCTGACAGTTAAACTGCCATGACAAGACCGGCTTCCGAAATGGTCGCCACCCTCACCAGCGTAACTCATCGCTACGGGGAGACTGCCGCGCTTAAGGATGTGTCGGTTGCAATTCCCACGGGCCAAATGGTTGGCTTTATCGGACCCGACGGTGTCGGAAAGTCCACCTTTTTGGGGCTAATTGCGGGTGTGCGCCGGCTACAAAGCGGGACGGTCGAAGTGCTCGGCGGCTCAATGGGAGACCGGCAGCATCGTGATGGAATTTGCCGGCGCATCGCCTACATGCCGCAGGGACTTGGGCGAAACCTATATCCGACACTTTCGGTCATTGAAAATATAGATTTTTTTGGCCGCCTTTATGGCCAATCGGCGCAGGAACGCGCCGCGCGCATCGCCGATCTGCTGAAAAGCACAGGACTCGTTCCCTTCATGGATCGCCCGGCAGGCAAGCTTTCCGGAGGGATGAAGCAAAAGCTTTCGCTCTGTTGTGCCCTTATACACGATCCCGACCTACTGATCCTCGATGAACCGACGACCGGTGTTGATCCTCTTTCGCGCCAGCAGTTCTGGCAACTGATCGACCGCATTCGTGCGCGGCGTCCCGGCATGAGCGTCATTACCGCAACGGCCTATATGTCAGAGGCCGAGCGGTTTGAACATCTGATTGCCATTAATGCGGGCCGCATCCTTGCTATCGGAACGCCGGTAGAGTTGATGTCACAGGCTGGCACCGACACTCTCGAAGCCGCGTTTATTGCTCTATTACCTGATGAAGATAGGCAGGCTCATCAGGACATCACGCTGCCTTCGCGCAAAATTCAGGATGGCCCCCTTGCTATCGAGGCTGACGGGCTGACCATGCGTTTTGGAGACTTCACCGCCGTCGACCACGTAAGCTTCCGCATTGAGCCCGGCGAGATTTTTGGTTTTCTCGGATCAAATGGCTGCGGCAAGACCACGACCATGAAGATCCTGACCGGCCTTCTGACGGCGTCCGAAGGCGATGCGAAGCTGTTCGGGAAACCCATCGGCACCGATGGCTTGGCCACGCGGCGGCGCGTTGGGTACATGTCGCAATCCTTTTCTCTTTATTCGGAATTATCGGTAAGGCGCAATCTGGCGCTGCACGCTGATTTGTTCCACCTGCCCAGCGCAAACCGCAATGCGCGTGTCGATGAACTGATTACACGATTTGATTTAGGCGAGGTGGCGGATGCTATGCCCGAAAGCCTCCCGCTGGGCGTACGTCAGCGCCTCCAATTGGCCGTGGCGGTTCTGCATAAGCCCGAGTTGCTGATCCTTGACGAACCAACTTCCGGCGTTGATCCAATAGCCCGCGATGCTTTCTGGGCTTTGTTGATTGAGCTGTCGCGTAAGGACGGAGTGACGATCTTCATCTCCACCCATTTCATGAACGAAGCTGAACGGTGCGACCGTATCTCGTTGATGCACGCAGGTAAGGTTCTGGCTCAGGGAACCCCCGATGCATTGCGTCAGCAGCGCGGTGCGGCGACGCTCGAAGAGGCGTTTATCGCTTATTTGAAGGAGGCTGGCGCTGAAGACAGCGCCCCCAACGAAGTACTCGACCTCCCTACAGCGACGGGCCCGAGCGCCCCCAAAATCGGATGGGTGTCCCCTTCTCGTATTTGGGCATTCGCCCGGCGTGAGACCATGGAAATTCTGCGCGATCCAATTCGTCTGGTTTTTGCGCTGTTTGGCCCAATCGTCTTGATGCTGGCAATGGGATACGGCATCACTTTCGATGTCGAGAACTTAACATATTCAACGTTAGATCAGGACCAGTCCCGCGAAAGCCGGATGCTTCTCGATTCAATCGCGAGTTCGCGTTATTTCGATGAACGACCTCCGATAACTGATTTCGCCGAACTGGATCGCCGCATGAAAGCCGGTGACATCTCTCTCGCGATAGTCATTCCCCCCAACTATGGCCGAGACCTCTTAGCGGGCCGAATACCAGAAATTGGCGCTTGGCTTGACGGGTCGAATACGACGCGTGCAGAAACGGGGCGCGGATATCTACAAGGCGCGCTGTTTGCCCATTTGGGCGATTTGTCAATTCGGGAAACCGGTGAGATACCCGGCTTCTACCCTGCTATTGTTGAGCCCCGATTCCGCTACAATCAGGCATTCCGCTCGCAATATGCAATCCCCCCCGGCGTACTGATGATGCAGTTAATCATGATCCCGGCCATGCTGACAGCACTTGGCGTAGTGCGTGAGAAGGAAATGGGTTCAATCGTCAATCTTTATGCGGCCCCAGTCCATAAAATCGAATTCCTGCTAGGCAAGCAACTGCCCTATATTGGCGTTGCGATGGTCAGCTTCGCTAGCCTTGTTGTGCTGATGCTCACAATGTTTGGCATTGGAATGCCGGGCAGCTTTCTGGCATTGGTATTGGGGGCGCTATTCTTCACGACGGCGGCCACCGCATTCGGCCTCGTCGTATCGACATTTGTCCGCTCGCAAATCGCCGCGATTTTTGCGACGGCAATTATTGTTATGATCCCAACCGTCAATTTTTCGGGAATGATGTATCCGGTCTCCACCCTGGAAGGCGGCGCGAGGCTCATCGGTCAGGCTTTTCCGGCACTCTATTTTCAGCAGATTAGCGCCGGAGTCTTCAACAAAGGTCTCGATTTAGCGATATTGCTTCCCAATCATCTGATCCTTGCCGGATTTTGTGTCCTCTTCTGGACGATCGCAACCGTATTCTTACGTAAGCAGGAGGCCTGAACAATGCGCTGGATTGCCAACATCTATCGGCTGGGCGTCAAGGAAATATTCAGCCTTCTGCGCGACCCGGTGCTGATGGGGCTGATCTTTTACACCTTCACATTTGCCATCTACACCGTCGCTCACGGAGTACAGACCGAATTGCACAATGCGTCTATCGCTGTTGTAGATGAGGATCGGTCGGAATTGTCGGGACAGATCACGGGAGCATTTCTACCGCCTTACTTTAAAACACCGGTGGTGATCGATTTGAGCGCGGTCGATCCGGGTATGGACGCGGGTCGATATACTTTTGTGCTGGATATCCCCCCTGGTTTTGAGTCGGATGTATTGGCCGGGCGTATTCCTGAAATCCAGCTTAATGTTGACGCAACCGCGATGACGATTGCCGGCAACGGGGCGACTTATATTTCCAGCATCGTCAACGCCGAACTGCTGAAATTTGTTAGCCGATCCAGCGGCGCCGTGGTTTTGCCAGTCGATTTGCGGGTGCGAGCAAAATATAATCCAAACCTCCACTCCTCCTGGTTCATGGCCGTGATGCAGATCATCAATAACCTGACAATCCTCGCGATTATCCTGAGCGGTGCCGCCGTGATCCGTGAGCGCGAACATGGAACCCTTGAGCACTTGTTGGTGATGCCGGTTACCTCCAGCGAAATCATGTTGGCCAAGATCTGGGCAAATGGGTTAGTGATTGTCCTGGCGGCAGTACTTTCACTGCAATTTATCGTGCAGGGGCTACTCGGCGTACCCATCGTCGGTTCGATCGCGCTCTTTGCGCTCGGTTCGGCTGTGTATCTGTTTGCCGTAACCGCCATGGGTATTACGCTTTCAACGGTGGCGACGACGATGCCTCAGTTCGGATTGCTTTCTATCCCGGTTTTCGTTGTAATGAACCTGTTGTCCGGAGGGATCACACCGTTGGAGAGTATGCCGGAGGCACTGCAAAATACGGTACAGGTTTTGCCTTCCACACATTTCATCAAATTCGCACAGGCGGTTCTGTATCGTGGCGCGGGGATTGAGATTGTTTGGCCTCAACTGCTGGCGACCACAGCGATTGGAGTTGCCTTTTTCGCTTTCGGCCTAGCTCGTTTTAGGGCAACACTGGCTTCGGCGAGATGAAGATTGACGCGGTATTGAGTTAAATCAATGCGTCCCGGACGTTTTTATGATTTACCATCTATATTTACCAAAATTGCTTTCCATTGTTTCGATGCGATGCCGTTTGATCACATAAACGCCGTCTGACATAATCCAACAATTCACAAATCGGTGGATCGGAGATGTTCATGAAAAAGATACCCAGTTGGATCTGGATTGTTTCCATCGCGGTGTTTACGTCAATGATACTGATGTCGACTCAGTTAGCCAATCAATCTTCAAAAACAACGATCGCCTATAGTGAGTTCAAGCAGTTGATTTCCGACGGGTCGATAAAAGAGGTTATCTTAGAAGGGGAGGATGCAAAAGCCGAGCTTAAGAAAGCTATGATTTTTGGTGATAAGGGCGCAGCGACGAATGTTGTTTCCACGGTTCTCCCTGCAGGCGGTGACACCGAGTTAATACCGCTGCTTAATCAACATGATGTCGTAATCTGGAATTTACCGTCAGAAAGTAGAAATAGCTGGCTGCTGTCCCTCCTGCCCTGGATTATATTCATTGGCATATATTTCTTTATCATGCGGCGCATGCAAGGCAACCTGATGGACCGGTTTGGCGGCCGGAATTCAGGAGATTTTCTTGTTGGTTCGGCAAAACAGGAGGAAAAAGTCGGCCGTCTGGTGACCTTTGATGATGTCGCGGGACAGGAATCCGCGAAACAGGAGGTTGCTGAATTAGTTGATTTCCTGAAACATCCCAAAACCTATGAGAACCTCGGCGCGGAAACTCCTCATGGTGTTCTTCTTGTCGGACCACCCGGAACAGGTAAAACCTTGCTCGCGCGAGCGCTTGCAGGAGAAGCTGGCGTTAATTTTTTTAATATATCCGCTTCAGAATTTATCGAAATGTTTGTTGGTGTTGGCGCCTCCCGTGTTCGCAAAATGTTTGATGAGGCAAAAAAGCGAGCGCCCAGCATCATCTTTATTGACGAGCTGGATGCCGTCGGACGAGTTCGCGGCACCGGCCTGGGCGGAGGAAATGACGAGCGGGAGCAAACCCTGAACCAGATCTTGTCCGAAATGGACGGATTTACCGGGCATGAAACCGTCATTGTACTGGCAGCAACTAACAGGCCAGATGTATTGGACCCTGCTCTGCTTCGCCCCGGTCGATTTGACCGTCACGTCACACTGGAACTCCCGGATAAAGCTGCCCGCAAAGCTATTCTGAAAGTGCATATTCGCAATGTGCCCATAGCCAAAGACGTGGACCTGAATACGGTTGCAGCTAGCTGCCCTGGATTTTCAGGAGCTGATCTCAAGAATCTGGTAAATGAGGCGGCTATTGCAGCCGCTCGGGAGGGTACGAGCGAAGTTTCCATGCATCATTTTGATGAAATGAGAGACAAAATCATTATGGGGACAGTTCGCACTCTCGCCATTCAACCAGACGAGCATCATCGCCTCGCTGTACATGAAGCAGGCCATACGGCTGTCGCCAATTTTCTGCCCAACGCTGATCCGCTATACAAAGTTACCATAATTCCGCGCGGCCGATCTTTGGGCGGAACCCATTTGCTGCCAACAGAAGAACGCAACACCTTGTCAGAAGAATATTTACATGATCGCCTGGCCGTTTCCTTGGCCGGCCGATGCGCTGAGAAAATATTCTTGGGGAGTGTCAGTTCAGGGGCAGATGACGATATCAAAACCGCCACTCAACTTGCCCGGGCCATGGTGTCCAGGTGGGGGATGTCTGAAGAAATTGGTCCAATCGACGTACGCCAAAGCGAAGAGCATCCATTCCTTGGGAGAGAAATAGCCCAGCCCCGTCGCTTTAGCGAAGACATGTCAAGCAAGGTTGACGAAGCTGTATCGAAACTTCTGCGAGAAGCAGAAGATCGGGGCCGGGAAATCATAGTCAAGCACCGGACCCAGATTGAACAGCTTATAAATAAACTTGAGACAGACGAAACCGTCAATCGCGATACCATCAAGGCTATTCTTGGTCAGAGCATTGTAAGGACAGGCACGGCGT
>NZ_JARGOQ010000039.1 GCF_029233945.1 Sneathiella sp. | reverse complement strand
CTCGATAACTGGGCACTGGAATCGGGTTATAAAGATATATTTGCGCAAGTGGCGGAGCTGGGTGAGGAGGGGTATAAACCCCGGAATTTCGCCTGGCAGAGCTTTCTCGATCCCGATGGCTTTAAAAGCCGGTTTGAGGAGGCAGACCTAATTGTCGCCCACGCCGGCATGGGAACGATCATTACCGCGCTGACAATGAAGAAGCCGTTGTTGATCATGCCGCGCAAGGGTGCGTTTAAAGAAACCCGCAACGATCACCAGATTGCAACGGCGGAGCAATTCGCCCGGCGCAGCGGGATTTTTGTTGCGAAAGATGAGACCGAACTCGGCACCGTTCTTGAGGATCTGCTCGCCAATCCACCATCAACAATCAAGGAGGCCGCCAGCGAGTTTGCGGAACCGGAACTCCTTCAGGCTATCCGCAGTTTTATACAGGACGGGCAGGCGGCAAAAAGCAGGTAGATGCCGGCGACATTGGCTAAACCATTAAGCATATTTTGAGAAATCAGGGATAAATTGGATATCTATAGAGATCCAGCCTGCGAATTTGTCTTTCTCGCCGGTTGAGGGGATTTGCGGCAGTGCAATAAAATTGAGCATTTGAAGCCACAATTCGTTGCATATATGTGTAATACTGGTAACTCGGTTTATATGAGAAAAAGGGATAAAAGGTTAGGCAATGGCGCTTGGAAGTAAATTCGCGTGTTTTAAGTCACAACTGACAAGCGTTGTCGCGTTGGCGATCATCCTTTTCACCCTCGCCGCCTGTGATACGCCGGAGGAAAAGGCGCAGGCTCACTTCGCGGCCGGAATGGCTTTTGTGGAGCAGGACAACTTCGTTAAGGCGGGCATTGAATTTCGCAACGCCCTGCAACTCAAGGAAAATTACGCAGATGGCTGGTACGGTCTCGCTCTCGTCGAGGAGAACGAAGGAGACTGGCGGAAATATGCGGGCGATATCCTCAAGGCGATCGAGATTGACCCGAAGCATTTGAAGGCGCAGGTGCGCTATGGCAAGATTATGCTGCTGTCGGGAAAGCTGGAGGATGCGCTGGAAACCAGCGACCTCGTCATGGAGCTCGCGCCGGATAATTCCGAAGCGCTGGCCCTGAAATCTGCGGTCATGTTCCGCTTGGGCGATAAAACGGGCGCCATCGCAGCCGCGAACAAGGCCCTCGAAATAGATCCGTCAAACATTGACGCAATTCTTATTCTCTCTGCGGAAAAACTCTCCTCCGGGAATCCCGCCGCGGCTGTTAAGATTCTTGATGACGGCCTTGTGCATAACAAGGGCAATGCCCAGCTGCAGGTCGTTAAAATCCGCGCGCTGGAGAATCTCGACCGGTCGGAAGAAATTATTGAGGTGTTCTCGCAGCTCATTGCTGACAATCCGGAAAACACGGCTTTTCGTAAGAGCCTTGTTCGTTACTATATGAAAATTGACCGGAAGGACGAGGCGGAAAAAGAAATTCGCCGGATTGCAGCGGAAAATCCGGAAGACGTTTCCGCCAATCTGGACGTGGTCCGGTTTGTTAAATCGGCGAAAGGGGATGCCGCCGCCGCTCTCGAGCTGGAGCAACTGATTGAGAAATATCCAGATGCTGTCGATTATCGTTTTGCGTTAGCGGCACTTGCGGAAGCCGAGAATGATGATGAAAGGGCGATGGTTATTCTGGGCTCCATCATTGACCGTGCTCGAACAGTTGAAGATGAAATCATCGCCAGAAACAAACTGGCGCAACTTCATTTCACCCGCGGCGATTTGGAGGAAGCGGAAAACCTGACCCAAATTGTCCTGGACATTGATCCGACCAACACCGATGCGCTGATCCTTATCGGCGCGATGCAAATCGATGCGGGCGAGATAGACACGGCGATTGCAAATCTGCGCTCCTCCATCTGGCAGCAGCCGCGGTCCGCGCGCGCTGCCTTGTTGCTTGCCAAGGCCCATGAAATCAGTGGCAGCCTGGACCTGGCAGAGGATCGCTTCGCTGCTGCGTACCGGTTCAGTAATGAGTCGCCCCGCGTCGGTATGGTCTATGCCCAGTTTTTTATTCGTCACGGAGAGTTACAACGGGCGGATCGGCTGCTTGAAAAGCTGGCGGTGAAGAACCCGAACGAAACGAACATTCTCAAACTGCTGGCCGAGGTCAAGCTGAGGAAGCAAGACTGGATCGCGGCGGAAGAGCTGGCGGACCGGCTGCTGGCCCTGAATGCAACGGATTCAGCGGGATATCAGATAAGCGGTGCGGCGTTAGCGGGTTTACAAAATCTGGAAGAGAGCCGGAGTGCGTTCGAGAAGGCTTATGCAATAGCACCTGAAGCCGGGCAAGCGATGCAGTCGCTGGTTCAGGCATATCTTCGGGACGGCGATATCGAAAAGGCGGAAACCTTCCTCAGCGATGTTCTTGCCAGCAGCCAAAGAAATTATCTCGCCAGTCGACTTCTGGCCGAAATCAAGTTCCGCAAGAACGAGCCGGAAGAGGCGATCAAGCTGATTCGGGATGCTATTGCCGGTGATCCACAGGAAGAGACGGGTTACGTCATCCTTGCGAAACATTTTCTGGCGACCGGGGAAAAGAAAGACGCCGGGGACGTGCTGAGTGAGGGGCTGAAGGCAATTCCAGATGGATTTATGCTTAATATGATCCAAGCGAGTGTTTATGAATCCAATGGCAACTATTCTGATGCCATTGAGACTTATGAAAAGCTACTTGATGAGAGGCCGAACTCGGACATTGTGGTTAACAACCTCGCCAGCCTGATCGCTGAGCATGCAGAGAATGAAGATGCATTGCTGTGGGCTTACTCTCTGGCGAAGCGCTTTCGAAACTCGAAAGTCCCATATTTTCAGGACACATTAGGCTGGCTTCATTATTTGCGGGGCGAATATAATATGGCCACCCCGTTGCTCCGAAGCGCTGTCGATAATGAGCCGAATGTAGCAGTCCTCCGTTATCATCTCGGGATGGCCTATAAGGCGGAAGGAAATCGTAACAATGCGATCAGGGAGCTTGATCAAGCGGTAACACTTGGCAAGTCGCAACCGTTTTCACAGATTAGGGATGCGGAAAAGACGCTTTCCGAGCTGCGCGCAAGACCCAAAACAAACTGATTTGAAACGATATTTTTTTATTAATGTGAAACCACGGGTGAAGGCAATTATAGATGTATAGAGAATTTTACGGACTCGACCAGAAACCCTTTTCTATCCTGCCCGATCCAAATTATCTCTATTGGGGGCACAGTCATTCCCTAGCCTATTCAATGCTTGAGTATGGCGTGATGAACCGGGCGGGCTTTACGGTTGTTACCGGTGAAATCGGCTGCGGGAAGACGACTCTAATCCGCCATCTTCTTGACCGATTGGATGAAGACTTCACGGTCGGTCTGGTATCCAATATTCAGGACGGGGATCTGCTGCAATGGGTTCTGATGGCCTTTGGTCAGGCGTATGAAGGCAAATCCCATGTCGGCCTGCATGATGAGTTACAGCAATTCCTGATCCGCGAATATGCGGAGGGACGCCGGACAATCCTGATCGTTGATGAGGCACAGAATCTGGGCCCTAAGCTTCTGGAACAGCTACGACTTCTTTCCAATATCAATGCCGATAACGACCAGCTCCTGCAGCTGATCCTGGTGGGCCAGCCGCAGTTGAAAGGGTTGTTGCAGGCGCCTGAGCTGACCCAGTTCGCACAGCGTATTGCCTCAGACTTTCATCTGGCGCCATTGACCGCAGAAGATATCGACGCCTATATCAAACACCGTCTTTCCACTGCGGGGCGCGATCTGCCGTTGTTCACCATGGATGCCTGCGAAAAGCTGTTCGAAGCGAGCCGTGGTATCCCCCGGATTATCAATATTCTCGCTGATACCTGCCTGGTATATGGGTTTGCGCGGATGGCGCCTGAAATCGACGGCGGCATTGTCGATGAAGTGATCCGCGACAAGCAGACTCACGGTATTTTTGATGTAGGCACGCCGAAAGGGGCTGAAGAAACACGCCGATTGCCGGTTCAGTCAAAAGAGGAAGTAGAACAAGAGCAGCCCGCTCTTGTTATTCATGATAAGGAGCTTGCAAAGCTGATCGCCAAGAAGCTGCGCTCAAACGGTTAAGGTAAATGCGCAACGTCCGAAGTGTTTGGCGGGAAAACCGCAAATTTACTCCGGGCGCTGCGTAGGACTTAAAATTCTTTCCGAACAGAGACGGAAACCGTATTTTCCCGAAGATCATCGATATCGGATTCGGCATCCCGATTGTAGTAGCCGTAGGAAAGCGACCCGATTAGAGTTGCAGTGAACTGGTAATTAACTCCGGTCTGCCCGTAATAGGCTGTTTCCTTACCGCCTGAAACTTGGGAATCCAGAATTTCCGCATACCCGCCAAGCAGAGACCATTCAAGTCGCCGCGATAGCTGTCTGGAGTAGCTGCCGTCAAAGGAAACAACCTCTTCGTCTGTGCCATCGCTCAGAAAATCGCGAGTGATATAGCTGGCAGAGGCTGTATATGTATTGCGGCCCTTTTCCCCGGTCAATCCGATGGACGCTGTTTTTGACTTGGTAATGGCATCCGTGTAGCCACCCGGGAAATAGTTCGGATTAACGAGACGACCGTTGGTATCCAGAACAGCGGTATTGGCAAACGCATCACCTCCTGAACCAGCGACATCAACATGATATCCGGCAATAATGCTTGCTTCGCTAGAGATCAGGTAGGTCAAGTCCGCATCTACAATGCCACCGCCGAAGCGGTGGCCGACCTGAACGCTTAAATCAGTTCTCGGCCCTGGTGTTAATCGGACACCACCGCTGTAAAAGGCACCGCTGATTTGATCGTTGTCTATATTCTCTCCGTCGAACTCATCCCAGCCCGCCGATGCGAGCAGAGCAATATACCGATTGATCGGCATCTGGCCCGAGCCCTTGAAGGTGGCGCGCTTGAAATCATCCCCGTCATTTACCTGGTTGTCGAGGGCGAAGGCTTCCGCTGCCCATTTCGTCCGGGAAAATGCGCGCCCGCTCAGCAAGCTGAGGTCAACCCGATTGGTTTGTGTATCCGACGGTTCTGTCGAGGCAATGTCGGAATTTGTGTCAGTAAACGTGACCATGCTGTGGGTATAACGGGCGATACCGGTCGCAAAGCCGCCAAAATCATGTTGATAATAGGGGCTGATCCGCGTGTTCAGCACACGCGTGCTGTCGCCGGATGTCGTCCGGTCAGAAAAGGATGTATCCCCGTCGCTGGAGAAACGTTCCTGGGTTATGGCGATTTCCGTATCGAGGAACAGGTGATCCTCCAACAACTCGGAATTTGCGGACGCCAGCAAGTTATGCGTAAATCCGTTCAAATCCGAATACTCCGCATACATATCGTAACCAAGGTCATATGCAGCAGTGAGTTGTAGACGCCGTCCGACACCTTCAATCGTAAATCCGGCATTCAGGTTTGTTACAAAATCGTCTTTTCTGTCTGAAGAAGTGCCGAAAGCATTATCCGTATATGTTTCACCCAAACCGATATAAGGACTGAACATCCATTCTGCGGCCCGGGCGTTTCCGGACGAAACCAGCATCCCGCCGACGACGATACACCCGACCGCCAACGACATGCATGATTTTTTCCCGAAAACTAGCTGGTTTGCATTTAGCACAATGCGACTACCTTCTATTTGATTCCACCCTCAACAAACGGCAATCGAAATTGCCGCCAATCCTAGAACCAGCTTTGCGGGATGATGAGAATATCGCCGGGCAACAATGGTACGTTCGCCGACACATCACCATCTATAATCAGGTCATCAAGGCGAACGTTATAGGATTTCTTTTCACCTTCTTCATTGCGAACGATAACAGCACGGTTACCAGCGGCAAATTCAGTCATGCCACCAACGGCGATGATGGCATCAAGAACCGTCATGTCGTTGCGATAAGGAATAGCTTTGGGTTCCGCAGCCTGACCAACGATGCGAATCTGCTGATCATACGGGCCATTAAAGGATTTGACCGTTACGGTTACCAGCGGGTCCTTCACATATTTGGCGAGGGATTTTTCGATATCACGCGCCAACTCCTGAGAGGTTTTGGACGCCGCCATCATGTCGTCAACCAGCGGCGTGGAGATACGACCGTCGGGACGAACCGGAACAGTGACGGAAAGATCCGGATTCTGCCAGACGAAAACATCCAGCTCATCCTGTGGTCCAATAACATACTGGGGCGCGGTGCCCAAGGAAGCAGGTGCATCCGAGGCAGCCTGATTTTGCGCCGCACAGGCTGAAACAAACAGTGCCAGTGAAACCAAGATTGTCCGGATGGCGACGGACTTTATCTTTAGAAGTGTAAACACGTAAGTGCCTCCCCCTTAGTCAAAAAGCTTCTGATATGATTATCAGAGTTGGTTAAAATCTACAATAACGCTTTGTAACACAGCATTTCCGCTATTTCTAAGGGTAACGCCATATTTTTTTCCAGTATTTCCCTAAAAATGGCCATAATGCAACATTAGTTTGTACGCTCCTTGCTACGGTGATATCACAACACCCTGAGTTTGGACGTTTTATCAGTTAATATTTTAATCCTTATTTCAGCATTTTTATGTACGATGAAGGACCATCGGGCATTGGCAAAGACGCTGTCAATCAATATGATCCAGCTAGAGCTGGTTAAGACTTATAGAGGAACGTGTGAGCATACAGAATAACCCGCTTCTGAAGGAAACTTTGGATAAATGTTCCCGGGTCTTCATAATCCTGGCGGTTTTTGGCCTTGCCATTAATCTGCTGATGTTAACGGCTCCCTTATTTATGATGCAGGTGTTTGACAGGGTCATCACCAGCCGCAATACCGACACGCTTGTGCTATTGATGCTGATCGCCGGCCTTGCTTTGTTAACCATGGCGCTGCTGGAAGGGGTTCGTACCTTCATCCTTGTGCGAATGAGCCGCTGGCTGGATAGCCAGATAGGGGGTGCGGCGCTCACCGCGAGCATTATGTCGACATTGACTACAGGGCGGGAGGCCAGTATCCAGGCTCTTCGTGATCTCGGTAATTTCCGGTCTTTCCTGACCGGCCCTGGTATCTTCCCCATCCTGGATGCGCCTTTTGCGCCGATTTTCCTCGGCGTCATGTTCCTGCTGCACCCGGTCTTGGGCTGGATTGCCCTTATCGGCGCGGCCATTCTGCTGACGCTGGGGATCATCAACGAAAGAGCGACGCGCAAGCTGCTCGCTGAATCAAACGGTCAGCAGATGGTGGCGATGAAGCAGGCGGAGACGGCCTCGCGCAATGCCGATGTCATCGAGGCGATGGGCATGATGCCCCAGCTGATCAATCGCTGGAACACCCGTCACGCGGATTCTCTCGCGCTGCAGGCGCAGGCAAGCGATCGAGGCGGCGTTATCTCGGCAGCCTCCAAATTTGTGCGCGTAATGTTGCAGATCGGGGTGACGGGCGCGGGTGCTTGGCTGGTCATTCAGGCCGAGATGAGCCCGGGCGCCATGATTGCCGGCTCCATAATTATGGGGCGTGCGTTGGCACCGGTTGAGCAGGCCATTGGTTCCTGGAAGGGATTTCTGGGTGCGCGCGCGGCCTATAGCCGGCTGAAGGCGCAGCTGGAACAAAGCCCGCCGCCCGGTACGGACCTGATGCCGCTTCCCCGTCCGCAAGGCGTGGTGTCGGTCGAAGGCTTGAGCTATACCCACCCAAACACCAAGGAGCCGATCCTCCGTAATATCAACTTCCGGATTGAGCCGGGCGAGATTCTTGGCATCATTGGGCCGACGGCCGCCGGCAAAACGACTCTCGTCCGGTTGCTTGTCGGTAACCTGAAGCCCCGCTTTGGCCATGCCCGGCTTGATGAAATGGATGTTGCGGAATGGAGCGCGGATGACCGTGGTCAATATATCGGATATCTGCCGCAGGATATTGAACTGTTCTCCGGCACTATTCGTGAGAATATTGCGCGGATGAATGACGGGGACCCGGCACTTGTTATTGCTGCCGCGAAGAAAGCCGGTATTCATGACATGGTCTTGCGTATGGACAAGGGCTATGAGACGGAAATCGGTGAGGGTGGTGCGGCACTTTCCGGTGGTCAACGACAGCGTATTGCGCTTGCCCGGGCCCTTTACGGAAATCCCAGTCTTCTCGTTCTGGATGAACCGAATGCCAATCTTGACAGTGTCGGAGAGTCGGCGTTGATGCGCGCGATGGATAACCTCCGCGCCGAAGGCATGACGATTGTCGTTATTGCGCATCGACCGAACATTTTGAAGCATGTTGACAAGATTCTCGTCCTGAAAGACGGGATCATGCAGGAATTCGGACCGCGTGATGACGTGATGATGAAGCTGCAGGGCGTCCAAAGAGCATTGCCGGGCCCCGGAAACCAGACGGTACAGGTCAAGAAAAACCAGGCAAAAGAGGTGCCGCCTGCCGCACCAACAACGAGGACGGCGGACTATACCCCGTCACCGGACATCAAGGTGTCAAAGAAATATACGCCGCCCTACCGCGAGCCGATGAAAGCGCCGACATTGCACAAGACGAATGGCACCCATTTGAACGGTAGCGCCGCGAAACCGAAAGCGCGGGCCGCGGTGCTGACCATGGGCCCGAGTGAAAAAATAAAGGCCAAGATTCAGTCTCTGACCCCGCAACCCCTAAGTGACGCAGATATTTCGAAAATATACTCCCTGTTCGTCAAGGGCGATCAGGCAGGCGCGCTGAAATATATTGAGGAAATCAAACAATGATGAATGTGCGCGGGCCGGTCCTGTTCGGCCTGGTGATTATTTTCCTGTTCTTTGGCGCATTTATCGGCTGGGCGGCTTTCGCCCCCCTTGGGAGCGCGGCCATAGCCCAAGGTGTTGTCAGCGTTGAAGGGAACCGGAAATCGATCCAGCATCTTGAAGGTGGCATCGTGTCGGAAATCAAGATCAAGGATGGTGATTTTGTTAACAAAGGCGATGTGCTGATTGTTCTCGATGAGGTACAGTCGAAGGCATCGGTGGAAATCATCCGCAGCCGCCGGGCCATCGCACTGGCGCAGAAAGCCCGTCTGATTGCTGAACGGGACGGGCTGGATGAAATCCCTTTTCCCGAATGGCTGCTTGAGCGTAAAGACGAGCCAAATGTTAAAGAGGCGATGGAAGGGCAGCAGAATATTTTTGATTCCCGCCGGACGTCGCGAGACGGACAGATCACGATCCTGAAACAAAAGGCCGCGCAGCTGGAAGAGGAAATCAAGGGCCTGGAAGGGCAGGTCACCTCGTCCGACCGGCAGATCGCCCTGATCAGTGAGGAAATCAAGGACGTCGAAAGCCTTGTTAAAAAGAGCCTTGCAAAACGACCACGGCTTCGCGCCCTGCAGCGCAACCTTGCCGAACTTAGCGGCAATCGTAGTCAGAATACCTCAAGAATCGCCCAGACGCGGCAGGCGATCGGCGAAGTGGAACTGCAGATTAACGAGCTGTCCAACGCTCTGATTGACGAGGTGGTCGCGGAGCTTCGCGATGTTCAGGCGCAGATTTTTGACTTGGAAGAACAGACCCGCGCCTCGGAAGATGTGTTCGATAGAACGGAAATTCGGGCGCCGACGGATGGCTATGTCGTCAACCTGCAGGTTCATACGACCGGCGGTGTCGTCAAGCCGGGCGACACGGTCCTTGATATCGTCCCGGATAATGTGCAGCTTATTGTGGAAGCACAAGTCAATACCAAGGATATTGACTCTGTCTATATCGACGCACCCGCCCAGATCCGGTTTCCCGCTTTCAGTCAGCGCTTTTCCCTCCCCGCAGAAGGCAAGGTGCTCAGTGTATCGGCCGACAGCCTTGAGGATGATCGCACCGGCAACTACTATTATCTCGCTCGTGTCCAGATAGAGAATTTGGAAAATGCCGAAATCAAGGTCACCCAGCTGCGGCCCGGCATGCAGGCGGATGTGATGATCCTGACAGGGGAGCGAACAGCGCTTGATTACTTTGTCAACCCGATTATCCTAAGCTTTAACCGTGCATTGCGCGAAGATTGAGCCGGAAGTAGAGACGGACAGCCTTCCTTGTGGCGCATTGTATGAGGCTTTCCTGCATTGGGGCGGTCGTGATTTCGCATATTTCTGACGTAAAGCCGTGATTTTTATGTAACAATTTCCTGTCAAACGGGTCAGATTGCGAAATAGACACATATTGGTTTTACTCTTTTTAAACAGAAGACCCCTAGGTTAAGTATCGCTAAATCTGGATTTGAAAGCGTCAGTAATGAAAATTGCAATTGTTTCACGTCATGATCCGACGAATGTTTCTGCTTGGTCGGGAACACCGTATTTTATCACGCGTGAAATTCAGAAAATTTCTGACGACGTGGTAATTGTCCGGGCGACAAAGCTGTCGTGGGTCCTGACGCTGGCAAAAATATGTGGCTTCATTTTCAAGAAGTTCGGATTGAGCGTCGATTTATCCGTCACCGAGGCTTATAGCCGGGCAGCGGGGAAGGAAATCCAGAAAAAGCTTGAATTAGTGGACCCGGAAGTTGTTGTCGGCATAGCCGCCTCGCCCGAGCTTGCGAATGTGAAAACATCCGTTCCCATCCTGCATATCTCCGATGCAACCTTCGCCATTATGACCGATTATTACCCGGAGATGAGCCGGGTTCCGGACTGGCTCTGGCGTGAGGGCAATGAGATTGAGCGCAAGGTGATTGAAAATTCATCTTACTCCATTTTTCCGTCGCACTGGGCCATAGATTCCGCACAGCTGGATTATCATGCGAAGCCGGAGAAGTTGCGGTTTATTCGTCTGGGGGCAAATGTCGGCGCATTGCCGACGGTAAATGAGGAATACCTCGCGGCCAAATTCAACAACAAATGCAACATTCTGTTTATGGGCAAGGAGTGGGGCCGAAAGGGCGGGGACATTATTCTGTCCGCCTTTAAATTTGTCCGGGATGCTGGCGTTGACGCACATCTCTATATTGTAGGTTGTGATCCGTTTTCAGGTAATCCGCCCGAGAGTGTGACGGTTTACGAGTCTATTCAAAAAAGCGATCCGCAACAATTCGAGCTTTATAACAAGCTTTTCTCCGAAGCCTCGCTTTTCGTCCTGCCAACCCAGGCAGAGGCTTATGGGTTGGTATTCGCCGAGGCGGCCGCCTTTGCAACGCCGGTAATTGCCCCGGCTACGGGTGGCATACCGTCCGTTGTCGATGATGGGAAGTCGGGTCTTTTACTGCCGCTTTCGGCAGATGGCAGGAAATATGCAGAGACGATCCTGGCGCTTTGGCAGGATAAGGAAAAGCTGCATGAGATGGCGACCTATGCCCATGAAAAATATGTAAATGAGCTGAATTGGGATAGATGGCGGGACGATTTTGGCCTCCTGCTCGACGATTTGCAAACAGTCCCACCGAAGAAGAAGGCGTCGACAGGTTGAGCGGCATGTTGCAGGTCACCGAGTTGGTTGTTTCGGAAACCAGAGAATTGGACAATTAGGAAATGTCGAACAACCGGATTTCCGTCGTTATGCCAGCATATAATTGCGACGAGACGATATGCATTACGCTCGATTCCCTGATCAACCAGCAACGCCCGCCGGATGAAATCATCGTCGTTGACGACCTTAGCGCCAATCCCGTCGCCAATGTTCTTGGGGATCGCTATCCGGAAGTGCGGATTATCCGCCATGAAGTGAATAAGGGTGTTCAACATGCCCGGAATACCGGTTTCGCTGAGGCGACCGGCGACTATATCTATTTTCTGGACGCGGACGATATCCTCTGCCCCGAGTTTTTGAAAGTTATGCTGGCGGCTTTGGAGGGGACGCCGGATGCAGCTGCGGCCTTCGGCAGCTTCTATAAATGTTTCGATGGCAACGCGGCGCCAATTTTGGAAGGGCATGAAGAGCAACTGTCGGAAGTAAAGATGCTTTCCAAGGGAGAGGGACTCACATTCTATTTGGAAAATACCGGTGCCTTCATCCCGTCTTTCAGTATTTTTCGTAAATCCGCGCTCGACCGAATAAGCCATGATGGCATCCTGTTTTTGCCGGATTTAAGCAATAACGAGGATTTCCAGATGTTTGCGCGCATTCTCGCAACATTTGATGTTCTTCACATAGTCAATCCTATGGGCGTTTATTTCTTGCGGCCTGACAGTATTTCTCGGAATTTGCCAAAAGTATGGTTGTCCCGGGCCGTGGCAGTCGATTCCCTGATTAAAGGTGCGGATGATTTAAAACTTTCGGCCTTTCATCTCGCTTTCCTGAAACGGTTGAGAGCCTCATCAGCGCGCCAATATGCGCGTGTTCTCGCCAATAGCGGCGATCGCAAGCAAGCATATGACCACCTGTTTCATGAGTTTAAAAGATCGCCGCAGATAAAGACATTGGCGCTCCTTCTTTTAATATTATTGGGGTTGCAAAAAAAGAAGATTGAATATGGCGGCATGGAATATTAGAGCTAACCTATGAGTACAGAAACAGTATCCGTCATCATCCCTGCGTATAATTCCTCCTCGACCATCGCGGAGACGGTCGATTCCGTTTTGAATCAGACACGCGTTCCGGATGAAATCATCGTCGTTGATGATTGCGGCCCCGATGACGTCACCGCTGCGCTTGGCGAACGGATGGAGCGGGTGAAATACATCCGCCACGAGGTCAACAAGGGCGTGGGCGGGGCGCGCAACACCGGGTTTCTGGCATCAACGGGAAGCTTGATTGCATTTCTCGATGCGGATGATGTTTTTTTTCCACAATTTATTGAGGTCGCTGCCCAAATCTTAAACGACGAGCCGGATGTTCCGCTCTGCTTTGGTGTCTTTCACAGTGCGTATGATCATCAGTTCGATGCGATCAAGGGGCGCAGCATTCCGGTGACGCCCGACGTCCGCTTTTACAAGCCCGAGGAAATAGTCCCTTCCTATCTGCATGATGCCACGTCGCCGCTGATTAATTTCGGCCTGGTCAGACGCCACGCCATAGAGAAGATCCTGAAGGATGGATTGGTTTTCGACCCGACGATCAAGCTGACCGTTGATTTCAACTATCTGCTTGAATTATTTCTTCAATTTAATCTGGCTGTCATCGAAAACCCGTGCGGAATCTGGCGCCTCAGGCCAGACAGCATGTCCCAGGACCAGCTTGCTCTTTGGGAAAGCCGTGTGGATAGTCTGAAAGCGGTCCTTGAAACCCCTGCGGCTGCGTCGGCGTCCGATGCGGCCCGTAAGTTACTGATCGATAACCAGCATGGCTCCATCAGATACTGTGCCAAGATACTTTCCTGGTCCGGTCAACGCGATCAGGCGATACAGGTTCTTTTGCAAGAGCTTCGGGAGTATCCCAGCCTGAAGACGCTTACGCTGCTAACCCTGGTGGCGTTCGGCATTTCCTATCGGAAACAGGACCAAAGCGGCGAAGACTGGCGGGGCAGTATCATCAAATAACAACCGGCAAAAAAAGGCCCGACAAACTAACCAAATCTGGTGTTCGCCGGGCCTTTTTGATGTCTTGTCGCCTATTGTTGAAACTTACGCAAAGTCGAGCGAGTCCTCTGCGAGTGCAATACCGATGACATCAAGATTTGAGCCGTTGAGATCATCGTGAGAGTCGATATAGGCCGTCCGTTCATATACTGACTGGCTTGCATCTATATCAAGGGCTTCGTCAATAATCGAGTAATCGGCAATCTTGCCCTGGAACTCATCCGTGTTCTGGAATTCGGTCCCTCCGACGGTGACATTCCACCATGAGGCGTCCGCGATGCTGCCGGTAACGGCATTATCGACCTGAAGGGCTTGACCATCGAGGAATATCGAAAAGGTGTCCGCACTGTCATCAAGCACCAACTGAACGTCATGCCAGTCTGTATCCGTAATGGCATTCTCGAAGGTATAAACCTTTAACTGGCCACCATCTTCGGCGAAATAGATAACAAGATCGTCGTCTTCAACCTGAACGCCGTAGTTGATATGGTTCCAGAGCAGTCTTTGGCGTCCATCATCAAGTCCGTCCAAGGCGAAGGTAACGCTTGCCGTGAAATCATCCATCCCGAAATATTCATCGTCCATCCCAAGATTAATGATCCCATCGCCGATATTGGCAGCAGACTCATCAAGAGCCGCAATTTCAAGCTCCTCATCAAGAGCAGGAATATCGGAGTTGCCGGTATCATCATCTACAGGCTCTTCGGGTTCTTCTGGAGTCTCGTCAACCGGCTCTTCGGGAGTTTCGTCAACGGGCTCTTCGGGTTCTTCTGGAGTCTCGTCAACCGGCTCTTCGGGAGTTTCGTCAACCGGCTCCTCAGGTTCTTCAGGTGTTTCGTCAACGGGTTCTTCGTTCGGCGTTTCGGTGCCGTCCAGCATGGCTTCGTATGATTCTGTCGCCTGATCCGCTGTTATGGCGCCCTGGGCAAACATGACATTATCAACAAGGCCATCGAATGAATCGCCGAACTCGCCGCCGACATAGAAGTCATGCCAGGCACTCCCGGTCTGGGTTGCACCTTCAAGCCCGGAGACTGTCGCGACCTCTTCGCCATCGACATAGAAGACCGCTTCGCCGGCTTCGCCAGAGAAGGTCAATGTCATCTGATGCCAGTCGGTATTGTTGATATCGACATCATCGATAGTGACCCAGTTCGTGCCCTTCGACGTTACAATCGCCGCCATAATCGAGTCGGCATTGATTTTCACAACGAAGCTGGAGGAATAATAGATCGCATATCCTGATGCATCCTCTGCGCCGGCTTCTTTCTTGAAGTCGAAGGTCAGGGTGTAGGCATCGTTATTGATGAACTTGTCGTTGGCGTCATAGATAATGACCCCATCGTTCAGTTTCGCCGCAGCCCGGTTTCCAACCTGTTCGAAGGAGACACTGTTTGTAACCGTGTCGTCATCGCTATTCGCATCGGCCGAGTTCGCCGCAGAGCCATTCATCGCGGCATTGATAAGAACAGTCGTTTCAACGGGTGTTGTCGGTTCCGTGTTATCGTCGGTCGGCGGTGTCGGGTTGCTCGGCTCTTCCGGCGTTTCGTTCGTTGGTTCTTCCGGAGTCTCGTCAACTGGTTCTTCCGGCGTTTCGTTCGTTGGCTCTTCCGGCGTGTTGTTATTGTCGTCATCATCATCGTTGACAGTACCGGTGCCGGCCTCGGTCAGGTCTGCGCCTGTGTTCAGGTTATATGCCTGCTGCAAATCGCTGAGATCCGGGTTATAGGAAAGCGCATCCACGAAAAGATTGCCGACATAGTTGCTGCCGTTCGGGTTGGTGCTCTGAACGATGATGTTGTTTGATTCCGAGACAATCTGGATATCGTTGGAAAGTTCCGCGATCGGAGCTGAGAAGATATTGTCCGTGATAACCGCGTTCTTAACACCCAACGTCAGGACAACGCCCGGCGCATCGTTCGGCTCGCCACTGCTTTGCAGCAAGGTGTTGTTCGTAATGTCGAGGCCTTGCGCCCCTTCAACCAGAATGGTCTGGTGATCGGCGAGGTGAAAGACGTTGTTGTCAATTTCGACATCCGCGAAATAAGCGCTTGTATCCCAGTGATCCTCAAGATAAATGCCCATCATCCGATCACCTTCAGCTTCTGCGAAGAAGTTGTCGGTGATGACGATGTCACTGCTGTTCTGCTGCTGTCCGTCGAGGATCCAGAAATGGATGTAGTCGCCATGGTCCCCTGCGCCGCCATAGTTATAAGGCGTTACAGCACCAAAGTAGTTCCCGTCGATGTTGACGTCATGAACATCTGCACCAGCGATATGCGAGAGCCGAAGGTTCTCGATAGAGTTATTGAGAACATCAATATTCTCGGCTTCGATAAGGATAATGCCCTTTTGGAAGTATGAAATGTCGTTGTTCTCGAAGGTAATATTCTGGGAATACTCGGCGGTTATGCCACGGCCAACAGGATATCCGGCAACGCTGCCGACACCGTCTTGAGTGGCGATATCACCTTCTATATGAGAGTTGCGAATTGTGATATCCGACGAATTTGTAATCAGTACACCGCTTTCATGAGAATACGTGTTTACGGTGGGGTTGAAATCCAGTTCGATGGCATCAAGCGTGATGTTTGACGAATTATTTAAAGTGATCGTCTCGAAAACCGCCATATTATTGGGGTTGGCGGAAGTGATTGTGACTTCCGAGTTGAAGTCCGTATTGTAAATATTCAGGTCGCCATAATAGCCACTGTTCAAAACAATGGTTTCACCGCCGGTGGCACTGTTAAGTGCTGCACTTAGTTGTGCGCTATTTGAGACTGTAATTGTCGTATTTGCCATTTTAATTTTGCTCGCTCTTTACCAGAATAGTCCGGAATTAATTAAATCTGAAAATTAGCAGCACTTTTACTATAACCCATTAATACATCAGCCATTTTTACAGTGCGTCCAATAGACAGTATATTTATTAACATGAAATTAATTTCTTAATCTTTACTCAGGCCTTCTGCCCAATATTAATAAAAAGTTCATAAATATTTAAAATTTTCTTCTTCTTGAAATTATCAGCAATCTTGCGAAGTCGAAATCATCCAAAAAATCTACGATTATGCCAGTATCTCTATGAATAAGGCCAGAATATGGCACCTCAAGGGGTATTTTGGGGCAATTTTTTTGTAAACCTTTTATTAATAAAAATATTTTTTCTTGAAAAATGATTTTTTTATTTATTATAATGTAATTATTGGTAAATTTTTTGTTAATATTAAGATATTTTCATTTTTAAGAGAGTATTTTTACAAATAAGTTGAATCAAATTAGCTTTTTAAACTGGCGGATTATTACTCCACTTCTTGATGTTGTTTTCTGAATATATAGTGGGGCTTCAAACATAATTTTATTTACGGTTTATGCGACGGAATATGGGCGAACACTACTGGTATTAACCGGGTCATGTTTTATGACGCTTCTGCCCCATTTCGTGGGAAAAACTGAAATTTTTTTGCCGTTATCATTCTGGGAGAAGGACGCTTTTTCCGTCGGGAGCCGCTTTTTTTCAATCTATCCCCCATATGAGGGATGCGAGAACTTGCGTGTCATCATATTCATGGAGGCAATTGGAAGTGTCCTATTCGCCGGTGGAGATTGACCCGGCACCGTAACCGGGAGTGAGATGGTGGTTTTTTGTAAAGTTGCCGTGACAATGCTGACCGTGCTGTTTGCATATGTATCTGTTGCCGCCGGGGCGCCGCTCGCGCTTGACGGAAATGCGGCTGACAAGGCTGTCGCGGGTGTCACCAACGTTAACCGGCCTATCGAGACGGACGTGGTTGCCACGCATCAGGCTTCGGCATTTGCTCTTGTCCAGAATAAACCGGCCAGAGATATTGCCGAGAGTTCCGCAAGCGGTGGGCTTATGAATTCGGTTCCCCTCTCGCCTGCTCTATTGCTGTTTGGCGGGGCGTTGGGCGCGATCTTTTGGCTCGGCCGGCGCCGCAAGGCGGAAAACTCGAACTGGGAATAGAGAATTTCGATACAGACGGAATTTTACAAAGTAAATTTTCAAAGTGAAGCAAGGCTTTCACGGGCAGCGCTTCAAAAGTAGCATTTCAGTACCTATATAGAGTGGTGGTCAAAAGACCGCCACTTTTTTTTGGCTGTTCACGTTCTTGTAAGTGGTATTCCGTAATTGAAGGCGCTAGCCTTGGGGGTTGGAAATTGATGAAAATGATAATTCTCGCCGCTGCAAACTGAAAGAAGGATTGAATGCCTTTAGCCAGGCTTAACAAGTTTATCTCCAGACGTCCGACGGAAGAGAGCGAAACTGCGCCGCCGTCATCGGTCTCAGTTACGGCGGCAAGAATGCCGGAAGGCCAGCGGGCCTATGTGATTGGCGATATTCATGGCCGCAAGGATCTGCTCACCCCCCTGCTGGAGCAGATTGCTATGGACCGGGCGCGGCGAGAAGATGCACAGGCGCATCTTATTTTTCTCGGCGACTATGTGGATCGCGGGCCTGACAGCTCGGCTGTCATCGATCTGCTGCTTGAACTTAAGCAAACCGAGATGAACGTCATCACGCTGAAAGGAAATCACGAGGCGGCGATGATGTCCTTTCTACAGGACCCGATGAAGGGCAAGCGCTGGCTCCATTACGGAGGCGATGCAACGCTCAGAAGTTACGGCATCGATCTGGTGCTTGCGGAACTGACGGAAGAAAAAATCAGGGAGGCGGGGAAGAAGCTCAAAAAGAACCTTCCTGATTCCCATTTGCAGTTTATCAGTTCGCTCGGGGCGAGCCATGTGATGGGCGATTACTTTTTCGTTCACGCCGGGATTGAGCCGGGTCGGCCTGTTGACGATCAGAAAGAGCATGATCTTCTCTGGATTCGTGACGATTTCCTGGAGCATACGGGACTTTTTGACAAGGTCATCGTGCATGGGCACAGCATCATTCCGGAGCCGGAATTTAAGGACAACCGTATCGGCATCGATACGGGGGCCTTTTACTCGAACATATTGACCTGCCTCGTTCTCGAAGGGGAATCCAAGGAAATCCTATGAGAGAGTGGCCTCGTCTTTTTTTGTTACTAGCCCTTCTTTCTTCCTTTGCCTTCTTTCCTCCGTATAAAGCGTTTGCACAA
This sequence comes from Sneathiella sp., assembly GCF_029233945.1. Classification (GTDB taxonomy): domain Bacteria; phylum Pseudomonadota; class Alphaproteobacteria; order Sneathiellales; family Sneathiellaceae; genus Sneathiella. The sequence continues at coordinate 16,067 of NZ_JARGOQ010000039.1, read as the reverse complement.
CAGAGTATCACCTCTCCTGCCGGGTTTCTGGACCAACCGGATATATTTCCGGTCGGGGTCTGGTTGCAGGATCCAAAAAATGCCGACCGCTACAAGGAAATCGGAATAAATTTTTACGCAGGACTCTGGGACGGTCCGACAGAGAGACAGCTCCGCCAGCTACAGGCGGCGCAAATGCCGGTTTTCGCGCCCCAGAACGACCTCGCGCTGCAGAATAAATACCGCGATATTATTGCCGGCTGGATGATGCCGGATGAGCCAGACAACGCGCAGGCGCAGGCGGGCGGCGGATTTGGCCCTCCGGTTTCCGCCGATGTCCTGTTGCAGCTTTATCGGGAAATGAAGGCGCGTGATCAAAAAAGGCCAATCCTTCTCAATCTCGGACAGGGAGTGGCATGGGATCAATGGCATGGGCGCGGCACACGCACCAACCATCCGGAGGATTATGAGGGCTATGTCAGGGCAGCGGATATTCTTTCCTTCGATATTTATCCGATCACCCATAATGATGGTGGCATTCGTGGTCGTCTCGATTATGTTGCCCGCGGCGTTGATCGGCTGATCGGCTGGTCGGGGAACGAAAAGCCGGTCTGGAGCGTTATCGAGGCAAGCCGGGTGTCAAATGCCGATATCTTGCCAACCGGGGATCAGGTTCGGAATTTAGTCTGGCTCAGCATTATTCACGGCGCGGAAGGCATCATCTATTTCGTGCATCAGTTCAGACCCGGGTTTGTGGAAGCCTCTCTGTTCGACAATGTGTCCCTTCGCGATGCCATTACGGGGGTTAATCAGCGCTTGCAAAGTCTGGCGGGCGTTCTGAAAAGCGAAAGCATCCAGGGGGCCATCTCGATTGAGCCCGTCACAAGCTCCTATAATAATGTGTCCGCGCTGGTGAAGCAGGATGACTGCCATCTCTATGTGTTTGCGGGCTCGCTCAGTAAGTTTTCGACCGAGGTGGAATTCGGCCTTCCGGGGGGCATCAATGCGGATCATGTTGAGGTGCTTGATGAGACGCGTGCGATCTCTAATGACGGGAGTAGCTTCCGGGATAATTTCGGCCCCTACGCAACCCATCTTTATAAAATAAAAAAAAGTGCGGCGGGCTGCGGTTAGCCGACTGACCGCGCTTTACCTCGGCCCAAAAGCAGAACCGTCCGGCGGATGCCATAGCGATATCTTCTTTGCGGTTTAAGGGCAAAATTCATTAAGCAAACGTTCGTTATTTTTACAGAATAATTCTCTAATGTAAGGGCGGGTACTTACTGACAGGCTATGGCCAGCGTGATACCCACATACGAAAACCTCATGAGCCGGTCATTGTTCCGCTAATCCGCCAGCCGTCGATCTAAATAAGTAAATTTTATGACATCACCCAAATAACACTTTGAAAAAATGACGAATTTTTATTTACTATAATTCTTTGCAAATTAACTCTTAATCGATAATTTAATCATATATTATCAGTCTTGGTAAAGATAACTACAAAATCTGAAGAAGTGGGATTCAGAAAATGGTCGCAAAGGCGCAAGATCTCAAGCTAGAGCATATCGATAAAATTCTCGCGATAGTTGAAAGTCGGCTGGATAAGAAGACAGCGGCTGATGCGGTAAATTTCGTACGCCTTTTTTACGAGCGCCCGGCGCCGGAAGACCTTCTTGAGATCTCGCCGGAACATCTCTATGGCTCGGCCGTCTCACTGTATAAATTTGGCTCGCTAAGAACACCGGGAATAGCAAAGCTTCGGGTCTTTACTCCCGATCTTGAGGAACATGGATGGAGGACGACCCATTCGGTCATTGAAATCGTCAATGACGATATGCCCTTTCTGGTCGACAGCGTGACGGCGGCGCTAAACCGCCGTGGTCTCACCGTTCACCAGGTTATCCACCCGGTTGTCTATGTGGACCGCGACGCGGCCGGCAACCGTCTTCAGACCTATGCAGGTGAGCCGAAGGGCAAGCAAAAAGCCATTCGCGAAAGCATCATGCATTTCGAGATTGACGAGCAGTCTGATCCGAAAGTGCTGCTGGAGATCGAGAAAAGTCTTCAGGAAACCCTGAACGATGTCCGCGTTTCGGTTGACGACTGGAAGCCGATCCTCGCCCATGTTGATGCGATCAGCGCAAATCTGAAGAAGAACCCGCCGCCGCTGGATAAAGAGGAAATTGATGAGGCGCTGGCCCTGCTGCAGTGGATGTCAGACAATCATTTTACATTCCTGGGGTACCGGGAATTTGAGTTTGCTGAAGAAGGCAAGGGCCGATCGGATAAATGGAAACTGGTTGAAGGCTCGGGCCTGGGGATTCTGCGCGACCAGACACGCCGGATCATGACTGGCGGGACCGAGATGTCGCCGGAGGTGAAAGATTTTCTCCGCCGCCGTGAACTGATCATTGTCACCAAGGCTAATGTCCGCTCCACCGTTCATCGCGCCGTTCATCTTGATTATGTGGGCGTGAAAAAGTTCAATGACAAGGGCGAAGTTATTGGGGAGCATCGTTTTACGGGGCTGTTCACCTCAGCGGCCTATAACCGAATACCGCGCGATATTCCCTATCTGCGGCGCAAGGTAAACCAGACATTGGAAGTGGCCGGTTTCCAGAAAAATAGCCATGATGAGAAGGCCTTCACCCATATCCTGGAGAGCTATCCGCGCGATGAACTTTTCCAGATTTCGGTTGAGGACCTGTATGAAAATGCAACCCGGATCATGTCGTTGCAGGAACGGCCGCGTATCGGCGTCCTGTTGCGGCGGGACCGGTTTGAGCGCTTTGTCTCGGTCATCGTTTATATTCCACGGGAAAAATTTAATACAGATCTTCGCCGGAAATTCGGTGAGCTGCTGGCCGAAGAGCATAATGGCTCTCTGTCGTCCCATTACGCCCTTGTAGGCGATGATGTCCTTGCGCGAATTCACTATATTATTTCACTCAAAAGCAAGCATAAGCCCGTCGTCGATGAAGAGGATCTGGAGCGCCGCCTGATTGAGGCATCCCGCGACTGGGCCGATGACCTTATGGACGTGCTGCTTGAAAAATGGGGTGAGGAAAAGGGCCTGCGTCTTCGCACGCGCTATGGCAATGCCTTCCCCGCCGGCTATAAGGAACGCTTCAATGCAGATCTGGCTCTTTATGACATTGAGAAGGTTGACGCGGTTCTCAAGTCTCAGGAACTTGGCCTCAATCTCTATCGCTGGGTCGAGGATCCGGAAAACAAGGTCCGGTTCAAGGTCTATAGCCGGGAGACGCCGCTGACGCTTTCCGACTGCCTGCCCATGCTCGAGAATATGGGGCTCAAGGTTCTTTCCGAGAATCCTTATCTCGTTGCCTCGGATGACCTTCAAGGCAAGGTCTGGATTCATGATTTTGAACTGATCGAACCCGGCGGCTACGCGCTAGACCTGCATGATTTGAAAGCGAAGTTTGAGGAAACCTTCCGCCGCGTCTGGACCGGCAATATGGAGAATGACGGATTTAACCGTTTGGTGATGCGCGCCGGGCTCGACTGGTCGAGTGTTGTCGTACTGCGCGCCTATGCGAAATATCTGCGTCAGGCCGGCATCACCTTCAGCCAGACCTATATGATGAATACCTTGTCGGGGAATCCGGAAATTGCCCGCCGTTTGATCGAGCTGTTTCACGCCCGTTGCGATCCCGTAGAGGAAGGCGAAAGGGACGAGAATGTCGCCCGGATCGTCGAGGGGATCTGGCTCTTGCTTGATGAGGTTTCCAGCCTTGATGAAGACAGAATTCTCCGCCGTTTCGTCAATCTGATCGTCAATACATTGCGAACCAATGTCTTTCAGAACTGTCAGGATGAGCAGGGAAAACCCTACTATTCGTTCAAGCTGGATAGTCAGAAGCTGGATGAGCTTCCGCTGCCGCGCCCGTTCGTTGAGATATTCGTCTATAGCCCGCGGGTGGAAGGTGTGCACTTGCGTGGCGGCAAGGTCGCTCGTGGGGGATTGCGCTGGTCGGACCGGCGAGAAGATTTCAGGACAGAAGTTCTCGGCCTGATGAAGGCCCAGATGGTGAAGAACACGGTTATCGTTCCGGTCGGGTCCAAGGGCGGGTTTTACCCGAAAAACCTCCCCACGACGGGTACGCGGGAGGAATATCTCGCGGAAGGTATCAACTGCTACAAGATTTTCATCTCCGGCCTGCTGGATATCACGGATAACTATGTCGGCAGTGACGTGGTGCCGCCGGAGAATGTCGTCCGACATGATGGCGATGATCCCTATCTTGTCGTTGCGGCGGACAAGGGAACGGCGACCTTCTCGGATATCGCGAATGAAGTGGCCATTTCCTATGGCTTCTGGCTCGGGGATGGCTTTGCCTCTGGCGGCGCGGCCGGGTATGACCACAAGAAAATGGGCATTACCGCCCGCGGCGCCTGGGAATCGGTGAAGCGTCATTTCCGGGAAATGGGGATCGATACCCAAAGCCAGGAATTCGATGTTGCGGGTATCGGCGATATGTCCGGCGACGTCTTCGGAAATGGCATGCTGCTGTCGAAGAAGATCCGGCTTGTCGCCGCCTTCGATCATCGCAACATCTTCATAGACCCGACACCGGACACCGCGAAAAGCTTCAAGGAACGCGAGCGGATGTTCGCCCTGCCCCGCTCTTCTTGGGAGGATTATAATCCCAAGCTGATCTCGAAGGGCGGCGGCATCTTTGATCGCAAGGCAAAATCCATTTCTCTGACGCCCGAAATCAAGAAACTGCTCGATATCAAGGCGGATACGACAACGCCGAATGAGTTGATGGTTGCCATTTTGAAGATGAAGGTGGATCTGCTGTGGTTCGGCGGGATCGGCACCTATATCAAGGCCACGCATCAAAGCAGTGGCGATGTGGGCGATCGCGCCAATGATGCTATTCGCGTCAACGGTAAGGAAGTGCGCGCAAAAGTCATCGGGGAAGGCGGCAACCTCGGGGTGACGCAGCTCGGCCGGATCGAATATGCGCTAAACGGGGGGCGGCTGAATACGGACGCCATTGATAACTCCGCAGGAGTTGACTGCTCTGACCATGAGGTGAATATCAAGATCCTGCTGCGCGCCGTTCTTGATGACGGGGAAATGACGGAAAAGCAGCGGGACCGCCTGCTTGTGGATATGACGGAAGATGTCGGCGCTCATGTCCTGATGGACAACTACCTGCAAACACAGGCACTGACAACATCCGAACGGCAGAGCGTTGATAACTTCACCGATGATGTCCTCTTCATGCGCGACCTGGAGAAAAAGGGCCGGCTGGACCGGGCGGTTGAAAACCTGCCGGACGACGATGAAATTGTTCATCGGCAGGCGGCTAACATCGGGTTTCCACGACCGGAGATGTCGGTTCTTCTCGCCTATGCGAAGATGACGCTCTATGAGGATATCCTTGAGACGAAGCTGCCGGACGATCCCTATTATGATACGTGGCTGGCGCAGTATTTCCCGCCGCCGCTTCGCGAGAAATATGCCCCTTACGTGGCAGGCCATCGTCTGCGCCGGGAAATCATCACGACTGTTATTGTCAATCAGCTGGTCAATCGGGGCGGCCCTACATTCGTTTTTCAAATGCGCGAGGAGCAAGGGTGCAAGGCGGAGGATGTTGCGCGGGCATTTGCCATCGTCTGCGCGGTTTTCGATCTTGAGAAGCTCTGGTCCGGAATTGAGGCGCTTGATAACAAAGTCAGCACCGATATTCAGGGGCGCATGATTGACGTTATCCAGAAGCTTGCGCGCCGTGCGACGCTCTGGTGCCTGCGGCACTTGACCCAAGGGGATAATATCGCCGATGAGGTTAAGGGGCTGGCCACGGATATGCGCAAGCTCGAAAAGGGACTGGATGCCCTGCTGAGCGAGGAAGGTAAAAATCGCTTTGTCTCCCGCGCGAGCCAGTTGGTCGATGACGGGGTGCCCGAACCGCTCGCGCGGCGGATCGCGGCGCTTGGACCGCTTCGCTCCTCTCTCGATGTTATCCAGGCGGGCAAGGCATCCGGCCGACCGATTACCGAGGTTGGAGAGGTATACTTTGCCGTTGGTGCGGAGCTTAATCTCGATTGGGTGCGCAGCGCCGCCGAAACGATTGAACCGGACAACAATTGGGAACGGCTCGCCGTCACGGCGATCATCGATGATCTATACGGTCAGCAGCGGGCAATCACCGCATCGGTCTTTGCGGGTGCCAACGGCCATAAGGGTCGCGAGGCTTTCGATTTCTGGCGCGGTAATAACCAGACAACAATCAAGCGCTCTGCTGAATTGATAAAGGAATTGAGATCAGCGGGTGCGCTGGATATCTCGAAGCTTGTTTTCGCTAACCAGCAATTCCGTTCGATGATTACGTGATTGTTTTAACCGAATTATCGTCGTAGCGTGACGGCATCGATCGGCGGAAGGTGAGGGGCAGGCATGAGCGTAATCAGTGAGGGAATGCCGCAGGAAGCGGGCAAGCTCGGAAAGTTTTCCTGGGCGCTGTTCGACTGGGCGAACCAGCCTTTCTTTACCGTTGTCACCACCTTTATCTTCGCGCCCTATTTTACCTCCTTCGTGGCGTCAAGCCCGGCGGAGGGGCAGGCCTATTGGGGGTACACTCAGGCAATCGCCGGGATATTGATTGCGATTTTAAGCCCGGTGTTTGGCTCCATCGCCGATGCGGGCGGCGCGCGGAAACCCTGGATTCTCTTTTTCTCCATCCTCTGTGCCGTCGGTGCCTTTTCTCTCTGGTGGGCCGTGCCGGGCATGCAAAGCGGTATTTTCTGGATATTGGCGGGCATTGTCCTTGGTACGATCGGGGTCGAGTTCAGCATTGTCTTTAACAATTCCATGCTGCCGACGCTGGTGCCGCCCAAGCGGATGGGCCGGCTCAGCGGTTTTGGCTGGGGTCTTGGCTATATCGGCGGGTTGATTGCGCTGTTTATTGTGCTGTTCGGGTTTTCGCTGCCGGAAGTGCCGCTTTTCGGCCTGAGTAAAGCCTTGCATGAGCCGGACCGGATTACCGGACCGATGGCGGCCCTTTGGCTGATGGTGTTTATTATTCCGATGCTGCTGTTCACACCGGACCGGGCGGCAAGCAATATCCCGAAAAAGGAGGCCATACGGCAGGGCCTTGCTGCCCTGATGGTGACGCTTCGGTCTTTGAAGAGCCATCGCAACATTGTCTTCTTCCTGATTGCGCGGATGTTCTATAACGACGGCATTCTGGCGCTTATCGGCTTTTCCGGGATTTATGCCGCCGGGCTGTTTAAATGGGGCACGACGGAACTTGGTATCTTCGGCATCCTGATCAATTTCTTTGCCATTGCCGGGTGCTTTATCGGCGGGTCACTGGATGACAGGCTCGGCTCGAAACCGACAATTGTCATTTCCGTGCTGGGACTCGCTTTTGCCTCTGTCGGGGTGCTGTCGATCAGCAATGGCCAGGTCCTGTTCGGGCTCCCTGCCGCCATGCCGGTGGACGGGGGCGCATTGTTTGCCAGCCCGGCCGAGATGGTCTTTATGGTCTTTGCCTTCATCATGGGGTTCTTCTTCGGGCCCGCGCAGGCGGCCAGCCGGACTCTGATCGCCCGCATGGCCCCGCCGGAAAAGGCCGGGGAATTTTTTGGTCTCTTCGCTCTGTCAGGCAAGGCGACGGCCTTTGTTGCGCCGCTCCTGATCGGGATTGTTACTTCTGCCACAGGGCAGCAGCGCCCGGCGATGATCGTGATCTTCACGCTTCTAATGATCGGCGCGGCGCTGATGAGCTTCGTGCGCGAGCCGGAGCATGAATAGAGGCTAGGCCAGCTTGACGGCGGTTCCCGCGACCGTGACCATCAGCATGCTGTCGCCGATCACCTCGACATCGACACTGATCCCGACGATGGCATCGGCGCCGATATCCGCAGCCTCCTCCTTCATATCGCCAAGCGCATGGGCGCGGGCATTGCGGATTTCCTTCTGATAGGCATCGGACCGTCCGCCCAATGTGTCGGTCACTCTGGCGAAAAAATCGCGGATAAAGTTGGAGCCCATAACGGCCTCGCCGCCGACAACGCCCATATAAGTGGAAATTGTTCTGCCCTCGACGGACCCCGTGGTCGTGATAATCATCGCGTCGCTCCTTTATCCGGAAATCCTAATGGCGGAAATGTCGCATACCAGTGAAGACCATGGCAAGTCCGGCCTCATCAGCGGCGGCAATCACTTCATCGTCCCGCATGGAGCCACCGGGCTGGATCACCGCCGTCGCGCCCGCCTCTGCCGCGGCGAGCAGCCCGTCGGCGAAGGGGAAGAAGGCATCAGAGGCAACGACAGAGCCTTTCGCCCAGGCAGTTGTCTCCCCGGCGTTCTGTGCGGCTTCCAGTGATTTGCTGGCGGCGATTTTTGATGAATCCACCCGGCTCATCTGCCCGGCACCGACGCCGACCGTCGCGCCGTTCCGGACATAGACAATGGCGTTGGATTTTACATGCTTGGCAACGGTGAAGGCGAATCTGAGGTCCTTCATTTCCTGATCGCTCGGTGCGCGTTTGGTAACGACTTTAAGTTCGGGCGATGCGGTCAGGGCATTGTCGCGATCCTGAATAAGATAGCCGCTCGCGAGCGACTTCACGAGCCGGCCCGGAATGCTTGGATCAGGCAGGCCACCGGTCAGCAACAGGCGGAGGTTCTTCTTCGCCGCGATAATTTCCTTCGCGGCATCCGCCGCATCCGGGGCGATAATCACCTCAGTGAAGATTTTTACGATTTCTTCGGCGGTTGCCGCATCCAGTGTCTGGTTGAGCGCGATGATCCCGCCAAAGGCCGAGGTTGTATCGCAGGCAAATGCGGTTTTGTAGGCATCCGCGAGCGTCGGCGCCGTTGCGACACCGCACGGGTTGGCATGCTTGATAATGGCGCAGGCCGGACCGCTTACCTTCGGATCGAATTCCGCGACCAGTTCGAACGCCGCGTCGGTGTCGTTGAAGTTGTTATAGGAAAGTTCCTTCCCCTGGACCTGCGTTGCCGTTGCAACGCCGGTCCGTTTCTCGTCATTGGCATAGAAGGCGGCGGATTGATGCGGATTCTCCCCGTAGCGTAAAATTTGCTGGCGCGATCCCGCGAGGACGAGGCGGTCAGGATAGGTTTCGCCAAGTTGCGCCGCGTACCAGTTGGAAATGGCGGCGTCATAGGCGCCGGTGCGGGCATAGGCTTTCGCGGCGAGTTTCTTACGAAGCTCAATGCTTGTTTTGCCGCCGGTCTCTGTAAGCTCATCAATCACAGCCTGATAGTCACTCGCATCGACGATGACATTGACGAAGCCGTAATTCTTGGCGGCGGAGCGGATCATCGCCGGACCGCCGATATCGATATTCTCTATGCAGGTATGGAAATCCGCGCCCTTGGCGACCGTTTCCTCGAACGGGTAGAGATTGACAACGACCAGATCAATGCCGCCGATATCATGATCTGTCATCGCCTTCAAATGATCCGAATTATCGCGGAGAGCGAGGATACCGCCGTGAATTGTCGGGTGCAGCGTCTTGACACGGCCGTCCATCATCTCCGGAAAGCCGGTGTGATCGGCAACCTCGGTTACTTTGACGCCTGCCTCCATCAGCATTTTGGCACTGCCACCGGTAGAGAGAATTTCGACGTTAAGCGCCGCGAGCGCCTTGCCGAGATCGATCAGGCCTGATTTGTCGGACACAGAAATAAGAGCGCGGGAAACGGGTTGCAAATCGGTGCGGGACATCGACGGATTACATCCTTTGAAACAAGGGTTACGGGGATATGCGCCCTATAGCACGGAGGGCGAATTTGCGGAACCTTTTAACGAAAAAAAAACTTGGACAAACTACTATCCCGGCGTTACCAAACAACGGACCCAATTTTTTTACAGGACAGTATATCCTATGGCGAATTCAGCACCGGCGGCTCTTAAAGGGCGTGACAAGGTTAGCGGCAAAACCAAGATTTCGATTGTGGGCCTCGGCTATGTGGGGCTGCCGCTTGCCGTGGCGCTGGCAAGAAGCTTTGACGTGATCGGTTTTGACGTCAATAAAGGCCGGGTCAAGGAACTTCGCCATGGCCATGATCGGACGATGGAAATCGATACGCCAGCTTTGCGCGCAAGCAGTGTACGGTTCACGACGGATATCAATGATACCCGCGATGCCGATGTCCATATCGTCACGGTGCCCACGCCAGTCGATGAGGATGACAAGCCCGATCTGAGCCCGCTGAAAGGCGCCTGTACCGCAGTTGGACCGGTTCTGAAAAAAGGCGCGATCGTTGTTGTTGAAAGCACGGTCTATCCGGGCGTGACAGAAGATGTCTGCGGCCCGATATTGGAGGAAACCTCCGGGATGAAGGCGGGAGAGGATTTTTACCTCGGCTATTCACCGGAGCGGATCAACCCCGGCGACAAGGTTCATACGGTCGATAAAATCATCAAGGTCGTCTCCGGCCAGACCGAGGAAGTGACCGATATTCTCGCCGATATTTATGGCTCGGCGACGACAGGCGGGACTTACCGCGCGCGAAACATCAAAACCGCCGAGGCGGCGAAAGTGATCGAAAATGCGCAGCGCGATATCAACATCGCCTTCGTTAACGAGGCGACCATGATCTTCCAGAAACTCGGCATTTCCGCCTATGACGTTCTGGAAACGGCGGGCACGAAATGGAATTTTCTTAATTTTACACCGGGTCTTGTTGGTGGGCATTGCATCGGGGTCGATCCCTTTTACCTTGCGCACCGGGCCAATGAAGTCGGCCATTTTGCCGATCTCATTCTGACGGGTCGCCGGATCAACGAGAATATGGGCAAGTTCATCGCCGATAGCGTTCATGAAAATCTCAATGGTAAATGCAAGATCCTCGTCCTCGGCGTCACGTTCAAGGAAAATGTGCCGGATCTTCGCAATACGAAGGTTGTTGATATCATCCGCGTGCTGCGTGAGCATGGCCATGAGGTTGATGTGCATGACCCGCTGGCCGACAAGGATGAGGCGCAGCAGTTCCTAGACATCGACTTGATCGAGAGCCTCTCTGATTTGAACGGTTATAACGCCATTGTCGGGGCTGTTGCCCATTCCGTTTACCGTGATCTGTCACCGGCGGCTCTGGAAGAGATGATGGGCGGTGAAGGACTGATTGCCGATGTGAAGGGCATCTGGCGCGATACGGAATTTTCACCCCAAATCAAGCGCTGGCAGCTTTAAACCCTAGTCCGACAGGCGGGTCAGCGCCCATTTTATCAGGATCGGTTCCTGATCAATAAGCTGGCCGGTAATGACAATCTGCTGGTTATAGCGTCGCTCCCCGGGTTCGCTGCAATAAACGCTTTCTTCAAGCGATAGCCGCGGCGCGGCGGTCAAAAACTTCCATCCCGTCCCGCTTGGCGTGCGGATCAGGATATTCTTCCCGCTTGCGCTCCTTGAAATGCTTAATTCCGGATGCAGATGAAAGCGCAGGCTGAAATGGGACCGTCCCGACGGCGGCATTCTTTCAGGGATGATCTGATCCTCCCCACGGAGTGCAAGACCGCTGGCGTCCAGATAGAGCCGTCGCCGGTGCAGAACACCGACCGTATCGAGATAACCGTTGCTTTCCAGATCGAGCCAGATATTCCCCTCATCCTCATTCCGGACAGCGAGGTTATGGTCTTCCCCTGAGGCTGGGCGTTTGGGAAATATGGCGTTGATATTATCAAAGCCAAGTGTTGAATGCGCCGCAGTTGCCGCGAGGGCCTTGCCCCAAGCCGATTCCGGATCGCTCACAGCGCCGCAATTGACAATGAGCCGTTCGCGGCCGTAGCTGAACTCAAAACTCATGAGCCCGGAGTGGGACTGTTCGCCTTCACGCCGACCGCCCTCACCACTTTCAAGGATCAGCAACGCGCGGCCCGCCTTCATCCGCTCAAACCCGCCTTGCGGGAAGCGTTGCGGCGCGCGTCCCGTCGCATCGGAAAGCGAAAGGATATTGTCGCAATACCCTTCCGGCAGCTTGAGTCCCCCGTTAAAGAGCGCGAGACGGCCGTCGCCATGCTGGAAAAAGCGGATCGCCGGGGCCAGCCGGTCGATCGCATTATTGATGGCGACCGGTACCATTTCGTTCGCGGCCATCAATGTATTGCGGATGCCGATAAGATCACCGAGCAGGACCAGATGCCGCTCCGGATTGCGGCCGATATGGCAACCATCCGCAAGAACAACGCGGCCCAACTCTGTCTCAAGAGAGGCGAGATGTTTGCTGCTGCTTTTCCCCATGTCCGGAAAACAGAGCGCGCCATAGAGCAGGGCTTGCCAGCTTGCCGTCCGATCCTCACCCTCGGGTTTATTTTTTGCGATCCGGCTCAGATGAATATACTGGCGCCGCAGGGCACGGAGAAATTTGAAATTGAACTCGCTTTCCTCTTCTTCGAGCAGGAAGCGGCTGCAGCAGAACCAGGCGATAAGCCGATGGGCCAGCACATCCTCGTCCCAGACAAAGGGGCGGTAAACATCGAATTTCTCGATCCAGGAGAGAACTAACGCGCGTGAATGGCGCCGTGCCGCCTCTGTCCCGTTCGCAGAGAAATCCCGGAGCCAGGCGAACTGATGCAATTCCTTATGCCATGCGAGGGGCATGCCCTCTGCGTCCCAGGGAACCTGGTCATCCTGCTCGAGGCTAAAGCCCGCAAATTCGAAATGCCCCTGATAGAGGCTGTCCGCCCGCTCCCCGTTACCCGGGAAAATATCAACGGGCGTCTGGACGAGGCGTTTTGGTACCCGGCTTTTCAGCAGGGCCTGATACGCTCCGCTCGCGTATATCACATCGGAAACCAGTCGCCGCGACGGTAAGCCTCCTTTCGCAGGCGTTATCGCGGCTTTGCTCATGTTCGTCCCAGCACCGCATTTATGTTGGCGGCATATTGCTCGGGTCCGCCCTTGAAGACCGCGCTCCCTGCGACCAGAAGATCCGCGCCCGCCTCGATCACCTGCGGGGCAGTTTCGGCGTTGATTCCGCCGTCAACCTCCAGATCGATATCCCGTCCGGAAGCGTCGATCATCTCGCGAATGGTTCGGATTTTATCCAGCTGGGAGGGGATGAACTTCTGCCCGCCAAACCCGGGGTTGACGCTCATCACCAGAATAAGGTCAACCTCATCCATCACATGTTCCAGCGTTGCCGCCGGGGTTGACGGGTTGAGGGAGACACCCGCCTTGACACCATGGGATTTGATTAACTGCAGGCTGCGATGCAGATGCGGGCCTGCTTCTTGATGCAGGGTGATGATATTCGCGCCTGCGTCGACGAATTCCGCGATAAAGGGATCGACCGGAGTAATCATCAGATGGCAGTCGAAGGGAATATCCGTGTATCCGCGGACGGATTTCGTCACTGCGGGGCCAAAGCTGATATTCGGCACAAAATGGCCATCCATGACATCGACATGAATAAAATCGGCCCCGGCCTTTGCTACATTGCTGACTTCCTCGCCAAGTTTCGCGAAATCAGCGGCAAGGATGGATGGGGCTATTCTGACCGGTTTACGCATAAGGGGTCCTTTAAACCAAATTTCCTGCAATATTGGCGCAAGTTAAACATGTCTTTACCATGACAAAATAGGCGGCTCAAGCGGAGGGCGTAGATATTTTCCGAAGGCGCGCCGCGTAAAACCCATCCATGCCGCCCAAATGAAAGGGCAAAGTGCGTAGATCCCCGTCCATATTAAGAAGCTCGCTTGCGCCGCCGACTTCTTCCGCCTTGATCGGTTCCCGTTTCAGGGCTGGGTTCCGGTCAAGCAAAGCCGCGATCTGCCTCTCGCCTTCCTCCGGCTGTAAGGAGCAGACACTGTACACCAGCAGCCCGCCGGGACCCAGAATCTCGCAGGCATGATCCAGAAGCCGGGCCTGCAGGCCGCTGAGCTTATCGACATCCGCCTGGGACTTCAGATAGGCGACATCCGGATGACGGCGAAGAGTGCCGGTGCTGGAGCAGGGAGCGTCGAGCAGAATGCCATCGGGTTGTCGCTTCGGGACAAAATTTTCACCTTCACCCACCACTACAGTTACAGGCAAGCGAAGCCGTGCCATATTTTCTTCAAGTCTTTTCAGGCGGTTTTTGGATCGATCGAGGGCGACAACTTCCGCGCCCGCTGCTGCAAACTGTGCGGTCTTGCCTCCGGGCGCGGCGCACAGGTCAATGATCTGCTTACCTGCCACATTCCCCAAAAGCGCGGCGGGGAGTGCCGCGGCGACATCCTGTACCCACCAGGCCCCCTCTTCAAAACCAGGAAGATCGACAAGCGTTGCTGTTGTCGCCCGGCGGAGGGTGCCCGTCGGCAGGATCTCTGCTTCGAGTGCCTCCGCCCATTTTTCAGGTTCGGACTTGACCGAGATATCGAGTGCGGCTTCCGTCAGATGCGCCTCGGCAATTCGTCGCGCGGATTCTTCCCCATAATGGGCAATCCAAGCATCCCAAAGCCATGGAGGCGTATTCCTGCGTGGAATATCGATTTTCAAGAGAAGCTTTTCGCCCTGTCGGTCAATCCGCCGGAGGAGGGCATTGACGAGACCTTTATGCTTGCTGCGGTCCGGCACCAGGGCGACCGTGTCATGCACTGCGGCATGGGAGGGGATGTTCAAATAGAGGATCTGCGTGATGCCGATCCGTAAGATATGACGGACATCCAGCGCTTTTTCAGGCAGGGGTCGGTCCAGCATTTTATCAATCAGGGCGTCGATCACACCAAGATGACGGAGCGCGGTCGAGGTGATCGCGCGCGCCAACGCCCGATCGCGCGGCGGAAATCCTTGAAGCACGGGATCAAGCGCCTCTTCCAGCGGTTGGCGTTTTTGAAGCACGCGGGAGAGAAGCCGGACGGCGGCGGCCCGTGAATTGGCTGGTGTTGTTGTCATCTGCGGCTTCTAGCGGAAAATTGCCTTGCGGTCTATAGATCGTTCGGAAATACTGAGGGTAATAAAATCAATAGTAACCCCATCCTACAGCCAAGCTTGAGATGCAGATGACCAATAAAAAGACCAATAGCGATATCGAGAAAAAAGACACGAAAGATCCTGCCATCAAGCTGAAACAGGCAAAGGGTGAAGTCGGCGGTCCGTCCGGGCCGGAGCCGACACGCTACGGTGATTGGGAACGCAAGGGCATCGTCAGTGATTTTTGAATGCTGAGCCCGTCACGCGGACTTTCCCTTTTCCGATAGCCAAATGCCAAATAACACAAGCGCAAGCGCGGCCCCTTGGAAGAACTCGAACGGTTCATCAAGAAAAGTGACCGCAAAAATTGATGCGAAGATTGGCACCAGGTTGACGAAAATGCCCGCCCGTCCGGGCCCCAGGATGCCGACGCCAGCGATAAAGGAAATCTGGGCAATGAGGGACGGAAACAGGGATACGGCGACAACTATCATCCACCCTTTTGTTGTGGGGGGCTGAAAATGCTCCAACCCGATTTCGATAAATACGAAGGGGATAGAGGTTAAAAATGCCGCAATTGCCATTATAGAAAGGAACGAGAGCGCCGATATATCCGGCCGGTATCGCAGTGCGACGGTGTAGCCTGAGTAGAGAGCGCAGGCGAACAGCATCAAGGCATCTCCGTGATTGATCTCGAATGTAGCCAGTCGCGCAAATGAACCGCCTGAGGCAACAATCCCCACGCCGATAATCGTCACGATCACACCGAAGGACTGCATCAGTGATACCCTGGTTCGAAAAACCAGAAATGCGCCTATCAGCACGAAAACCGGGATTGATCCTTGCAAAATGCCGATATTCACGGCGGTTGTCGAATGGGCCGCGAGGTAAAACAGCATATTAAAGCCGGTGAAACCAAACGCACCCATTGCCAGCATATAGCCGAAATATTTCTTGAGAACGGCCCAATCGCGCCGAAGGTGGCGGTAGGACACCAATGACAGAATAATCACGACCAGCAGCCAACGAAGGCAGACCAGCACCATCGGAGATATTTCGCCAACGGCAAGGCGGCCCAGGACCGCATTCATTCCCCAGCATGTGGTTGTCAGGGTCAGCAGTAGATAGGCACGCATAGTCGAGGCTTGGTTCGCCGTTGGCTCAGTTGGGGGCATGATGACTTCCGG
>NZ_JARGOQ010000038.1 GCF_029233945.1 Sneathiella sp. | reverse complement strand
TTTAAGTGATATCCGTCGGAGTGTTGGTCAGGATATAGAGGCCGACACCGATCAGTAGGAAGGGTAGGGCCTTTGGCGCGTATCGTTCCAGAAATGACTTCGTTTTCGGATGGCCAACGGCCTTCTGCGCGCCGAAGGTGAGAATAGTAGCCGCAGCGATGATACTCACAACCATCCAGCCAATCAGGCCGGGTCGGGTATCGGAGAGGAGCGGGGCCAGCACCGCGACGGAATCCCAGCTATGAGTGATCATGATGAGCGCAATGGTAAGAAAGCTGCCGCCGTCTTTCAGCTTTATGTCGGGATTAGTTACTTCCGTGGATTTGCTTCGGCGGAAAAGCTGCCATAGCTCATAAAGACCAATTCCGAGTGGGATCAACCCGATATAAGGGACTAAATTGACGGGGAGTGTTTGGATGCCCTGGGCGAAGAGCAGGCAGATGCCAATCATCACCAGGACAGCCAGAAGATACCCCTGTCGGACCTTGGCTACCCCGTACTTCGGATGGAGTGATAAGGTGACAAGCAGGAAGAGATTGTCAATGCTGGTCGAGATAAAGGCCATAAAGCTGATGGCGATGGCGAGAAGAATATCATCCATTATCAACTTTCCGGGATAGCCCTAAATCCGGTTGCTCAGCTTTTCTCTTCGCCCTGCCCGATATGAAACAGGCAATCCCCGCGCACCACCCTTGCGCCTTGCCGTTTTGCGAGAATAACCCCATCCGTCTCAAAAAACAGTTCGATCGGCTCGCGGCCGGGGGTTTCGGTGCGGTGGATCAGCGCGGCGGGCTGACCCGCGTGGACATCCTCCCCCGGATCGGCGAGCGGTTCATAGACGCCCGGTTCGGTTGCGAAAATGCTGCCTTCCTCATTGAATATCCGGCTCTTTTTAGGGGCTGGCTCCGGGGCGGTGGTGATCACGCCAATTTTGTGTAAAGAGCGGAGCAGGCCGTCACCGGCAAGCTTGGGCAGTCCCTTGGAAACCGTACCGCCGCCGGCAAGCTCGGTCAGGATGCTGCAGACCCCGTTGCGAAAGGCCGCCGCAGAGGAAAAACTGCCCGCATCGCTACGTTCGAAATATAGAGTGTGCGGCAGGCTGAAAGCTTCCGCAATCTCCCGCTTCAAGGCGAGATTCGGATCATCGGAGGTGATGGAAAAGAGCAATGTCGGGGTGTAAAAAAGCGAACTGCCACCCGAGTGAAGATCAAACAGAAAATCCGAGCGTTTCAGCAGGGTATGTTCGATGTAATGGGCGATCTGCTGGGTCGGGGTGCCGGTGTCGCTGCCGGGAAAAGAGCGGTTGAGATTGCCCTGATCAAGTGGGGAGGTGCGAAGGCCCGCCTCAGCCGCCGGGAAATTCGCCATCGGCAGGATGATCAACTGGCCGCGGATATGCTCAAGCGGCAGAGTCCGGATCAGGTTGGAGAGGATCACCTGTCCTTCATACTCATCGCCATGATTTCCCGCCATCAGAAGGACTGTCGGGCCAGTTCCGTTCTTCATGCTGGCAATAGGGATCGGGATGTATCCGTAAGCGGACCGATGAACGGAATGCAACAGCTGTAGATATCCGTGATGGATACCGTCTTTGTCAAAATCAATTTTGGTGGAGATAAGCGAAGACATTGATGCGATACCTGTTCATTAATTTGTTCTTGTGGTTTACTATACCCGTGTTTGATCATACATGATATCAGTTCGCAATAAAGTTGTGATCTAATTTGCGTACCGTACAGGAACTATACAGGGGAACCGGATAGAATGACAGATGCCACCGACACACTTCATCAACCAGCCGATCTTGCAAATATTTTGTCAATCGGCTTGCAAAAAAGACCTGACGATATTGCTTTGATATCCCGGCGGGCAAAATGGACCTGGAGAGAACTGGAAGACATGAGCTCCCGGCTTGCGAAAAGCTATCTTGCCTTTGGATTAAAACCAGGCGACCGGGTCGCGTCATTGATGCCCAACCGCTGGGAACTGGTTGTGAATTATTTGGCTTGCATAAAAGCAGGGTTGGTGGCAACGCCGCTCAACTATCGGTACATGGCCCCTGAAATTGATCACGCATTGGGTCTGAGCGGGGCGGTTGTTCTGCTCGCCCATGCAGAGCGCGCAAGCGATCTGGCAGAGACGGAGCTGGTGAGAGATCTGCCGCTTGGCGTCATTACCTTCGGTGGCGCTAGCGGTGATGGCCCCCATGTTGAGGATATGATAAATAATGAACCTCCAGGAATTGATCTTCCGGTGCCAGATCTGGATGCGCCTTTCGTCATCTTCTTTACCTCGGGTAGTACGGGTAAACCTAAAGGTGTCACTCATTCCTTAAGAACAATGGGCTGGATGTGCGGCTATGCTCTGGTGGCGATGGACATCAATGAAGATGATGTGATGTTGCCGGGGTCTTCCCTGTCTCATATGGGCGGATTTCTCTGGGGTCTTTCCATTCTGGCGCTCGGAGCCAGACTAATCGTTGCACGAAGCTTTGATGGCAATGAAATGCTGCCAATATTACGTGAATTTAAGCCGACGGTGCTCAGCATGATTCCAGCGGCACTATTTGAGCTCGTGCGCGATCGTCACGGGGTCCATGATGATTTTGCCTCGCTTCGGCTTTGTGTGTCGGGCGGAGATAAGATTTCAAGCGTTCTTGAGCATGAGTTCATGCGGAAAGCTGGCATAATCATCTCGGAAGTATATGGAATGACGGAAATCGGTTTCTCACATTTCAATGCGGACAAATCTGTTGACCATCTGGGATCTGTCGGTACGGTCGCTCCAGCTTTTGAGGCGGTGTTGCTTGATGACGATCATAATGAGGTCCCCTTGAACACAGCGGGCCGATTGTGGGTGCGGGCGAAATGCACAACATCTGGTTACTGGGGAAATCAGTCGGCAACGGATGAATCCTATGACGCGGACGGTTGGTTTGATACCGGAGATATCATGCAGATTGATGAGCAGGGTTTTTATTGGTTCTGCGGTCGTAAAAAGCAGATCATCGTGCATGACGGATCAAATATCTGCCCACAGGAAGTGGAAGAGGCGTTGCAGGGTCACACATCGATTGAGCATGCCGGTGTCGTTGGGGTTCACGACCTGGTTCATGGCGAGAATGTTGTGGCCTATGTGACCGTGCAGGCCGGAGAAGCGGTTCCAGCCGCCTCGGAGGTGATAGCTTTTGCAAAGACAAAGATCGGCTACAAGACGCCGGAGGAGATTGTCTTTCTCGACGAAATGCCTTTCAACGCGACCGGCAAGGTCGACCGGGTTACGCTGAAACGATTAGCAGAAGAAGCGCACGGAATTGATGCCTAGGCAATAAAAATAGCCCGCCGGAGGGGCGGGCTATTCCTGATCAACGAATTGATTGGTTAGGCGGCTTTGCTCTCAAGCAGTTTGCCTTTGTTGATCTCGATGGTACGGGGTTTGAGTTCCTCTGGAATCTCCCGGACGAGATCAATATGGAGCAGGCCATTTTCCATGGCGGCACCGACCACCTTGATCGTTTCGGCGAGTTCGAAATTCTGTACGAAGGAGCGGGCCGCGAGGCCTCGATGCAGATATTCCGCTTCTTCCTTGTCCTCTGCGGATTTTCCGCTGATCTTCAAGGTGTTCTGGTTGGCAACCACATCCAGCTGATCTTCCGTAAAGCCAGCCACCGCCATCGTGATCCGGAAATGATCCGCATCGGTTTTCACGATGTTGTAGGGCGGAAACCCGTTGTCGGTTGACGCCCGTTCCATGCCGCGGAAAAGCTGTTCTATCCGGTCGAAACCAACTGTTGAACGCATCAGGGGTGAAAAGTCATAACTACGCATTGGTATATTCTCCTATGAAGCAATATATATGCGGGCTTCCCAAATCGGGACAAGCCCTTGTTATCAGACCCAAAATTGGCATCCGATGCCTTGTATATGTGGCATTTTTTTGTAAGTTCAAGGCCCGGAAATATGGAAAATTAACTTTTGAGGGCTAGATTTTTCCGGCATATCCGAATTTAATTCCCGTTCACGAGCGCAGCAAAGGACAGCCGATGGGCGTTAGCGATGATGATGGAACGCAGATCAAGGCGCAGACCATCTTTTTCACCCGGACCTACGATGAAGCATTGGATCTGGTGAAAGAGGCCCGCACCTATCTTGCTGGCCCGGGGCAGGCAGCCGCGCGCGCCATGCCGGCGGAGGCAAGTTTCGGCTATGCGTCGGAATCATTGCGGCTCACCACGCGGCTGACGGAAAGCATGTCCTGGCTGCTCTTCCAGCGTGCGCTGCAGGAGGGGGAGATTACGCTGGAAGAATCGCAAGCGGATGAGTGCCATCTTCAGCATATGGATGTATGCCTCGCGGATGACCCTGCTTGCGACCCCAGCCTGCTGCCGGAGGAGTTGCAATCCCTGTTGGAGCGGAGCGAGCGTCTGTACCAGAGGCTGCTTCGGCTGGACGAGCAGGGAAAGCATGCCTTTAAGCGCGCCCAGCTTTAACCTTATCATCGGGGATTTCTGAGCAGGGCGACAAAAAAGGCGCTCGATTGAGCGCCTAATCCGGGAACCTTAACAGGCTCAGTGCTTGGTTAGCTTGATTTGATGCCGAAATTCGCAAAACGCTTGTTGAATTTCGCAACCTGACCATCATCACGGAGATGCTGCTGGCCGCCGGTCCATGCCGGATGCGTTTTCACGTCGATGTCGAGCTTCAAAACATCGCCTTCCTTGCCATAGGTCGAACGGGTTTCAAAGGTTGATCCATCGGTCATTTCGACTGTGATCATGTGGTAATCTGGATGTATTTCTTTTTTCATGTCGGTTCACCCTTTGGGGGACGCTAAAAATCATTCAGCGGGCCTTATATTAAAGCTGAGACATTATGGCAAGCAAAGATATGTTTTTTGGCATTTTTTCTTGCATTCCTGGCTATGACCGTTACACCCAAGAACTGGATTTTATGACAGATTAGAGGCAGGACCTGCTGCGTGACGGATGTAAACGGAATCACCCCTGATGCGGATGAGAAGGAAAAATCAAAACGGGTGGTGACACGCCTTTGGCAGCTTTGGCGATTCGTCAGGCCTTATAAGGCGCAGGCGTTTGGCGCCCTGATCGCGCTTATCGTTGCGGCCGGCACCACCCTTTGGATCGGGCAGGCGATCCGCGATCTTCTGGACAAGGGATTTACCGCTGGCCCGGAAAGCCTCGATCGTGTTTTCATTGGGCTGATGGGCGTGGTTGCCTTGCTCGCGGTTGCCACTTTCAGTCGCTATTTCCTTGTTTCCTGGATCGGGGAGCGGGTTATCTCCGATATTCGAAAAGCGGTGTTTAATCATGTCCTGACCTTGAGCCCGGCCTTTTTTGAGATTACCCGAACCGGTGAAGTACTCTCTCGCCTGACAACCGATACGACCCTGATCCAGACAGTTATCGGTTCCTCGATTTCCGTGGCGCTTCGGAACTTCCTGCTGTTTATCGGTGGCCTCGCCTTTTTGATCTTCACCAGCCCGGCGCTCTCTGGCATGGTCCTGCTGGTGGTTCCCTTCGTCCTGGTGCCGATCATCGTCTTTGGCCGCATGGTGCGCAAGCTCAGCCGGTCTAACCAGGACAGCATCGCCGCCGTCAGTTCGCGCGCCGATGAAACGCTCCGGGCCATCCAGACATCGCAGGCCTATACCCATGAGGATCATGACCGCGCGCAATTCAGCGAAGATGTCGAGACCAGCTTTCGCATTGCCATCAAACGGATCACCGCGCGAGCCTGGCTGACGGCGCTGGTCATTCTGCTGATCTTCGGTGCGATTGATTTTGTCCTCTGGAGCGGGGCGACGGCGGTTGTTGACGGCAGTATGTCAGCGGGCACGCTCGGTGCTTTTGTGTTCTACGCGGTTATTGTTGCGGGTTCCATGGGGTCGCTCAGCGAAGTCTGGGGAGAGTTGCAGCGCGCTGCCGGCGCGTCCGAGCGGTTGCTGGAGCTGCTGGCGGAGGTACCGACGGTCGCCATCCCGTCAAATCCGCTCCCCATCGGGTCTGCAATTGAAAAGAATATCAATTTTGATGACGTCACTTTTCACTATCCCTCCCGGCCGGATCAGGCGGCGCTGAATGATTTCTCGCTTGAAATTCAAAAAGGCGAGACCGTCGCACTGGTAGGCCCGAGCGGAGCGGGCAAGACAACAATTTTCCAGCTTCTGCTACGGTTTTATGATCCGCAGTCTGGCCGCATTACTATCGACGGCACGGATATTGCCGAGGTTGACCCGGTTCATCTTCGGGCGTTGATGGGCTTGGTGCCGCAGGATGCGGTCATCTTTGCCGATACCGCCATGGAGAACATCCGGTACGGTCGGCCCGAGGCGAGCGATGCCGACGTGCGCGCCGCCGCCGAAGCCGCCGTCGCCACGGAATTTATCGATGCCATGCCCGAAGGATTTCACACCGAGTTTGGCGAGCGGGGGATCAAGCTCTCCGGTGGCCAGAAACAACGGATCGCCATTGCTCGTGCGATATTGCGCGATCCGGAAATTCTGCTGCTGGATGAAGCAACATCGGCGCTCGATGCGGAGAGCGAGCGGCAAGTGCAGATCGCCCTTGAGCATCTCATGCAGAACCGGACGACGCTGGTCATTGCGCATCGGCTGGCGACCGTGCTGAACGCCGACCGGATTATCGTGCTGGACAATGGCCGCATCGTTAATCAGGGCACCCATGAGGAACTGATGGCCGAGGATGGACTTTATGCCAAGCTCGCCAAATTGCAGTTCGATGTAGGTCGGAACGCGCTATCGGCCTGATAATTCCTCAAGCACCTTCGCAAGCTGGCCATGGATGGTTTCAAGGCTGAAATGCTGATCAAAATAGGCGCGGGCGGCGCTGCCACGCGCCTCTAGTCCGTCGTCTCGTGCAAGGGCAAGCCCTGTGACCTGATCGGCGAGTGCTTTCGCGTTTCCTGACGGGATTTCAATGATGCCGTCATTCTTCGGTGCAGGATAAGCCATTGATTCGCGGGTGATCACGGTCCGGCCACAGGCAAGCGCCTGATAGACTTTGTTGGGGATCACCCGTGCGGCTTTGTCCGTTGTCCCGAAAACACCCAGCAGGATTTCTGCCCTATGGATGCGTCCGGGCAGGTCGCCATAGGGGAGGTAGTCTTCAAAAGAGATATTCGCATGCCCCTCTGCCGCAGCTTTGCAGGCGGATTTCAGCGGACCGTCGCCGAGCAGGGTCCAGTGGACGGGAGCATCGCAGAGCTTTGCGGCTTCGACGATTACCTCCGGTGCCTGCAGGCCGATAAAACTGCCATAGAAGAGCACCTCCAGAGGCTCCTCAGGCGATTTACTGGTAAGCGGGGCAGGGTAGAAGAGGCTCTCTTCCGCGCCGACCGCGATAACATGGACTGACTTCTCATCAAGGCCGAATGTTTGTGTGAAAAAATCCGCGTGGCCCACTGTATCGGCGATAACCTGATCGGCGGCGGAGAAGATTGCCCGTTCCTTTTGAAGGAGCCTTACAGCCTTCGGGCTGGTTTCGGGAAATTTTCGTCGTTCAAACACCTGCTTGTCATAGGCGGAGATCATGGGATCGAAGATGATCGGCACATTACGCCGCCGCGCCCATCTGGCGGCGGCAGCCATATCGCGCTGCCGAAAGGCGGGCAGCCAGAGAAGATCCGCCTTTTTGTCGCCTCTGAGGGCTGCTTCCAGATCGCCAAGCGGACTAATACGGGGGCGAAAATCGGTAACCTGCCAGCCGAGTGCGGTAAAAGCCTGACGAAGGATGCGGTTGCGGGAATAGTCGGGATCGAAGCGGCCCCACCAGAGGACGGTTTTGCCTGTCAGGCCACTCATGGCTGCAGATCCAGTTCACCGATCACATGGCCAAGTGAAAGGTCGGCAAGATTATCCTCGCGCAAGACACGCACATCGGGGCCACGCGGGCGGGACATATTCGGATCGGAGGCACGGGAAAACAGCACGACCGTCTTGCAGCCGACGGCAGAAATAAGATGCAGCGGGCCCGTATCATTACCGACCGCCAGAGCTGCCCCCGCCCCGAGAGAGGCGATATCACCGAAATCCGTTTTTGACGATAGATCGACTGCGCCCGGGCAAGTTTCCTTGATTTTCGCGATTGCCTCGGTTTCCGCCTTCCCGCCAATCAGCACGGGCGTGATGCCTTTTTCATCCAGATACTCAGCAAGCTCGGCGAAGCGGATGGCAGGCCAGCGCTTTTCCGGCCGATGTGCCGATCCCCCGGGGACCAGCAATGCGTAATTTGCGGGCAGGCTGAAGCGCGAAAGATCCGCCATTGCCCAGGAAAAATCCGGCGTCGGAACAGTCTCTATCCCGGCTACTTTCAACTGATCGATATGCCGTTCGATCGTGTGGATTTTGGTGCGAAGCGGGCTGTCATGCGGGTGGGAGCAGCCTTTCGCAATGCCGCACCATTCCGGTTTCCGACGTTTCGGGAAGAAACTGAAATAGCTATTCGTGCGGGTTGAGGTTTGCAAGTCATAGACACGGTCGAACCGTTCTTTGCGCAGCTTCCGGATCAGGGGAATAAGCTTGGAAAGCTGCCAAATTTTCGGTCGTTCATCGATCCAGACTTCATCGAAAAGCCCAGATTTTTCAAGGAAGGCGGCGAAAGGGCGGGTTGTCAGCAACACAATACGTGCATCGCCATGATGGGCGCGGATGGCCTGAAACGGTCCCTGCGCGAGGATCACATCGCCAAGCGCCCCATGCTTGATGACAAGGATATTCCGGCCCTTGCCTGCCACTTAGCGCTCCGTCAGTTTCAGCTCGATCCGCCGGTTGCGAAGATAGCCGATCTCGTCATCGCGGTTGTCAATCGGCTGGAACTCACCAAAGCCGGTCGGCGCGAGACGCCTGGCAGGGACGCCCTGACTAATCAGGAATTTCGTCACGGAAAGAGCGCGGGCGACGGAGAGTTCCCAGTTGGAGGGGAAGCGCGCCGTGCTAATGGGCTGACTATCCGTATGGCCGTCAACACGGAGTATCCAGTCTATGTCCGTTGGGATGTCCTTCGCAATTTCCAGCAGGGTTGCGGCAAATTTCGCCATATCTTGTTTGCCTTCCGGCCCAAGCTCTGCCTGTCCGGCATCGAAGAGAACCTCTGACTGGAAGACGAAACGGTCGCCGACAATGCTGATGCCGGGACGGTTTTTAAGCACCTCCCGAAGCTTACCAAAGAACTCGGAGCGATATTGCTGCAATTCCTGCACCTTGGCCGCGAGCGCCTGATTAAGCCGTTTGCCGAGGTCGGCGATCTGGGCCTGCTGCTCCACATCCTTTAGCTCGCTTGCCTCCAGCGCCTGATTGAGTTTGGCGAGCTCATTTCGGAGTGCGTTGATCTGGGCGTTGAGGGTCGCGACCTGCGCCCGCGCCGCGGCGGAGAGCTCTTCTTCTTCAGTCAGCTTGTCCTGCGTCTGCAAGTAAAGCGTTTGCAATTCGGCAAGGCGGATTTCGCGCTCCTCGATATCCTTCTGCGCGAGATTGGTCCGCTCCTCTTCATCGGCGATGCGGGCTTCCAGCTCCTTGCTGCGATCACGTAGATTGCCGATCTCGGTATCTTTATCCTCAATCGTGGCGGCGAGCTTACCGACCTCTTCCTCAAGGTTTTTGCGGATTTCTTCGAGCGCGGTAATGTCGCGTTTCAGGCTTTCAAGCTCGGCGAGATTAGCTTTCAGGCTGGCCTCACTCACGTTCAGCTTATCCTCCACCTCGGCGGTTTTATCCTTCTCCTCACGGAGGAGCACCGTCAGGCGATCCCGGTCTTCCTCAGCGGAGAGCGCGCGGCTGGTCAGGGTGTCGAGCTGGATGATAACGCTGTCGCGTTCTTCCGCGAGCTTTGTCATGTCGATATTAAGCTGGGCGATCTGGCCTTCCAGATTTGCGCTTGTCCGACGCTCAATCGCCAGAAGATCGGCAAGCTCATTAACCTGCTGATTGAGCTTCTCGAGCGCGGCATCCCGGCCTGACAGGGCTTGGGACAAGAAAAATTGCGCCAGCACGAAGACAACCAGCAGGAAGATAATCACCAGCAGGAGAGTGGTCAGCGCATCGACGAAGCCCGGCCAAATCTCGTACGGGGCGCGTTGTCCGCGGCGTCTACGAGCCATAACTTACTCCGTCTTTCACGGCGGGCATGATCTCAACCACGGCGACTTTCTTCCGCGATGGCGGCAATTGTCCGGGTCAGAAGTTTGATATCGCTACGAATTTCCTGAACGACCTGATCCCGGCCGTCGGCGCTTTCTTCCATCAGGCGGACCATATGCACATCCAGATTGCGAAGGTGATTGCGGCTGGCCTGATCGAGCCCGGCACTCTCGGCGGATTTGGCAAGGCGTTCCAGGAGCGGTTTAAGCTCTGTTTGTCCTTCAGCCAGCTTGACGAGCAGGTCTTGTTCCGTGCGCATCTGATCGGTGAGGGCAGCAAGGCGTTCGCTCAAATTGATCAGGGAATTCTCCGCCGATCCGCGCTTGTCCTCATTCCGGGCGAGGGTGCGTTGAAGGTTGTTGAGGCTTTCCGCCGTTTGTTCGAGCAGGGCCTGCACATAAATGGGAACGCTCTGGTCGCCGTCGGAGACGACGGTGGAACCGGAGCTGGTAAAGCGGGTGATGGAGGTCAGCCATTCTTCCAGATCGCCGTAAAAGCGGTTCTGGGCCTGTCCCGCCTGCATATCGAGGAATCCCAGAACCAGTGATCCGGACAGCCCGAAGAGGGAGGAGGAAAAGGCAATCGACATCCCTGAAAGCGGTTTTTCGAGGCCGAGCTTTAACTCATCGAAAATCGCGACGAAATCTCCGCCACCGCCAACATTAAGCGTCGAAATGGCATCACCAACAGAGGCCACCGTCTCCAGCAACCCCCAGAAAGTGCCAAGCAGGCCGAGGAATACCAGCACATTGATCAGATAGCGCGAAATATCCCGGCCTTCATCCAGCCGGGCGCTGACACTATCGAGCAAGGTATTCATCGTGACGGCGCTTAACCGGACCGGCCCGTTGCTATCGCTGAAGATCGTATAGAGCGGAGCCAGCATCCGTGGCGGCCGAACCGTGGGCTGCGATGATTCCAGGCGGCGCAAGCTCTGGGTCCAGTTAATTTCCCCTGTCAGCATGTACACCTGGCGGAAGATAAACAGAACGCCGAACAGCAAAACCAGCAGGATAAGGCCATTTAAAAGCGGGTTGGCGAAAAAAGCGATCTGGAGTTGCGGGTAGAGAAAGGCGGAGATTGCAATCGCAACACCGATAAAGATTGTCATTCGGATCAGGTAGCGCCGCGGCTTCTTGATATTTGGTGTGCCGGCCAGGCTGTGGGTTTCGACATTGGAAATTGTTGACATGGTTACCTTGAAATCATGAGGAGATCAACGCGGTCTGACGGTTCGTCGCCTTCCGGCTGCCCGAGTGCCCGTACTTCAATCTGTTTGTTATCGACCCCCATATCCATCAGTTTCGAGCGGACAGCAAGCGCCCGCCCGAGGGAGAGACGGCGCGCAGCACTGACGCTGTTTCCGCTGCCATAGGCAAGAAGCTGGACATTTCGCCTGTCGCCGTCCTTCACCTGATCGGCGATGGCCTGAAGGGTGGTTTGCGCCTCTGTCGGCAGATCGGCTATCCCTTCGGCGAACAGGATACGGGTGAGGTTGTCATTTGCGTTCGATGCGGCGGTCGCAGCGGTCGGCCCGGCATCCGGTGAAATGGCGGCGAGCCTGATTTCTTCCGCGGCCTCGGCCTCGGGCTGCTTTTCTGTCGCGTCGGAATTGGACACGGCCGCAGCCTCAACTGATGTTGGTGTCGTCTCGGCAGTCTCCGCGTCAGCCGTTTCGGCAACCTTTTCTGCCGCCATATCCGCGACGTTTTCTTTGGTCTCCTCAACGACTTCAGCTGTCGGGATCGGGGCGGTATCCATTTTGACGACGGGGGTTACCACATCCTCAAACTTTGTCTCTTCCGCCGGTTCGGGCAGTTTCTCTGGATTGACAGGCGGAACCGGGACGGGTTTTGCCGCCGCGACAGTCGTTTCGGGAAGCGTTAGTGCCGGTTTTACGAGTGGCTTAACAATTTTCTGGGACGGCTCTGAGGATGCTTTCTTCTGCAGGGACGGCGGGGTCAGCACAATCACAGAGCTGCCATCAATAATCCGTGTCGGCAATGTGAGTTGCGGGCCTGAATATTTAAGCGCCTTCAGATTGACCTCAACCGCCGGGCGTGCTGAACCGCTCGTTTCCGCGTGCGCAGTCGTTGCTATCATCCCGGCAAAGGGAATTGAAACCGCGAGGGAGGCAAGCAGGGAGAGAGAGTATGTTGCCGCTGGCAATTTAGTCATTGGCCGCCTTCCTCTCCTTTTAGCCGTCAGCTGTCATCAAATTCACGCGAAATTCACGTCCAGCGTCCATATCTGCCAATTGAAATTGTCAACTTTACGGCAGGCCGCTGAACCGCTTTGCACCATAACTTAGCGGGCGCGTGCCCACAATCCCTTATGTTGCCTCCAAAGCTGCCATCTGACACAATTTGCGGCTGTTTTTTGTTATTTAGCTTTATGAAAGGTTTTTTTGCTATTAATGATTTACTCGGTGGCGGAAAGATACAATTTAACAGAGATTTCTGAAAGAAGGATCTGATTTCATGAAACTCGATACCATAGCGTTGATACTGGCGGTCTTCGGCGGTGCAGTTTATCTGTTTTTCCTGATATTTGCAGGCGCGACCGCCTCCTTTCCCTTTGGAGCAATCCTCTTCATCGTACTGGTCTGTTTCATCTATTTGCTGGCCCGTGTCCTGTGGCAGCGGAAAAACAGTGCCGAAGATGACTATTATGAACAAAATATCGAGAAATGAGAGTAGCAATGATCGTAGCGACCACGGATGAAATTGAGGGCCGGGAAATTGCTGAAGTGCTGGGTCTGGTGCGGGGCAATGTGATCCGCGCCAAGCATATCGGCACGGATATTATCGCGGCATTGCGTAACCTTGTCGGCGGCGAAGTTCGAGAATACACCAAGCTGATGGGGGAAGCGCGCGAGCAGGCAACGGACCGCATGATTAGTGAAGCCAGGCAAAAGGGCGCGGATGCCATTGTCGGGATGCGCTTTACCACCTCTATGGTGATGGCGGGGTCCGCCGAAATTCTCGCCTATGGCACGGCGGTTCGGCTGATTCCGAAACAATAGACCCCCACCATGGATTAGGGCCGGTTAGTAATCTTCCTCGCTTATGTCGATGACGCATTTACCGTCCACCTTGCGGTCAATCACGGCATCGAGGGCCTCGTTAAATTGTGAAAGTGTGAAGCGGGCACCGATCTCTGGCTTGATTAGGCCTTTTGCGTAGAGATCAAGAACACCCGCTACCATTTCATCCAGCGTCTCAATATGCTGTGCCCGGCTGCCACCCGGAGACCAGCCGAAGAAATGCCCGAGGTTGAAGCCCATCGCCGATGCATTCTTCAGCAAGAGAGTATTCGCCGCGATCTTCGGGATCTCCCCGCAGGCGTAGCCGATGGTCAGCAGCCGCCCTTCCCAGGCGAGGGAACGGATAGACTGGATTGTCACGTCGCCGCCGATGCTGTCATAGACAAGATCAACGCCTCGACCGTTCGTAATATCCATCACGACATCCCGAAAGTCCGATTGCCGATGATCGATCGCATGATCAGCCCCGTGACGACGGGCCGTTTCGCAATGTGCCTTCCCGCCGGCCACAGCAATGACGGTCGCGCCAAGGGCCTTGCCGATCTCAACAGCGGCCATGCCAACAGCCCCGGCTGCGCCATGGACCAGCAATGTCTCCCCGCGTTGCAGGTTGGCCCGGCGGGTCAGCGCGCCGTAAGAGGTGGTGTAGGAGGTAATCAGGGACGCTCCAACACCGAAATCCATATCCTTCGGGATTTTATGGCAGGCGATATCCTCGATTTTACAGAAGCCGGCGGCACCGCCATGGCTAACGCTGCACATGACATGATCGCCGACCGCCACCCGGCTGACATTCTCCCCCACGGCATGGATAATGCCGGCCGATTCCGTTGCGGGAATGTAGGGGAGGGGCGCTTTACGCTGGTATTTACCGGCAATGTTAAGAGACGCCGCGAAACTTACTCCCGCCGATTTGTTGCGGACAATGATTTCACCGGGTCCTGGTTCCGGAATGGGAAGGGTCTCGAGCTTGGCAACATCATTATAGTTGCCGAATTCATGGACGACGATAGCACGCATGTCACGTTGATCCTGACTTATTATTGTTTGAAAACAGGCCTTTACTATAGCCGAGCCTTTCGCGGGAACAAGTCGCGATTAGGTGTTTTTTTATCTTCCCAGGCGGAGTTCGCGGAAAATCTCCATCATGCCGCTGTTGACGCCGGGGTTACTGGCAAGAATATCCCCCTTTTCAAGCATTTTCTCGCCGCCATCAATCTGCGTGACAAGGGCACCTGCTTCGCGGGCGATTATGATGCCTGCGGCGATATCCCATTCCTGCAAGTCACGTTCCCAATATCCGTCATATCGTGCGGCGGCAACGTAGCAAAGGTCGAGTGACGCTGCGCCGTAGCGCCGCACCCCGGCAGATATCGCCATGAACCGTTCCAGCTCTTTCAGGAACTTGCCGTGGTCTTTCTTGCCCAGAAACGGGATGCCAGTGGCGAAAATACTGTCGGCCATGCGGGTCCGGCTGGAGACACGTAGACGGCGGGTATTGACAAAGGCGCCACTGCCTTTTTCCGCCCAGAACATCTCATCCTTGACCGGGTCGAGCACGACGCCCGCCGTGATTTCCTTACCCGTCTTGATGGCGATGGAGATCGCGAAATGCGGCAGGCCATGGAGAAAGTTCGTAGTCCCATCAAGGGGATCAATAACCCAGTAATGTTCGCCATCCTTCGCCGGGGTATTCTCGCCCTCTTCGGTGATGAAGCCATATTCGGGACGCAGCCGACTGAGTTCCTCACGCAAAGTTGCCTCGCAGGTCAGGTCCGCCTGGGAAACAAAGTCCGCCGGGCCCTTGCGAGAGACCTGCAAATGCTCAACCTCGTTGAAGTCACGGAGAAGCTTGCGGGCCGCCTTGCGGGCCGAAAGTTCCATTGCATTGATGTCGGCAGATTTTCTCGCCATAGTTTGCTGCTTTACTCTTGATCAGGAAGCGGGGAATTATGCGGGGTTCAGTCCGCCCGCTTGAGATACTCGGATGTTTCCGTGTTGACAACGATTTTCTCGCCGGTGCCGCAAAATGGCGGCACCATCACCCGGATTCCGTTCTCCAGAATTGCCGGCTTATAAGAAGAAGCTGCCGTCTGTCCCTTCACCGTTGGCTCGGTTTCGGTGATTTCAAGGGTGACCTGCTCGGGCAGGATCACGGTCAATGGGCTTTCTTCATGAAACTCGATTTCGACATCCATACCGTCCTGCAGGAAGGCGGCGCGCTCGCCAACCATATCCTTTGAAATCGATACCTGCTCGTAGTTACTTGTATCCATAAAGGTCAGCAATTCGCCATCCTCAAACAGGAACTGATGCGGTTTCTGCTCCAGACGAACCCGCTCCACGGATTCGGAGGCGCGAAAGCGCTCATTCAGCTTGGTGCCATCGCGGAGATTCTTGAGTTCCACCTGCAGATAAGCGCCGCCCTTGCCGGGCTGCGTATGCTGAATTTTCACAGCGACCCACAGGCCAGCCTTATGTTCGATCACATTGCCCGGACGGACAGCATTTCCGTTAATTTTCATGATTTTTCATCGCTCTTGTCAAAAATTCTGCGCGGAACCTATCAGTTTGCCACGACCTTATCAATCACCCGATTAAAGGCGGCAACCGCCTCCTTCGGGCCATCCTTGTAATCCCAGATCCCCCCGGCGACAGCCAGAAAATCCGCACCGCTCTCCAGCAGGACGCCTGCATTTTCCACCGTGATGCCGCCAATCGCGACGGAGGGGATCAGCGTTGTCTCCGACCACCAGGCCAGAAGCTCCGGTTCCGCCTTGACGGTGTTCGCCTTGGTGGAGGAAGGGAAGAAGGCGCCGAAGGCCACATAATCGGCCCCGTCGTCCCCGGCAACCATCGCCAGATGCTTTGAATTTTTGCAGGTCACCCCGATAATCGCCTCGGGGCCCAGAAGTTCGCGCGCCCTTTTGTAAGGCATGTCGTCCTGCCCGACATGAACACCGTCAACGCCCAGTTCTTTGGCGAGGTCAACATCGTCATTGAGAAGAAAGGCGACGCCAGCCTCTTCCGCAATGGGAAAGAGACGCTTCGTCGCCGCAATAACTTCTTCGGCGGGGCTATCTTTCAGGCGAAGCTGAAAACAGCCAACATCGCCGCCTTTGAGCGCCTCACGAAAATCCGCCTCGAAAGCATCAAGGTCAATAACCGGTGGTGATATCAGGTAGAGACGGGGACGTTCCCGTTCATTTTCAGGCGCTGTCCCCATAAAACCTTATTCCATATCCGAACTATATTCACCGTCGCGGGCGGCGCTGGTCAGTTTCGCGCGGTGCAGGAAGGCGTTCTGTGCAGCCTCCACATTCTCAGCCTTGCCCTGCCAGGTGGCAAGGGCGGAGGCCTGTAGCGCCCGACCGAAGGAATAGCTGATTTCCCAGGGGAATTTACCCATTTTGTTCATGGCGTTGAGATGCTCGGTCGCCTGTTGCTCGCTCTGTCCACCGGACAGGAAGACAATACCCGGAACCGCCGCCGGAACCGTCTGCTCGAAACAATAGAGGGTTTTTGTTGCGACTTCCTCGATACCGGCCTGCGCGGGGCAGTCCTTGCCGGAAATAACCATATTCGGTTTCAGCAACATCTGTTCCAGCACGACGCGCTGTTTGTAAAGCTCGTCAAAAACTGTTTTCAGCGTCGTTTCCGTCACCGCATAGCATTCGTCGATATTGTGATCGCCATCCATCATCACCTCCGGCTCAACAATCGGGACGATCCCCGCTTCCTGACAGAGCGCCGCATAACGGGCGAGGGCATGGGCGTTGGTATCGATGCAATACTGGCTGGGGGCGGCATCGCCGATAGAGATGACCGCCCGCCATTTGGCGAAACGTGCGCCGAGCTTGTGATATTCCGCCAATCGGTCACGGAGACCATCGAGCCCTTCTGTCACCAGCTCGCCTTCTGAGAAGGCAAGCGGTTTCGCGCCGGTATCGACCTTGATGCCGGGAATAATGCCCTGCTTCATGATCAAATCGGTCAGCGGGCCACCCTTCTTTGCCTGCTGACGGAGGGTTTCATCATAGAGGATCACGCCACTGATATAATCGCCCGCGCCCTTGGAGGAGAGCAGCAGCTCGCGGTAATCGCGGCGGGTTTCTTCCGTGCTGGGTGTGTTGATGGTATCGAGGCGTTTCTTGATGGTCCCGGTGCTTTCATCCGCGGCCAGGATGCCTTTGCTGGGGGCGACAAGTGCTTTCGCGATATCTTCTAAGTCCATATCTTCCATTTCTTCACTCCCGTATTTTCTGCCCGATCAGCGGCTGAGCGCGGCGACGCCTGGAAGCGTCTTGCCTTCCATCCATTCAAGGAAAGCACCGCCTGCGGTCGAGATATAGGTCAAACCCTCAGTAACACCCGCTTTCGCGAGCGCCGAAACCGTATCTCCGCCGCCTGCGACAGAAATAAGTGCGCCAGACTTCGTCAGTTTTTCAGCTTCCTTGGCGACAGCGATCGTGCCATCACCGAAAGGGTCAATCTCGAAGGCACCAAAGGGGCCGTTCCAGATCAGTGTTTTTACTGTCGCAAGACGCTCTTTGAGCAGGGTAACAGATTCTGGCGCGACATCGAGAATCATTTCGTCCGCCTTGACATCATCGACATGTGCCGTCCGGCTGACCGCGCCCGCCTTGAATTCCTTGGCCAGCACAACATGGGAGGGAAGCAGAACCTCGCAGCCGACTTTCTCAGCCTTCGCCAGAATCCCGGAAGCTGTCTCGGCAAGGTCATGCTCACAAAGGGAGGCTCCGACATCGACGCCTTTGGCGTTGAGAAAGGTGTTCGCCATACCGCCACCAATGACCAGCACATCCACCTTCTCGATCAGGTTGAAGAGAAGGTCTAGCTTGCTGGAGATTTTTGCGCCGCCGACAACCGCCATAACCGGGCGGGCGGGCTTCTCAAGCGCTTTTGAAAGGGCAGTCAGTTCAGCTTCCATATTCCGGCCAGCATAGGCGGGCAGCAGATGGGCCAGTGCCTCGGTCGAGGCATGGGCGCGATGGGAGCAGGAGAAGGCATCATTCACATAAGCGTCGCCAGCGGCGGCAAGTTCCTTTGCGAAATCCGCATCATTCTTTTCTTCGCCCGCGTGATAGCGGACATTCTCGGCAAGCAGGATATCGCCTGACTTGGCTGAGGTGATGGCCGCCGCGACCGGCGCGCCAACGCAATCGTCAATAAAGGTGACCGGCCGCTTAATATGTGCGGCCAAGCCGTCGGCAATGGGACGGAGGGACATTTCCGGGACGACCTTGCCTTTGGGCCGCCCGAAATGGCTGAGCAGAAGGACTTTCGCGCCTTTATCCGCGAGTTCGTTCAGGGTGGGCAGGATCCGGTCAATGCGGGTGAAATCGGCAATCTTGCCATCCTCCACCGGCACATTGAGATCCACCCGGACCAGAACCGTTTTCCCGCGGGCATCCAGATCATCGAGAGTCCTGAAATCAACCATATTGTAACTCCGTCCGCGTTCGTGCGTTACTTGGCGTTCGCCATGGCGAGGGCCGTATCGCTCATCCGGTTGGAGAAGCCCCATTCGTTGTCGTACCAGCTCAGGACACGAACGAAGGTGCCGTCGATGACCTGTGTCTGGGTCAGATCGAAGGTGGAGGAGGCCGGGTTATGGTTGAAGTCAATGGAGACAACCGGATCGCTGTTCGCATCGAGAACACCTTTCAGGCGACCGTTTGCGGCCTCAGAGATGGCGTCGTTGACTTCTTCCTTGGTGGTCGAGCGACCGGCGACGAACGTCAGGTCGATCATGGAAACATTCGGTGTCGGAACGCGAACCGAGGTTCCATCAAGCTTGCCAACCAGTTCAGGTAAAACCAGACCAACAGCCTTGGCAGCGCCAGTGGAGGTCGGGATCATCGACATACCGGCGGCGCGGGCGCGACGCAGATCAGAATGCAGCGTATCCAGAACCGGCTGATCACCTGTAAAGGCATGAATAGTCGTCATGAAGCCATGAACCAGACCGACAGAGTCGTTCAATACTTGCGCGACCGGTGCCAGGCAGTTCGTCGTGCAGGACGCGTTGGAAACGACCGTGTGGTCTTTCGTCAGCTTGTCATGGTTGACGCCGTAAACGACGGTCAGGTCAACATCGGTACCGGGGGCGGAGATAAGGACTTTCTTCGCGCCTGCTTCAAGATGCTTGGCGGCGGCATCGCGCTTGGTGAAGATACCCGTGCATTCAAAGGCGATATCGACATTGAGGGCGCCCCAGGGCAAATCGGCGGGGTTGCGTTCTGCGGTTACCTTGATCGGGCCACGGCCAAGATCAATCGTATCGCCGTCAACCGTCACCGTGCCGGGATAGCGGCCATGCACGCTGTCATATTTCAGAAGATGGGCGTTGGCTTCAACCGAACCCAGGTCATTGATGCCGACAACTTCAATATCAGTCCGGCCAGATTCATAGATTGCCCGAAGGATATTCCGTCCAATCCGTCCAAACCCGTTAATTGCTACGCGAACAGTCATTTTCTTCTACTCCTGAATGCCGGTCTCTGATCTCTGCCG
This sequence comes from Sneathiella sp., assembly GCF_029233945.1. Lineage (GTDB taxonomy): Bacteria > Pseudomonadota > Alphaproteobacteria > Sneathiellales > Sneathiellaceae > Sneathiella. The sequence continues at coordinate 15,456 of NZ_JARGOQ010000038.1, read as the reverse complement.
GCCTTTGCTCTTATGTTAAAGCCTGTCTTTTGCCGATGCGACGATTGCCTCGGCGGTGATGCCAAAATGTTTATAAAGATCGCCTGCCGGAGCGGAGGCGCCGAAACTGTCAATGCCAATAAAGCCGCCTTCCGTGCCGGTATATCTTTCCCAGCCCATGGAGCAGCCCGCTTCAACAGCAATCCTTACAGTATCCACATTAAGTGTTTCTTTTTTGTAAGCATCGTCCTGTTTTTCGAACAATTCCCAACATGGCATGGAGACGACCCGCGTGCCGATGCCTTCGCTTTCCAGCATCTTCTGCGCTTTCAGGGAAATGGATACTTCGGATCCGGTTGCAATCAGGGTGACTTTCGCCTCCAGATTGGCCGGAGCCAATTCATAACCGCCAAGGCCCGAGAGATTCTTCGCCGTATGAGTTTTCCGGACCAGCTCCAGCCCCTGGCGGCTGAGCGACAGGATGGAGGGTGTTGATTTGGATTGCAGGGCCAATTGCCAGCATTCCGCTGTCTCGACCGCATCCGCCGGGCGGAAAACATTGAGATTGGGTATCGCCCTGAGGGCGGCCAGATGCTCGACCGGCTGATGCGTTGGGCCATCCTCGCCAAGGCCGATGGAATCATGGGTCATCACATAGACAACCCGCTGTTCCATCAGGGCGGAGAGGCGGATTGCTGGCCGCGCATAGTCGGTGAAGACCATGAAGGTGCCGCCGTAGGGGATAAAACCCTTATGAAGCGCCATGCCGTTCATGAAGGCTGCCATCCCGAATTCGCGTACACCGTAATAGATATAGCGACCGGAGAAGTCTTCTGCCGTTACGGGCTGCAATTGCGGTGTCAGGGTAAGATTCGATCCCGTCAGGTCGGCAGAGCCACCAATGGTGATATCGACCTTGTCATTAATGACTTTCAGCGCTTCCTGACTTGATTTGCGCGTTGCCCAGCCCGGGGCATCCTCGCTGAGCTTTCGTTTGTATTCCAGCAAGGCATCATCAAGGTCTGACGGCAGGTCGCCGGTGAGGCTCTTCTTGAATTCCGTCCGTAGCTCGGAGGGAAGGGCCTTCAGGCTCTCGTCCCAAGCGGCAGAGTGCCGTGCCCCCACAGTGCCGACACAGCGCCACTTATCAAGGATGTCATTGGGAATTTCAAACGGCGCATGTGGCCAGTTCAACTCCTTGCGGGCGAGGGCGATTTCCTCGTCACCGAGCGGAGCGCCATGAACGCCGGAGGTGCCCTGCTTATTGGGAGCGCCGAAACCGATGGTCGTGCGGCAGGCAATCATGGATGGCTTGTCCGTTTCCTTTGCGGCGGCGATGGCCTTCTCGATTTCCGCCGCATCATGCCCGTTGACCGCCTGAACGTCCCATCCATGGGCCTCAAAGCGTTTTGCCTGATCGTCGGAGACCGCGAGGTCGGTGGAACCGTCGATGCTGATGGAATTATCGTCCCAAAGCACGATCAGCTTGTTCAGCTTGAGGTGACCGGCGAAAGAGATCGCTTCATGGCTGATCCCCTCCATCAGGCAACCATCACCGGCAATCACATAAGTGTAATGATCAACAATGTCCTTATAGCGGGCGGCCTGCATCTTCTCGGCAAGGGCCATGCCGACCGACATGGCGAGACCCTGACCAAGCGGCCCGGTTGTCGTTTCCACACCTTCCGCATGACCAAACTCCGGATGACCGGCGGTTTTCGACCCCAACTGGCGGAAATTCTTGATTTCCTCCAGCGTCATGTCCTTGTATCCGGTCAGATACAGCAGCGAATACAGCAGCATCGATCCATGGCCGGCGGACAGCACAAACCGGTCGCGGTCGGGCCAGTCCGGTTTCGCCGGATCAAATTTCAGGAATTTGGAAAACAGGACGGTCGCAACATCGGCCATCCCCATCGGCATGCCCGGATGACCGGAATTTGCGGCCTGCACGGCATCCATGGACAGCGCCCGGATGGCGTTTGCCATATCATCATGTTTGCTTGAGTTCGGTGACGACTTAAGCCCGATCTTGTTCATACTTGGCTCATCTCCATCCACCAGCTGCTCCGGGTAAATCCCTCCATTATACGCTTCTTACGCGACGAGAAAGGAACAAGTGCACTGGGTGCGCTTTCGGATTGCGGGTGCCCGTCTTCGGGTTGGTTTCAAAATGTGTCCGTTCGTCAGATCATTCCGGTCATTTGCCGAGCTTCGCGCAATGACGCGTCGGCGTCCGGAATGCAAAGCCAAAAGGGGTTCCTTTCGGAATCGAGGGGAAGATGCCGCCCAATGACCGGCACGTCAACCGCTTAGTTCATGGAAAAGGCGCGAAACCGGTCAAAATGTGCCTCAACCAATAAGGTTGACGAGCCTTACGGCATGATCGTATTGTCAAAGATGAGAGATTTCCGGTAACTGACCATAAACAGTGTGGAATAGTCTGATGGGGAACGAGCAGGACAGCGAATCAAGGATGGGGGCGGCTATTGCCAGGCTTGAGAAAGCCGCCGCGACCTTGGCGCGGGAGAAGCAGCAGGGGGAATTTGGTTTGGGCGGCGATGCTGTCGGGTCCGACCTTTCCGCCGAGAATGAGGCGCTGAAAAGCGAGCTTGAGACACTGCGCGGCAAGTATGAGTCGCTGAAAAAGAAGACGCAAACCGTGTCTGGCCGTCTCGATCAATCAATCGATCAACTCAGCATGATATTGGAGCAGTAGCATGGGATCACTGACAGTCAATGTGAACGGACGGTCATACCCGATCATCTGCGGTGACGGCGAGGAGCCGCATCTTGAGTATCTGGCGGAGTTTGTCGATAAAAAAGTGCAGGACCTGACAGGTTCGATCGGAAACGCGAGCGAGGGGCAGCTTCTGCTGATGGCCTGTCTGCTGATCGCCGATGACCTGTCGCAGGCCTATGAAACGATCGAGAAACTCCGCGAGGATGAGGAAACAGGCGGAGACACATCTGCACAGGATAAATGGGCCGAAAAAATCGAGGCTATTGCACAAAAGCTCGAAAGTGCTTAAATGGACGTTGTTGCACTGACTTGTGCGTTAGACGAATGATTTCCTGGGGCCAATAACGAAATCCCGGGAGCTGATCCCTGACTGGACCGTGGTCCTAATATATCGGCGCCCACCTGACTTGTCAGGCCACAGCGATTTCCACGCGTCGACGGCTATGTTGGTGCAGCTTTTATCTATTTCTGGATTCTGCCGAAAAGCTGCCTGTGACATTATCCCGCAGAGACCAAAAACAGCGACAGCGCGATGCCGCCTTTGCGCGTCGGGCCGCAATAGTTGCGGGCGATGCGGGGAAGCAGGCCTCAAACCGGTTTCTGGACATCCTCCCAAAATTAGGCGTTTCGACAATCTCTCTCTATTGGCCGCTTGGCAGTGAGCTGGACACGGGGCCACTTCTGCGGGCGCTGCATGATCTTGGCATTACCTGCGCGCTGCCGGTTGTGGAAAAAAAGAACCATCCGCTATCCTTTCGCCGCTGGACGCCGGAAACGGTACTTGAGCCCGGCGCATTCAAGGTTCTGGTCCCGGTTAAAACCGCCGACTACCTCATTCCCGATCTTGTCATTACACCGATGCTTGCCTTTGACGCAGCGGGCTATAGACTGGGATATGGCGGCGGTTTTTATGACCGCACCCTTGAAAAATTGAAACGGGGCGGGAATTGTACGGCAGTCGGCTTCGCCTATGCAATGCAGGAGGTTGCTGAGGTCGTCACCGACCGGTATGACCATCGGCTCGATTGGGTTGTTACGGACCAGTATGTTAGGAAGATAGTTTGAAAATCCTGTATTTCGGGGATGTGGTAGGCCGGTCAGGCCGGGACGTTCTCATCGCGCGATTGCCGGAGATCCGGCAGCGGCTATCAACGGATTTTATTGTCATCAATGGGGAGAATGCGGCCGGCGGCTTTGGCATTACCGAAAAAATTGCCGGTGAGTTTTATGACGCCGGGGCGGACTGCATCGTTCTTGGCAATCACAGCTTTGACCAGAAGGAAATCATTCCCTTTCTGCAGAAGGACGCGCGGATGTTGCGCCCTATCAACTATCCGAAAGATACACCCGGGCGCGGGGCGAGCGTATTCAAGACCCGGCGGGGCAAGAGTATCATGGTGGTGCAGGTAATGGCGCGTCTCTTCATGGATCCTCTTGATGATCCATTTGCGGCAGTCGAAAAGCTGCTTGCCGGAAATCCGCTGGGCAAGAAATACGATGCCATCCTTGTCGATATTCATGGGGAGATCACATCCGAGAAAATGTCCATGGGGCATTTCTGTGATGGCCGGGTTTCCATGGTCGTCGGCAGCCACACTCACGTGCCAACGGCGGATGCCCAGATATTCCCGGGTGGCACTGCCTATCAGACCGATGCGGGCATGTGCGGCGACTATAATTCCGTGATCGGCATGGAGAAGGAAGAGCCGCTCCGTCGTTTCACCCGGAAAATCCCGGGCGGGCGGTTTTCTCCGGCACTGGGCGAGGGGACGGCCTGTGGCATTTTCGTCGAGACGGATGATAAAACCGGCCTTGCGAGTTATATTTCTCCGCTTCGTGTCGGTGGCCGCCTGCGGGAGGTATGGCCCGAGCTTTCCTGACGCCCAGCTTGGGTGCAAAAAGGACGTGCCTCTTTAAGGCGGATCGGGTACAAACGGCAAAACAGTAACCAAATAGTAGTGAGACCAAGAGACGGACTATGGCGGGACATTCACAATTTAAGAACATCATGCACCGCAAGGGCGCGCAGGATAAAAAGCGGGCGAAGATCTTCGCCAAGCATATCCGGGAACTGACGGTGGCGGCGAAAACCGGTTTGCCGGATCCGGCCATGAACCCGCGCCTTAGAAGTGCCATTTCTGCCGCTCGCGGCGACAATATGCCGAACGACAATATCGATCGCGCGATCAAGCGGGCCTCCGGCGAGGCGGGCGCGGATAACTATGAGGAAATGCGTTATGAGGGCTATGGCCCCGGCGGTGTTGCCATCATCGTCGAAACCTTGACCGATAATCGTAATCGCACCGCCGCCGATGTGCGCGCGGCCTTTGCCAAGTCAGGCGGCGCAATGGGGGAGACGGGATCCGTTGCTTTCATGTTTGACCGGATCGGGCAGGTTATCTATGCGGCGGACGCAATCGATGCCGATGACATGTTCGAAGCGGCGCTTGAGGCGGGTGCGGAGAATGTCGAGAGTGATGCGCAAATTCACGATATCACCTGCGCGATGGAGGATTTCAACGACGTGCGCGATGCGCTGGAGGAGAAATTCGGCACCCCGCAAGAGGCGGGCATTGTCTGGAAGCCGCAGAACTCCATTCCGGTAGAGACGGAGGATCTGGCCAACTCCCTCTTCAAGCTGGTGGATGTACTCGAAGATAACGACGATGTGCAGAAGGTTTCGGCCAATTTCGATATTCCCGAAGAAATCATGGAGAAATTGGGCGACTAACTTTTTAGAAGGACAGTAATTTTATCATGCGTTTATTGGGGCTGGATCCGGGACTTCGCCATACCGGCTGGGGGATCATAGAAGCAGAGGGCAACACCCTCCGGCATCTGGCCAATGGCGCGATTTCCTCTGACGGCACACTGGATTTGTCGCAGCGGCTGGTACAGCTTTATGACGGGATTGCGAAAGTTATCGCGGACTGGCAGCCCGCGGAAGCGGCAGTCGAGGAAACCTTCGTCAACAAGAACCCGGTCTCAACCCTGAAACTCGGTCAGGCGCGCGGTATTTCCCTGCTGGTTCCCTCGCTCCATGGCCTTCCGGTTGAAGAATACGCCCCCAACAAAATCAAGAAATCCGTCGTTGGCGCGGGCCATGCCGGTAAAGATCAGATCCACGCCATGGTCGGTATGCTGCTGCCCGGCTGTAATATCGCGAACGAACATGCGGCTGACGCGCTCGCGGTTGCCATCTGTCATGCTCATTACGCGAGCAGCAACCGTAATCTTAAAAAAGCCACCATGATGGCGGGACGGGCGCAATGATCGCGAAGCTGACCGGAAAACTTGACGAGATTGGCGAGGACTGGATCGTGATTGATGTGGGGGGCGTCGGTTATCTGGTTTTCTGTTCCGGTCGCACCCTCCGCAGCCTGCCGGAGACAGGCGGAATTGTCTCGCTTTATATCGAAACCCATGTGCGCGAAGATCATATCCATCTCTATGGCTTTGAAAGCGTGGCAGCGCGATCCTGGTTTACCCTGCTACAGACCGTGCAGGGCGTGGGCGCGAAGGTGGCGCTGGGTGTCCTCTCTCTCTACAGCGGGGAAGAGTTGACGCAGATTGTCGCTGCTGGGGACAAAACGGCATTGACCCGTGTTTCCGGTGTCGGTCCGAAAGTTGCCGGTCGGATTGCGGCGGAACTCAAAGACAAGGTCGCGAAAATGGATTTGGGGCCTGTCGCCTTTAATGCCGAAGTGAGTCAAACGGCACCGAAACCGGCGCAAGCCGCCGCCGGAGATGCTGTTTCAGCGCTGGTCAATCTCGGCTATGGCCGTGCAGAGGCCTTTGGCGCGGTTGCCGCCGCCGCGCGTAGTCTCGGGCCCGAAGCCTCGGTTGAGATCCTGATCACCGCCGGGTTGAAGGAGCTGGCCGCATGAGTGATGAGAGGCTTGTCAGCGCCGCGTCCAGCAATCAGGACGATATCGAGACCCAGTTTCGCCCACAAGTCCTTGATGATTTTATAGGTCAGAAACAGGTCCGCGAAAATTTAAGCGTTTTCATTCAGGCGGCAAAGTCGCGCGGCGAAGCCCTTGATCATGTGATGTTTTTTGGACCCCCTGGTCTTGGCAAGACGACCCTCTCGCAGATTGTCGCGCGGGAACTGGGCGTGAATTTCCGCGCCACCGCCGGACCGGTGATCACCAAGGCGGGCGATCTTGCGGCGCTCCTGACCAACCTTGAAAAGAACGATGTCCTCTTTATCGATGAAATCCACCGGTTGAGCCCGGCGGTGGAGGAAATTCTCTATCCGGCGATGGAGGATTTTCATCTCGACCTGATCATCGGGGAGGGACCGGCGGCGCGGTCCGTGCGCATCGATCTGCCACCTTTCACGCTGGTGGGCGCGACAACGCGATCCGGCCTGATCACGACGCCGCTCCGGGAGCGCTTCGGCATACCGCTCCGGATGAATTTTTACGAGCCTGATGAACTGAGGCTCATTGTCGCTCGCGGCGCGCGGGTTCTGGGCCTCAATCTTAGTGAAGACGGGGCGATCGAGATTGCGAGGCGCAGCCGCGGCACGCCCCGCGTGGCCGGACGGCTTCTGCGCCGGGTGCGCGATTTTGCCGCTGTTGCCGGGGCTGATCTTGTCGATGCGGTGAAAGCCGATGCGGCGCTTAATCGGCTGGAAGTGGATAAACGCGGGCTGGATAGTATGGACCGGCGCTATCTTGGACGCATTGCCGAGGATTTCGGCGGCGGCCCGGTCGGCGTGGAAACCTTGTCGGCGGCCCTTTCCGAGCCACGCGATGCGATTGAGGATATTATCGAGCCCTATCTGATCCAGCAGGGATTTCTGCAGCGCACCCCACGCGGACGCATGCTGACGAAAGCGGCGTTCGACCATCTCGGCCTCGCCTTTCCGAAAACTGTCAGTGAGCAGCTTTCCCTGATCGATGAAGAGAGCAAGAATGAGTGAGGTCAAAATGCTCGGCCGGTTTGAGGCGGGCGCGGCGGGAACGCAACATATCTTTCCGCTTTCCGTCTATTGGGAGGATACGGACGCCGGTGGTATCGTCTATTACGCCAACTATCTTAAATTCACGGAACGGGCACGAACCGACATGCTGAGGGGACTTGGCATCAATCAACAGGCGATGATGGAGGAGGACGGCGCGAATTTTGTCGTCCGCGCCTGCGAAATCGAATATCTTAAGCCCGCGAAGATGGAAGATGAGCTTGAAATCGTGACCTCGGTGACCGATCTGCGCGGGGCATCCCTCCGGATGGCGCAGAATATTTATCGCGATACGGACCTCCTTGTGGAGACAAAAGTGCGTGTCGCCTGTCTTGACAGAGAGGGAAAACCGCAGCGTCTTTCTTCTGCCATAAATGCCAAGTTTAATGCGATTTTGGGCGATTCGGCTTTACATGCGAAGACTTTAGCCAGGGAAGAGTAAATGGAAAATGAAGCAATTGTCGTCACCCAGATGGGCGGCGGTGCTCACGATTTATCGATGATCGGCCTGTTTGTTCAGGCCGATATTGTTGTTCAGATAGTGATGATTGTTCTGGTATTGGCTTCTTTTTGGAGTTGGGCGATTATTGTCGACAAAATTATTCGTTTTCGCCGGATTACCGCCGATGCGGACGATTTCGAGAATGAATTCTGGTCCGGCGGAAATCTGGAGGATCTGCAGCGTCGCGTCGGTTCCAGTCCCGATAACCCGCTCGCCATGCTGTTCGCCGCCGCCATGAAGGAATGGTCCCGCTCGACCGAGAAGGGCCTCGGCAAGCATTCGCATACGGGCCTGCAGGCGCGTATCCATCAGGTGATGCGCGTGACCATCGATCGCGAGATGGAACGGCTTGAGAAGTATCTCGGATTTCTCGCGACCGTCGGATCAACGGCGACGTTCCTCGGTCTGTTCGGCACGGTCTGGGGCATTATGAACAGCTTCCAGTCCATCGCCGCCACCAAGGACACCAGTCTCGCCGTTGTTGCCCCGGGTATCGCGGAGGCCTTGTTCGCCACAGCGCTCGGCCTTGTTGCGGCCATTCCGGCGGTGGTCGCCTATAACAAATTCTCCAATGACCTGCAGCGGATTATCACCCGCCTTGAAGGGTTTGCCGGGGAATTCTCGGCCATTCTCTCGCGCCAGCTCGATCAGGACGACTGATATGGATGCCAATAACTATAAGGCCTTTACCGGCAAGGGCCGCCGCCGCCGTCATACCCAGATGTCGGAGATTAATGTCACGCCCTTTGTTGACGTGATGCTCGTGCTGCTGATTGTCTTCATGGTGACCGCGCCGCTCTTGACCGTTGGCGTGCCGCTGGAACTTCCCAGCAGCAAGGCCGCAACCGTGCAGGGCAATGACGAACCGCTGGTGATCAGTGTCGATGGGGAAGGGCGGCTCTATCTTGAAGATGTCGAGATCGAGCTTGCCAACCTGGTGCCCAAACTCCGGGCGGTGACCGGCGCAAAACAGGACCAGCGTATTTTTGTGCGCGGTGACACCAATGTCGCCTATGGCCGTGTCCTGTCGGTCATGGGGGAAATTCATAACGCAGGCTTCAAGCGTGTCGCGATGATATCCGCCGGCCCCGGCAAGGCGGCTTCCGGCGCGCAACAAGACAGCAACCAGTAAGGGGTCCTCCGACTGATGAGAGTGCCTGCCCTAGCTTCGGCCGTTCTGCATATGTTGATCCTTGTGATCATGTATACCGGCCTGCCGTTGTTTACGGACCCGAAGCTGTTCGAGCCCCCGGTTGTCATCGATGTGGAAATTGTCGATGTGGCGGATATCACCAATCTGCCAAAACCCGCGCCGGAACCTGAGAAAGAGAAGAAGCCCGAGCCCGAGCCCAAGCCGGCCCCGAAACCGGAGCCAAAACCTGCGCCGAAGCCGGAACCTAAACCCGAACCAACCCCGGAACCTGAACCAGCGCCAGAGCCTGAACCGGCTCCAGAGCCTGAGCCAGAACCCGAACCTGTGCCAAAGGCGAAACCGAAGCCCGTCCCCAAGCCGCCGGTTAAACCAAAGCCCAAAACGAAACCAGAACCCAAGCCGGAGCCAAAGAAGCCCGAGCCGAAAAAGCCTGCGTTCGATATGAACCAGATGAAGGCATTGCTTGATAAGAAGAAGCGCGAGCAGGCGGCAAAATCTCAGGATACGGCAGACATAAAAAAGCCCGATTCTGCTGAAAAAGTGCCGAACTCCTCAAGCAAGGCAATGGATCGATCCCTGCCGCTGACACTGAGCGAGAAAGATGCATTGCGTCAGCAGGTTCAAAAATGTTGGAACCCGCCAACAGGCGCAGCAAATGCGGAGGACCTTGTGGTGACGATCCGGATACAGTTAAACTCGGACGGATCATTGAATGGTTCCCCGGAAATTGTTAATGGGGGAAGGGCGCTGGATAGTTTCAAGCAAGCGGCGGCGGATAGTGCGCGACGGGCAGTGCTTCTCTGTCAGCCATATAATCTGCCGGCCGAAAAATATGAGAGCTGGCGCGACGTCACGATGAATTTTGATCCGCGAGATATGTTCTAGGCGATAGGAAGAATGATGATTGGTAGAGTACAGAAAATCTTTGCATTCCTGACTGGTTTGTTGGTGGCCCTGTCGGTCATGAGCGCGGCCCGGGCAGAGCTGGTTATCGATATCACGCAGGGCAATATTGAACCGATGCCCATCGCGATTACGGATTTCTACGCCGATAACGAGGCGACGGCGAAAATCGGCAAGCAGATGTCCGATGTCATCCGCGCCGATCTGGAACGCTCCGGCCTGTTCACGCCGATCGATCCGCGCGCCTATCTGCAGCAGCCAAAAGATCTGCAGGCCGTGCCGGTTTTCGCCAATTGGCGTAAAATTGCCGCGCAGGCCCTCTCTACCGGGCTTGTTCAGGCGCTTGGCGATGGCCAGATCAACGTGCAGTTCCGGCTTTGGGATGTCTTCGCCGAGCAGTATCTGACCGGCATCCAGTACACAACCCCGCCGTCGAACTGGCGCCTGACCGCGCATCTGATCGCGGATGAGATATACAAACGACTGACCGGGGAGGATGGATATTTCTCCACCCGCGTGGTTTATGTGTCGGAAAGCGGACCGGCGGACCGACGGATCAAACGCCTTGCGATCATGGATCAGGACGGGGAAAACCATCAATTCCTGACCAGTGGGAATGAGTTGGTGCTCACCCCGCGCTATTCCCCGACCCAGCAGGTGCTGACCTACCTGTCTTATTTCAATAACAGGCCGCGGGTATATCTCTATAATCTTGATACCGGACAGCAGGAAATCCTCGGGGAGTTTCCGGGTATGACCTTTGCGCCGCGCTTCTCACCATCGGGTAATCAAGTTGTGATGAGCATGGCGCAGGACGGCAACTCTGAAATATATTTGATGGATCTGCGCACCCGGGAGATGAAGCGGCTGACCAATCATCCGGGCATTGATACAGCGCCCTCCTTCTCGCCCGACGGCACCCAGATTACCTTTGAATCGGATCGGGGCGGTCGTCAGCAGGTATATGTCATGGATGCGGATGGCTCAAATGTGAAGCGGATCAGCTTCGGCAGTGGCAATTATGGCACACCGGTCTGGTCGCCACGCGGCGACCTGATCGCTTTTACCAAGCTGACCGGCGGGCAATTTTCCATCGGCGTGATGCGCAATGATGGTTCGCAGGAGCGGATTTTGACCGAAGGCTTTCATAATGAAGGGCCCACTTGGGCGCCAAATGGACGTGTTTTGATGTTTTTCCGCCAGATTCCGGGAAAAAATGATGGGACAAGTGATAAAGTTCGCTTGTGGTCCATCGACCTTACAGGATATAACGAACGGGAGGTCATCACGCCCGGTGACGGGTCAGATCCGGCGTGGTCGCCACCGTATAACTTGAACAGGTGAGATCAAACCACTATAGTTTGCGTGATTATAATATTCGGGGGACCATCTTCACTAGTTTCTCATAGATACATTACCGTATCCTTGTTTGACGTGAGATACCCAAAGTTCAGAGATTTCCAGAGGATGGGAGTTAAGTAAATGCGGCTCAATCTAGGTCTTAAAACCTTAAGTATCTTCACAGCGTTGCTGCTGGTTACAGCATGTGAAACAGCGCCAACAGAAACCGGTGACAGCTCAGGTGGGGGCGCGACGACCCAGACGAGCGGAACGTCGGGTTCCTCAACGACTGTTGTGACGGAAACCACAACGACGACAGTGCAGCCCGGCAGCCAGGAAGATTTGGTTCTGAACGTAGGCGATCGCGTCTTCTTCGGATTTGATAAATACGACCTGTCTGACGAAGCACAAGGTACGTTGCAGCGGCAGGCTGCCTGGTTGAAGGCGAACCCAACGGTTACGCTCGTGATCGAAGGCAACTGTGATGAACGCGGTACGCGCGAATACAACCTTGCTCTTGGTGAGCGTCGGGCAACGGCCGCGAAAAACTACCTGGTGACCCTGGGTGTTTCGGCAAACCGTTTGTCCACGATTTCCTACGGCAAGGAACGTCCGGTTGCTCTCGGTCATAACGAGGCTGCCTGGGCCCAGAACAGACGTTCGGTTTCGGTTGTAAATTAATCGAGGCTAGAATTCCGGCGCCCGTTGCCGCACTAACATGTTTAGTGACGGAAGCGGGCGCTTTTTTTGAATCAAGCGGCTTGCTCCGGAACGGAGCAGTCCGACATTGACCATAAAATTGCCAATATTTCGAACAAGTTTAATATCTTTGAGGAAAGACCCTGCGGATCGAGGAAAGGGTGCGCCGCGATGATTTGGAATGTATCAAAGACCGGGACTGGAAAGTCAGAGCTTTCTGGAAATGGGAAATTGCTGATTTCCTGTCTGGTATTGGCTATGGTTGCTCTTATTACACCGACCTTGGCGCAGGCTCAGAGCAACAGTGAGGTTCGGGCACTGGTCGACCGGATCAACCGGCTGGAGCAGGATATCACGGATATGCAGCGGACGGTCTATAGCGGCGCAACGCCCGCACCCCGGCCCGCGCCGAGCAGTTCCTCCACATTGCCCGCAACATCCGGGGGCTCTGTCAGCCAGGACGGCTTAGCACTCCTTTTGCAGCGCATCAGCGCCCTTGAAGATGAACAACGCCGCCTGACGGGCGCGCAGGAAGAGGCCAGCTTCAAGATCAATCAGATGACGACCCGGCTTGATAAGCTGGTGAAAGATGTTGATTTCCGCCTGACGGATATTGAGCGTCGCCTTGGTACGCCGGGCGGGGCGACGGGTGCTCCCGCAACAACGGGCGCGATCGGTTCCCCAACACCTCTGGCGGGGTCCGGCACATCTCCAACGGGAACCACTGGAAGCACTACTTCGACGGGGCCCGTTGTGGTTGGCGGTGAGAGCCTGGCCGAAGGAAGCAAGGTTCTCGGGACTCTTCCCGCGAACGGTAGTGGCAGTACCACCACCGCGCCGAGCCAGCCCGGAACAGGCACAGCGGTGGCGTCTGCGACATCATCTGGTGGCGGATTGCCAGCCGGATCAGCGTCTGATCAATATAACTATGCCATTTCCCTGGTGCGGGACGACCGCTATGACGATGCGGAGGCTGCCTTCACTGAATTTCTCCAGCTTCATAAAGACAGCGATCTCGCCGGGAATGCACAATATTGGCTCGGGGAAACCTTCTATGTACGCGGCGATTTTCCGAACGCGGCATCGGCCTTTTTTGAAGGATACCAGAACTATCCGGACAGCACCAAGGCGGCGGATAACCTTCTGAAGCTTGCCATGACCCTTGGCCGGATGGACCAGAAGGAGGAGGCTTGCGCCACCTTCGCGCAGATGGACAAGCAGTTCAATCAGGTTCCCGCCAGATTGCGGCAGGCCGCGGACCGGGAAAAGCAGAAATTCGGCTGCAGTTGATGCGCGGCTGTGGCTGACTCTCCCGGTGTTTCCGATCTTTCCGATTTTTTCAGTGAGACCCTGCATGCGCTTTTGCCGACGGGAGCAGCGGAGGGCATCGCAGTCGCTGTGTCCGGCGGATCGGACAGTATGGCGCTCGCACTTCTCGCCAAGGATTGGGCGGATGCGAGTGGGGTTCATCTCACCGCCCTGACCGTTGATCACGGTCTGCGCGCCACCTCCGCCGATGAGGCAAATCAAGTCAAACATTGGCTTGACGCGCGAGGGATCGAGACTCTTATTCTCCGCTGGGCGGGACCTTCCCCAAAAACCGGTATTCAGGAAGCCGCGCGCAATGCCCGCTATCAATTGATGGAGGAGGCCTGCTTAAAGGCGGGAATCAGCAAATTACTGCTCGGCCATCAGTTGGAGGATCAGCTTGAAACCCTGCTGATGCGTCTCTCGAAGGGGAGCGGGCTGGACGGCCTTTCCGCCATGGAAAGCATGAGTGAACGCGGAAGGCTTACGCTATTGCGGCCGCTCTTGTCCGTACGCCGGAACCTGTTGCGGGACTATCTTAATTCGCGATGCCAGGGCTGGATCGACGACCCCAGCAATGAAAACCCCGTCTACACCCGCACCCGTGTCGGCGCAGTCCTGACCGAGATGCAGCAGCTCCCGGGGAGTAATATTGAGGCGATTGCGCTCTCTCTCTCGCGGTTGCAGCGCGCGTCCAACAGCCTCGACGTACTGGCGCGACAAAAGATTGACGCGCTTTGTGAGATCAGTCCGCTCGGTTTTATCCGGATGCAGGAAACTGCACTCGATGATTGTCCGGATGAACTGGCGCTGCGCATTCTTTCCGCTTCTCTCAGATGCGTCGGCGGTGGACAACGGATCAAGCTCTCCGCGCTTGAAGATCTCTATCGGCGGCTTTTTAAGGAGCGATCGGGGAAAAGCGGCACAATTTCGGGCGCGCAAACCCATAAATCAGGGAAAAGTTGGCTGTTTTGCCGGGAGCCGGGGCGGGAGGGCCTTCCCCTTATTGACCTTGCATCAGATGAGAGAGAATGGATCTGGGATAACCGATTTATCGTGACCGATACCGCGCCGGATGCTCCCCGTCCTGACGGATTAACCCTTGGTCCACTCGGGGTGGAGGGATGGCGGCAACTGAAGGATCGCGCTGATTCCAAATTTTTCTCAACGGTTCCCACCCGGGTCCGCCATAGCCTGCCATCGCTCTGGTCCGGTGATGAAATTGTCGCGCTGCCCCTGTTGCCCAAGGAAAAAAACGCGGAATTCGGGCTTAGTCAGCGATTTAACACGCAGTTTCGGGCATTTTACTGGATGACCGACCCGAATTCGTGATAAATATCGTCGATTGGCTAAATGCCCTATTGGAACTTGATGTTAACAGATTATATCTAGAACTAATCCAAATTCTCGGGTGCATCTTACGACGAACGGATCGGACCAAGTCCGAAATGGGAAGGAAATAGTTTCGTGAATCTTTTTGGCAAGAACATAGTGCTCTGGGTGATCATCGCATTGCTCGTTGTGGCGCTTTTCAATATTTTCAATGATCCTTCTCCGCGTAATGCCGGGTTGTCGATGCCGTATTCGACATTCCTCGATGAAGTTGAAAACGGCCGGGTGAAAAATGTCACCATTCAGGGCCCGAATATCAAGGGCGTTACTGATGACGGTCGGTCCTTCACGACCTATGCGCCAGAAGACAGCACGCTTGTCTCCAAGCTGAGCGAGCATGGCGTTATCATTAATGCCGCCCCGAAGGAAGAGGGTAGCATGTTGATGGCGACGCTGCTGTCATGGTTCCCGATGCTGCTTCTGATCGGGGTGTGGATTTTCTTCATGCGCCAGATGCAGGGCGGCGG
>NZ_JARGOQ010000103.1 GCF_029233945.1 Sneathiella sp. | reverse complement strand
TCACGATCATCAACACATGGCATTCGGTATTATCAGGGATAAAACAGGGAATAGCCGCAAAATCACGAAAATCAGGAACAAGAGAACAACTTCCCCAGCCCGCATCGCTGCGCGGCGGCGATCACCCGGGATTTTGTTTTCAGAAAACGTCGGTGGTTCGCTCGGATTCAGCTTCACACAAACCAGCACGACGATGATATAGTTGGCCAGGAAAAGCTTGTTGATGGAGGTCTCGGTAAAAATTATCAAGATTATATTTCATGTTTATAATACACTTAAAAATTGATTTATAAATTTAATCAAAAGATTCTCATACCGTCGATTGGGCTAATTTACCCTATATTTTTCCTATAACATATGAACTGAATACCTGCAATAGTAGAAGATAAACCGACATAATTCAGATGAATGTCCGCCTACGCCGCTATCTTGGAAAGCTCTTGATCTGCGAGTTTATCCTTAACCTCAGCATGGTAAGTCGGATCAGAAGGCGGAGTCATTTTCTTAATTAGTGAAAGTCCCGGGAAGGAAACAGCGCCTTTGTCATATCGCGGGGATGCTTATGCAAATTCACTGCGCTACTGCTAACTGGCTTGGCTTTGGATCGCTTTTTGAGGAAATCTTCATCATCCAGATTTTCCAGGTAGTAAGAATAGTCCGTAATGTGATCCGCGATCAGATGGGTAACGATATCTTTGCGTTCGAGTACACCCGATATCTTGACCAGCCGCCCGGTCATCACCGCGCGCCGGAAGCGCTCAAAAACTTTTTGCCAGACAACAATGTTGATACTGCCCTCCTCATCTTCGAGGGTCATGAAAACCACCCCCTTTGACGTGCCCGGTCGTTGACGGGCAAGGACAAGTCCTGCCACACTCACGCGCTGCTTATGGGGGACTGTCAGCAGAAATTTGGATTGCGCTGTGCCCGGAAACTGCGGACGGAGAAGCTTGAGCGGATGATCTCTCAGGCTCAAACGAAGGGAGCGGTAATCCTGCAAAACATTTTCACCGACATGCATTTTAGGCAAAATAACATCCGGATCCATCCCTTGCTCATCTTCTCTCGCATAGGCAAACAAAGGTAGCGGCTTCTCGCCCTTGATCCCACTCGCCTGCCACAGCGCTTCACGGCGATCCAGACCCAACGAGGAAAAGGCATCCGCATTTGCCAGCCGTTTGAGGGAGGCGGGCTTTACTCCGGCCCTCATCCATAAATCGCGCACCGTGACATATCCGTTCTGCCTCGCCGCGGCGATCCAGTCCGCATCCTCCTCCTTCATGCTGCGGACCTGCCGCAGCCCCAAACGCAGCACCAAGCCGCCTTCCCCCGGCTCCAGAATGCTGTCCCATGCCGAGTAATTGACATCCGGCGACTTCACCGTCACGCCATGCTCTCGGGCATCGCCGATAATCTGCGCGGGCGCGTAAAATCCCATCGGTTGGGAATTCAGCAAGGCACAGGCGAAAACATCAGGGTGGTGGTATTTAATCCAGGCCGAGGCGTAGACGAGTAACGCGAAAGACGCCGCATGGCTTTCCGGGAAGCCATATTCACCAAATCCTTCAATCTGTTTGAAGCATCTCTCCGCAAATTCAATTTCATAACCATTCTTTTTCATCCCTCTGATAAATTTCTCCCGGAAGGAATTGATAGTTCCCATTTTGCGGAATGTCGCCATGGCGCGGCGCAGCTGATCGGCCTCGCCGGGAGTGAACCTCGCCCCGACAATGGCGATGCGCATGGCCTGTTCCTGAAAAAGCGGGACGCCAAGTGTTTTGCTCAAAACACCTTCAAGTTCTTTTGACGGGTAAACCGCTTTTTCTTCCCCGTTCCTGCGGCGGATGTAGGGATGCACCATATCGCCCTGAATAGGCCCGGGGCGAACGATCGCCACCTCAATCACCAGATCATAAAAATTGCGGGGCTTCATACGCGGGAGGAAAGACATCTGCGCCCGGCTTTCCACCTGAAAGACGCCAATGCTGTCGGCCTGACACAGCATATCATAGACCGCGTCATCTCCTTCGGGCAGGGAGGCGAGCGTATGGGAGGCGCCATAATGGCTTTTCATCAATTCGAACGCCCGGCGAAGGCAGGACAACATCCCGAGCCCCAAAACATCGACCTTCAAAATTCCCAAAGTATCAATATCATCCTTGTCCCATTCAATAACGGTGCGGTTTTCCATGGCCGCATTTTCGATGGGGACGATTTCATCGAGGCGGGATTTGGTAACAATAAATCCGCCCACATGCTGGGATAAATGGCGCGGATATCCCATGATCTTCTGGCTCAACTCCGCACAGAGCGCCAGCCGCCTATCATCCGGATCAAGCCCCGCCGCCTTGATCTGGGCGCGACTTGTTCCCTTATCCGATGTCGACCAGCCCCAGATGAGGCTGGTCATGGAGGACAAGGTATCCTGCGACAGACCAAGCGCCTTGCCCACCTCGCGGATTGCCGACCGGGCGCGATAGCAGATCACCGTTGCCGACAGGCCGGCGCGGTGGCGACCATATTTCTCATAGATATACTGGATAACCTCTTCACGGCGTTCATGTTCAAAATCGACATCAATATCCGGCGGCTCGTTCCTCTCAATGGACACAAACCGTTCAAACACCATATCAAGCCGTTCCGGCGAGACGGAGGTAATGCCCAGAACATAACAAACCACCGAATTGGCCGCAGAGCCCCGCCCCTGGCACAGGATTTCCTGTTCCGTCGCAAATTTAACGATGTCATAAATGGTGAGGAAATACGGCGCATAATTTAGCGCCTTGATAACCGCCAGCTCCCGTTGGACAAGCTCCGTTACCTTTTCCGGGACGCCATGAGGGAATAAATACGCCGGATAGCGAATTGGCAGATGTTGGTCAATGAGCCGCTCCAGCTCCATTTGCGGATCCTGCCCGTTCGATACTTCATCCGGATATTCATATTTAAGTTCATCCAGAGAAAATGTAATCCGCCGGCTGATTTCCTGGCTATGTCTGACCGCATCTTCGTAGCCAGCAAAAAGCTCAAGCATTTCCTCCGTGCCTTTCAGATGCCGCTCGGCATTCTTCTGCAGGCGTGTGCCCGCCGCATCAATGGTGCAATGCTCGCGAATACAGGTCAGAATATCCGCGACCGGGCGATTTTCCGGGACATGCATCATGGCATGATTGGTGGCAACAACCGGCACTTTATGCGCATGGGCTACCCTATGCAGCCGTTCCAATCGCACTTCATCATGGCCCAGCAGCAGGTTTTCCACCGCAAGATGAAGGGATGTTCCAAGCTTTGCGGCCCAATAGCGCAGGCATTCCCCGAAATGATCATCCATCTCAGCCGGTGCCTGCAAGATGAAGATCATCCCCGCCGCCCATTCCAGCACATCCTCCTTATGGATCAGGCATTGCCCTTTTTCCGTCCGCTGCCGTCCGCAACTGATCAGGCGACACAGCCGCCCATAAGCTTGCCGGTCCGTCGGCAGAGCGATCAGGCATTGTCCATCGGACAGGAGCAGCTCTGCGCCAACGATAATCCGCTGCCCGATTTTTTTTGCTTCCGCATAGGCCCGGACAATTCCCGCCAGAGAATTCCGGTCCGTGATGGCGACTGCCTCCAGCCCCAGCTCCTTCGCCCGGCGCACATATTCCTCCGGATGAGACGCCCCCTCCAGAAAGGTGAAATTCGTTATGGTGTGAAGTTCGGCGAAGCGGAGCATCTGTCAGCTTCCCAGCCCATGAACAAACCATTGGGTCTTCATCCCGTCAGACACTCGATAGAGCCAGAGCAACGCCCCGAAGTCGGCTTTTGCCCACCAGTAATCACGCGCGCCACTCCGCCAGCCGGGGTCATCCCGCCACCAGTCCGGCTCTATCCGTTCCGGGCCCGACAGCGGCGTCAGATGACATTCTTTCCCCTGCCAAAAAACCGTTTTAGGTGCCCTCTTCTCAATGCCGTCCCGCAGAAGAACAGACACCGGCCTCTTTAAAATCCGAAGCGGTCGCTTGCCGGAGGGAGGGCACCAGTTTTGGAATTGCGTGGCGTAAAGCGCGGTCTGCCGATTGAAGGCCCGCTCCGGGATATGGCTATCGGACGGAAAAAACCGCTGAATATGCTGAGCGCCGACCATGTTTGAGAGTTCATTGATCAATCTCTCCTTATCCTGTTCCCGGTTTTGGATATCGCTGTTTTCCAGAGAGAGTTGATGACGGGAAAGCGGTGCCACCTGCTCCGCGATTAGGGTCAGGCGATCAATGCCAAAGCCGACATCGATCTGATCAAAATGATGCAGGAACAGCCGTTTCAAAATAGTCGTATCAACGCTCGGACGGGTGAGCTGAATGGAGAAAGACATGGTCTCATGATCAACCCGGTCCAGTTGCAATCGCGCCGTGCGCACCCCCTGCTGCATGCCGGACAATCGTTGGCACAGCTTTTCAAGCAGCCGTTCCAGCGCCGCCTCCACCCCGGCATTGGTCGCCAATGGATCAAAAAACTGCATCTCCTCGATCAGCCGCTTTTTATGACGTGCAAATTCCGTGACCTCGGTCGCTCGGCCAAAAAACCGGTCAAACCGGCTTATTCCCTCCAAACCTACTCGGCTGGTCAGGGCCACGCGGGGCAGCTTGGTCAAATCCCCGATTTTTTTGAGCCCCAGTCTCTGACAAAGCGCGGTGGATGCATAGGACAACCGCAGCGCCTCAACGGGCAACTCGCTCGCCACCCCTTCTAGTATCTCCGTCCTAATATTGCTTTTAGTCTCCCCGAAATGAGCAAAGCCCCAAGCAGCAGCCTTACTGTCCGCAAGGGCAAGACGGACCGTAAATCCGAAGTTTTTCATCTGCGTTTCTATTGTGTCCAGAAGAGCGTCTTCGCCGCCGAACAGATGGCTCGCGCCGGCGATATCCAGATACAGGTTATGCCCGGCACCCCGGGACACGCGGGGCGTGAACCGGCTCGTCCAGCGCAGCAGACCCTGCAAGCAGCGCATATCCCGCATTGGGTCTGCGTCATAATAGAGCATATCAGGTGCGGCAGCGCGCACATCGGCAAGACTCATGCCTGGCACGAACCCCATATTTCCGGCATTCCGGCTTAATGCCGAGACAAAGACACG
>NZ_JARGOQ010000102.1 GCF_029233945.1 Sneathiella sp. | reverse complement strand
ACCGTAATGTCGCCAATCTGGACGTGATGATTTTCAGTCATGTCTATACCAATCGTGATTTCTTGACCGCCGCCTCGATAAAGCTTTCAAAGAGCGGATGCGGTGCAAAGGGCTTCGATTTTAACTCAGGATGGAACTGAACGCCAATAAACCAGGGATGATCCGAAATTTCGACAATTTCCGGCAGTTCCCCATCCGGGGAAAGGCCTGAGAATTTATAGCCGACCTTCTCCAGCACCTCCTTATAGGCGATGTTCACTTCATAACGATGACGATGACGTTCATCGACATGGGATGTCCCGTATATTTCGCTTACCTTGGTTCCCGGGACAAGATCGCACGGATAGGAACCGAGACGCATAGTGCCGCCAAGATCGCTGTCCTCACTCCGGACTTCCGTCATATTGCCGCGGGTCCATTCAGTCATCAGTCCGACGACATTAGGATCATACTCGCCGAATTCGGACGTGCCCGCATTCGGCAGACCCGCAAGGCTGCGACATCCTTCAATAACCGCCATCTGCATGCCAAAGCAAATCCCGAAATAGGGAATTTTCTGTGTCCGCGCATATTGAACGGCCTTGATCTTGCCTTCCGCGCCGCGCTCCCCGAACCCGCCGGGAACGAGAATGGCATCCGCGTCACCAAGTAGACTTGCCGGGGAGACATTATCCGCCTCAAACTGCTCTGATTCCAGCCAGTTGATCTTGACCCGCACCCGGTTTGCGATTCCGCCATGGATAAGCGATTCCGTCAGGGATTTATAGGCGTCCTGAAGCTCAATATATTTCCCGACAACCGTTACATTCACCTCGCCTTCGGGATGCAGCACCCGATCGACAATATTCTCCCATTTGGAAAGATCCGGCTTCGATGCGTCCGTAATCCCGAAGGCTTTCAGGACCTGCTCGTCAAAGCCTTCCTTATGGTAGCTGAGCGGCACTTCATAGATGGTGCGTACGTCCAGCGCCTGAATGACCGCGTCTTCCGACACATTACAGAAAAGCCCAATTTTGCGGCGCTGACCCGCTGGGATCGGCTGCTCGCTCCGGCAGAGCAGGATATCGGGCTGGATACCGATGGAGCGAAGCTCCTTTACCGAATGCTGTGTCGGCTTGGTTTTAAGCTCTCCCGCCGCCGCAATATAAGGCACCAGCGTCAAATGAATGAAGACGGCATTATTGCCAAGCTCATAGCCGAGCTGGCGGATGGCTTCAAGAAAAGGCAACCCCTCAATATCGCCAACGGTGCCGCCGATTTCGACAAGGACGAAATCCTCATCGTCCAGATTAGCCGTGGCAAATTCCTTGATCGCGTTGGTGATATGCGGAATAACCTGCACCGTCCCGCCAAGATAATCACCGCGCCGCTCTTTTCGGATCACTGTCTGGTAGATTCGCCCCGTCGTGACATTATCCGTCTGCTTGGAGGGAACGCCGGTAAAACGCTCGTAATGCCCGAGGTCGAGGTCAGTCTCCGCCCCGTCATCCGTCACATAGCATTCGCCGTGTTCGTAAGGGTTCATCGTGCCGGGATCGACGTTGATATAGGGATCCAGTTTCCGGAGGCGGACCTTATAGCCGCGCGCCTGCAGGAGGGAGGCCAAAGCCGCCCCGGCGAGACCTTTGCCAAGCGAGGAAACCACACCACCGGTAATGAAAATAAACCGAGCCATGGAGTTACGTTATAACCAATTCTGTAATCAACGGAAAGTAAAAGAGGCGGCAATTACGCCGCCTCGGAAATATTTTTTGGAAGACCCGATTATTCCGAGACCGGAGCCGACGGCTCCGCCGGTTTTTCAGGCACTGCCGGCACGCCGCTTTCCGGCGCGCCTGTCGTCGTCGCGGGGGTATCCAGGATAGACGTCGGCTCGGAATGCGTACCGCTAATGATTGCGAGCAGAACGCTCGTCAGCATAAAGGCCCCCGCCAGCCCTGCTGTCGTGCGGGTAAGTAGGTTCGCCGCACCGCGGCTTGACATTGCGCCACCGCCGCCGCCAATACCAAGCGCACCCCCTTCGGAGCGTTGCAGCAGCACAACCACAATCAGAAAGACCGCGATCATAACATGAATGACCAGAAGGACAGTTTCCATTCTCTTCAATTCCAGTATTGAAGGCGACCATCGCCGCCCCGTTATTCAACAATTGCAGGGCTTCTACACCAAAGTTCATTGGATTGCTAGTAACTTTCCCGCCCTTTTTCTCAAATTGATGTGGCGACAATCGGCCAGAAATCAACGGCCTTCAGACTGGCCCCGCCGACCAGCGCGCCATCCACATTCTCAACCGCCATCAGCTCCTCGGCATTGCTGCCCTTGACCGATCCGCCATAAAGAATGCGCATCTTGTCCGAATCATCCAAAAGTGAACCCAGTTCTTTACGAATATGGGCATGAACCGCGGCGACATCATCCGGTGTCGACGTCTTTCCCGTCCCAATTGCCCAGACCGGCTCATAGGCGATTACAGTGTTCGCCGCCGTTGCTCCCGAGGGAAGCGAGTTTTTGACCTGATCACTGATCACCTCAAGGGTTTTGTCTGCTTCGCGCTCGGCCAGTGTCTCTCCGACACAGACAATAGCAATCAATCCGCCCCGATGCGCGGCTTCGGCCTTCGCCTTCACGGTGGCATTCGACTCGTCATGATCGGCCCGCCGCTCCGAATGGCCAACGATGCAATAGCTGGCGCCTGCATCCTTCAGCATTTCTGCCGAAATATCCCCGGTATGCGCCCCGCTTTCATTGCCATGGCAATCCTGACCGCCTATTTCGACCGCGCTATCACTTGTTACTGCTGCCATCTCACGCACAAGAGTTGCTGGTGGGCAGATCAGGATATCGCAATTTGGCGCGGAATGGTTTTTAGCCTCGGCCACCAATGCTTTTAATTCAGTCGCGGCAGCCGCCGCGAGGCCATTCATCTTCCAGTTCCCGGCAATCAGCGGGCGTCGTTGATTTGACATCTATTCCCCTCAAAATCTTCGCATAAATTAGGACAGATATTGTAAATTCAGGTTCATATGCCATTTTTTAAGCGAGAAAGATACCGCTTTGCAAATTTCCATGTTGCCCCGCCCTGCCCTGTACCTATAATCTGGCGCGCTTAAACCGGGCGGCATTTGGATTGGCCGGCGAATTTTAAACTAACAGGTTACTGGTAGACAATTACTATGCTTCACGCGATGCGAAAAGGAGCCAGCGGATGGCTCGCAAAAGGTTTGTTGCTTCTTCTGGTCGCGAGTTTCGGCGTCTGGGGAATTGGCGGTGACATGCTGAGCAGTTCCGTCGGCAGCAATGTAATCGAGGTGGGCGATACCTCTGTCTCCCTGGGTGAATTCCAGCGCGACTACCAGCGGAACCTCAATATCCTCTCGGCGCGCTTCAACACGCAGCTGACCCAGGAGCAGGCGCAGCAGTTCGGCCTGGCCCAGATGACGGTAAACCAGATTGCCTCCCGCGCACTGATCAATGAAAAGACACGATCACTGGGGCTCAGCGCCGATGACGATGCCGTGCGTAAAATGATACAAAGCCAACCCTCCTTCCAGAACCAGTTTCAGCAGTTCGACCGTTTTATGTTCGAGCAGTTTCTCGCACGAAACGGTTACAGCGAGGGTGAATATATCGAGATTGTCCGCAACGACATCACCGGGAACCAGCTTTTCGGCACCCTGTCGCAGGGCGTGACCAAGGCACCGTCGGTGCTTGTCGATACATTCTATGCCTATCTCGCGGAAAAGCGGACGGCCAGATATATCGATACTCTCGACAGCAGCATCGGTTTCGCCCCGGCCCCGACGGATGAGGAACTGGAAGAATTGATCGATGAAAATCCGGACGACTACTCAGCGCCTGAATATCGCAAAGTGAGCTATATCCTGCTGACGCCCGAGACGCTCGCCGCCGGGACGGATATTTCCGACGAGGACCTTAAAGCCGAGTACGAAGCGCGAAAAAGCGAGTTCGATACGCCTGAAACACGCGCCGTCGTCCAGATGATCTTCAAGAATGAGGATAAGGCCGCCGCCGCCTACAAGAAAATTACCGAAGGCACCGATTTTGCGGAAGTCGCCATGTCCGATCTGCAGCTAACGCCGGCGGACATTGACCTCGGCATGATGTCGAAAACCGACCTCTTGCCCGAGTTACAGGAATCGGTCTTCGACCTTCAAAAAGGTGGCGTAACGGAGCCGGTCAAAACCGTGCTTGGCTGGCATGTCGCCAAGGTCGAGGATATTGTCCCCGGCGAGGAACGCGATTTTGATGCCGTCAAGGATCAGCTTAAAGCAGATATCCTGCAGAACAGGGCACAGGAGTTGCTCTACGCCGAGGCGACCAAACTTGAAGACGAGTTTGCGGGTGGCGCAAAACTGCAAGAAGCCGCTGCAACCCTCGACCTTCCCGTCGTGACAACGAACTGGATCGATGCAAGCGGCAGCGACAAAACAGGCAATGCCGTCACCGACCTGCCGACGGCCACCGGTTTCTTAAGTGAGGCCTTCGCCCGGCAGGTTGGCGATGACGCAGAGGTGAGCGAAACTGCCGATGGCGGTTATTACGCCGTCGTTGTTGACGAGATCGAGACTGCTGCCGTCAAGCCATTGGCCGATGTGAAAGAACAAGTGACACAGGATTGGCAAGCCAACTGGCGCCATGAAGAGGCCCGCAAAAAAGCTGAGGAGCTTCTGGCAAAACTCAACACCGGAGAGAGCCTTGAGACAATCGCGACAGATCTAGGGCTGACAGTCCAGACATCAACTGCTGTCTTACGAAGCGGTTCTGCGGAAGAACTCTCCCCAGTAGCCCGCGATGGCTTGTTCGATCTGGAGCCTGGTGCATATGGCGTTAATGTCAATCAGGCAGGCAACGGCACCCTGCTCTATGGTATCGCCGATATTATCCCGGCGGACCCGGCCACGGATAAGGATGCCTTCACACAAATGTCCGACCAGATCGCGGCCAGCATGCGTACCGGAATCCTTGCGGAATATGAAAATTATCTTCAAAAAGATATCGGCATCTCCGTCAAGGAAGATCTGATCAAGGAATATTTCTAGACATATGTCCATTCAGCCCAGCTTTGCCGATTTCAAAAAGAAACATGAAACCGGCCAGTCGCAGATCCTGTGGACGA
>NZ_JARGOQ010000037.1 GCF_029233945.1 Sneathiella sp. | reverse complement strand
GCGGGTTCGTCGTTGCCGTTGAACATATAGAGGCAGCGCTCGAAGCTTGCGAGGTCGTCGGCCGGGGCATTCTCGGTCAGGACGAGGACGGTGGCGGCGTTCGCGTTCCCCGCGCCCGCGAGGGTGAGCAGGATCGGCTGGGCGGTGGCGTCAACGCCCTCGCCCTCCCGCGCATGGGGCAGGAAACTCTCGGGGCGGTAGGTCCAGAGCGCCTCATCGAGGGTCTCGATCCGCTCCTCCGTCACCCCGCGAACAGCCACGCGAAAGCCCCGCTCCCTCACCTTCTCCAGGAGGCGCGGCAGGGCCCGCTCGATGGGCTCCGATTGCAGGTGATAGAAGCTGACCTCGGTCACGGAGCTCTATTTGCCCTCGTAATTATCCCGCACGAACTTGTCGAGGAGGCGCACGCCATAGCCCGTGCCACCCTTCGGTACCGTCGGCTTGTCGGCCTTCGACCAGGCCATCCCGGCGATATCGAGATGGACCCAGGGCACATCATTGACGAACTTCTGCAGGAACTCGGCGGCGACAATCGAGCCCGCACCGCGCCCGCCGGTGCCGATATTCTGCAAATCCGCGATCGGTGATTTCGTCTGCTTGGCGTAGGCGTCGGATAAGGGGAAGCGCCAGACCCCCTCGCCCACGGCCTTGCCGGCCTCAAAAAGCTGTTCGGAGAGTTCATCACTGTTGGAGAACAGCCCGGCGTTTTCATGGCCGAGCGCGATGATGATCGCCCCGGTCAGCGTTGCGAGATCGACCATGAATTCCGGCTTGAACCGGTCCTGCGTGTACCACAGCGCATCGGCGAGCACGAGGCGGCCCTCCGCGTCGGTGTTCAAAATCTCGATCGTCTGCCCGGACATGGAGGTGACGATATCGCCCGGCCGCTGCGCGTTGCCGTCGGGCATATTCTCGACGAGGCCAATGACACCGACCACGTTGACCTTGGCTTTCCGGCCCGCCAGCGCCTTCATCAGGCCGGTGACCGTGCCCGCGCCGCCCATGTCCCATTTCATTTCCTCCATGCCGGGGCCGGGCTTGAGCGAGATGCCGCCGGTATCGAAGCAGACGCCCTTGCCGACAAAGGCGAGCGGCTTGCGGTTCGCCTTCTTGGCCGTCGCGCCGTTCCACTGCATGATGACAAGGCGGCTGTCGCGGCGGGAGCCCTGCCCCACACCGAGAAGCGCGCCCATGCCGAGCCGCTCCATCTTCGCCTCATCGAGAATTTCCACATGAACGCCCATGTCGGTAAGTTCAAGGCAGCGATCGGCGAAGCTTTGCGGATAGAGCGTGTTCGCGGGCTCGCTCACCAGGTCGCGGGTGAGGAAGACGCCTTCGGCCAGCGCCTCCATATCCGCGAAGGCCTTGCGCGCCGTCGCCGATCCCTTGCAGGAAACGGTCATGCGGGCGAGCGTGGGCTCCGCCGCGTCGTCGATATCGGTCTTGTATTTCTGGAACCGGTAGGAGCCGAGCATCGCGCCCGCCGCGACGGCGGCGGCGGCCTCGCTCGTCTTGATCGCGTCCGCGCCCAGATCATCGAGGATGACGGTCACGCTGCGCGCGCCCGACGCATTGAGCTTTTTCACCAGCGATCCGCCCAGGGTCTCCATATCCGTCTGGCCCAGCTTTTCCACCTCGCCGAGACCGAACAGGACAACGCGCGAGACTTCCAGACCGTTCGGGGCCATGAGTTCCAGAAAATCGCCTTGCTTGCCCTTGAACCGGCTGGTTTCCAGCGCCCGACTGAGCGCGCCGCCGGTTTTCTCATCCACTTCCTTGGCGGTCGGGGAGAGGGCATTGTCGGCATAGATCGCGACCGCGAGCGACCCGCGCTTGGGGAGGGAGATTTCAGAAAATGCGAACTTCATGGAAAATTCCTATTGTTTTCGGGACGTGAATCAGCAATACCGAGCTTCATCAACTATGTATGCGTAATATTTTTCATAGCGCGTCCTTTCCTGACTGGCAACAAGCAAAACTATCGCTATACTCCCCTCATGAAAAATATTAACCGTTATATTATGAAGCAATTGGCCGTTCCCATGCTCTTCATAACCTTTTCGTTGACCGGGGTGATCTGGCTGTCTCAGTCGCTCAAGTTCGTCGAAAAGCTGATCAACGGTTTGCCGGTTTCGACCTTCCTCTATCTCTCGCTTTTGCTGCTGCCCGACATCCTGCGCTACACCCTGCTGCTCGGTCTCTTCTTCGGGACGCTGTTCGCCTTTAACAAACTTTATTCGGACAGCGAGCTGATCGTCATGTGGGCGGCGGGCCTTAGCAAATCGGCGCTCGCCAAGCCCGCCATCTATCTCGCGCTGATCGTCGCGCTGGTCATGTATTTCCTGGGGTTTATCCTCGTGCCCTATGGCAACCGGACGGTGACGGAGCTGCGTGTCGCCTGGCAGGACAGCCTCGCCGCGGTGGTGCTGCGCGAGGGCGTGTTCAACAGCCTCACCGATGGCGTGACGGTCTATATCCGCGAGAAAACACCGGCGGGCGAGATGCTGGGCATTCTGGTGCATGACGAACGGGTGCCGGAAAAGCCCGTGACCTATATGGCCGAGCGCGGCGCTTTCGTGAAGACCGAGGAGGGCCCCCGCTTTATCATGAACGCCGGGAACTTGCAGGAAGTCTCGAAAGAGGATGCGAAGCTCAGCCTGCTTTATTTCGATCAATACGCCCTTGATATCAGCCAGTTCGAAAAGAAGAGCGGCGCCCGCTGGCTCTCGCCCGAACATCGCTATATCTGGGAACTCGTCAACCCGGAGGACGGGGAGCGCGTCCAGCAGGAAATGTACAAGCTGACGGCGGAGCTTAACCAGCGCATCGTGCTGCCGCTCTATGCGGTGGCGCTTGTCTTTATCGCGCTTGCCGGGGTGATGGGCGGGGAATTCACCCGCCGGGGCCGCACCCGACGGATGACCATCGCCGCCGCCGCCGGGGTGCTGCTGCTGATCGGGGCGATGGCCCTGTTCCGGGCGACGGTGCAGCCGGTGCTGGTCACGGTCGCCCTTTACCTGCTGCCCGTCCTTGTCTCCTTCGGCGCGGCCTATCTCGCCAGCGGCAGGCGCATACCGTTCCTTGACAACAGGGCGCCCCCGGATGGCCTGCCCAGCGGGGAGCCCGGCTGATGCTCCTCCCCGAGACGCTTTCCCTCTATCTTGCCAAGCAGTTTATCAAGAATGTCGCCGTTATTTTCGGCGTGCTGATGACCATTGTGTTCCTTGCCGATTTTATCGAGGCATTGCGCCGGAGCGCCGATCGCGGCGATATCACGATCTTCATCCTGCTGGAGATGGTCTTGCTGCGCATCCCGACCCTCGCGCTGAAGCTGCTGCCCTTCATCGCGCTGTTCGGCGGCATGCTGACCTTCTTCCGCCTCTCGAAATCGAGCGAGCTCACGGTCATTCGCGCGACCGGCGTGTCGGTCTGGCAGTTCCTGTTCCCCTCTCTCCTCATTGCCTTCGGGGTTGGCCTGCTGGTCCTCACCGTAATCAACCCCATCGCCGCCGAGATGCAGGCCCGCAACGACCGGATGGAGGCAAAATATTTCGAGACGAAGTCGAACCTGCTGACCCTCTCCACCAATGATCTCTGGCTGCGTCAGCTGGATGAAGAGGGTCTGTCGGTCATTCATGCGCGCGGCGCCATCAATCGCGGCCTCGACCTGACCGATGTGATCATTTTCGAGTACGACCCCGATGACCAGTTCACCGGCCGGATCGATGCGGATCAGGCACGGCTGCACCCCGGATATTGGGAGCTCGATAATGTCGTGATTACCGGCCCCAACAAACCGGCGGAGCGGCGCGACAAGCTGGAACTGCCGACGACGCTCACGGTCCTGCAGATTCAGGAAAGCTTTGCCTCCCCGGCGACCCTCTCCTTCTGGGATTTGCCCGGCTTTATCGAGACGCTGGAACTCGCCGGCTTTTCCGGTGATCGCCATCGCCTGCACTGGTACAGCCTGATGGCGGGGCCGATCCTGATGCTCGCCATGGTGCTGGTCGCCGCCACCTTCTCCCTGCGCACCCTCAGGCAGGGCCGAACGGTGCTCATGGTGCTCGGCGGGATTACCACCGGGTTCGTCTTCTATTTCATGACCGATATCATTTATGCGTTGGGGCTGTCGGGCAACCTGCCGATTATATTCTCCGCCTGGATCCCCGCCGTCGCGATCACGCTGTTCGGCCTGGCCATGATGTTTCATCTGGAGGATGGCTAGACGATGCGGCGGATGATGCCCCTTTCCCTTGCGGCGCTCCTGCTGCTGCCCGCGCCGATAGGTGTCGCTTTCGCGCAGGAAACGCCATCGAGCGAGCCAGACCTTTCCAAGGAAGCCCTCCTCAGCGCCGATGAGGTTACCTATTTCAATGCCGAGCAGCGGGTTGAAGCCACCGGCAAT
Source organism: Sneathiella sp. (assembly GCF_029233945.1). Taxonomy (GTDB): domain Bacteria; phylum Pseudomonadota; class Alphaproteobacteria; order Sneathiellales; family Sneathiellaceae; genus Sneathiella. The sequence goes on along the minus strand of NZ_JARGOQ010000037.1, from coordinate 31,208 downwards.
GTCGAGATTATGCAGGGCGATCGTATCCTGAAATCCGACAGGCTGATCTATAACATCGCCACCGATACGGTCCGCGCGGAGGGGAATGTCATCCTGCTGGACCCGACCGGCAATGTCCTTTTTGCCGACAATATGGAGCTTGAGAACGAACTCAAGACCGGCGCCATCCGGGATTTCAAGCTGCTGTTCACCGATAATTCCCGCCTTGCCGCCCATGACGCGGTGCGCGAGAATGAAAACCGCACGGTGTTGACGAAAGCTGTCTTTACAAGCTGTGAGCCCTGCCGCGAGGATCCCGACCGTGCACCGATCTGGCAGATCAAATCCGAGAAGGTCATTCATGACCGCTCCGAGAAAACCATCACCTATCGCAACGCCTTTCTGGAATTCTTCGGCGTGCCGATTGCCTATACCCCCTATTTCTCCCACCCCGATCCGACGGTCGATCGCGAGAGCGGGTTTCTGGCGCCCACAACGTTTGATTCATCGACCCTCGGCTATGGCATCAGTGTTCCTTATTACTATGTCATCTCCGACGACAAGGACATGACCATCACGCCAACGCTGACCACCAAGGAAGGCCTGCAGATGGCGACGGAATACCGTCAGGCGGTCGAGAGCGGCGATTTCAAAATTGACGGCTCCCTCACCTATGTCGACGAGGTGAACGACAATAATATCGAGACCGGGGACAAGGAATTTCAGGGGCATATCCGCGGTGACGGGGAGTTCAAGGTTGACGACGGCTGGATCTGGGGCTTCGATGTCTTTCGCACCACCCATGATACCTATCTTGATAAATATGATATCAGTGACCTGGATACGCTGACCTCCACCGTCTATCTTCAGGGGCAACGGGGCCGGAATTTCTCGCTTCTCAGCGCCTATAGCTTCCAGGGGCTGACCGAAGACGATGTCTCGGGCGAGACCCCGGTCGTCCCGGCCTGGTGGAATTACAGCTACGTCGGTGAGCCTAATTCCTTCGGGGGCCGGTTCAGTGCCAATGCCGATGTTCTCGCAATTTACCGCACCGACGGGCAGGACACCGACCGCTTCTCTCTTGAGGGCGGGTATCACGTTCCCTACACCACGTCGAATGGCCAGGTCTTTACCTTCGACACGTCGCTCCGCGGTGATCTCTACTATGCCCATGACATCCTCGCCAATCCAGACGATCCGTCGAGCGCGACGGACCAGAATGACTTCTACGGGCGTGTCGTTCCCTCCGCCTCGCTCGAATGGCGCTATCCCTTCGTCCGTCAGGCCGGCACCATCCGCCAGCTGGTTGAACCGATTGTCGAGGCCGTCTGGTCCGATGTCGTGGGCGATAACGACACCCCGAACGAAGACAGCCTCAGCTTCGAATTTGACGATACCAACCTGTTCGGCTCCAACCGCTATGCCGGTCTGGACGAGGTGGAAACCGGCGCCCGCGTAAATTACGGGATCAACATGGGGGTTTATGGGGCCTCCGGCGGCTACACGACCTTGCTGTTCGGGCAAAGCTATAATTTCAGCGACAGCACCGGATTTGCCAACGGCACCGGCCTGGAGGATCAATTCTCCGATTATGTCGCCCGGCTGGAAATCCGCCCCGCCGACTATCTGCAATTCGTCAACCGCGTCAGGCTCGATCATGACAGCCTCTATCTCGCCCGGAACGAGGTGACCACGAAGGTGGGCACGATGGATAACTGGTTCGGTCTTGGCTATGTTTACCTGCGCGATGATCCCAACGGCCTGACCCAGGACAAGCGCGAGGAAATCTATGTCGAGGGCAAGACCAGGGTTGCCGAATTCTGGAGTGTTTACGGCAGTTACCGGCGTAATCTGGTCAACAGCGGTAATTCCATTGACGGACGGCTCGGGCTGGAATATCTGGATGAATGTTTCGGCTTCGCCCTGGAAGCCAAGCGGTCCTTTACGCGCGACCGGGATGTCGAGCCCGAAACCCGGGTCAGCGTTAAGTTCAGACTGCTGCCTTTCAACTAGGCCCGGAACAGGTTATCCTATGCACGCGCTGTATCAAGCGGCTGAAATTTTTGTAAAAACACGTAAAGATTTGTAAGAATGCTGATCCGTCAAATGTTGAAAAGCTCCCTGCTCGCGGGCATGGCCGTTCTGGTTGTCCTGACGACGGCCCTGGCGCAGGACGTTCAGAAAATTGTCGCCATCGTCAATGACGAGATCATTTCCGGCTATGACCTGAACCAGCGGATTACCCTCACGATATTGCTCTCCGGCTTTCCCGACACACAGGAAACCCGCAAGCAGCTCGTCAACCCGACCGTGGCGCGGCTGATCGACGACCGGCTGAAAATGCAGGAAGCGGCGCGGTTCAATATTGCCGTCAGTGATGAGCAGGTGTTTGAAGCCATTTCCTTCCTTGAGAAAAACAATGGCATGGAGCCAGGCCAGATCGACCGGATGCTCGGGCAGAGCAATGTCGATATCGAGACAATACTGGCGCAGGTCCGTGCCAACCTGACCTGGAACCGGATCATTCAGGAGCGGATCATGACCCGCATCACCATTTCGGATGAGGAAGTGGAGGCCGTGCTGAAACGGCTGGAAAACAACAAGGGCAAGAGCGAATATCTGCTGAGCGAGATATATCTGCCCGTTGAGTCCAATACGCCCGAAGCAGAGGTCCGAAACGCCGTTGCCAACCTTGTCTCGCAACTCCGCTCCGGCGCCTCGTTCCAGCGCGCCGCCGCCCAGCTCAGCCAGAGCGCGACGGCGGCCTCCGGTGGCTCGATCGGCTGGGTGCTGGAAGACGAAGTCCCGGAGGAAATCGCGGCGGTCCTGCCCGACTTGCGCCCGGGGCAAGTCTCCGATCCGGTACGCACAATCGACGGCTATTACATCCTGCTAGTGCAACAATCCCGCAAGATTCTGGATACCGACCCCAATGATGTGACCCTCGACATCACCCAGATCATCGTTCCCGCCGGCAGCGGAGAGAATGCGGGCGGGGAGGCCCAGGAAAAACTTGCCGGCGCGATCAGCAATTTTATCGATAGCTGCGAACAGCTCCCCAGCCTGCTGACGGAACTCAACAGTACGGAGAGCGGGAATATCGGCCGCATCCGCCTCGGCGATATGCCCGAGAATATCAAGGCGATCCTGAAGGATATGGAGACCGGGGATGTCAGCGAGCCTTATCAGGACGGGGAGCTTTACCGCATCTTCGTCGTCTGCGACCGCAACGATCCGCAGGCGCGCAGCAACGATCCCGACGAGATCCGCCGCGAGATCCTGATCCGCCGGGCCGAGAACCGGGCGCGCGGCTATCTGCAGGATATTCATAATGCCGCGACCATCGAGACCCGCTAGGCGCCGGGCGGCAGGATCATGACCGACACGCCCCTTCTTGCCGTCACCATGGGCGATCCCAACGGGATTGGCATCGAGATTACGGCGAAGGCCTGGTCCCTCCGGAAAGAGGAACGGCTCGCGCCCTTTTTCCTGATCGGCGGGCGCAAAACAATCGCGGCGCAGCTTCAAACATTTGAGCCTGAGGTCCCGCTCGTTGACATTGCCGCGCCAGCGGAAGCGCGCGGGGCGTTCGAAAATGCCCTGCCCCTCCTGCCGCTCGACCCTGCGCTCAACGACGCGGAACAGACGATCGAGGCCATCCGCCTCGGCACCGAGCTTTGCCGGCAGGGTGCGGTCCATGCCCTTGTCACCAACCCGATCCACAAGAAGCGGCTGTATGAGGCGGGCTTCGCCCATCCGGGCCATACGGAATATCTCGCCGCGCTCGACGAACGACCGGGAAAATCGGTGATGATGCTCGCCTGCCCGAAGCTGAAAGTCGTGCCCGCAACCGTCCATATCCCGATCCGGGAGGTGCCCGCGAAACTTTCCGCCGATCTGCTCACCCATGTGATCGAGACGACCCACCGGGATCTTAAATCCCGCTTCGCCCTTGAAAGCCCGCGCCTTGTCGTTGCCGGGCTCAATCCCCATGCGGGGGAGGATGGCAGCATCGGAGACGAGGAGGAAACGCTTCTCCGCCCGGTGATTGAAAAGCTCCGCGCGGGCGGGATGAACATCACCGGTCCCTTTGCGGCCGACAGCCTGTTCCATGATGCCGCGCGGGAGAAATATGACGCCGCCATCTGCATGTATCATGATCAGGCGCTGATCCCCCTCAAGACGCTCGATTTCGAGGGCGGGGTGAATGTCACTCTCGGCCTCTCCTTCATCCGCACCTCCCCCGATCACGGCACGGCGGAGGATATTGCGGGCAAAGGCCTCGCCAACCCGGCGAGCCTGATCGCGGCAATCCATATGGCGACCCATATGTCCGGCGCGGACAATGGCTGAGGGCGACACGCTTCCGCCTCTGCGTGAGGTGATCGCCCGCTATGGCCTCAATGCGGAGAAATCGCTGGGGCAGAATTTCCTCCTCGATCTTAATCTTACGGGCCGCATTGCCCGCTGCGCAGGCTCGCTTCAGGGCGAGACAGTGATCGAGATCGGGCCCGGCCCCGGTGGCCTGACCCGCGCAATACTGGACGCGGGCGCGGCAAAGCTTATCGCCATCGAGAAGGACACCCGCTGCCTCCCCGCCCTCGCCGATATCGCCGCCGCCTATCCGGACCGGCTGGAAGTGGTGAATGACGACGCGCTGGAGATTGACGAGGGCGCGCTGTTTGACGGCAAGGCGAAGATCATCGCCAACCTCCCCTATAACGTCGCAACGCCGTTGCTGATCAAATGGCTGAACCGGCGGGAGCGGTTTTCTTCCCTCACCCTGATGTTCCAGAAGGAAGTCTCCGACCGGATCACGGCGGTGCCCAGCACCAAGGCCTATGGCCGTCTCAGCATTCTCTGCCAATGGCTCTGCGAGACAAAACGCGAATTCGACATCTCGCCCCGCGCCTTCACCCCGCCGCCGAAAGTGACCAGCACGGTCGTCACCTTGCGCCCTTTCGCGGCGCCCGCCTATCCCGCCAACCAGGCGGTGTTGGAGAAGGTGGTTGCCGCCGCCTTCGGTCAGCGCCGCAAGATGCTGCGCGCCAGCCTCAAACCCCTCGGCATGCCCGCCGAAGCCATGCTCGGAAAAGCCGGGATCACCCCGACCCGCCGGGCGGAAGAACTCACGGTCGAGGAATTCTGCGCGCTGGCGCGGGTCTACGCCGATCAGTAACCCTCGCGCAGGCGGCTGACGAATCTGCCATTTGTGCCATGCCGAATTAGCCCTTGACCTGCGGTCAGGTTGAGGAATTATCATAAAACCATGACGATGACTGAGAGGCATTATGACATTCAGAATTAACACGCTTGTTCCTGAGCTTTGGTGCTCGGATTTTCAGAAATCAATCGAGTTTTACGTTAAAACCATTGGGTTCAAGGTGGCACAGCAACGAAATAACGATCCCCATGCCTACTTGTCTCTGGAGGGGGGGCAGATCATGTTAGCGCATTGGAAACTTGATGGAAGCTGGGAACCCTGGCATCCCAAACCAATGGAACAACCCTTTGGACGCGGCGTGAATTTTCAGTTCATGGTCGATGACGTGCAGCGGATCTACGATCGCATCGTCTCCTCCGGTTTCAGGCCGTTCATGGATATTTACGATGCAGATATCTGGAAGTCAGATTGCATGGAAACACGGCGGCAATTTATGGTGCTTGACCCTGACGGCTATCTCCTGCGGTTTGCACAAGCTCTTGGAACTCGTACAGTCGAAGAAGCAGACCTTCAGCGCATGGATGAACAGTACGGAACAACTTCCCTCTGAAGAACTCACGGTCGAGGAATTCTGCGCGCTGGCGCGGGTCTACGCCGATCAGTAACCTTCGCGCAGGCGGCTGACGAAATCGATAAGGCCCGCCCGGCGGCGGGTGCGGAGCCGTTCCGCGGTCAGGATCGCCTTGACCTCGGCGAGGCAGTGATCGACATCCTCATTGACGACCACATAGTCATACTCCCGCCAATGGCTAATTTCTTCCGACGCCTTGGACATCCGCTGGGCAATCACGTCCGCAGAGTCCTGCGCGCGGGTCTTGAGCCGTTTCTCCAGCGCGGCGGTTGACGGCGGCAGGATGAAGATGCTCACCAGATCATCCCCTGCTTTCTGGGCGAGCTGCTGCGTGCCCTGCCAGTCGATATCGAAAAGAATATCCTGCCCGCCTTCGAGCGCCTTCTCCACGGGTTCGCGCGGCGTGCCGTAATAATGGCTGAACACCTTCGCATGTTCGAGAAGCTCGTCGCGGTTGATCATCAGGTTGAAATCGACCGGCTCGACAAAGAAATAATCCTTGGCCTCCTCCTCGCCGCGGCGGGGCGGCCGGGTGGTCGCAGAGACCGACATGACCAGATTGTCATCCTCCTTCAGCAGCGCGCGGGAAATGGTGGTCTTCCCCGCCCCCGAGGGGGAGGACAGCACCAGCATCAACCCCCGCCGTGTCAGGGCTTCCATCTCGACTTCAGGCGGCATAGACAAAACTCCTACTCAATATTCTGAACCTGTTCGCGCATCTTGTCGACCAGCACCTTGAGGTCGAGACCGATCTGCGTAAGCTCCTTGTCATGGGCCTTGGAGCAGAGGGTATTGGCCTCGCGGTTGAACTCCTGGCAGATAAAGTCGAGGCGCCGGCCCACCCCGCCGCCCGCGCCGTCCAGCAGCTCGCGCGTTGCCGCGATATGGCCGGTGAGCCGGTCAATCTCTTCCGAGATATCCGCCTTGGTGGTGAGGAGCGCGAGTTCCTGTTCCAGCCGTCCCTCCTCCAGCTCCGCCGCCTCCAGGATCAGCGCCATCTGCGCCTTGATCTTTTCGCGGGTCCGCTCGGGCCAGCTTTTCGTGATCTCTCCCGCGCGGGAAACCAGCGTCTCAATCTCATCAAGCTGCGCGCCAAGAACCGGGCGCAGCTGCGCGCCTTCTTCCGCGCGCGCCGCCGCCATGCTCTCCATCAGCTCTTCCGCCGAGGCGAGCAGCGCCGCCGCGAATCTGTCCGCATCGACATCGGCGGCCGGGTCTTCCTTCGGTTCGATCACGCCGCGCAACGCCAGCATGCCATCCATGCGCGGGCGGCGGGCCTGACCATCCTCCACATAGTGATGGGCGAGGGTGAGCAGTTCGTCGAGAAAATCCTGATTGACCTGATAGGCGACATCTGAGCCGCGGTTCTCAAGTTGCAGATGGAGGTTTATATTGCCGCGCTCAAATCGCGATTTGGCGGCTTTTCGCATCTTGTCTTCGAGATGATCAAATCCCGATGGCAGGCGGCAGCGCACCTCCAGCCCCCGGCCATTGACGCTTTTCATCTCCCAGAGCCAGCCGACCCCGTCGAGGGAGCCGCTCGCCCGGGCAAAGCCGGTCATACTGTTAATCGTCAAATTGGCCTCATGCAAAAGGGGACAGGATATGCGTTCCTGTATATCCGCTTACCGGCAAAGCGACAAGCGCGCGGCGCTATTTTTTAGGCGGCTCAATCCAGCCGGTGACGGCATTGATCATCCGCTGCAACGCGGCGAACAGGATCGCCGACAGCATCCCGCCCGCAAAGGCGATGGCATCAAGGGCGAAATCCGCCGTCGCGTCGCTCATGGGGAGCCAAATCTCGACAATCATGAAAAAGATCCCGCCGACCAGGCCGCCAAGCGTGCCGCGAAGGCCCGGCGATCGTTGCACCCCGCCGTCAAAGCGCCGGCGATAGACCGCCCGCGCGATATTGAGCGTCAGCAGCGTGAGCGTGCCCACCACGCCCCAGAGGAAGGCGGCGGTCAGACCGAATGACCAGGTGAGGTCAGCGGCGAAGTCATCGGTAAACATTTCCCCCACCAGATGCCGCGCCAGCAGCAGAAGCGGAAAGAGGATGAGGATCAGGATCGACAGGGTGAAAGGGATCGTCCAGAGGAGCGGCGCGCCCGCCGCGCTATCCTGCAAGGTCGTGCCGCTCACGCCGGAGGCCGCGAAAGTACCGGACGATATCTTGCGATAGGCCGCCTGCAAGGTGTGGTAGCAGGCCGTCTTCTCCGCCGGGGTTGTCGCCGCCTCGCTCACCGTGATGGCGGTATCGAGCGCGCCGAGTTCCGCCGCGGGCAGGTTGGAGGGATGATCGAGCAGATAATCCGACAAGCCCCGCGCCTTTTCCAGCAGCTCCGATAGATCGTTATGATCCACCGCCGCCTCCGGCTCTTTGGATGGAACTGACAGTACGGCGGGCGCTTTCACCTCTTCCTTTTTTGGCTTCTCTTCCTTTTCAGGCACCTCCGCTTGTTTGGAGTTTTCTTCCTGCTTTTGCTCGGGCGCAGGAGCGGGTTCGGGTTTTTGCTTTTCCTTGATTTCCGGTTTAGCCGGTGCCGCCGGAGGCGTCAGCACAGGTTCGGTTTCCTCCGGCGCGGCTGTCGCTATCGGTTGCATTGCAGGCGTTGAGGCGGGTGCGGCCTCAACCGTTGGCGGCTTAGGCGCGGGCGTGGACGTGGACGTGGTTTCCGGAGATGCCGCTTTTGCCGGGACGCTGCCAGCCGGTGCCGCCTCTCCCGCTGGCGTGGCAGCGGTGGCAGGCGGCGCTGTCTTGATATTTTTGTTCACCAGATTGAGGGAGGAGGCATCCAGTGTCTCGATCTCTTTTCGCAGTTCCAGCAACGCCTCGCGCAGGTCCTGGCGCTGCCGGAGCAGCGTCTGAATGGTATCCGTACTCACCGCCATGGGGCGCCCGCTCCTTACCTGGTTATTTTCGGCAATGACGTCCGGCAGCGGAAATTTGTGTCAAATCAGGCGGGCGACGCGAATTTTACTTGTTCTTGTTAAGTTTGCGCCATTTGCGGACATTGTCGTTATGCCCGTCCAGCGTGGTGGAGAAGGCATGCCCGCCCGTCCCGTCGGCCACGAAATAGAGGAATTTCGTTTCCTCCGGCTGCAACACGGCGCTCAGGCTTTCAAGGCCGGGGTTGGCGATCGGCCCCTTGGGCAGGCCCATCATCTGGTAGGTGTTATAGGCGGTCGGGGTGGCGAGATCCTTCTTGCTGAGCGGACGGCCAAGATCGCGCGTGCCGAGGGTGACGCCATAGACCACCGTCGGGTCCGATTGCAGCATCATGCCCTTGCGCAGGCGATTGAGGAACACCCCGGCGACGCGCGGCCGCTCTTCGGGAACCGCCGTTTCCTTCTCCACGATGGAGGCCAGGATCACCAGCTCTTCCGGGGATTTGATTTCCTTCGGGAGCGGGGTTGTCGCGATGACCGAGGCAATCGCCCCCTGCATCGCCGCCGCCATGCGCCCGATCAGCTCATCGCGGCTGTCGCCGAGGCGATATTGATAGGTTTCGGGCAGGAACGCGCCTTCGGGCATCTCGCGCGTGATCTCCCCCGCGAGCCCCGGTGCCGCCTCGACCAGTGCTTTTATCTCCCGGCTTTGCAGGCCTTCGGGGATGGTCAGACGGCGCTCGATCACCTTGCCCGAAACAAAGAGCGCCATCAGGTCCATGCCGGAAATACCCGCCGGAACGAGATATTCCCCGGCCTGAAGCCGTGCCGCATTTTCTTTAAGTCTTACACCAAAAACGAACGCCAGATTATTGTTAATGATAGTATTTTTCTCAAGATCGGCTGCCAGCGCGCGAAGGCCCGTCCCTTTTTCAAGGAGATAAACGGTCTCCGTCTCCAGCGGGCCGGGTGACTTGAAAAGATGCCAGCCATAGCCCAGCGCGCCGCCGAGCACGAGGCCCGCCACGATGATCAGCGCGATCAGGGTATAAAGGACTGGCTTCATCGCCTCCGCCCCGCGCCGGGTCAGACGCGCTTCATCACGAGGCAGGCGTTGGTGCCGCCAAATCCGAAGGAGTTGGAGAGAACCGCGTCCACCTTCTTCTCCTGCGCCTTGTTCGGCACGAGATTGATTTCAGAGCTTTCTTCCGGGTCCTGCAGATTGATCGTCGGGGGCAGGATGCCTTCATTCATCGCGAGGATGGAGAAGATCGCCTCCACACCGCCCGCCGCACCGAGCAAATGGCCGATCGCGGATTTGGTGGAGGACATGGAGAGATTTTTCGCCTGGGCGCCGAACAACCGCGCCACTGCGCCAACCTCGATAAAGTCGGCCATGGTCGAGGTGCCATGCGCATTCACATAGCCGATATCGTCAACACTCAGCCCGGATTTTTTGAGCGCCATCTGCATTGCGCGGTAGCCGCCGTCGCCATCGCTTGCGGGCGCGGTGATATGGTAGGCATCGCCGGAGAGGCCATAGCCCAGAACCTCGGCGTAGATTTTCGCGCCGCGTTTCTTCGCATGCTCATATTCTTCGACGACGACAACGCCCGCGCCCTCACCCATCACAAAGCCGTCGCGGCCCTTGTCATAGGGACGTGACGCCGTTTCCGGCGCGTCATGATAGGAACTGGAGAGCGCCTTGGCGGAGGCAAAACCGGAGATACCGAGGCGGCAGATCGCGCCTTCCGCGCCGCCCGCCACCATGACGTCGGCATCGTCATCGGCAATCATCCGCGCCGCATCGCCAATGGCGTGGGCGCCGGTCGAACAGGCGGTGACCACCGCATGGTTCGGGCCCTTGTAGCCGTGACGGATGGAGACCTGGCCGGAGACCAGATTGATCAGCGCGCCCGGAATAAAGAACGGCCCGATGCGCCGGGGTCCGCGTTCATGGAGGGTAATGGCATTCGCCTCGATCGAGGGCAGGCCGCCGATGCCGGAACCGATGGTGACACCGGTGCGGCAGAATTCCTCTTCCGTTGCGGGTTTCCAGCCGCTGTCCGCAATCGCCTCATCCGCGGCGGCAATGCCGAACTGGATAAAGCTGTCAACTTTCCGCTGCTCTTTCGGCGCCAGATAGTCGTCCGCGATAAAGGAATCCGGCTGGTCGGGATCGATCGGCACTTCGCAACCATAGCGGACAGGCAAATCCGTCGTGTCGATCTTGGTGAGCATCGCCGCCCCGGATTCACCGGCGATCAGCTTTTTCCAGGTCGGCCCAACTCCGTTCGCCAGCGGGGTTACAAGCCCCAGTCCGGTTACCACCACTCGTCGCATGCGTCACCCACTGTATAGTTTCAGGAAAAGAAATGCGGAACCCCGGGTCCCGGCCAGTTACGCAGCTTCGATATGCGTGATGGCGTCTTTTACTGTCAGGATTTTTTCAGCGGCGTCATCCGGAATTTCAATGCCAAATTCTTCTTCAAACGCCATGACAAGCTCGACCGTATCCAGGCTGTCTGCGCCCAGATCGTCAATAAAGCTCGCCTCTTCCGTTACCTTGCCTTCATCTACTCCGAGATGCTCAACAACGATTTTTTTAACGCGCCCTGCGATATCACTCATATCTGTATCCTTAGAAAATCCGACAGTTCAAAAAGTATATGCTCATTCCTTACCCCCAAGGTGCCAAAAATTCAAGCACCATTGGCGGTCAATTTGGTGCGGCTTCCTAACATACTTTGATCCTCTTGCAAAGAAAACCTCACCGTGATTTGATTTTTATATGGGAGCCATGCCAGCGTAATCAAATCATTGCCATGCCGCCGTTCACATGCAGCGTCTGGCCGGTCATATAGGCCGCCTCGTCCGAGGAAAGATAGACCACGGCGGCGGAAATATCAGCGGGATCGCCCAGTTTCCCGGCCGGAACCGCTGACAGAAGCGCGTCTTTCTGTGCGTCGGGCAGCGCATCCGTCATCGCCGTTTCGATAAAGCCCGGCGCCACGCAATTCACCGTGATGCCGCGTGTCGCCACTTCCTGCGCAAGGGATTTCGACATGCCGATCATCCCCGCTTTCGAGGCCGCATAGTTCATCTGCCCCGGATTGCCCGTCACCCCGACGATGGAGGTAATGCCGATGATCCGCCCGAAGCGCCGCTTCATCATGCCGCGAAGCGCATTGCGCGAGAGCTTGAACGCGGCTTTCAGATTGACATCCATGACCAGGTCCCAGTCCTCGTCCTTCATCCGCATGGCAAGGCCGTCACGGGTCAGGCCCGCATTGTTGACCAGGATATCCACCTGCCCCATCGCCTCTTCGGCCTGTTTGATCAGGGCATCGACCGCCGCCTCGTCAGAAAGGTTGCAGGGCAGCACATGGACGCGATCCTTTAGCTGCGCCGCCACGATATTCAGCGCGTCTTCGCGGGTGCCCGAAAGCGCCACCGTCGCGCCCTGCTTATGCAGATCGCGCGCAATCGCCGCGCCGAGACCGCCGGACGCGCCGGTCACCAGCGCGCATTTTCCTGTCAGGTCAAACATTCTCTTCTACTCCCGCTTCCCTTAGAGTTTCGCCAAAAAGGCGTCGATATCCGCCGGTGTGCCGACGGCCGAGCCGGTCATCTCGCGGTTTATCCGGCGGACCATGCCGGTCAGGATCTTGCCGGCGCCGAGTTCCACCAGTTCAGTGACGCCCTGCTCGCCCATATAAAGGACGCTCTCGCGCCAGCGGACCCGGCCCGTCACCTGCTCCACCAGCAGGCGGCGGATGGTATCGGGATCGCTCACCTCACTTGCCGTCACATTGGCGACAAGCGGCACCCGCGGCGGCGAAATCACCACCTCTTGCAGCCGTTCCGCCATCGCGTCGGCGGCGGGCTGCATCAGCGGGCAATGGAACGGCGCACTCACGGGGAGCAGCATCGCCTTCTTCGATCCCTTGGCGGTGGCAATCTCGATCGCGGCCTCGACCGCCGCCTTATGGCCGGAAAGCACCACCTGGCCATTTGCATTGTCATTGGCGACCACGCAAACTTCGCCGGAGGTGGATTTTTCCTGCGCCTCCGCCACGGCCTCTTCCACCGGCCCTATCTCCAGCCCGAGGAGCGCGGCCATCGCGCCGACACCGACCGGCACCGCCTGCTGCATCGCCTGCCCGCGCGCTTTCAGCAATCGCGCCGCATCGGAAAGATCGAGCGCGCCGGCGGCCGTCAGCGCGGAATATTCACCGAGGGAATGCCCGCCGACATATTTGACGGTTTTCGCAAAATCCATATTGCCGTCTTTTTCAAGGACACGGACCACCGCCATGCTGACCGCCATCAGGGCGGGCTGTGCATTCTCGGTCAGGGTCAGCTCCTCGATCGGGCCTTCGAACATCAGCCGGGAAAGATTCTGGCCGAGCGCCTCATCCACCTCCTCAAAGACTTCGCGGGCGGCGGCATGGCTCTGCGCCAGTTCCTGCCCCATACCGACGGCCTGGCTGCCCTGGCCGGGAAATACAAATGCACGTGTCATGGTTTTTTCGGGTCCAATTCTGGTCAAGTTACTGTCACAGTCATATTGCAGCAAAATTTCCTGTCAAGCCCACTTGCATCTGGCGGTAAAATCTGTATAGTCCGCCGCCTCAATACTCCTTGCCGACGGAGGTCGGCTAAGTCTGTTCGGTTACATGTCGTAACTCCAGACACCCAAGAGCCATAAGGAGCTTTATATATGCCTCTGTATGAGACAGTTATTATTGCGCGTCAGGACATCTCCACCCAGCAGGTGGAAACGCTGACCGAAAATATGTCCAGCTTTATCACTGAGGGGGGCGGAAACGTCGCCAAGGTTGAAAACTGGGGCCTTCGCAATCTTGCCTACAAGATCAAGAAAAACCGCAAGGGCCATTACGTTCTCCTCAATCTCGACACACCGGTCGATGCCATGAAGGAAATGGAACGCAACCTGCTTCTGAATGAAGACGTGCTGCGTCACATGACCATCAAGGTCGAAGAGCTGGAAGAAGGCGACAGCGTGATGCTGCAGAGCCGCAGCGCCCGCCCGGAACGCCGCCGTGACGACGATGACGGTGATGACAAGCCTGCTGCAAAAGCCTCTGATGAGGACAAAGCAGAAGACAAGTCCGAGGACACATCCGACGATAAAACCGACGAAGGGGACGCATAATGGCTGACGCACAACGCCGCCCGTTTTTCCGCCGCCGCAAAACCTGCCCGTTCACGGGAGACGGCGCGCCGAAGATCGACTATAAAGATGTCAAGCTTCTGCAGCGCTATGTATCCGAGCGCGGGAAAATCATGCCAAGCCGGATCACCGCCGTTTCCGCCAAGAAACAGCGCGAACTGGCAACGGCCATCAAGCGGGCAAGAAACCTTGCGCTATTGCCGTTTCTGGTAAAATAGAAAGTCCGGGGGCGGTGCGCTTTACCGGCCCTGGAGTAAATAGACAATGGTCAAGGAACTGGTAGTTGCCGTTGCGCTCGGTGTTCTGAACACGGCGCTCGTCATGCTTTCCATCGTTGGAAATGCGGGCGGCACCACGTTAGGGACGGCACTGCAGACCCTGATCTTCTGGATATTGTCACTGGTCCCGCTGTTTGTGTCCGGGCTGGGGTTTGGCGTGAGAAGCGCCGTTATCTCCGCCCTCACCAGTGTGGTGGTCGCCGCCTTTGCGATCAACATGGACTTCGCGCTCGCCTATGCGGTGGTTTCCGGCCTTCCGGTAATCCTGCTGGTTCGGCAGGCGCTGCTCTGGCAGGAGAGTGACGGCGTAAGATACTGGTACCCCGCCGACCGTCTGTTGATGTGGTGGGCGGGTATCTCAATCGGACTGACGCTGCTGGCCATGGGCCTGCTGCAATGGGACGATGCGCTGCGGCAGGCGCTGATCGACGGGTTCGATCAGATGCTGGTGCAGATGATGGAAATACAGGGTGTCGCCCCGGCACTGACCGGCGTGGAATTTGTGGCGATGTTGCCGCAGTTTCTGGGCCCGATGTGGGGACTGTTTATCCTGTTGAGCGGCTGTTTGGCCCAAGGGCTGCTGGTCCGCTTCAGCAGGAATCTCCGGCCGACACCGGAACTGACGAAGATGGCGCTGCCGAACTGGCTCGCGCTGGCCTTTATCGGAGCGACGGTCATAAGCGTCCTTTTGGATGCGACCGTCCCGCTGCTGGGGGCCGTGGTGATCACGCTGGAGATACTGTTCTTCCTGCAGGGAATGGCGGTTATCCATGTGGTGTCACATAGATGGAACGGACGCCCGTTTATTCTGGGCGCGATCTATGTGGCGACGGTTATGATGTTATGGCTGGTCCTGATAATCGCGATATTGGGGCTGATGGAAAATTGGGTCGGGTTCCGGCGTCGCTTTGCGCCCGCCCCCCGCCAGGAGGAAGACTGATGGAAGTAGTATTACTGGAAAGAATTGAGAAACTCGGTCAAATGGGGGACGTCGTTTCGGTCAAGAACGGTTATGCCCGCAATTACCTGTTGCCGCAGAACAAGGCGCTCCGGGCGAGCAAGGAAAACCTCTCGGTTTTCGAAGCCCAGCGGGCCCAGCTCGAAGCGGATAACCTGAAACGCCGCGAGGAAGCGGAAAAAGTCGGCGAGAAGCTCGACGGCGAAGCCGTTGTCCTGATCCGCGCGGCCTCCGAATCCCAGCAGCTTTACGGCTCTGTCAGCACGCAGGATATCGCGAAAGCGGTTACCGAGGCCGGCTTCACCGTGAGCCGCAAGCAGATCGAGCTGGACAAGGTCCTGAAAACACTCGGCCTGCATGACATCAAGGTGCGTTTGCATCCGGAAGTCGCTGTCTCGGTCACGGTCAACATTGCCCGCTCGAACGAGGAAGCGGAAATTCAGGCACGCGGCGAATCTGTTGAGGAAGCCGCCGAAGCCAAGCTCGATGGCCGCGACGAAGCCGTCGTCAATGTTTTTGAATCCACCGCCGATGTGGATGTCGAGGAACTTGAGCAGGTTGCCGCCGGTGTTGATGTTGATGCCGAGACGGAAGAAACCAAGGACGACGCGTAAGCCGCCTCCCCTTTTTACGACACAACAAAAACGGTGCCCTTTGCGGCGCCGTTTTTTTATCCCCGAAGTTCACAGGCTGGGGATAACCCTTATCCACAGCTTTTTTAAAAACGATCTTTCCGCGTGCATTCGAAAGTATGTTAGTATTCCTCCATGGAAACCGTATCGCTTAATGACGGCCGTCTGGACGAGGATAGCAATGGCCCCGCCTATCGCACGGCCCCGCATAATATAGAGGCAGAGCAGGATCTGCTCGGCGCGATTCTCGTCAATAACGATGCGGCAGCGAAGGTCTCGGGCTTCCTGAAGCCGGAACATTTCGCCGAGGATGTGCATCAGCGCATTTACGACGCCGCCACCTTGCTGATCGAGCGCGGGGAAATCGCCGATCCGGTCACGCTCAAATCCTATTTCGACCGCGACGAGGGCCTTGCCGATATCGGTGGCTCGCAATATCTGGCCCGCCTCGCCGCCTCCGCCACCACCATCATCAATGCGGAAAATTACGGCCGGCTGATCTATGACCTTGCCATGCGGCGCGAACTGATCCTGCTGGGCGAAGACATTGTCAACACCGCCTATGATTCGGACCTGGAGGAAACCTCCCAGTCGCAAATCGAGAATGCGGAGCAGAAACTCTTCTCCCTCGCCGAGAACGGGGCGCATGAAGGCGCGCTGATGCCGGTCCGCGTTGCCGTGGATGAGGCGCTCAAATCCATTGAGGAGGCGTTCCAGCGCGATGGCAATCTGGTCGGCGTGACAACGGGCCTGAAAGACATGGACGGCAAGCTCGGCGGGTTGCATAAATCCGACCTTCTCATCCTTGCCGGGCGTCCCTCCATGGGGAAAACCTCGCTCGCCACCAATATCGCCTATAACGCGGCGAAGGCCTATCATGCGACGGGCGGCAAGGAGGGCGCGGTTGTCGGCTTCTTCTCCCTCGAAATGTCGGCGGAACAGCTGGTTGGCCGTATCCTCGCGGAGGCGACCGAGATCAGCTCGGAAAAACTCCGCCGCGGCGACCTCAGCGATGACGAGTTTGCCAACAAGCTGGTGCCGGAAACGGCGCGGCTCTCCGAACTGCCGCTTTATATCGATGATACGCCCGCGCTTTCCATCGCGGCGCTGCGGACGCGCGCGCGGCGGCTCAAACGCAGCCATGGCCTCGGCCTTGTCGTGGTTGACTATCTGCAGTTGATGAAGGGCTCCGGCCGGCGTCAGGATAATCGCGTCCAGGAAATATCCGAGGTGACGCAGGGCCTCAAAGCCATCGCGAAAGAGCTCGATATCCCCGTGATCGCGCTGTCGCAGTTGTCGAGACAGGTCGAGAACCGCGATGACAAGCGCCCGCAGCTTTCTGACCTTCGCGAATCCGGCTCGATCGAGCAGGACTCCGACGTGGTCATGTTCGTCTATCGCGAAGGCTATTACGAGGAACGCAAGGCACCGTCGGAGGGCACGCCCGAGCATGCCGACTGGCAGGAGCGCATGTCGCGCCTGCATAACCTCGCGGAAGTCATCATCGGCAAGCAGCGGCATGGCCCGATCGGCATTATCAAGCTGCATTTCAAGCCCGAATTCACGCGCTTTGGCGATTATATCTCCGACGAATATCTGCCGGACCATCATTGAGCGGAGACGATAGTAGATGGATCCGAAACTGGCCGGCGCGCATCTGACGATCGACCTTGCGGCCCTGAAAGAGAATTACCGCCTGCTGAGGGATCAGGCCGCGCCCGCCGAATGTGCGGCGTCGGTCAAGGCGAATGCCTACGGCCTCGGGATCGAGCGGGTCGGCCCGGCCCTTTATGAGGCGGGATGCCGCCGCTTCTTCGTCGCGCTGCCCGGCGAAGGCGTCACGCTCCGTGCCCTTCTCCCCGACGCGGCCATCCATATTCTGGGCGGGATCCTGCCCGAGACCGAGGAGGTCTATGTCGCGCATAATCTGGTGCCGGTCCTCAACTCCCTCCATGACATCCGGCAATGGGCGGCGTATGCGACAGACCATGGGCCGCTTCACGCGCTTCTCCATCTCGATACGGGGATAACCCGCCTTGGCCTGCTGGAGGCGGAAATACGGGAGCTGGCGGCAACGCCGGAGCTACTGGAAAACATCAAGATCGATTTCGTGATGAGCCATTTGGCCTGCGCTGATATGCCCGATAATCCGATGAACCGCGAACAGCTTGAAAAACTTCATTTTTTCCGCTCCATCCTGCCCGAAGCCTTGCGTGAGACGCCCGTCTCCTTCGCCAATTCCGCCGGGATATTTCTGGGCGCCGAGTTTCATTTCGATATGGTCCGCCCCGGCATCGCGCTTTTTGGCGGCAACCCCCGCGCGAGTACGGCCAATCCGATGCGCGAAGTGGTGCGGTTACGCGGGCGTATCCTGCAGGTTCAGGACGTTGACAGCGAAATTCCCGTTGGCTATGGTGCGACATTCCGAACTGAAGGATCAAGCCGGATTGCGACCGTTTCTGTGGGCTACGCAGACGGCTATTTCCGCGCCCTGGGTAATAAGGCTGAATGTGCGGTTAAGACGATCAAGGTTCCAGTAGTAGGGCGCGTTTCCATGGATATAATCACCATCGATGTCAGCAAGGTTCCGGCGGAAGACTGCCAGCCTGGTGCCTTTGTCGATCTGATCGGCGGCGCGGTGCCGCTTGATGAAGTGGCCGCCCATGCGGAGACGATCCCGTATGAAATCCTGACCTCCCTCGGCAACCGCTATTACCGTGAATATCTGGACGCGGCGGTCTAGGGGATGGAAAAGAATTTTCTAGCCACAATCGGACGGGTCTTTTTGTCCTTCATGGCCGCGGTCGGCCGGATTGCCATCTTCACCGCCCATAGCCTGCGCCATTGCATCGTGCCGCCCTATTATCTTCGCCTGCTCGGCAAGCAGATGATGGATATCGGCTATTACTCGCTCCCCGTGGTCGGGATGACGGCGCTGTTTACCGGGATGGTGCTGGCGCTGCAGATTTATGTCGGCTCCTCGCGCTTCAACGCGGAGAGCGCGGTCGCGACCATCGTTGTCATCGGCCTCACCCGCGAACTGGCCCCGGTCCTCTCCGGCCTGATGATCGCGGGCCGGGTCGGCGCGGCCATCGCCGCCGAGATCGGCACCATGCGCGTCACCGAGCAGATTGACGCCCTCGTCACCCTCTCCACCAACCCGTTTAAGTATCTTGTCGCCCCGCGCCTGATTGCGGGTCTGGTCACCCTCCCCTTCCTCGTGCTGATCGGCGATATCATCGGCGTCTCGGGCGGTTTTCTGGTGGCGACGGAGAAGCTCGGCTTCAATGCCAGCAACTATCTCAACAATACCTTCGAATTTCTTGAAATCCGCGACGTGGTGTCAGGCCTGATCAAGGCGAGCGTGTTCGGCTTTATCGTCACATTGATGGGCTGCTATCACGGGTTCAACTCGACCGGCGGCGCGCAAGGGGTCGGCAAGGCAACGACGAACGCGGTGGTCTCCTCCTTCGTGCTGATCCTGATCAGTGACTATTTCCTCACCGTCCTGCTGATCGATTAAGGGTCATGGCCGAGACACCGAAAATCGAGCTTCGCAACGTCTGCAAGGCCTTCGGCAAGAAGGTCATTCTCGATAACCTCAACCTGTCCATTGCCGAGGGGGAATCGCTGGTCGTCATCGGCGGCTCCGGCACCGGGAAATCGGTCATGCTGAAATGCATCCTCGGCCTCCTGAAACCTGAAAGCGGGGAGATCCTTATCGACGGGGAGGATATCACCAACGCCAGCAGCCACAAGCGCGAACAGATCTTGCTCAAGACCGGGATGCTGTTTCAATATGCCGCCCTGTTCGACAGCCTGACGGTATGGGAGAATGTCGCCTTCGGCCTGATCCAGGCCCATGGCATGAAGCGTAAAGAGGCAAAGGATATCGCGATCAAGAAACTCGCCCTTGTGGGCCTCGGCCCCGACCTTGCGGACAAGACCCCGGCGGAGCTGTCCGTCGGCATGCAAAAGCGCGTCGGCCTCGCCCGCGCCATCGCGGCGGAGCCGGAGATTATCTTCTTCGATGAGCCGACGACCGGCCTCGATCCGATCATGGGCGATGTGATCGACAACCTGATCCGCGACTGCACGCAGGACCTCGGCGCGACAACGCTCACCATTTCCCACGATATGGAGAGTGCGCAAAAAATTGCAGACCGTATCGCGCTCCTTTATAAGGGGAATGTGGTTTGGGCGGGCCCGGCGGCGGACATTGATACCTGCGGCGACCCTTATGTGGAGCAATTTGTCCATGGCGATGTGGATGGCCCGATCAAGCTGGATATTTTGAAACCCTGAATTTTTGGGCAATCCGCCCATGTTTGAGACTTTTACGGCGGCGACCGAAACAGATTAAAACGGAAAGCTGAATGGCGCGACCCAGCGAACAATTCACCTGCCAGAACTGCGGCGAAACCTATCGGAAGTGGCAGGGGCGCTGCGATTCCTGCGGGGAGTGGAACTCGCTTCTTCAAAGCACCGCCGATGTGGCCGTGCCGAGCGGCCTCACCACCGGCAAGGGGCGCAACCTCACCTTTACGGCGCTCAATGCCGATATCTCCGACTATAAACGCACGATCAGCCATATCGGCGAGCTGGACCGCGTCTTGGGCGGTGGCTTCGTGCCGGGTTCCTCCATCCTGATCGGCGGCGATCCCGGCATCGGCAAATCGACGCTGCTGCTTCAGGCGGTCGCGAAAATGGCGATGGCGGGCGCGCCTTGTATTTACATCTCCGGGGAGGAGGCAACGCAGCAAATCTCCATGCGGGCGCAACGGCTCGGCCTGGCCGATGCGCCGGTGCAGCTTGCCTCCGCCAACTCAATCCGCGATATCATCACCAGCGTGGAAAAGACAAGCCCCGCGCCGAAACTTCTGGTCATCGATTCGATCCAGACCGTCTTTGCCGATAACCTGCCGAGTGCGCCGGGCACGGTCGCGCAGGTCCGCGCCTCCGCTCAGGAGCTGATCCGCCTCGCCCGCAAAACCGGCACCAGCGTTATTCTGGTCGGCCATGTCACCAAGGACGGGCAGATCGCCGGTCCCCGCGTGCTGGAGCATATGGTCGATACCGTGCTTTATTTCGAAGGGGATCGCGGCCATCAGTTCCGGATTTTACGCGCGGTCAAGAATCGCTTCGGCGCGACGGATGAAATCGGCGTATTCGAGATGTCGGACGCCGGCCTGAAAGAGGTCGCCAACCCCTCCTCCCTCTTTATCAGCAGCCCCGACAAGACAATCAGCGGCGCCTCGGTCTTTGCCGGAATGGAGGGGACACGACCCTTGCTGGTTGAAATTCAGGGGCTGGTCGCCGCCACGGCGCAGGCCACCCCGCGCCGCGCTGTCGTCGGGTGGGATAATGCCCGCCTCGCCATGATCCTCGCCGTGCTGGATACGCGCTGCGACCTTTCCTTTTCGGGCAGCGAGGTGTATTTGAATGTCGCGGGCGGGCTTCGGGTGCAGGAACCGGCGGCGGACCTCGCCGTGGCGGCGGCGCTTGTCTCCTCCGTCTCGGATATTCCGGTGCCGCCGGGCAGTCTTTTCTTTGGGGAGATTGGTCTTTCCGGTGAGGTGCGCCCCGTCGGCCAGACCGACGCCCGGTTGAAGGAGGCGGCGAAACTCGGCTTTACCACCGCCATCATCCCGGCGGGCAGCAAGGTCAAAAGCGGGCCGATGAAGATTATTGAAATTGCGCATTTACGGGAAATCGTCTCGCTCTTCTCGGAGACCAAGCCGATGACCCGGGCAGTATAGGAGTATCCATGGAAAACATGCCCATCCAAGGCGCCGACGCCGTTATACTGGTGATCCTGCTGATTTCGGCGATCTTCGGCTTCGTCCGGGGGTTCGTGAAGGAAACCCTCTCGGTCGCGGGCTGGGTCGGCGCGGTTTTCCTCAGTCTTTACCTGTTTCCGTTGCTCCAGCCGATCGCGCGGGAGTTCATTCTGAACCTGCTGATCGCAGATATTTTGACCGGGGCGGTGATTTTTATTCTCTCTCTCGTCATTTTGTCCTATATCAGCCATGCAATATCGGAAAAGGTCAAGGCATCGAGCCTGGGCGCGCTGGATCGCTCCCTCGGTATTTTCTTCGGCATCGCGCGCGGTGCCATCCTGCTCGGGATCGCCTGGCTGATTTTCGTCCAGTTCATCCCGGAGAAAGACCGGCCGGACTGGGTATTGCAGGCGAAGATGCTGCCGATTATCGAAGCCAGCGGCGAGTTTATTGCCCGGCTGCTGCCACCGGATATGCAGGAGAACCTGAATATTTCGAAGGAAAGCGACAAAGACACCATGGATCGCCTGAAAGAGAAATATGACGAGCTGCCCGACAGCGTGAAGGACGGGCTGAAAGACGGTGCCGAAGGGGCCAAAAACCTCCTCGACAAGGGCTATGATGACAAGGCCAGACAGCAGATGGAAAACCTAACCAAGAGCTCACAGGAAAAACCCTAATGACAGAGATTTCCGCCGACCGCGTTTCGTGCAATCCGTTTGATGATGACAAGCTGCATGAGGAATGCGGGGTATTCGGAATTTATGGCCATTCGGAAGCGGCCGCCCTCGCCGCCCTCGGCCTCCATGCGCTGCAGCACCGGGGTCAGGAAGCCGCCGGGATCGTCAGCCATGATGGCAAACATTTCCATTCCCACAAGGCCATGGGCAAGGTCGGCGACAACTTCTCGACCGAGGAAGTGATCAACAGCCTGAAGGGCAGCGCCGCCCTCGGCCATAACCGCTACGCCACGACGGGCGGCACCGTCCTTCGCAATGTCCAGCCAATTTTTGCCGATCTCGCCAATGGCGGCCTCGCCGTCGCCCATAACGGCAACCTCACCAACGCCTCCACCCTGCATCGCCGCCTCGTGCAGGAGGGCAGCATCTTCCAGTCCACCATGGACACCGAAGTCATTATCCATCTCGTCGCCAACAGCAAGAAAACCCGCATTGTCGATTGCCTCGTCGATGCGATGTCGAAGATCACCGGCGCCTATTCCCTCGTCGCGCTGACCAGCAAGAAGATGATCGGCATGCGCGATCCCCACGGGGTGCGCCCGCTGGTGCTCGGCAAGCTCGAAAACGCCTATATCCTGACCTCGGAGAGTTGCGCGCTTGATATCATCGGCGCGGAATTCATCCGCGATGTATCGCCGGGCGAAGTCATCGTCGTGGACGATAGCGGGATCAGTTCCCACTTCCCCTTCTCCGCCCCGCCCAAGCGCTTCTGTATTTTCGAGCATATCTATTTCTCCCGCCCCGACAGCGTGGTCGAGGGGCGCTCGGTCTATGATGTGCGAAAGGCCATCGGGCGCCAGCTCGCGCTTGAAAACTCGGTCGAGGCCGACCTGATCATCCCCGTGCCCGACAGCGGCACCCCCGCCGCCATCGGCTATGCGGAAGAATCGGGCATCCCCTTCGACCTTGGCATCATCCGTAACCATTATGTGGGCCGCACCTTTATCGAGCCCACGGACCAGATCCGCCATCTCGGCGTCAAGCTGAAACATAACGCCAACCGCGCGCTGATCAACGGCAAGCGCGTCATCCTCGTCGATGATTCCATCGTCCGCGGCACCACCTCGACCAAGATCGTGCAGATGGTGCGGGAGGCCGGCGCAACCGAGGTGCATATGCGCATCGCCAGCCCGCCGACCACCCATAGCTGCTTCTACGGGGTTGATACGCCGAGCCGCGCCAAGCTGCTCGCCGCGCAGTATGAACTTGATGAGATGTGCGCTTTCATCGGCGCGGACAGCCTCAATTTCATCTCCCTCGACGGGCTTTACAAGGCCATGGGCGAAGAGGGGCGCAATAACAAGCAGCCGCAATATTGCGACGCCTGCTTCACCGGCGACTATCCGATCGAGCTCGTCGATAACGAGAGCGGCGTCGATAAGGAACTCACCCTGCTCGCCGAGCGATATTAATACCTAAGCCGAACGAAAGATCTCATGTCATTGAAACTGAAAGATAAAGTGGCGCTGATCACCGGCGCCTCAAGCGGCATCGGCGCGGCGGTTGCGAAAAAATTCGCGGGGCACGGCGCGCATGTCATCCTCGTTGCGCGCTCCGTCGGCGGGCTGGAGGAAGTGGATGACGATATCCAGAAGGCGGGCGGCAGTGCGACGCTCGTGCCGCTTGATTTGCTCGACACCGCCGCCATCGACGGCCTCGCCATGCCGCTCTATGAGCGCTGGAAAAAGCTCGATATCCTGGTCGGCAACGCGGGCATGGTCGGCAAGCTGATGCCGACGCAGCAATATGTGCCGGAGCTGTGGGAAGAGGTCTTCCGCCTCAATGTCCATGCGAACCAGCGGCTGCTCCGCGCCCTCGATCCCCTGCTCCGCCAGAGCGAGGCGGGCCGCGCGCTGTTCGTCACCGCCGCGCCCGCCCATGAGAACAAGCAGTTCTGGAGCGCCTATGCCGCCAGCAAGGCAGCCCTTGAGGTGATCGCGAAAACCTACGCCGCCGAGGTCGCCAAAACGAACGTCCGTGTCAACCTCATCGACCCCGGCCCGACCCGCACCCGCCTCCGCGCCATCGCCTACCCCGCCGAAAACCCGGAGGACCACCCCCTCCCCGACACCAAGGCGCAGATGTTCCTCGACGCTGTGCTGAGCGATAAGAATGGGACGGTGTTTGGAAATTAGGTACTCTCAGTAGCATTTTCCTCGGTTGAATTGCGCAACTAAAAATGTAATATTTCCATTAGAAAAATCTATCTATGCGAAAACTATTCTTCTATTGACCGCTGGCCTCCACCCTATGGTGGTTGCCTTAGGATCGGTTAAACTATCGATTCAATGTGGGGACAAGCTGTGAAGGTAATTGCCAAATTCGATAACTTGAAAAGCATTTCTGATGAAAGGTTACTGGCTAGACTAGAAAAGTATATCAATATGCCTGATGGTGAACTCAATCTTGAAATAGGCAGAGAATATACAGTTTATGGGATAGTGTTTTGGGATAACAGCCCTCTATTTTATCTATGTGATAGTGAAATGGACGAATTTCCAACACCCTTCTTCGCAGAATTTTTTGATATCTCAGATGATAGACTCTCAAGATTTTGGAGATTGGAAACATACGATAATGGCGTAGGTCAAATTTCTTCTGCGCTTGTATTTCCTGAATGGGCAGCTAACCACTTTTTTTATGAACGGCTCTTGGATGGTCATGCCGAGGAAATCGAACTATTTCTGAAATATCGCAAACTTATGGATCGCGAATTTAGACCGTTCGAAAACAGGGAAGATCAACTCCGTTCAATGGTAAGCGACGCACTTCTTTATAGCTGGGATCCAATTGGAATCTCTGAGTATCCAGTAGCTCGCGATGAATATGATAGTTATGTAGGAGGCGTCTGTAATCATTTGATGAACGGCGCATGTATTGAACAGTTATTTCAGCACCTCTGGATCATAGAAACTGAAACAATGGGATTAGGTGGAGATAAGGAACATACAAAAGACTTCGCAAAAAAACTCTATCGTCTTTTCAACTCAGAGTAATTCAATCTCACAACCTCACCCCTTATCCGCGTAAGGATTTTTCCCCGTCCTTGGAAAAATCCGGATCGGGACGGCGGGGAGGTTGAAGTCCTCGCGGAGGCCGTTCACGAGATAGCGCAAGTATGATTCCGGCAGTTCGCCGCGGGAGGACATAAACAAGCTGAAGGTCGGCGGGCGGGCCTTTACCTGCGTCATATAGCGGATTTTAAGGCGGCGGCCCTTGGCCATGGGCGGCGGATGCTGCTCCAGCATAATTTCCAGCCAGCGGTTGAGCTTTGCGGTCGAGATGCGGGTATTCCAGAGCTCATACACCTCCAGCACCGCCGGGATCAGCTTTTCCACCCCGCGCCCGGAAAGCGCCGACAACGTAATCACCGGCACGCCGCGCACCTGCGGCAGCGAGATCGAGAGCCGGTCGCGGATCAGCTTCAAGGTGCCCTGCCGGTCTTTTACCGTGTCCCATTTATTCACCGCGATGACGAGGGCGCGCCCCTCCTCGATCACATGGGCGGCGATGGTAAGGTCCTGTTTCTCGAAAGTTTCTTCCGCATCGACCATGAGGACGACCACCTCGGCCATGCGGATCACGCGAAGGCTGTCGGCAACGGAGAGTTTTTCAAGCTTCTTCTGCACCCGCGCCTTTTTGCGGAGGCCCGCCGTATCGACAAGCTTGATCGCGCGGCCTTCATAGTTCCATTCAACGGCGATGGCGTCGCGCGTGACCCCGGCCTCCGGCCCGGTCAGCATCCGCTCCTCCCCGATGAGATGATTGACGAGGGTCGATTTCCCCGCATTCGGGCGGCCGACGATAGCAAGCTGCAGGGGCTTTTCGTCGTCGTCCTCGTCCTCGTCGCCCTCTTGCGCCTCGAACGGGAGCAGCACGTCAAACAGCTCCGACAGCCCTTCGCCATGCTCGGCGGAGAGGGCAATCGGCTCCCCAAGGCCGAGGGAGAAACTCTCCATCAGGCCCGGCATCCCGGCCTTGCCCTCGCATTTATTGGCAACGAGAATAACCGGCGTTTCCGACTTTCGAAGCCAGCCCGCGAAATGCTTGTCCAGCGGCGTGATCCCCGTGCGCGCATCGATCAGCATCAGCGCGACGTCCGCTTCCTCCAGGGCGATTTCCGTCTGGCGGCGCATCCGCCCCTCCAGACTGTCGTCGAATTTTTCTTCCAGCCCCGCCGTGTCGATCACCCGGAAATGAAGGTTGCTGATGCTCGCCTCGCCTTCGCGGCGGTCACGGGTGACGCCCGGCGTATCATCGACAAGCGCCAGCTTCTTGCCCACCAGACGGTTGAACAAGGTCGATTTGCCGACATTCGGGCGGCCAATAATCGCAACGGTAAAGGACATCTTCTATTCTTCGCTTGAGGCGCGCAACGCCACCAGATCGGCGTTGTCCGTCAGGATATAAAGGGTGTTTCCGGCCACCACCGGCGGGATCGAGGCATTGTCGGACAGCTCAATCTGGCCGAGCACCTTCCCGTCATAGGGAGAGACCGAGACCGCCACGCCGTAGTTCGAGACCAGGATCAACCGGTCGCTCGCCAATATCGGGCCGGTCCAGATGATAAGATCGCGCTTGTCCTCCGGATCCTCATATTTCCCCAGCGGACGGACCCAGCGGATCAGGCCGTTGCGCCGCGACAGGCAGACGAGATCGCCATCGGTCGTGACGACAAAGAGGAAATCGCCCGCGACCCACGGAGTCTGAAGCGTCGAGATTTCCTGATCCCAGATCCGGTTGCCCGAGCGGAGATCGACGGCGATCATGCGGCCGGAATAGCTGGCGGCATAGACGACGCCCCGGTCGATCACCGGGAAGGCGTTGATATCGGTGAGCGAGGTGAGCGAGCTGTAAAAACGGCGGCGAACGAGTTGATCGCTCCAGGCCTGCTGCCCGTTGACGGCACGGAGAGCGAAAATCTCCCCGCTCGCGAAGGGCACGACGACGGTGCCGCTTGCAAAGGCCGGGCTGGCCGCGCCGAGAAGGCCGGTGGTTTCCACGCCGCCCTCAAAATTCCAGTTGATCTCTCCCGTCGCCGCGTCGAAGGCGAAAATCCGGCTGTCGAAGGTGATGGCGAAAACCTGCATATCCGCAACGGTCGGCGCGGCGCGGAGCGGCACGCCGAGGCTGGTTTTCCAAAGTTCCTCGCCGGTCTCCCCATCCAGCGCAATCGCATCCCCGTAGGACGTCGTGACAAAGACACGGCCATATTCGTAACTAACACCGCCGCCGATGCTGCCCTCGTCCTCATCTTCCGGCGTCAGGTTCCGCTCCCACAGCTTGCTGCCATCCGCCGCCGAATAGGCGGTGACGGTGGTACTGCTGTCCATCACATAGACCTTGCCATTCGCGATCACCGGGGAGGAGAACATGCGGTTCTCGTCATCCGAGCCATCGCCGATATCGACGCGCCAGGCTTCCTTCAGGTCATCGCCAAGTTCCAGATGATAAAGCGCATGGTTCGGGATGCCGCCGGCCTGCGGCCAGTTGGCATTCTCATACGGGGCCGGCAGGCGCACTTCCAGATCGGCGAGGCCCGCATCGGCCTCCAGCGTCTGTTCCAGCGAGAGGATCGAGATCCGGTCCCCGGGAAGCGGCGGCGCCTCCGGATTGCCGAACCAATCGCAAGCGGCAAGCGTAAGGAGCGCCGCGCCCGCGAGGGCCGGTCGCATGGACTGCCGGATCAGGGTAAACCGTGGGCGCATCAGCATTCGATCACTTATCCTCAATCGCGGCGAGAAGCTGGCTCACCCGGGCCTTGATATCCTCGGGCGTGGCGGCGTCATTCTGGATCAGGGCCAGCACCTCTTTCGCCTTCGCACTGTCGCCATCCTTGATATAGCTGAGCGCGAGCAGTTCATTGGCCGACGCGCTCCAGAGGCCGCCGGGTTCCGTCAGCGGGGCGATCCGTTCGCGCAGCTGATCGGTCGTGCCGGTGTCGAGCAGATAATAACCCGCAAGCAGGCTGGCGAGCGATGAAAATTCCGTATCGACCGAACCATCCGCCGCGAGCCTTTCATAAACGAGGAGGGCTTTCTCTCCCTCGCCTGCGGCGATCATCGCCTCGGCCTCACGAAGCGCGGCGAGCGGACGATATCCGCTATTCCCTGATTCTGCGAGACCGGCAAAGGCGGCGGCGGCCTCACCGTGTTTTTCATCGGTGGCAAGCGCGGCGGCGGCCTCGAATTCGGCGCCCTGGCTGCGCGACTGGCTCACCGTGTAATTCTGCCATCCGACATAGCCCGCAGTGCCCGCGACGATCAGGACCGCCAAGGCAATGACATATTTGCCATAGCTCTTCCACAGCGCCAGGGATTTTTCCTTGCGGACGTCTTCATCCACCTCATTAAAAATATCGGCCACAAAAAACTCCAGTTCCGCCGTCAAAATCCGGTGCAAAATAAACCGCCGGGGCAATTTAAGCAAATGTTGTCTCGCGCATCGCGGAAAATTTGATAATTTGGCCGGAAAGCTCGCGAAACTATATAGTATGGCGGAGTATATAACCATTCGGAACGGAATTTCATGGGCGAAGGGCAAATTTTACAGCTGGTGGCAATGGTGGCGGTGCTCTTCCTCGTGCTGCCGGGGTTTCTTTACTACACGCGGCGCGCAGGCAAGGCGGCCCTGTTGCGCAACATCGCGATCTGGCTCGCGCTGGCGCTGGTCATCGCTTTCCTCTACAAGACCTTCGGCAGCGGGTAGAGGGGCGAACCGGACGGTGCGGGGTCTCCCCCTCCAGAGCATCCGGGCTATGGTTGAAAGGAGGACACCGGTTCCCATCCGCGTCAAGACGCAAGGCTCTGGCCAAGAGCCGGGCAATCTCTCTTCGGAAAAGTTCCTGTTGGGGAGACGCGGCGGACGATTGCACGCCGCCATTTGCGCCAAAAAGAAAGGCTGACAAACAGAGGTCGCGGCAAATTTCGTCCGAGGGGTCCCACCTGGGCGTCCAAGAAACTGACGGGGATACCGACATGCACATTCATGTTTTGAATAAGCGCCGGTCCTCGCCGCTCACGACGATGCCGATTTTTATCCGGCACAGGACGTCCTATTTATCCGCAAGGCGCCATTAAAGAAAAGCGTCCTTTAAAATTCGTCCCAATTCCGGCGATACCAGTTCGCAGAGGGTCTCTTTTTCGTGGTATCATCGACATCGCTATATATCGGGAATTTGGTATCCAAGCTGTCCTAGACCTCCTTTGGAATTCCCCCGGAAAAAGGGGCGAAGTGGCAGTGAAATCCAATTCCTTCTAGCCCGCGCAGTATAGCATGACTACGCCGCATATGCAATAACCCTAATGATAAACTGCCGCGATGGCGGCATCGGAAAAGCGCACCGCCGCCCTGTTCGCCCGGCCCCGCAGTGAGGCGAGTCCGCAAGCGCCCGTTCTGTCACGATAAAATTCTTTACAAGCCCGACATGGCCTATAAAATCGGGAGCTAAACATCCACTGCAAGTTGTTCGCCTCGAACGCCATTTCCCAGAGATTACCGGGGACCAGAAAAGGAAGACACAGACCGTGCCAAAAAAAATCCTGACGATCCTCATCCTCCTGAGCCTGTCCCTCTTCTCCGTCGGGAGTGTACAGGCGGACTGGCTGGATAAATTGAAAGACACCGCCAAGGAACTGACCGACAAGGCGGGGCAAGCGATCAAGGAAGCGGCGCCCGAAGCGCCCAGCACCTCCGACGGCGAGGGCCAGGTGAACAAGCCGGCAACGACCGCAGAGCCCACCAAACCCGTCGCGCCGGAGACCAAGACAGTGGCGACACCCACCGCCCCGGCGACGACGGCCCCGTCTGGCTCTGCGGTCACCGGCAATAATGACAAGACGCTGGTGATGGCAACGCAGAAGGAACTGAAACGTCTTGGCTATGACATTGGCGTCGATGGCGCCTATGGCCCGAACACGAAAAAGGCAATCGCCGCCTTCCAGTCATCCCACAGCCTCACAGCGGACGGCAATGTCACCCCGGACCTTGTCAGCACGCTGAAGGCCGCACCGACGCCTATGGGCACCGCCACCTCCGAGAAGAACGAGACGGCAGCGACAAAAGCGGAACCGGCCACCGCAACGACAACCGCCGCCGCGCCGGAGAAGAAGACGCCCGCGCCAAAGGCAGCAGAGCCGAAGGCACCGGAGCCTAAAGTCGAACAAGCAGCCGCCCCACAGAAATCCCTCAACCCGGGTGATTACGACCGCGCCTATGCCTATGAAGGCGGTGCGCCGCAGTTGGAAGGGAAATGGCTGCTGATCAAGGATCGGCTGCCGGAGCGGTTTTATGCCGAGATCAAGGGAGAAGAACTTTTCGCCCAGCGCGATCTGCGCAGCATGCAGGCGCCGCCCGATGTCAAGATTGACATGCGCAAAATGGTCGGGAAAGACTTCCGGAAAACCGACAGCTATGATCCACCCTCTGTTATCCTGATCCGCTTCGGTGGAACGGTTATCACGGCGAAGAATATCTCGGGTGGCGGTTCGGCGAACCTCCGCTTTCAGGCAAAGGGGCCGGAGGTGGCTGCCCTGCTCGCCCATGTGCAGGCAGGCAATGATTTTGAATTCCGCGTCGATAACTTCGAACCCTTCCTCTATAGCGAGGAATGGACGACTTTCTCCTCCCCTCCGCCGGAAATAGCTGCGGCAAAGCAAGCGGCAAAGGATAAGCAGGCCGCTGCACAGGCCGCTTATCAGGCTGAGCAGGACAAAATAGCAGCCTATGCGGAGACCCTGTCTCCGGAGAGTAAAATAGTCTATGAGCAGTGTGAGCAAAGCAACTCGGCAAGAACATATTACTCCTGTCAATGCATCGCACAGAATATCGGCACGCATGTTGATAAAACCGCTGCAAGCCAACGAGAGGAATCGGAGAAGATCTTCATTTATCATTATGGAGAAGATGGAAAAAGAGCCGTCGAGAATATAGACAAGCTAAATTTAACGGCGGAACAGAAG
>NZ_JARGOQ010000101.1 GCF_029233945.1 Sneathiella sp. | reverse complement strand
AACGAGCGCTGTCGTACCCAAGATTGCTTTTTTCATTTTGTCTCCCCTCTGCTCAGAAAGCCAGAGAACTAAGATTAAAATACAGACGCAAGGCCATAGGACCCGTAAGTCAAGAGGGAGTAAAGAAGGTTAACGGCCTTCCGGTCAAGCGTAAGACGATGGCGTTTTTGCCAAATTTACCGAACTGTGCTTAAAAAGTCACATTTGGGTCACACTGCCGGTTTGCGGCTCGTGCCCGCCGGAACCGAAAAGAGCCCGGCGCCGCTATTTTCTGCTGTTGTCGGGACAGAAAAGCTGGCATAAACTCCTCCAACTTGATTTCGCCCTAATTTGAGCGTTTAGTAGCCAGAGGAAATGAGGATTCTGACAGATATGACACGACAAAGATTATATACGGTAGCAGTCGGCTGTTGCCTGGCGGTATTGCTGACGGGTTGTGAATCTGATTTGAGTGCAAATTCCACCTTTCCAACGTCCAGCCGGGGTCAAGTCTATCAAACGGGCAACGCGCCGGATGACACGGTTTTCGGCAAGGGCGGTCTTTTTGGCGGTGAAGAAGATAAGAACCTTGACGGCGGCGTCGGCTCCGGCGGCGGTCTCGGGGTCAATGCCTATTTATGGCGCGCTTCGCTCGACACGCTGTCCTTCATGCCGCTTTCGTCCGCCGACCCTTTTGGCGGCGTGATTATCACGGACTGGTATTCCTCCCCCGATTCCCCAAATGAGCGCTTCAAGGTGACCGTCTATATCCTCGACCGGCGCCTGCGCGCGGACGGGGTCCGCGTAACGGCGTTCAAGCAGAACCTTGATACAGCGAACCAGTGGATTGCTGTCCCGCTTGCGCCCAAGGTTACCGGGGATCTTGAAAATGCCATTCTTGCCAAGGCGCGCGGCCTCAGGGTAGCGCGCGAGGGCGAATAACCTTATAAGAACCGGGCCCATAGAGAGTTCGCACCCCAATCTTTTCAAGGGATGAGGAAGGCGGCACAGGCGCCCTTTAAACAGACAAGACCAGGATGGAACGGGAAACAACCTATGTCCCGCTATAATGCGAAAGAAGTTGAAGCCAAATGGCAGGCCAGCTGGGCCGAGCATAAAAGCTTCGAGGTAGAGGCCGACCCGGCCAAGCCGAAATACTATGTGCTGGAGATGTTCCCTTATCCGTCCGGGCGCATTCATATCGGCCATGTCCGCAATTACACCATGGGCGATGTCGTCGCCCGTTATAAGGCGGCGCAAGGCTTTAACGTCCTGCACCCCATGGGTTGGGATGCCTTCGGATTGCCCGCCGAGAACGCCGCGCGTGACAAGGGCGTCCATCCCGCCGACTGGACCTATGCCAATATTGCCCATATGCGCGACGAACTGAAAGGCATGGGGCTGTCGCTCGACTGGAGCAAGGAAATCGCCACCTGTCACCCCGGCTATTACGGGCATCAGCAGAAGCTCTTCCTCGATTTCTTCAAGAAAGGCCTCGTCTACCGGAAAGAGACCTGGGTCAACTGGGACCCCATCGATATGACCGTGCTCGCCAACGAGCAGGTGATAGATGGCAAGGGCTGGCGCTCTGGCGCTGTGGTCGAGAAGCGGAAACTGGATCAGTGGATGTTCCGTATTTCCGACTATAGCGAGGAACTCTTGGAAGCCCTCGACACCCTCGACCGCTGGCCTGATCGTGTGCGCCTGATGCAGCAGAACTGGATCGGCCGCTCGCAAGGGGCCCATATCGCCTTTGAAATCGTTGGTGAAGACGATCCGCTCAATATCTACACCACGCGGCCCGATACCCTCTTCGGCGCGAGCTTCATGGCGGTTTCCGCCGATCACCCGCTGACCCAGCGGCTGGCGAAAGATAACGCTGATGTTGCAGCCTTCGTCGCCGAATGCCACCAGATGGGCACCAGCGAGGAAGCCATTGAAAAGGCAGAGAAAAAGGGCGTGAATACGGGCCTTGAAGTCGCCCATCCCTTTATTTCCGGCAAGACGCTGCCCATCTATGTCGCCAACTTCGTCCTGATGGATTATGGCACGGGCGCGATTTTCGGCTGTCCCGCCCATGACCAGCGCGACCTTGATTTCGCACGGAAATACGGGCTGGAAGTCACCCCCGTGGTTGCGCCGGACGGGGCTGATCCGGAAATTAGTAACGAGGCTTATACCGGCCCCGGCAAGATCATCAATTCGGAATTTCTCGACGGGATGGAAGTCGAGGCCGCCAAGACCGAGATTATCCGTCGGCTGGAGGAGGTCGGCAAGGGCACAGAAAAGATCAATTACCGCCTCCGGGACTGGGGCCTCTCGCGTCAGCGCTACTGGGGCTGCCCGATCCCGATGATCCATTGCGAAAAATGCGGCACCGTTGCGGAAACGGAGGAGAATCTCCCCGTCAAGCTCCCCGATGACGTGACCTTCGACAAGCCGGGCAACCCGCTCGACCATCACCCGACATGGAAGCATGTGAAATGCCCCGAATGCGGCGGTGATGCAACGCGCGAGACCGACACCATGGACACCTTCGTGGATTCATCCTGGTATTTCGCGCGCTTTTGCTCCCCTCGTGCAGATCTGCCGGTGGAACGGGAGAAGGTGGATTACTGGCTGCCCGTTGATCAGTATATCGGCGGGATCGAGCATGCGATCCTGCATCTGCTCTATTCACGGTTTTATTCGCGCGGCATGATGCAAACCGGCTGGTCCGATGTGAAGGAACCCTTTGCCGGGCTGTTCACGCAAGGCATGGTCACCCACGAAACCTATAGATCCACGTCCGGCGAATGGCTGCTGCCGGACGAGGTGGACCATAACGATGCGGGAGAGCTGGTAGAGCTCGCGACCGGCAAGCCTGTCACCATCGGCGGCGTCGAGAAGATGTCGAAATCGAAGAAGAATGTCGTCGATCCCGGCGCGATTATCGAGAAATTCGGGGCCGATGCCGCGCGCTGGTATGTTCTTTCCGACAGCCCGCCGGACCGCGACATGGAATGGACCGACGCGGGCGCAACCGGCGCCTGGCGCTTCAAACAGCGCCTCCATCGTTATATTTCGGAAAATTTGGATATGGCCGCCGCCCCAGGTGAGACGGTCCCCGGTGAATTTTCCGGCGGCGCGCTGGAGCTTCGAAAAGCCGCACATAAAACCATCGCGCAGGTGACGGAGAATATCGAGAATCTGCATTTCAATAATGCCATCGCCCGCATCTACGAGTTTATGAAGGCGCTCAACGAGTTCAAGTTCGAGGACAGCCCAGATGCTAAATGGGCGCTACGCGAAAGCATGGAGACGATTGTCCAGCTGGTCGCGCCAATGATGCCCCACCTCGCCGAAGAACTCTGGCAGATGCTGGGGCATGACACCATGTTGGTGGAGACCCGCTGGCCGCAGGCGGACCCTGCCCTCATTGTCGAGGACCGGGTCACCATGGCGGTTCAGGTAAAAGGCAAGCTGCGCGGCACCATAGAGGTGGCACTCGATGAAGAGGCCGCGAAAGTGGAAGAAATTGCGCTCGCGCAGAAATCAGTCCAGAATGCAATTGGCGAAAATGCCATTCGCAAAGTCATCGTAGTCCCGAACCGGATCGTCAATGTCGTTATTTAGGGCCAGTCTTGTTTTCATGATCCTGAGCGCGATCAGCGCCTGCGGGTTTCAGCCGCTCTACGGCAGCGCCACCCGCAACGCCGGGGTGCAGGATAAGCTCGCTCAGGTGTATGTCGAGCCGATTAACGGGCGCACCGGGCAGATCCTGCGCAATGAATTGCTCGATCTTGCCAATCCGGGCGGCATTCCGAAAACGCCGACCTATCGCCTCGCCGTCGTCATCGAGGTTCAGTCCGAAGGCCTCGCCATTCAGAATGACGACACCAAGACCCGCTTTAACCTGACGCTCAACAGCAAGTTTCGCCTGACGGATGCCGCCGGGAAGGAGGCTATCTACTCCGGATCGACGCAGAATATTGCCTCCTACAACGTGGTGCAGTCGGAATTTGCCAACCTCGCCGCCGCGAATAACGCCGAAAAGCGCGCCGCCCTCGTTGCCGCAGAACAGATAAACCAGCAGCTTTCCGTCTTCTTCGCAGGGCGCTGACCCGGTGGAGCTGAAAAGCAACCAAATTCCTGCTTTTTTAAAGTCCCGAGACCCGAAATACCGCATTTTCCTCCTGTTCGGGCCCGACGAAGGCCTGGTGCGGGAGCTGTCCCGCGCGATCTGCGTGAATATTGTCGAAAGTCTCGACGATCCGTTCCGCTTCCTCGAGATGGAGGCCAGCGATCTCAGCAATGATCCCGCACGGCTGCTGGACGAGGTGACGGCCATCTCCATGATGGGCGGGGAGCGCGTGGTCCGCCTGCGCGGGGCGACGAACAACGCCAAAGGCTATATCGAGCCTGTGCTGGAACTGGATCTCACCGATAGTGTGCTGGTGATTGAGGCGGGAGACATTCGAAAAGACAGCGCCCTCGTCAAGATGATCAGC
The DNA here is from genome assembly GCF_029233945.1 of Sneathiella sp. Lineage (GTDB taxonomy): Bacteria > Pseudomonadota > Alphaproteobacteria > Sneathiellales > Sneathiellaceae > Sneathiella. The sequence goes on along the minus strand of NZ_JARGOQ010000101.1, from coordinate 741 downwards.
AAGGCGCCGAATGGCGCCGTGACGCCCTGTTTTCATGACAAAGCGCAGGATATTCTCAGCCTGATCAACGAGGTGCTGGGCGCGGCGAACCTCACCCCGTCGCGCGAGGTGATGGAATATTTGCGCGAAAACCTCGGCAGTGACCGGGCAATTTCCCGGGGCGAGCTGGAAAAGCTGGTGCTTTACATGCATGGGCGGACGGACCCGATAACCCTCGCCGATGCGCGCGCCAATATTGGGGATTCCAGCGCGCAGAGTATCTTCGATGTGATCGATGCGACCCTGCTCGGCGATCTGAATGGACTTGAAAAATACCTCACACGCGCCTTTTCTGCCGGGGAAAGCCCCATCGGTTTTCTCCGTATGATCCAGAATCAGCTGAAACAGCTGCATAAGGCGGCGGCGATCCGCGATGCCGGCGCCCGCGCCGAGGATGCCATCCGCAAGGCGGGCATTCCCTTCTTCAACCAGAAAAAGGCGGCGGCGGAAATTGGCGGGAAGTCGAGCGCGCATTTCGCAACCTGCCTCGAGATTACGCTGGATGCGGAAATGAAATGCAAATCAACGGGTTATCCGGATGAGGCCATCTGCCGCCGGGCGCTTATGCGCATTGCCATGGCCAACCGGAGGCGATAGGATGATGACACGCCCCGATCTTGTTATTTTCGATTGCGACGGCGTCCTTGTGGACACGGAACCCACCTCCAACGCCATCCTTGCCGCAAATCTTACCCGCCACGG
>NZ_JARGOQ010000100.1 GCF_029233945.1 Sneathiella sp. | reverse complement strand
CCCGCACGGTCATCTTGGTCATTTCCGTACCCTCGGGGATCTCCCCGCTGGCGTCATAGGCATCCGGTGTTTTAGAGGTGCTGGCGCGCGGTTTCGGAGCTGCGTCGCTCTCTTTATCCTCACTATCGTCTGCTTCTTCTTCAGAATCCGATGAGGAGGATGGCGCAGCGCTTGGAGTAAAATCATCAAGATCGCTGTCATCCTCCCCTTCTTCGAGGAGAACTGCAATCGGCGTATTGACGGCGACATTCTCGGTATCGCCCTCAATCAGGATCTTGCCGATTTTCCCTTCATCGACTGCCTCGACCTCCATCGTCGCCTTGTCCGTCTCAATCTCCGCAAGTACATCGCCGGAACTGACCGTATCGCCTTCTTTCACCATCCAGCGAGTCAGCTTGCCTTCCGTCATCGTCGGCGAGAGCGCCGGCATCAAAATTTCTGTTGGCATTTATCTAGTCCTTCTCAAGCTGATCGGCGCTCAGGCCAAAACATCCGTATAAAGCTCTTCCGGCTGTGGCTCCGGACTGTTCTGGGCGAATTCGACCGCATCGGCAATGATGCCCTTTATCTTACGATCAATTTCCTTGAGTTCGTCTTCCGTATTGATTTTATCGTCCAGCATGGTCTGGCGAAGATGATCAATCGGGTCATGCTCCGCGCGTTTCTTGTTAACTTCCTCTTTCGAGCGGTACTTCGCCGGATCCGACATGGAATGGCCGCGATAGCGATAGGTCTTCATCTCAAGTATATACGGCCCCTTGCCTGAGCGAACCCATTCCACCGCCTTTTTACCGGCGGCGGCAACGGCGAAAACATCCATGCCGTCAACCTGTTCACCGGGAACATTAAAGCTTTCGCCCCGTCTAAAGAGCTCCGTCTGGGCAGAGGAGCGCTTGACCGAGGTTCCCATGGCATATTCATTATTTTCAATGACATAGACCACCGGCAAGCTCCAGAGCTCCGCCATATTGAAGCTTTCGTAGACCTGTCCCTGGTTGACCGTTCCATCGCCCATGTAGCAGAGGGTAATATCCTTGCTGTCCTGGTATTTCTGGCTGAACGCAAGACCGGTACCGAGCGGGACGCAGGCCCCAACGATACCATGACCGCCATAGAAATTCTTCTCTTTACTGAACATATGCATGGAACCGCCCTTCCCCTTGGAATAGCCGCCCTCGCGCCCGGTGAGTTCCGCCATCACGCCTTTCGGATCCATTCCGCAGGCCAGCATATGCCCGTGATCACGGTAAGATGTAATCACTGCATCATCATCCGTAATCGCCGATTTCATGCCGACGACCACAGCCTCTTGTCCGATATAAAGGTGGCAGAAACCACCAATCAGGCCCATGCCGTATATCTGCCCGGCCTTTTCCTCGAACCGGCGGATCAACAGCATGTCATGATAAAATTTCTGGGTTTGCTCTTTTGAAAATTTCGGGGTGGCCTTGCTGGCACTCCCTGCCGGTTTCTTGGCATTCGAAGCCGAGTTCTTAGCCCGGCTGGCGGTTTGACGTACCATAATATCTCCCATTCGAAGAGGCAACCGAAGCGTCCCTGTCGCATCCGGTGCGCGTTGTTCTTAACCAGAATGTGGCCGACCCGATCTTAATAAACAAGTAGAAATTATTGGTTAACATTATATCAGTTAATAAGTGTAATTTTTTGAAAATACTTAAAAATTAACCGAAAAATAGTAAATTTTTTAAAATAAAAAGATTGCCAATATTTTGGTCAATTTTACGCAAGAAACGCAAAGATGCAGCATTAAGCAGGATATAAATTTTCGATCAGGCTAGTACCTGGCTATTTCATATAGATGACAATCTCATCCGGATGCGCGAGACCCAAAACGTCACGGCTGCGTTCTTCCAGCATATCTACATCGAGATTCTCCGGCCGGAGCAGCGCAACACGCTTTTCAAGCGCCTGCTTTTCATTTTCCGTGAGCTGGTAAACCGACTCCGCACGATCGATTTCATGCTGCAGCTTGAGATAGGCAAACAGACCCCGATCGCCTTCAACGAGGTGGTAGCTGAAATAGGCGACAGCCAGGATCCCGAGAATGGGCCCGGCTCCGGCTTTTGCACGCTTTTTTATCTCAAGACTAATAATCATTTACGGAGTGAATCAAATACATGAGTCGAGGTCAACCGTAAAATTGCATTGCGGATAAATTAGTTGCAAATAATCCGCTAATAGTCAGGAAATCGTTTATTTATTCCATTTAGCGTCAGGAATAGGAGGCTTTTTCAAAAAGCTTGCCCTCTTTCTCCCGCCGCGCCTTCAGGACAGGAGAAACCTTCTTACCGCTTCCGAGATGAGCCCAGCGGACAAAATTGGCGATTACTCCCGTTTTCTCACCCGCATAAATCCACCGGTCAAGCTGGGAGGGAACCGCCTTATAGTCGCCCGTGTTCAGGTCCTTGAGGAGGGTTGAGGATTTGAACGCCCCCTCCCCGACGTTAAAAGTGAAGGAAACCAGCGCATCAAACTGAGATTGCTGCAGTTTCACTTTCACCGAATTATTCACCGTATCGACGGCCCCTTTAACGTCTGTGCTGAAATAGCTGTCGGCCTGGGCCTGTGTGATCGTCTCTCCGGCCTTGACATTGCCCGTATGGCCGTAACCGATGGTCATCACGCCCGTGCCGTCATTATAGGCCGTTAATCTCAGACCTTCGAATTGCTTGATAAACTCTGCCCCTTCATCGGAAAGCTGATGCGCCATGGGTAATCTCCTGCCGAACAACACACTCCTTAAATATTATTGATTAAATATATTTCAATTAAAAATTGTATTGTTGGTAAGAAAAGCTCGCTATTCACGATAATCTTATCGCGCTGGATCAAGTGCTGAGATTTAGTCCGTGGTTGCCTGTTTCTGCGCCAGCAGGATCGTATGATGACCACAATCAGGATCATCTATCACGAATTCGATAACCGTCGCGCCTTCGGCCGCGAGGATGGAGGTATATTCTTCGGTAGACAGGCTGGCGTGATAGACCGTGTCCTCCCCGACCCGCCCGGTTACTTCGCCATCTTCCGGCCCTACCGTCAGCATCAGCACGCCGGAGGGCGCGAGATGCGCCGCAAATTTCGGGAGGGCAGACCTCTGTTCCGCCCGCGTGAGATGAAAAAAACTGTCCCAGCCAAGAATGCCGTCAAACCGTTCGGGTAGATCAAGGGCCCGCATATCCACCTGCCGCCAGTCACCGCCGGGAAATTTTTCTATCGCTAAGTTCAGCATGGCAGTGGAAGCGTCCGCCCCTGTCAGCTTATACCCCTGATCAATAATATAGCGTGCGATGGGATCACCCGAGCCGCAGCCAAGATCAAGTACTCGCCCCTCGGTCGGAATGAAGGAGAGGAACCGCTCAAGCCAGTTTCTCTCAAACAGGATTTTCGCCCGTTCCGCATCGAAGCGGGCAGCGTTGCGCTCATAAACATCCTGCGTTGTCTTCGCGAGGTCTGACATTGAGAGCGCCATAACGGGCTTAACCCTTCAGGATGCTGCGGCCTGCGTATTCTGCGGCATCACCCAGTTCCTGCTCGATCCGGATCAACTGATTGTATTTCGCGAGGCGATCGGAGCGGCTGAGACTGCCCGTCTTGATCTGGCCGCAGTTGGTGGCCACGGCCAAATCCGCGATGGTGGAATCCTCCGTCTCACCGGAGCGGTGCGACATCACCGCCGTATAGCGCGCTTTATGAGCCATCTCAACGGCCTCTAGCGTTTCCGTGAGGGAGCCGATCTGGTTGACCTTCACCAGGATGGAATTGGCAACGCCCTGAGAAATTCCATCTGCCAGCCGTTTCGGGTTGGTCACAAAGAGATCGTCACCGACAAGCTGCACTTTATCGCCGATCTTGTCGGTGAGAAGTTTCCAGCCCGCCCAGTCATCTTCGCTCATGCCATCCTCGATCGAGATGATCGGGTAATCGCCCACCAGCGCGGCATAGTAATCGACCATTTCGCCGGCTTCCAGTGTCTTGCCTTCACCCTTCAGATGATACTTTCCATCCTTAAAAAATTCGGTCGAAGCAGAGTCCAATGCGAGATATACATCCTCGCCCGGCTTGTAGCCCGCGCCTTCAATCGATTTCATAATAAAATCAAGGGCATCTCGGGAGCTTCCGATATTTGGCGCGAAGCCGCCCTCATCGCCGACATTGGTGTTATGCCCGGCCTTGGAAAGCTCTTTTTTCAGGGTCTGAAAGACTTCCGATCCCATGCGAATAGCATCCGCACAAGTGTCGGCGGAGACCGGCATGATCATGAATTCCTGAATATCGATGGGGTTATCCGCATGCTCCCCGCCGTTGATGATATTCATCATTGGGACCGGCAGGGTCCGGGCGGACGCGCCGCCGACGTAACGATAAAGTGGCAGCCCACAATCTTCCGCCGCCGCACGGGCAAGCGCAAGGCTGACACCGAGAATAGCATTCGCGCCGAGACGAGCCTTATTTTCTGTCCCGTCGAGCGCGATCATCGCCCGGTCGAGCGCAATCTGGTCATCCGCATCGCGGCCCGAAAGAATATCAAAAATCTCACCATTAACCGCATCAATAGCCTTCAGCACACCCTTGCCGCCATAGCGCGATTTATCGCCGTCGCGCAGCTCCACCGCCTCATGCGCGCCGGTGGACGCGCCGGAGGGCACAGCCGCGCGGCCAAAGGCTCCGCTTTCCAATATCACATCGACTTCAACCGTCGGATTTCCCCGGCTATCGAGAATTTCACGGCCGGTAATATCAAGAATTGCACTCATACGACTTGGTTCCTGTTTCTAGAGATTTTTCGCGAGGTTATCGAATTTCTGTAAAGTAGAGAGCAATGCCTCCATCTGATCAATCGGCACCATGTTCGGGCCGTCAGAGGGAGCGTTGTCCGGATCCTGATGGGTTTCCATAAAGACCATGGCAACCCCAACGGAAACGGCAGCGCGGGCAAGTACCGGCACGAATTCCCGCTGTCCACCCGATGTTGTCCCCTGCCCGCCCGGCTGCTGCACGGAATGGGTGGCATCAAAGACAATGGGCTGGCCGGTTTGTTCCGCCATGATGGCAAGGCTCCGCATGTCAGAAACCAGCGTGTTATAGCCGAAACTCGCGCCGCGCTCGGTCAGCAGGACACGGTTGTTGCCGGCACTGATCAGCTTATTGGCGACATTCTTCATATCCCAGGGAGCGAGGAACTGGCCCTTCTTCACATTGACCACCTTGCCGGTGGCCGCCGCAGCCAGCAGAAGGTCTGTCTGGCGGCAAAGGAATGCCGGTATCTGCAACAC
>NZ_JARGOQ010000036.1 GCF_029233945.1 Sneathiella sp. | reverse complement strand
ATTTCGTCTTCCATACGCAGGCGGGGCCGGAAATCGGCGTTGCCTCCACCAAGGCTTTTACCTGCCAGTTGGTGACGCTCGCCTGTATCGCCATCGATGCGGGGGTGAAGCGCGGCACGATTGATCATGAGGAGGAGGCGCGGCTCTGTGCGGCGCTTTCCGAAGTGCCGGCACGCGCCGCTGAAATTCTCGATAGTGATGAGAATATCAAGGCCCTTGCCGAGGCAATATTCGAGGCACGCGACGTGCTCTATATTGGTCGCGGGACGGGCTATCCCATCGCACTGGAAGGCGCGCTGAAACTGAAGGAAATTTCCTATATCCATGCGGAAGGCTATGCGGCGGGCGAACTCAAGCATGGCCCCATCGCATTGATTGATGAAATGGTGCCGGTGATTGTCGTGGCCCCAAGCGATCCTTATTTCGAGAAAACCGCGAGCAATATGCAGGAAGTGATGGCGCGGAATGCCCGGGTGATCTTTATGTCCGACGCGGCGGGGATCAAACAGCTTGGCGGTCGCGCGCTTGGCTCCATTGAGCTACCGACGGTCGATCCGTTCGTCGCCCCGATCCTTTACGCGATCCCGGTGCAAATTTTGGCGTATCATGTCGCGGTCCTCAAAGGCACTGACGTTGATCAGCCCCGCAACCTCGCGAAATCGGTGACGGTGGAGTAGGGATTATTCCGCCGCGACGCGGGCGGGGTTGAGTTCGTTTTCCTCAATCTCGCTGATATAGTCTCGGGTCAATGGCAGTTCTTCCAGGTCCTTGGAGAGCTGTATCTGGAACACGACAAGGCCGCTGTTCCGGAAGGAAACCTCGCTCGCCGAGAGATAGAAATCCCACATCCGGCAGAAGCGATCATCATAAATCTCCCGCACCATGTGGATCTTCTCATGGAAGCGCAAGCGCCAGTCGCGAAGCGTCTCGGCATAATGCAGGCGCAAAACCTCGATATCCGTAACATAAAGCCCGGCCTTCTCAATTGCGGGCATGACTTGCGAGAGCGGCGGAATATAACCGCCCGGAAAGATATATTTCTGGATCCAGGCGTTGGTCGGTGAGGGGCCATCAGCGGTGCCGATGGTATGGATCAGCGCGACGCCATCATCGGTCAGAGTCGATTTTACCTTACGGAAATATTCCCTGTAATGGGGCACGCCCACATGCTCGAACATACCGACGGAAACAATGCGATCGAATTTCTCCGTCACATCACGGTAATCGGTGAGGCGATAATCAACCTTCGTCGAGAGCCCCGTCTGGCTGGCCTTTTCCTTTGCATAGGCAAGCTGGTTTTTCGAGAGCGTCACGCCGGTCACCTGAACATCGGCATTTTCCGCGAGAAAGCGCGCCATGCCGCCCCAGCCGCACCCGATATCCAGCACTTTCTGCCCCGGTTTCAGCGCAAGCTTCGCCGCAATATGCGCCATTTTTTGCAATTGAGCCTGCTCAAGGCTGTCATCCGGCGTCTTGTAATAGGCACAGGAATACTGCCGGTTCTCATCAAGGAAGAGATCGTAAAACTCGTCGCTCAGATCATAATGATGGGCGACATTCTTGAGCGAGCGGCTTTTCGGGTTGAACTGGTTGAAGAACCAGTAGAAGCGATAGGCGAAATCGCCAAAATTGACCAGCAAATTGCGCGAGCCCCAGCCGAGGTTCCGGGTAAAAAGATAGAGAAGGTCATAAATCCCGCCTTCCTCCATCGTGAGGTCGCCCTCCATATAGGCCTCCCCAAGGAACAGCTTGGGGTAGATCGCAATCTTGCGCGCCGCCTTTCGTGAATGGATGCGGATTTTTACGGTCGGGCCGGGTTCCGTTCCCTTATAGAAATGTTCCTTGCCGTCCGCATCATAAACCGTGAGCTGGCCCTGCTGGACAAGGTGTTTGAGTATTTGCGATAATAGGAACATATCAACTCCTGTAATCTGGTCCGCCTCACGGGAAACGGTCGGACGTTTCACCTCTAAGGCGGAGGACACTCCGCAGTTGTCTCTTATTTTCAATTAGGTCTCAATTCATGTGCCACATACACAGCGCAAGAATATGCCAACCTATATTGCGGCCTCCCGTACTCTTACTCTAACTCGTTTTCGCTATTGGTATATTCGCTAATTCTGAAACCTTGCAGAACCAAAATCAAGCTCATTTTCGGTGATTCAGGCGGATTTTTCCATCAATCGGTGAAAAAATATATCGATTCTAACGATGGACGGGGCTCATTTTCGGCCAGGTGACGGGCGGAATCAGTCACGCAGCGAGATCGCCCCGAGCAGGAAACCGACACTGCCATCATCGCGCAGGAGCGGGCAATCCACGGTTTCGAACTTTGCGTCCCGCACTCCCAGAACCTCGACAATGCCCTCGCAGCGGCCAGGTTTTTTGCCTTCCACCAGCATATCCATATAGCTCGCAAACCGGCGCAGTTCCGGGAGCGGGCTGGTCAGGGAAATTTCGTGGCCGCGCAAGGAAACGCCGATGATATCGACAACATTCTCCCCATTCAGCCGGTGAAGATACTGACCGGGCGCGACCGCCTCGATCAGATAGAGCGACGGGGCAATCGTCCAGTGACGGGAAATATCGAAGTCCGTTCGCATCGGCAGGCCGGGCTTGAACTCCTCCCACCACTGATAGAGCTTGCTGACGGCGGGTGTTTCGAAATTATCCGCCGAGGTAACATCATACCGGTATATTTTTTTGAAATTGTCAGATCGGGCGTCATCTTCAACAGCAATCGCTTCCACTTAATTTTTTTCCTTTTTTATTTTTGTACCTTTAAGCAGAATTTACGCGAATATGCGACAAGAAACTTTGTGCCTCGATAAAGATGCGCTTAACATTTGGAAACTGCTGTTTGATCTGGGTTTCAAAATCACTGACCGCGGCCTCAACTTCTTTCGAGTCAAGGGCATCGGAAAAATCAATGCTGACATTCACCAATATATCTGTCGGCCCCATATGCATGGTAAGAAGTTCGTTCAGGCTGACGATGCGGCTGTCATTACTGAAGATTTGTTCAATTCCTTCAACAACCTCCTTGCTCGCGCCCTCTCCGATGAGCAGTCCCTTGCATTCAATGGCAAGCAGAACGGCAACAGCCGCAAGAATGGCCGCAATCACGACGGAGGCCACCCCGTCAAGTTCCGGGATACCAAGATACTGGGCAAGGAAAATACCGACAAGCGCCGCGACAAGCCCCAGCATCGCCGCTGTATCCTCAAACAAAATGGTGAAGATGGTCGGATCCTTGCTGCGGCGGACTTCCTGCCAGAGGCCCCGTTTACCCTTGACGCGATTGAATTCGAGGTAAGCGACGGTCCAGGCCCAGCCCTCGAAGATGATGGCAAGGCCCAGCACGACATAATTCCAGGTCGGATCGGTGATCACTTCGGGATGGCGGATATGCTTGATCCCCTCATAAAGGGAGATGCCCGATCCAAGCGCGAAAATCAGGATGGCAACGACGAAGGCCCAGAAATAAAGCTCCGTCCCGTAACCGAAGGGATGCATTTTATCCGGCTTTTTCGACGCTTTTTTGAGACCATGGAGCATCAGGATCTGATTGCCCGTATCGACAAGCGAATGCACGCCCTCGCTCAGCATTGCGGAACTTCCGGTAAAGAACGCCGCCGTGAATTTCGAGATGGCAATCAGCGAATTGCCCGCCAGTGCTGCATAGATAACTTTTTTCGATCCACTCGCCACAGCACATTCTCCGCAATAAAATTGGTCGGTATTTCTGCGCCAGACTAGGGCACTTGCATTCTATTTTCAATGGAACCCGCGCTAAAATCAAGAAACGGTTGAGGATCGATGATTGACTATTAGATATTGTGGCATAAACTCCGGCTTCGGTCACGGCGTTGCAGGCCGCGCACCGAAACCCCAACCCAAGGAGCTCACCATGCTGGACAAAAACACCAATCCTCTTAACCTGAAGGATCCCGAGCTGTTGCGGATGCAGGGACTTGTCGCCGGAAAATGGTGCGATGCGGACAGCGGCAAGACGCTGGAGGTGACCAATCCGGCAACCGGTGAGGTGATCGGCACCGTACCGGAAATGGGCGCAAGCGAGACCCGCCGCGCGATTGAGGCGGCGAAGGCCGCCATGCCTGCCTGGGCCGGCAAGACCGCCAAGGAACGGGCGAACATCTTGCGTAAATGGCATGATTTGATGCTGGAGGCGACGGACGATCTCGCAAAGATCATGACCGTCGAGATGGGCAAGCCGCTGGCTGAAGCCAAAGGGGAGGTGGCCTATGCGGCCTCCTTCATCGAATGGTTCGCCGAGGAAGGTAAACGCATCTATGGCGATACCATCCCCGAACATCAAAGCGACAAACGCATTGTCGTGATCAAACAGCCGATTGGCGTGACCGTCGCGATTACTCCGTGGAATTTCCCGATCGCCATGATCACGCGAAAGGCCGCGCCCGCGCTCGCCGCCGGATGTCCGATGGTGATCAAGCCCGCCGAACTCACCCCTTATTCCGCCTTTGCCATGGCGGTACTGGCGGAGCGGGCGGGGATACCGGCGGGTATTCTCGGCGTTGTGACGGGTGAGGCGAAGGATATCGGCAAGGAAATGACGTCAAATCCGTTGGTGGCCAAGCTAACCTTCACCGGCTCGACCGCTGTAGGCAAGCTGCTAATGGAGCAATGTGCGGGCACGGTCAAGAAAACATCGATGGAACTCGGCGGCAATGCGCCCTTTATCGTTTTTGATGACGCCAATCTCGATGAAGCGGTCGAGGCCGCGATGGCATCGAAATACCGCAACGCCGGGCAGACCTGTGTCTGTGCCAATCGTATCTATGTGCAGAAGAGCATCCAGGACGCTTTTGTTGCGAAACTGACCGAAAAGGTCAAATCGCTTAAAGTCGGCAACGGCCTTGAAGAGGGTGTCATGCAGGGTCCGCTGATCACCGAAGCCGCCGTCAAGAAGGTGGAGGATCATATCAAGGACGCGCTTGATAAAGGCGCAACGCTGGCCGTGGGCGGGCATCGGCACGCCCTTGGCCAGACCTTTTTTGAGCCCACGATCCTGACCGGTGTCACGCAGGACATGAAAGTCGCCCGCGAAGAAACCTTCGGTCCCATGGCGCCGATTTTCACCTTCACGGACGAGGCAGACGTGATTGCGATGGCCAATGATACGGAATTCGGTCTTGCCGCCTATCTCTGCGCGCGCGATATCGGCCGCATCTGGCGGGTGAGCGAAGCGCTGGAATATGGCATCGTCGGCATCAATACGGGCATTATCTCGACGGAAGTTGCACCTTTTGGCGGTGTAAAACAATCCGGTATCGGCCGGGAGGGTTCAAAATACGGCATTGATGATTATCTGGAGATTAAATACATGTGTATTGGCGGCATCGACAGCTGATCGCCGATACAAATTCCGGGGCCGCGCCAACCCGATGCCGTAAGGGCATCCGAGTATAGGAAGAATAAAGTGGAATTCGATTACGACCTTTTTGTCATCGGGGCTGGCTCCGGTGGTGTCCGTGCCTCGCGCATCTCCTCCAGCCTCGGCGCCAAGGTGGCCATTGCCGAGGAATTCCGCGTGGGCGGCACCTGTGTCATTCGCGGCTGCGTGCCGAAAAAACTACTGGTCTATGCGAGCCATTTTTCGGAGGATTTCGAGGATGCCGCCGCCTATGGCTGGACGGTCGGCAAGCCGACCCATTCCTGGGAGACGCTGATCGCCAACAAGGACAAGGAAATCGACCGGCTGAACCGCATCTACCATACGATCCTCGATAACAATAATGTCGAGCTGTATCAGGGCCGCGCGACACTCGTTGATCGCAATACGGTGCGGGTCGGGGATAAGGAAATCACGGCGAAATATATCCTGATCGCCACGGGCGGCGCGCCGGTCATGCCGGATGTGCCGGGGATCGAGCATGCCATTTCCTCCAACGAGGCGCTGCATCTGGAAGAGTTCCCGAAACGAGTAATTGTCGTTGGCGGCGGTTATATCGCGGTCGAGTTTGCCGGCATTTTCAATGGCCTCGGCGCGGAAGTGACGCAGCTTTACCGCAGCACGCAGATCCTGCGCGGCTTCGATAAGGATGTGCAGAATTTCCTCGCGGACGAGATCCAGAAAAAAGGCATCGATCTGCGCACCCATTCGAACCCCGCAAAAATTGAGAAAACCGACAGCGGCCTTAAGGTGACGCTGGAGGATGGCGATGTGCTGGAAACCGATGCGATCATGTATGCCACGGGACGCCGCCCGAATACGGCAGACCTCGGCCTTGAAGGCATCGGCGTGGAACTGAAAGAGAACGGCGCGGTGAAGGTCACGCCGGATTCCCAGACGACCGTTGACAACATATACGCCGTCGGCGATGTCACGGACCGGATTGCACTCACCCCCGTCGCCATTCATGAAGGCATGGCCTTCGCCGAGACGGTCTTCGGCGGTCGGCCGCGCGCGATGGATCATGAAAATGTCCCCTCCGCCGTCTTTTCCCAACCGCAGGTGGGCACTGTCGGGCTGAGCGAGGAGGACGCGCGCGAAAGATACGGCGAGGTTGATATCTATAAATCCGACTTCCGCCCGATGAAGCAGACGCTGACCGGCGGCACGGAAAAAGCCTTCGTGAAGCTGATTGTTGATGCAAAAAGCGACATTGTCGTTGGCGCGCATATTGTCGGGTCCGACGCGGCGGAGATTATCCAGGCCGTCGGCATCGCGCTCAAATGCAAGGCGACGAAGGCGCAATTTGACGCGACCGTCGGCGTTCATCCGTCGCTTGCCGAGGAGATCGTCACCATGCGGGAGAAATTTGTCGCTGCCTGAGGCGGGCCCTATTTCATCAGGAACACGGGAAATCGGCCGGATTTTTTGACTAAAATGTCGAAAAAAGGCCGGTTATCCATTGCGTAAACCATAAAAGGCTGTAGATAATAGCTTTTTTGAGCGAATGAGATTTAAGGAATATAGAGATGTCTAAAACCTGGACCCCTGAAAGCTGGAAACAAAAGCCTGTGCGCCAGCTGCCAACCTATCCGGACATCCAGGCCGTTGAAGCGATCGAGAAGGAGTTGAAATCCTTTCCGCCGCTCGTCTTTGCGGGCGAAGCACGGAACCTGAAGAAAAAGCTGGCCGAGGTGGCCAATGGCCGGGCCTTTCTTCTTCAGGGCGGCGACTGCGCCGAAAGCTTCGCTGAATTCCATCCCGATAACATTCGCGACACCTTTAAGGTTCTCTTGCAGATGGCCGTTGTCCTCACCTTCGGGGCGAACTGCCCAATCGTGAAGGTGGGCCGCCTTGCCGGCCAGTTTGCCAAGCCGCGCTCTTCCGATACGGAAACGGTGGGCGATGTCGAGCTGCCAAGCTACCGCGGCGATATCATCAACGGTTTTGAATTTGATGAAACCTCCCGCGTGCCTGACCCGGCGCGGATGCTGAAAGCCTACTCGCAGGCCGCGTCAACCCTCAACCTTTTGCGGGCTTTCGCGCAAGGCGGCTATGCCGATCTGCATCAGGTCCATAGCTGGAACATGGGGTTCGTCGCCAGTGGCGCGCAAGGGGATCGCTACCGCGAGATGGCGGACCGCATTCATGATGCACTCGCCTTTATGGAAGCCTGCGGCGTGTCCTCAACCAACACCCCGGAAATGGGGCGGACGGATTTCTACACCTCGCATGAGGCGTTGCTGCTCCCCTATGAGCAGGCGCTGACCCGCGTTGACAGCACATCGGGCGATTACTACGATACCTCCGCCCATATGCTGTGGATCGGCGATCGCACCCGCGATCCGGATGAAGCGCATGTTGAGTTCCTGCGCGGGGTTGCCAACCCGATCGGCGTCAAGGCCGGGCCGACACAAACGGCCGATGGCCTGCTCCGCCTGATTGATGCGCTGAACCCGGAGAATGAGGCGGGCCGCATGACGGTCATCTGCCGCTTCGGCGCGGATAATGTCGAGAAACATCTGCCGGAGCTGATCCGCAAAATCGAGCGGGAAGGGCGGACGGTTGTCTGGTCCTGCGATCCGATGCATGGCAATACGATCAAGTCCACGACCGGCTATAAAACCCGCCCCGTTGACCGCATCCTGACGGAAGTGCGTCAGTTCTTCGATGTGCATCAGGCCGAAGGTTCCTATGCCGGTGGTGTTCATTTCGAGATGACCGGACAGAATGTCACCGAATGCATCGGCGGCGCGTTCGAGGTCACCGAGGAGGGCTTAAGCGATCGGTATCACACAGCCTGCGATCCGCGCCTCAACGCCAATCAGGCGCTGGAACTCGCGTTCCTGATTTCCGAAATGATCAAGAAAGAAAGGGGAAACGGGACGGCCATCGCTGCCGCCTCGTAATCTTCGACGGATATGACCAGTCAGACGCCAGTAGCCAAACGGGAGGCGGTGGATACATCCATCGCCGACCATACCGACCAGTATTTTAACAAAACCAAGCGTGTTATCGGACAATTTGGCGATAAAACAGTGACTTACGCTGTTTTTATGCGACGCCCGGTTATCTTCTGTCCGCAGATCATGCTCGACTGGCTGGACAATATCGCAAAGATGCGCGACCACAGCTTCAAGATCGAGCCTTGCTTCGCGGAGGGAGACTGGGTCGGCGCCGGTGAACCGCTTATCTATATCACCGGCAGCTTTCATGATCTGGTTGATCTGGAAACGCTTTATTTGCAGAAGCTCGGCTCGGCCTGCGTTGCCGCCTATAACGCCTTCACCATGTGCTCCCATCTGCCCGAAGCGAGTTTTCTCGCCATGGACGCGCGTCACTGCGCCGGGAGTGAGATGGCCGATATGATGGCCTATGCAGCTTCCGTCGGGAGCCGCGCCGCGCAGAAGGAATTCGGCGCCGTTGGCTTCATCGGCAATGCCAATAACGAGACAGCGCATTATTTTGGCAATGACAGGGGGCTCGGCACCATGCCGCACGCCCTGATCGGATATGCCGGAAGCACGCTCCGCGCCGCCGAGATGTTCCATGAAAGTTTCCCCGATGATCCGCTCACCGTTCTTGTCGATTACTACGGCAAGGAAGTCACCGATGCGCTGGCAACCTGCAAGCGGTTTCCGGAATTGGCGGCGGAGGGAAAGATGTCCGTCCGCATGGATACCCATGGCGGACGCTTCATCGAAGGGCTCGATCCCGCGACGTCTTATGCGGTGCTGGAACGCTATATGCCGCGCGGTATTCGCCAGTACCGGTCGGAGCAGGAACTGAAATGGCTGGTCGGGACGGGCGTTTCCGCCGCCGCGATCTACTCCATGCGCGAAAAACTTGATGACGCAGGGTTTGACAAGGTCAGGATTGTAGCCTCCTCCGGCTTCTCGGTGGAGAAATGCCGGATCATGGGCAACATGAAGGCGCCGATCGATGTTGTGGGCACCGGATCGTTCCTGCCGGAAATCTGGCCCGAGACTTACGCGACCGCCGATATCATTTCCTATGACGGCGTTCCCGGTGTCAAGGTGGGCCGGGAATTCCTGCTCAAGAAAGAAAAATCCTGAACATCCGGTTTTGAACAGGAAACGTCGCTTTTCAATTAGCGTGACACCCTGTTTGTAACCACAAGCGGATAAGAATAAGCCCTCTTTTTATGAATGTTTGGCCATGTATGCTGCAGTAATAAATTCCTGGCCACTCCTCCTTGGACTGGGCTTCCTCATGGTCGGAAACGGCCTGCAACTCAGTCTTGTCGGTATCCGCGCCTCGCTGGAAGGATTCCCGGCTGCCGTGACTGGTCTGGTGATGTCGGGTTATTATCTCGGCTTCCTGTTCGGATCGGTGATCACGCCCAAGATTCTTGCCAATGTCGGTCATGTGCGGGTGTTTGCCGCGCTGGCGTCGCTCGCCTCCTCGGCAGCGCTGATCTATGTGGTTTTCGTTGATCCTTTTGTCTGGGGCGCGATGCGGTTTGTGACCGGTTTCGCCTTTGCGGGTCTTTATATCGTCTGTGAAAGCTGGCTCAATGACGCGGCGACCAATGAAACCCGTGGTCAGCTTCTCTCGGTCTATATGATCATCATGATGGGCGGGATGGCACTCGGTCAGGTTTTCCTGAATGTGGCGGATCCAGGCGGCTATTCGCTCTTTATATTCGTATCCGTGCTGGTTTCCCTGGCCCTTATCCCGATGACGCTCACGGCAAACCCGGCCCCCAACTTCACGGCCAGTACCCGGCTCAAGCTGAAAGAGCTATATAAAATTTCCCCTCTCGGGGTTATCGGCATGTGCGCCCAAGGCGTCATCGGCGGTGCCTTTTACGGTATGGCGGCGGTATATGGCGATAATATCGGCCTGTCGGTTGCGCAAATTTCCAGCTTTATCAGTGTTTCCATCCTGGGCGGTGTTCTCCTGCAATGGCCTGTCGGGCGGTTCTCGGATAAATTCGACCGGCGTATGGTTCTGATGATTACAACCATGCTGAGCGGCGGGGCCGCCTTGCTGGCCATGTATGCCGGAGAGGAAAACAATTTCCTCCTGTTCCTGGGAGCGGTCGCGCTGTTCGGCGGCTTTTCCGTGCCCCTCTATTCGCTCTGCATTGCCTACACGAATGATTATCTGGAGCCGGACAAGATGGTCGCGGCCAGCAGCGGCCTGATGTTTGCCAACGGCGTCGGCGCGATTTTCGGCCCGCTGATCGTCGGTCAATTTATGACAATCCTCGGCAGTATGGTCTTCTTTGGCTGGATCGCAGCAGCCCATATCGCCATTGGCCTGTTCGCAATTTACCGGATGCAGATTAACAGACCCCTGCCGATGGAAGATCAGGGCACTTTCGTTGCCATGCCGGTTCGCGCCGGGGCGGCAGTCGCCACGCTTAACCCGGAAACCGAAGAATGGGTCAATGACGAGCCCCCCGCCTATAGCGACGCAGAAACGGATGAGGACGCGGAGCAGACGGAAATCATGGATGACGGACCGGCTCTCGGCTCGAATAATCCCTGAATTTCAATTTTTTAGCTGCTTTTCACCGGAAAAAGCGATCTAGCGATTGCTGCGCGCGTCAAGGCGGGGTAAAAATCCGTCATGACTGATCATTTAAAAATTGCATTGGCGCAGGCAAACCCGACGCTTGGGAATATTGACGGGAATGTTACGCTCGCCCGGGCCTTTCGCGAAGAGGCGGAATCCCTCGGGGCGGATATCGTTGTCTATCCGGAACTTTTCCTGACCGGTTACCCGCCGGAGGATCTGGTTGAGAAGCCAGCCTTTCAGCGTGCCGTGCAAAAGGCGATGGAGGAACTCGCGGAGCTGACCCTCGATGGCGGACCTGCCATGCTGATGACCGCCCCTCTGGTGGAGGAGGGCAAGCTCTATAACGCCGTCTGCCTGCTGGAGGAGGGGAAAATCTCCGCCCGCCGGTTCAAGAACAATCTGCCGAACTACGGCGTTTTCGATGAAGTGCGGATATTCGATGCCGGACCGCTTCCCGGGCCAATCCCGTTCAAGGGCGTGCGCCTGGGTGTCATGATTTGCGAGGATATGTGGTTCCCAGAAGCTGCTGAATGCCTGGCCGAGACCGGCGCGGAGATGTTGATCGTCCCGAACGGAAGCCCCTATGATCACATGAAGTCTGACGAGCGGCTCAATCACGCGGTCCATCGGGTGACGGAGACGGGCCTGCCGCTGATCTATCTGAACCAGATCGGCGGGCAGGATGAGCTTGTCTTTGACGGCGCCTCCTTCGTGATGAATGCCGACCGGTCGCTCACTGTTCAGATGCCGGGCTGGAAAGAGAACCTGGTCGTGACCGACTGGCGGCGTCAGGAGGATGGAAGCTGGAAATGCGAAACCGAGGAACTGACTGACCCCGGTAACGATCTGGAGCGGATCTATCACGCGATGGTGTTGGGCCTGAAGGACTATGTGGAGAAGAACCGCTTTCCGGGCGTTGTGCTCGGCCTGTCCGGCGGGATCGACAGTGCCTTGAGCGCCGCCGTTGCCGTCGATGCCCTGGGGGCCGAGCGGGTCCATTGCGTCATGATGCCGTCGAAATACACCTCAACCGAAAGCCTTGATGATGCGGCGGAATGCGCGCGGCTATTGAATGCCAAACTCGATACCATTTCGATTGTACCCGCAGTTGAGGCCTTTGATCAGATGCTGAGCGAACCTTTCGCCGGGCTGGAGCCGGATATCACGGAGGAAAATATCCAGTCGCGTATTCGCGGCATGACCCTGATGGCGCTCTCCAACAAGCTTGGGCATATGGTGCTGACCACCGGCAACAAGTCGGAAATGTCCGTCGGTTACGCCACGCTCTATGGCGATATGTGCGGCGGCTATTCGGTGCTGAAGGATGTCTACAAGATCACCTGCTTCAAGCTGTCGGACTGGCGCAATAAAAATTTCTCCCCGCTCTTCAAGGGCGCGCCGGGTCCGGTGATGCCGCAAAATGTGATCACCAAGCCGCCGACGGCGGAACTTCGCGAAGACCAGAAGGACGAAGACAGCCTGCCGCCCTATGAGATTCTGGACGGCATCCTCCATGGGCTGGTGGAGGAGGAGAGCTCCTTCGCGGAACTGGTCGAGGCCGGGTTTGACCCCCACACCATTGCCCGTATCCAGAACCTGCTCTATATCGCCGAATATAAACGCCGTCAGGCCCCGCCCGGTGTCAAGATTTCTACCCGGAGTTTCGGCCGCGACCGGCGCTATCCGATTACCAACGCCTTCAGAGACAAGCGATAATGATCAAACTACGATTTGCGCCGAGCCCTACGGGATATCTGCATGTCGGCAACGCCCGCCTTGCCCTGATCAACTGGCTCTCCGCCGCAAAAGAGGGCGGGGAGATGATCCTGCGTCTCGATGACACCGACGCGGAACGTTCGACCGAGGAATATGCGCTCGCCATTCAGGAAGACCTCAAATGGCTTGGCCTTGACTGGTCGGATCTCAAGAAACAGTCAGACCGGAGCGCCGCCTATACGGCTGCGTTCGAGACGCTGAAAGCCGCAGGACGGCTCTACCCCTGCTATGAGACGGGGGAGGAACTCGACTATAAACGCAAACGCCAGCTTGCCCGCAAGCTCCCGCCTATCTATGACCGCGCCGCACTTGAGTTGACCGAAGATGAGGTCGCCGCTTTCGAGGCGGAGGGACGCAAACCCCATTGGCGGTTCAAGCTCGATCAGCTTGTCATCCGCTGGGAGGATATGGTGCGCGGACCCGTCGAGGTCGATGGCGCGAGCATGTCGGACCCGGTGCTGATCCGTTCGGACGGCCGACCGCTTTATCATATGCCGTCCGTCGTTGATGATATCGATTTTGGTATTACCCATGTCATCCGCGGTGAGGATCATGTCAGCAACACCGCGCTGCATATCCAGATATTCGAGGCCCTTGGTGCAAATGTTCCCATATTTGGTCATATTCCGCTTCTGACCGGGCCGGATGGCGGGCCACTATCAAAACGGGAAGGCAGCCAGAGCCTGCGCGAGATGCGCGAAAATGGCATCGAGGCCATGGCGCTGAATAGCCTGCTGGCGCGCCTCGGCAGTTCCGATAATGTCGAGATCCGCCATTCGTTGAAGGAGATCGTTACCGGGTTCGATATAACGCATTTCAGCCGCGCGGCGGCGAAATTCGATCCGGCGGAGCTGACGAACTTGAACGCCAAGCTCTTACATGAGACAGATTGGGCGGAAGTGAAGGACCGGCTTTCGCTTGAGGGCGCGGGTGAGGCTTTCTGGCTCGCCGTTCGCGGCAATCTCACCAAACTTGCCGACGCCAGAGACTGGTGGCACGTGGTCACGGGACCGATGACCCCGGTGATTGAGGATGCAGATTTCCTTAAAAGCGCGGCGGCGGAACTGCCCGACGGCGAGATCACGAATGAGACCTGGAAAGCCTGGACAACGGCGGTGAAGGAGAAGACTGGCGCGAAGGGCAAGGCGCTTTTCATGCCGCTCCGCCTCGCGCTCACCGGACAGCCGCACGGGCCGGAGATGAACAATCTGTTGCCCCTGATCGGCCGGGAAAATATACTCGCGCGCCTGAACACGACCGCCGACTGAGTTTAAGGAAGAATTGTGACCCTGCATCTCTACAATACCGCCCATCGCAAGAAGGAAGAATTTGTGCCCATGGAGCCGGGCAAGGTCGGGATGTATGTCTGCGGGCCGACGGTCTATGACCGTGCCCATATCGGCAATGCGCGCCCCGTCGTGATTTTCGATGTGCTGGCACGGCTGCTATGCCATCTCGGCTACGAAGTAACCTATGTGCGCAATATTACCGATGTAGATGACAAAATCATCGAAGCAGCAGCGAAGAACGACGAGAATATCGATAAGCTCACCGCCCGCACAACCGCAGCATTCCATGAAGATATGGATGAGCTAAATGCCTTGAAAGCAAATCAAGAACCGAGCGCAATAGAGCTTGGTAATGGTAATTTCAAGATGATTGAGCCGCGCGCGACCGAGCATATCGACGGCATGATTAGGATGATCTCCACACTGATCGAGAAGGGCCATGCCTATGAGGCGGAGGGCCATGTCCTCTTCGATGTCACCAGCATGGCAGATTACGGCAAGCTCTCGGGTCGTAACCGCGACGACATGATTGCGGGCGCGCGGGTCGAGGTGGCCCCGTATAAGAAAGACCCCGCCGATTTCGTGCTCTGGAAACCTTCCACCGATGACATGCCGGGATGGGACAGCCCCTTCGGGCGCGGACGGCCGGGCTGGCATATCGAATGCTCGGTCATGAGCGAGGCGACCCTCGGCATCACCTTTGATATCCATGGCGGCGGGCGCGACCTGATCTTTCCGCATCATGAGAATGAAGTGGCGCAAAGCTGCTGCGCCCATGACGGCGCGGAATTTGCCCGCTACTGGGTGCATAACGGCTTCCTCACCGTCGAGGGCGACAAGATGTCGAAGTCCCTCGGTAATTTCCGCACCGTACAGGATGTCCTGGAAGAGGCCCCGGGCGAGGCCATCCGCCTCAATATGCTGAGCGCCCATTACCGCCAGCCGCTCGACTGGACGGCGGAAGGGGTGACACGCGCAAAAGCGAACCTTGACCGGCTCTATAATGCGCTCAAGCATCTGGAGGACGTCGAGGCGGGTTCGATCGAACCTGCAGCGGAGGTGATCGCGGCGCTTGAGGATGATCTTAACTCTCCGCAGGCCCTGACCGAACTCTATGCCCTCGCCGGGGAGGCCAACAAGGCGTCGAATGCGGCAGAGAAAGCTCGCATTAAGGGACAATTGCTTGGCTCCGGTCACCTTTTGGGCTTATTGGATAAATCACCTAAAGAATGGTTCCAAAGTATAACTGTTCATCATTTAAAGGCAGAATCAATTGAAGCAAGATCAGAGCTTGGATCACCGGTACTTACATCTGTAATTTCAAAAGAAAATATTGAAGCATTAATCGCCGAGCGCGATGAGACAAAGAAGCAGAAAAACTACAAGCGGGCAGATGAAATCCGCGATAACTTGAAGGCCGAAGGGATCGTCCTCGAAGACGGGCCGGGCGGCACCACATGGAAGAGGGCGTAATGGAACGCGAGAGACTTTATCTTTTTGACACAACGCTGCGCGATGGCGCGCAGACGCAGGGCGTGGATTTCAGTGTCGAGGATAAGACGAATATTGCGAAGGCGCTCGACGGGCTCGGCATTGATTATATCGAGGGCGGCTGGCCCGGCGCGAACCCCGGCGACACCGCTTTTTTCGCCAATCCGCCCGCGCTGAAACAGGCAACGCTCACCGCTTTCGGCATGACCCGTCGTCCCGGTCGCAGTGTTTCCAACGATCCGGGCCTCAGCGAAATTCTCGATGCCAAGACCCCCGCCGTCTGCATCGTCGGCAAAAGCTCGGCCTTTCAGGTCGATGTCGCGCTCGGTATTCCGCTTGAGGAAAACATTGAACTCATCGCCGACAGCATCGAGGAGATCGTCCGTCAGGGACGGGAGGCGATGTATGACGCCGAGCATTTCTTTGACGGCTACAAATCCAACCCGGAATTCACGCTCAAATGCCTCATGGCGGCCTATAACGCCGGTGCGCGATGGGTCGTGCTCTGCGATACCAACGGCGGCACGCTCCCCGATGAGGTGGAACGGATCGTGGGGGAGATAACAAAACATATCCCCGGCAGCCATCTCGGCATCCATACCCATAACGACACCGAGAACGCCGTCGCCAATACGCTGATGGCGGTAAAGGCCGGTGTGCGGCAGGTGCAGGGCACGCTCAATGGGTTAGGGGAGCGCTGCGGCAACGCCAACATCATCTCGCTGATCCCGTCGCTGGTCCTGAAGGAACCTTATAAATCACTCGTCGATACGGGGATCACGGAGGAGGGGCTGAAGGCAGTGACGCCGGTCTCGCGCCTCCTGGATGAAATCCTCAACCGCTCCCCCAACCGGCATCAGGCCTACGTTGGCGCTTCCGCCTTCGCCCATAAGGGCGGCCTGCATGTCTCGGCGGTGGAGAAGGATCCCAAAACCTACGAACATGTCGAGCCGAACCTCGTTGGTAACCAGCGGCATCTGCCGGTGTCCAATCAGGCCGGACGTTCCAACATCATCGCCCAGCTCCGCGATTTCGGCCTTGATTTTGATCCAAAGGACCCGAAGATCAACCGCCTGCTGGAAGAAGTGAAGGAGCGCGAGTTCGAGGGCTTCTCCTATGACGGCGCGCTCGCGAGTTTCGAGCTGATGGCCCGGCGGCGCTTGGGCCAGGTGCCTAAATATTTCAATGTCGAGAGTTTCCGTGTGTCGGTCGAGCGGCGTCATAACGCCAGGGGCGAACTGCTCACCGTCTCCGATGCGGTGGTCAAGCTGATCATCGACGGCGAGCGTTATCTTTCCGTCGGTGAGGGGAACGGCCCGGTCAATGCACTCGATGCGGCGCTTCGAAAAGATTTGGGCAAATATTCCGACTATATCGACGATCTCCGCCTTGTCGATTTCAAGGTGCGTATCCTCACGTCGGGCACGGAAGCCGTGACCCGGGTGTTGATCGAAAGCACCGACAAGTCCAACAAACGCTGGTTTACGGTCGGGGTATCGCCGAATATTGTCGATGCGTCCTTCGCCGCGCTGATCGACAGCATCACCTACAAGCTCTATTGCGAGGGTGCCCCGGCGGGTGGCAAGTAATCCGCCGATGACGGACATTCCCATGCCCGCCATAATTCTGATTGAGCCGCAAATGGGTGAGAATATCGGCGCGGCGGCACGCGCCATGCTGAATTTCGGCCTGACCGACCTCCGCCTTGTCGCGCCCCGCGATGGCTGGCCCAATGACAAGGCCGTCGCCATGGCGTCCGGCGCCGGTATCGTGCTCGACAACGCCCGGGTGTTCGCGACCACGTCGGAGGCCATTGCCGATCTGCAGCATGTCTATGCGACCACGGCCCGCCCGCGCGACGTGATCAAGAAAATCGCCACCCCCCGCGCCGCCGGGGCGGAACTTCGCAGCCATGCCGCATCGGGGACCGCGACCGGCATCCTGTTCGGCAAGGAGAGCGTCGGCCTTTCGAAAGAGGATGTAACCCTCGCCGACAGCATCATCTCGGTGCCGCTCAATCCCGATTTTTCCTCCATCAACCTGGCGCAGGCCGTCCTGCTGGTGGGCTATGAATGGTTTCAGGCGGGCGATGAGACGCCTCCCGTCCGGATTAATAACGAGGAACGCCCGGCCAACAAGGCGGAACTCGCCTATCTGTTCGAGAGGATCGAAACGGAACTGGACGCACGGGGCTTTTTTGACCCGATCCTGCAGCGCAAGCAGGTTATCTTGCAGAATATGCGCAATATGTTTCAGCGGCTGGGCCTGATGGAATCAGATGTGCGGGCCTTTCAGGGGATCATCAAGGGCCTGACCATGAAGGTGAAGGACAAGAAAAATGACGGCGATAAGTCATAAACGCGCCCGCATAGGCGATATCGAGCTTCACTATGCGGAATGCGGCGCGGAAAACGAAGAACTCGTCCTCCTGCTCCATGGTTTTCCGGAATTCTGGTACTGCTGGAAAGATCAGCTTCCCGTGGTCGGCAAGAAGTACCACGCGGTCGCGCCGGATATGCGCGGCTACAACCTCTCCGACAAGCCCGAAGGCGTAAAATCCTATCGTATCCGCCCCCTGATTGAAGATGTAATCGGGCTCGCGGATCAGTTAGGGCAGGAGAAATTCTATCTTGTCGCCCATGACTGGGGCGTGGCCATCGCCTATGCGGTCGCGATTGCGCATCCGGAGCGGATCAAGGGCCTGATTGTCATGAATGGCCCGCATCCCTATATCTTCGCCGAACTGCTCAACAATAATGACGAACAAATCAGGCATAGCCAGTATATGGCCTATTTCCAGAATGCCGGTGTCGAGGCGGAAATGCTGAAAGACAATGCGGGCTGGCTGCTCGACTGGACCTTCCGCGATCACCTCAAAAATGGCCAGATGACGGAAGACGATATCAACGCCTACCGCGCAGCGTGGGCGCAGCCGGGCGCAATGACGGCGATGCTGAATTATTACCGCGCATCGCCGTTGGTTCCGGCAACGGAAGAGACGAAGGGCAAGGGCTCCGGCCTCGATCCCGAAAAGTTCAAGGTGCATGTGCCGACGCTGATCCTCTGGGGGGAAGCGGATCATGCGCTAGTCAAAGAAAACATCGAGGGAATCGAGAAATTCATCGATAATGTCACCGTTAAAATGCTCCCCGGTGTGAGCCATTGGGTAACCCACGAAGCGCCGGAAACCGTTGCGGCAGAAATTCTCGGCTTCATTGACGGGCTGGAATAGAAAAAATAGTCCAAAATGGATTGACAACAGGCGCTTAAAACCTATTATGCGCGCCTTGTGCAAGCCTCGTCGGCATGCCTTTTTCCTGAAATTAAAAACTGGATCAAGTAAATGAGCAAACGCATTCAAGCGAAATACAAAATCGATCGCCGTATGGGCGAGAACCTCTGGGGCCGTCCGAAAAGCCCTGTTAACCGCCGCGAATATGGACCGGGCCAGCATGGTCAGGGCCGCCGGGGTAAAATCTCCGACTTTGGTATCCATCTCCGCGCGAAACAGAAACTCAAAGGCTATTACGGCAATATCACAGAGAAAGGCTTCCGCCGCCTGTATGCGGAAGCGACCCGTCTTAAAGGCGATACATCGGAAAACCTCATCGGCCTGCTGGAGCGGCGCCTTGACGCGGTTGTCTACCGCATGAAATTTGTGCCGACTGTTTTCGCGGCGCGCCAGTTCGTCAACCACGGCCATGTCATGGTCAATGGCAAGAAGGTCAATATCGCCTCTTACCAGGTGAAGCCCGGCGACGTTGTTGAAGTTCGCGAAAAATCAAAGCAGATGGCACTGGTCCTTGAAGCCGCCGACAGCCCGGAGCGGGATATCCCGGAATATATCGACGTTGACCACAAGGCGATGAAGGGAACCTTCAATGCGATCCCGAAATTGTCCGATGTGCCCTATCCGGTGATGATGGAACCAAACCTGATCGTCGAGTTCTACTCTCGCTAATCACTGAGACCCCAATCAAAAGCCGGAGCGCCTCAAGCCTCCGGCTTTTTTTATGCATGAGGCGACGCTACAGCCCGCCGTCATGCTTTTCATCATTAATGGATTTTCTGACCCGGTGATAGTCGGTAAAACCGACCACAAGGACAATCGCGGTGATTGGTAGAAGACCCCAGCCCAAGGCGGTCAGCCATTTATCGTCAACCAGCTTGATCAACGCGAAGGACGTGGCCGCAAGGGCAATGGCCGTCCTTACATAGGCCATCAGGGTACGCCGGTTGGCAAGCTCGGTGCGGTGCAGGGCCAGCTTGAAGGTATCGATATTGCGCCGGTCAGCGATGACTTTTTTGATTTCTCCCGTCATGGGCTCGAGTCTATCGCAAACTGATCATTCCGCAACCATGCAATGCGCACAGAGTAAATCAGGGCGCAGGAACATTGTCCGGCATGAATTCACGGACAAAAACTTCCTTTCCATCCTGCACCTTGAACAAAGCCACGGACTTGACCGGGATGCGGCTGCCATTCTCATAGGAAATAGTTCCTGTCAGCCCCTTATAGTCCTGCAATGTGGATAAGGCGTCGCGCATCGCATTCACGTCAAGCGACCCCGCCTTTTCGGCCGCTGCCGCCACGAGCATAACCGCATCATACGCCAGGGCCGAGAAGGCGCTTGGCTCTTCATCCGGGTATTTGTCGGCAAAGGCCTTGCGGAAGGCAATCATCTCCGGGTTCGTATTGTCGGCACTAACGTCGGCATGGGTGGTGAAGAAGGAATTGCTTTCTGTCGGAAGCTTGTCCCAGTTTTCATCAATGTCAAACCCGTCACCGCTGGCGATTGGCCCTTCGTAGCCCGTTGCGCGGATCGCCGTAATGCCGGAAATCACTTCATCGGGGGAGGCGGCAAAATAGATAAGATCGGCAACAGGGAGCTCGGCAATCACGTCGGCGAGGGTATCCGCCGTGTATCCTTGACTGAAAACGATCTTGCCGCCCTTTTCCTGAAAATCCTCTTCGAAATATTTCCGGATCAGTTTGGTGTAGGTCATGTCGGATTTATAAAGAACCGCCGCGGTTCCGACCTTCAGGTCCGAAATAGCCCATTCGGCCGCCGCAGCGGCCTGCACATTGTCGCCATAGCAGGCGAGAAACAGATATTCCGGCACCTCCGACGGCAGCAAGGGGGAGGTCGCGCCCGAGGTAATAAAAACCCGTTTATTTTGGGCCGCAACACGCGCCGCCGCCAAGGCCGAATCTGTGCCCGTCATGCCGATAATCACCGGCATATTTGTTGTTTTATCAATAAGGTCCTGCGTTTTTTGCGGAATAACCTCAACATTGGTTTCGCCGTCAACAAGGACAAGATTGACTTCCCTGTCGAGAATACCGCCGCGATCGTTCAGTACATCCACCGCAAGCGCCGCCCCTTCCGATGAGGGAATGCCGAGCGAGCTTAAACCGCCTGTCAGGTTGTAAATCGCCCCGATATTCACGGTATCGTTCTTGTCGTCACACGCGGCCAGAACAAGCAGGATCGCCATAAGAGCGTACTGCGCACAAGATCTAAATGTCATAACCGTCCCTCATCCATATTTCACGCGAAATCTTCAGGTTGATTTAATGAACAATAAATACAAGCATTTCAGAAATTTTCAAGCGTCGGATTGAGAAGAGAGTCAGGTTGTTCGTCGGCCCGCTCGATAATCACGCGGGAGCCATGAATTTTCACCCGGTTTTCCGCGACCAGCTTCAGCGCCAGCGGATAGATTTTATGCTCCTGCTCCAGAATGCGGAGGGCGAGGCTGTCGGACGTATCGTCTTGCAGGATGGGCACGGCGGCCTGCGCGATGATCGGCCCGTCATCCATCTCCGGGCGGACGTAATGAACCGTGCAGCCGGTAAAACGAGCCCCGGATTCGATGGCCCGCTCATGCACATGCAGCCCCTTGAACGCGGGCAGCAGGGACGGGTGGATATTGAGGATCCGATCACGCCAGCGATTGACGAAATCCGCCGTCAGCAGCCGCATAAATCCCGCAAGACAGATCAGATCGATATCGAGATCCGTGAGATAGCTGGTGATTTCCGCCTCGAACTCCTCCCGACCACCAAAATCACGGTGATCGATGGTACGGGTCGGAATACTGTGCTCGGCCGCAAATTTCAGCCCCGCCGCTTCGAGGTTGTTGGACAGCACGCAGACAATCTCGGCTGGGAAGTCCGGCGTCTGGCACGCCCGGACGAGCGATTGCATATTGGTCCCGCGTGACGAGATAAAAACCGCGACTTTCAGCTTTGCCAATTTTCTTCCAGCCCATTGATGATGACCTGCTCCGCATTCTCTTCGCGCATTACCAGCTTGCCAATCCGGTAAACCGTCTCGCCCGCCGCCGTCAGCATCTCTTTCGCCGCATCGGCTTTATCGGCAGGGACGATAACAACCATGCCAAGCCCGCAGTTAAAGGTCGTGGCAAGCTCACGTGGCTTAATATTGCCAAGATCACCAAGCCATTTAAAGAGCGGGGGCAGGGACCAGCTTGATGCGTCAATCTCCGCCGCCAGGTTTTTCGGCAACACGCGGGGGATATTTTCATAAAGACCGCCGCCGGTAATATGGGAGAGCGCGCGGATATGGCCGGCGCGCACTGCTTCAAGGCAGCTTTTGACATAAATCCGTGTGGGTTCAATCAGGGCATCACCCAGCGTCACATCAGAATCAAACGGGGCCGGGGCCGCGTAATCGAGATTGAAATCCGCAACAATCCGTCGAACCAGCGAAAAGCCGTTCGAGTGTAACCCGGAGGAGGCAAGACCGAGCAGCATATCCCCGTCATTGAGGTTATCGGCCTTCAGGAGCTGATCGCGTTCCACCGCGCCGACGGTAAAGCCCGCGAGATCATAATCCCCCTTGGCATACATGCCCGGCATTTCCGCCGTTTCCCCGCCAATAAGCGCGCAGCCCGCCTGTTTGCAGCCGTCGGCAATCCCGGCAACAATATCCCGCGCCGCGCTCACATCAAGTCCGCCCGTCGCGAAGTAATCGAGGAAAAAGAGCGGTTCCGCCCCTTGCACCACCAGATCATTCACACACATGGCCACCAGATCGATGCCGACGGTGTCATGGCGGTTCATATCAATGGCGATTTTTAGCTTGGTGCCAACGCCATCGGTCGCGGAAATAAGGAGGGGGTCCTTGAAACCTGCCGCTTTCGGATCAAATATAGCGCCGAAACCGCCCAAATCCGCGTCTGCACCCGACCTTTTGGTGGCGGCCGCGAGGGGCTTTATGGCCTCAACCAGTGAGTTTCCGGCCACAATATCGACGCCTGCATCCTTGTAGCTGTAACTTTTTTTGGAGCTATCGCTGTTCATAAGTTATGCTGCACCCGAGTTTATGACTATGATCGGGCCAACATACTTTTTTTCCAGTGGTTTGCAATGACGGATACACAGCTAAATCCAATCTTTTCGCGCCTTTTCGCCTTGGCAATCGCCATTTGCTGTCTGGCGGGCAGTATTTCTGCAAGCCATGCGGCGGATAATTTCTACGTGGTGCGGGATATTGCCGTGGATGAATCGGCATCCTCTGCCGCGGCGGCGCGCACGATTGCCGTGCGAAACGGGCAGAAACGCGCCTTTGAGACCCTGTTGCGCCGTCTGGTGCCGGCGCCATATTATGCCAGCCTGCCGGTTCTGGATGATGCCGCCATCACGCCGATGGTCGCCTCTTTCCAGGTCTCGAACGAGCGCACCTCGGCGAAGCGGTATCTTGCCGACCTGACCTATGAGTTCAAGCGCGACGATATCCGCAAGCTGCTGCGCCTGAATATGCTGCCTTTTTCCGAATCCTTCGGCAAGCCGATCCTTGTCCTGCCGGTCTTTCTGGTCGAGGACCGTGCTTATCTCTGGGATTATCCCAATCCCTGGCGGACGGTCTGGGTGGATATCATTGATTATGGATTGCGCCCACAGGAGCCGTACAACCTCCGTGATGACTGGGCCCAACGGCTCCTGCGCCCGGTGATTGTCCCGTCTGGCAGTCTTGAGGATATGAAAGCCATCGACGCCCGTCAGGCGCTCAATATGGACACGGTGGCCCTTGAAAAGCTGCGAAAGGACTATGGCGCGGCGGAGATTGACATCATCAGCGCGAGCCTGCGCACCGATACGGACGGCACCTTGCTCCTGGATGTGACGCGGAATGTGGTCGGCCAGACAGAGCCCGCGACCTTGCAAACCTATAAAGGGAGCGAGGATGAGGAGGGACTGATGCAGAGCGTCATCTTCGATCTGCTGGGACGCATGCAGGAGGAATGGAAACGGCAGAATGTTCTTGATTTCAGCATTGAGAATACCCTCGCCGTCACCACCTCTATTTCCAGCCTGCCGGACTGGCTCGCGCTGCAGGACAAGGTTAAGGGCCTTTCCGCTGTCAGCGCGACGGCGATTAAGGACCTCAGCGTCAGCAAGGCCTTCTGGTATATCACCTTTGTCGGTGGAACAGATCAGCTCATTGCGGCGCTTGACCAGCAGGACCTTGCGCTCGCGGATCAGGGCGGCTATTGGACGCTCAATCAAAAATAGATGCCCAAGGCGTTGAGTTTATTTGATACAGCAGGGTTTGGTAACGGTTTTGAATATCCCCAACACGATTACATTGATCCGGATGATCATGGTTCCGGTTATTGTCTGGCTGATCCTCGCCAACCAGATGTATGCCGCCTTTATTACGTTTTTGCTGGCGGGGGCGTCTGACGCGCTTGACGGCCTGATCGCCAAGCAGTTCAATCTGGTCACCCCGCTCGGCACCTATCTGGATCCGCTGGCGGATAAAATATTGCTGGTCTCGATCTATGTGACGCTGGGGATACAGGAGGATTTACAAAGCTGGCTTGTCATTCTGGTGGTGAGCCGCGATATCCTGATTGTCGGGGCGATACTCCTGACATTCCTGTTGGAGCTGAATGTCACCATCGTGCCGTCAAAGCTGAGCAAGCTCAATACCTTCTGCCAGATCAGCCTCGCGGCGATCGTGCTGGGGGACAAGGGGCTCGAGACAGGCTATGCGGAGGCTATCGAGTTCTTCGTCTATATCGTCGCGGCGACGACGGTGTTGTCGGGCCTCGCCTATATCCTGCAATGGTCACAACAAAATAGCGAGAGGGCGTAAAATCCATGACGTTAAAGCAACAGATGAGGTTTTGGGCCATCGCCCTTGTCGCCTTTATCCTTTTTCTGATTCTGCTCAGCGATATCCTGCTGCCGTTCGTCCTTGGCATGGCGGTCGCCTATTTTCTTGATCCCGTCGCGGACCGGTTGGAGAACGCAGGCCTCAGCCGGACAGCAGCCACCGCCCTTATCATTGGTCTCTTCCTGATTTTTGTGAACCTGGCCCTCATCATATTTGTGCCCATCATGATCGACCAGATACTCGGCCTGATGAACCATATGCCGGGATATTATGAAAATATCCGAAGCTTTTTAATGCCTTTCATCGACCGTTTTATCGATGTTCCTGACTGGCAACAGAACGCGCAATTCAACGAAACAGTTGGGCAATATATAGGCGAGCTGATGAAGAAGCTGGCCGCACTTTCAGAAAATATTGTCGGCGGCGGGCTTGCTGTGGTGAATATGATCATGCTTCTGGTCATATCCCCGGTTGTTGCCTTTTATCTCCTTCGGGACTGGGACCGTATCGTTGAGCGGATCGACAGTTGGCTTCCGAAGAAGAACGCAGAACAAATCCGGAAGCTGGCCCGGAAAATTGACGATGTCCTGGCCGGGTTTGTGCGCGGACAATCGACGGTCTGCCTGCTGCTTGCGGTCTACTACGGGGTTGCCCTGATGTTTACCGGGCTGGAATTCGGATTTGTCATCGGGGTTGTAACCGGCCTGATCTCCTTTATTCCCTTCGTTGGCGCGATTATCGGCTTTATCGCCTCGGCCGGGGTGGCGCTGGTGCAGTTCTGGCCCGACTATATCCTTATCGGTGTTGTCATCGGTATCTTCATCGTCGGCCAGATACTGGAGGGATATGTTCTCGTTCCCAATCTGGTCGGGGAAAAAGTCGGCCTGCATCCGGTCTGGGTCATGTTCGGCCTGCTCGCGGGCGGCAGCCTGTTCGGCTTTGTCGGTGTCCTGATCGCCGTTCCCATGGCCGCCGTGATTGGCGTCCTTAGCCGGTTTGCTATCGACCAGTATCTGCAAAGTCCGCTTTACAGCGCGCCGCCTCCCACGCCGACAAATCCTGATGATAAATCTGAGAGCTAAAATGCAACCCTCTCAAATTCCAATGAATTTTGAGTTTCGCGCGGCCACGGGACGGGAGGATTTTCTCGTCACTCCGGCAAATGAGGATGCGGTCGCCTGGATTGATAAATGGCCCGACTGGCCGATGCGGTCCCTGCTTCTGGTTGGTCCAGTCGGCGCGGGCAAAACCCACCTTGCCCATGTCTGGCAAACAGGGACAGGTGCCCGGGTTATCAATGCCGAAAAGCTTGGCCATCTCGACATTGAGGAAATCAGCAAGATTGCAGGTCATCCGCTTGTCGTTGAAAATGCCGGGCCGGGAATGAATGAGGAGGCGTTGCTCCATCTTTTTAACCTGGTACAGGAGAAGGGCGGCAGCCTGCTGATGACTACGGCGACAGTTCCGTCCGCATGGAACGTAGCACTCAAGGATCTGTCCTCCCGTCTTGGGACAATCCCCGTCGCCCGTATTCATGAGCCGGACGACGCGCTGTTTGCGGCGCTTGTCGTCAAGCTTTTTTCCGACAGGCAGCTTGCCGTGACACCGGATGTCGTCCAGTATATTACGCAACGGCTGGAGCGGTCCTTTGCCGAGGCCCGGCGCTTCGTCAGGCTCCTCGACAAGAGCGCCCTCGCCAAAAAACGAAAAATAACGATTTCGCTGCTCCGCGACGTCTTCAAGGAAGAACAAGGATAAGAAAATGGATCTGGGAATTTCAGGGAAATGGGCGATTGTCTGCGCCTCCAGCAAGGGGCTTGGCCGCGGCTGTGCGGAGGCTTTGGCCGCAGAAGGCGTCAATCTGGTGATTACAGCCAGGACCCAAGGCACATTGGAGGAAACCGCCGATCATATTCGCGCGAATTCCCCGGTGGAGGTGAAGGCGATTGCCGGCGATATCACCTCTCCGGAAGGCCGCGCGGAGGTGCTCGCGGCCTGTCCCGAGCCGGACATCCTGATCAATAATGCCGGAGGACCGCCGACCGGTGATTTTCATGACTGGACACTCGATGACTGGCAGAAGGCCCTGAACGCCAATATGCTGACTCCGATCGAGCTGATCAAGGCGACCGTTGACGGGATGCGCGCGCGTAAATTCGGCCGGATCATCAATATCACCTCAAGCGCGGTGAAGGCGCCGATCGATATACTCGGCCTTTCCAACGGGGCGCGGGCAGGACTGACCGGATTCGTCGCCGGGATCGCCCGCAAGACGGTGATCGATAATGTCACCATCAATGGCCTGCTGCCCGGGCCGTTCGATACCGACCGCCTGCGCGGTAATTTTGACGCCGTTTCAAAATCAAGCGGACGACCGATTGAGGATATCCGCAAAGAACGCGCCGCCGGAAATCCTGCCGGACGCTTCGGCACGGCGGAGGAATTCGGCGCGGCCTGTGCTTTTCTTTGCAGTGACAAGGCCGGCTATATTACGGGCCAGAATATATTATTGGATGGCGGTGCATTCCCGGGTACATTGTAACGCCTGCAACCAATCTTAGGTAAGTAATATGCGAAAAACTTTTATTTCCATAAGCCTGCTCGCTAGTCTTTTGTTCATTACCTCACCCGCGCGGGCCGACATCACGGGCGTCTGGTCCACGGTAGAGGGGAAAAGCCGCGTAAAAATAGAACCTTGCGGGGACAAGTTCTGCGGAAAAATTGTCTGGCTGAAGGAACCGCAGACAGTGTTTAAGCTCGATAAAACCGATATGAAAAATGAAAATCCGGAACTTCGGGGACGGAAAATTCTCGGGCTGGAGCTGCTCAACGGCTTTGAGCCGGACGGCGAGAATGAGTGGGATGATGGCACGATTTACAATCCTGAAGACGGCAAGACCTATTCCTCCTCCCTGACCCTGGTGAACCCGACCACCCTGGATGTGAAGGGATGCGTCCTGATGTTTTGCAAAACGCAGACATGGACAAAAGTTAAGTGAACCGTCCGCGATACGTGAAACGATGAAAAAACACTGATAAAACATGTCTTTTGTCATAATTTGTTGATGTTAGACCTATATCTTTCATTGTGAACAATCGTCGCGAATGGAACAGAGCTAAATATGTCGACAAATATTGAAATAACGGACGCCGCGCCGTCAGACCTTCTCAGCAGCCCGGAACGCTTCCTCAACCGGGAGCTTTCCTGGCTGTCGTTTAACTGGCGGGTGCTGGAGGAGTCGGTGAATACCGCTCATCCGTTGTTTGAACGTCTTCGTTTTTTGTCGATCTCGGCGGCGAACCTTGATGAGTTCTATATGGTGCGTGTTGCCGGTCTCTGGGGCCAGATCAAGGCCAATATCAAGACGCTCAGCGATGACGGCCTCACCCCGGCGCAACAGCTGGAGGAAGTGGACCGCAAGGCCAACAGCCTGATGGCCGAGCAGACTTTGCAATGGAATCGCCTGACCAAGGAGCTGCGTCAGGAAGGGGTCTATGTTCTCGGCCCGAAGGAACTCACCAAGCAGGAACGGGTCTGGCTTGAAGATTATTTCAAGCGGCAGATTTACCCCGTGCTGACGCCAATGGCGCTTGATCCGGCGCATCCGTTTCCGTTCATCCAGAATCTCGGCTTCGGCCTGTTCCTGGAGCTTGTGCGCAAAGAATCAGAGCGCAACCTGAAGGCTCTTCTGTTGCTGCCGCAAGCCCTTGACCGGTTTATCCGCCTGCCGGGATCGAAAATCCGCTTTATCAGCCTTGAAAATATCGTGATGCTGTTCCTCGATCATCTCTTTCCGGGATACGAGGTTGCCAACAAAGGTATTTTCCGCATCGTGCGTGACAGCGATATGGAGGTCGAGGAAGAGGCGGAAGATCTGGTCCGGCTCTTTGAAACCGCGCTGAAACGCCGTCGCCGGGGCAGCGTGATCCGCCTCAAGGTCGACAAGGAAATGCCGCAGCAGTTTGTCGACTACCTGATCAAGGAGCTCGACCTTGACGAGCGCGCGCTGATTATCAGTGATGGCCTGTTGGGCCTTGCCGATACCTCGAAACTGATCACGGCGGAGCGGCCCGAGCTTTGTTTCAAGCCCTACACCCCCCGCTATCCGGAGCGGGTGCGGGATGCGGGTGGTGATATTTTTTCGGCCATCAGCAACAAGGACTTTATCGTCCATCATCCTTATGAAAGCTTTGATGTCGTCGTCCAGTTCCTGCGGCAGGCTGCGGCGGACCCGGACGTGGTGGCGATCAAGCATACGCTCTATCGGACCTCCACCAATTCCCCGGTGATCAAGGCGCTGATCGAGGCGGCGGAATCGGGCAAGTCCGTCACCGCCCTGATCGAGCTCAAGGCCCGCTTTGACGAGGAAGCGAACATCCGCTGGGCACGCGATCTGGAACGGGCAGGGGCGCAGGTGATCTATGGCTTTATTGACCTGAAGACCCACTCGAAAGTCTCCGTTGTCGTCCGGCGGGAGGGGCAGGACCTTAAAACCTATATGCATTTCGGGACCGGCAACTATCACCCGATCACCGCAACGATCTATTCCGACCTCTCGATGTTCACGACCGATCCGCAGCTCGCGACGGATGTGACCTTGATGTTCAACTATGTAACCGGATATGCCAAGCCGAAGGGACTCGAAAAACTGACGCTGTCTCCCTACAGCCTGCGCAATTCACTGATGCAGATGATCGAGGAGGAAGTCGAGCATGCAAAGGCCGGTCGGCCGGCGGCAATCTGGGCCAAGCTCAATTCCCTCGTCGATCCGACCATTATCGATGCGCTGTACAAGGCCAGCAACGCCGGGGTTGATATCCGCCTCGTCATTCGCGGTATCTGCTGCCTGCGCCCCAATATCAAGGGTTTGTCGGAAAATATCCAGGTGACAAGCATTGTCGGCCGGTTTCTTGAGCATTCCCGGATCGTCTGTTTCGGCAATGGCCATAAAATGCCCTCCGACAAGGCAAAAGTCTTTATTTCATCGGCCGACTGGATGCAGCGCAGCTTTGACCGGCGGGTGGAAACCCTTCTCCCGGTCACCAATGAGACAATCCACCGACAGGTTCTCGACCAGATCATGGTAGTGTGCCTCAAAGACAATCAGCAAAGCTGGAAACTCCTGGAAAACGGGGAGTATGAGCGTATTTCCGCCGACGGAGAACCCTTCTCGGCCCATAATTATTTCATGACAAACCCGTCTTTATCTGGACGCGGCAAGGCTTTACTTGTAAAGGAACCTGTACCCAAGCTTGTACCACCAAGCTAGGGAAATTGGTTTTCGTATTCCAGGTGTTAGGGTTTTATGGAAGATCGGGATAGAGAGCTGGATCCAGCGGTCAAACTGTCGGATCGGTCTACTGCTGTTATTGATATCGGATCGAACTCGGTCCGGTTGGTTGTATTTGATGGGCCCCAGCGGGTACCACTTCCCAAATTTAATGAAAAAGTCCTCTGCGGTCTCGGCAAGGAGCTGGGCACGACGGGCCGCCTTGGCGACAAGGCGATGGAGGATGCCCTTGGGGCGCTTCGTCGTTATGCCGCGCTTGTCCACCATATGGGCATTGACCGGGTGATGGTCGCCGCAACGGCGGCCGTACGCGAGGCGGAAAACGGCTCTGAATTTGTCTCGGAAATCGAGCAGCAATGCGATCTCAATGTCCAGGTGCTGAGCGGTCGGCAGGAGGCGCGTTATTCCGGTCTCGGGGTTCTTTCCGGCATCCCGCAGGCCAATGGCCTCGCCGGGGACTTGGGTGGCGGTAGTCTGGAACTGGTGCAAATTTCCGATTTTCATATCCATGAAACGGCAACGCTCCCATTAGGCGCACTGCGGCTTTCCTATATGGATATGCCGGAGAAAAAGCTACGCAAATTCATCAACAAGAAATTTGCCAAGGCAGATTGGCTCGAAGAGATGTCCGCGCAGGATTTCTATGCCGTGGGCGGCGCTTGGCGTGTTCTGGCCCGATATCACATCATCAAGACCGGTCATCCGCTGAATATCATCCATAGCTATCGTTTGAGCGCGGAGCAGATGACCGAGCTGTTGGACGAAATCCTCGGCATGACGATCCAGGACCTCAATGCCGCCAACGGAATCCCCAAATCCCGCGCCAACACCATGCATACCGCCGCGATCATTATGCAGGAATTGATGACGATGACGGAGCCAAAGAATGTCATTTTCTCCGGCAACGGTCTGCGGGAAGGGATGCTGTTTTCCGAGCTTAAAAAATCCGTCCGCCGCCGCGACCCGCTCCTCGATGCCTGCCGTGACATGGCCGCAGCTGAGGGCCGCTTCGCCGAGCATGGAGAGGAAATTTTCGCCTGGCTCCATGATCTGATGGGGAATGTTGACGACAACGGGAAACGCCTGGCCCTGGCTGCGGCGACGCTTTCCGATATTGCCTGGTGGGCGAACTCCGACTATCGCGCCGCCCAGGCCTTCCGGCGGATATTCCGGGCGCCCTTTAATGGCATCAGCCATCGCGGTCGGGCCATGGTCTCGCTTTCCGTTTATGCCCGCTATAAAGGCGATTTTTCCGGCCCCGCCACCGATGACAGCCTGCGCCTGCTCTCCGATGAGGAGGCGAAAAACGCGCTTACCGTTGGTCTCGCGCTCCGGCTTTCGCATACGTTAAGCGGCGGAACGATTGGCATTCTCTCCCAGACCCGGCTGGAGATTTCCCGAACGGCCATAACATTGAGAATTCCAGCGGCACTTTCGGCGCTCGTCGGGCATCATGTGGCCAATCAGTTCGAGGCACTCGCCGCCAATCTCGATCTTGAAGCCGCGATCGAAATTATGCCAGATCAATAATCTTGATTTTTCCGCCCTCGGAGGAGAGGGCAATCTCGCCATTTTTGAGCTTCAGGGCGTCGTCACCGAAGACCCGACGGCGCCAGCCTTTAAGCGCGGGAACATCCGCCTCGTCCTCGGCGGCAATCTTTTCAAGGTCGGTCATATTACAGATGAGTTTTTGCGCCACCTCATTCTCTTCACATCTGAGTTTAAGAAGAACCCGTAACAGCTCCATCAGCGGTCCAATTCCCTTTGATGGAGGGGCTTTCTTTTTCGGTGTTGGCCGCTGATCTGCCGGCAACTTGGTGCCCGTTTCCACTGCCTCCAGTAACCCGCGCCCCATATGGCCATCGACAAATTTTTTGCCGATCCCCCGGACATGAGAAAGTGCCTCGGGGTTGTTCGGGGGATTAGAGGATATCTCAAGCAACGCCTCATCCCGGAGGACCCGGTTGCGCGGAATATCCTGACGGTGAGCCTGCTCCTCCCGCCAGGCGGCGACCGCCTGCAGGATGCCGAGAAATTTCGGGTTGCTGTTGCGCGCCTTGATCCGCTGCCAGGCCTCCATCGGCGGAATAAAATAGGTTTCCGGCGCGCGCAGGATTTCCATTTCCGACGTCACCCATTCCTCGCGGCCCCGTTCTTTCAGTTTGTTCGCGAGGAATTTATACACATCCCGAAGATGAGTGACGTCCGCTTCGGCATAGGTGAGCTGCCGGTCGGAGAGAGGGCGGCGCGACCAGTCGGTGAAGCGCGAGGATTTATCGATACCTTTACCGGTGATCTTGGAGACCAGCGTATCGTAGCCCACGGATTCGCCAAACCCGCAGACCATCGCTGCGACTTGTGTGTCAAAAATCG
This sequence comes from Sneathiella sp., assembly GCF_029233945.1. Classification (GTDB taxonomy): domain Bacteria; phylum Pseudomonadota; class Alphaproteobacteria; order Sneathiellales; family Sneathiellaceae; genus Sneathiella. Next base: position 5,017 of record NZ_JARGOQ010000036.1, on the reverse strand, counting down.
GCTCCGGCACCTCGCCATTGAGATGATGAAAAATTTCAAGATCCTGCCGGCCTGCGTGGAAGACTTTCAGCACGTCCTTGTTTTGCAGCAGGCGAAAGAGGGGGGCGAGGTCAATCCCGTCGGCCATCGGGTCAAGAATGGCCGATTCATCATCGGTCGCGAGCTGAACCAGACAAAGGATCGGCCAAAAGGTACTTTCGCGCAAAAACTCCGTATCGATCGTGAAATAGGGGTATTTTTCGAACCGTGTTACCAGTTCTTCAAGGTCTGTCGTTGTTGTTATTATCTGCATTGCACTTATGTGCCCTTTCCCAACAAAATACGCCCGGGGGCACCCAAACGCGACTTGTTCTATTGCAAAGCTCTATTGTTGGTAAGATAGCCCATATTTCTCGATAAAGGAAGGTTGGCGACGGGCGAAAAACCATGTAATACAGGCGCTCATTGTTAAACGCGGCTCAAGACGGGCCCGAAGATTTTAAGAGAGTATCGATGCATAGCTACCGAACCCATACTTGCGCGGAACTGCGCGAGAGTGATGTTGGCAAAACCGTCCGGCTGTCTGGCTGGGTTCATCGCAAGCGCGATCACGGCAATCTGCTGTTTGTCGATCTGCGCGATCATTACGGCATTACCCAATGCGTGATTGAGCATGATGTCGCCAATTTCGAGGCGGTGGAAGGCCTCCGTTCCGAGAGTGTCATCACGATCACGGGGAAAGTGGTGGCCCGGAGCGCGGAAACGGTTAATTCAAACCTGCCAACCGGGGCGGTCGAAGTGGATATCGAGGAATTCGCGCTGCAATCCGCGGCGGAAGAACTTCCCATGCCCGTCTTTGGGGAGCAGGAGTATCCGGAAGATATCCGGCTGCGTCATCGTTATCTTGATTTGCGCCGCGACCGGCTGCATCAGAATATTGTGCTGCGCTCCAACATCATCGCCGAGTTGCGTAATCAGATGGTGGGGCAGGGCTTTCAGGAATTCCAGACACCCATCCTGACGGCCTCCTCTCCCGAGGGCGCGCGTGACTTTCTCGTGCCGAGCCGCCTCCATCCGGGTCAGTTCTATGCCCTGCCGCAGGCGCCGCAGCAGTTCAAGCAGCTGATCATGATGTCGGGCTTTGATCGCTATTTCCAGATTGCGCCCTGTTTCCGCGATGAAGATGCCCGCGCAGACCGCAGCCCGGGAGAATTCTACCAGCTCGATATCGAGATGGCCTTCGTGACCCAGGAAGACGTTTTCGCCGCGGTCGAGCCGGTCCTGACCCAGGTATTCCAGAAATTTGCAGGAGATCGCAAGGTTGTCACCCCGTTCGAGCGGATTCCGTTCGATGAGGCCATGCTGAAATACGGCACGGACAAGCCGGATTTGCGCAACCCGATTATCATCAGCGATGCGACCGAGCCCTTTACCGGCTCTGGCTTCGGGTTGTTTGTGAAAAATATCGAAAAAGGCTCGGTCGTCCGGGCCATTCCCGCGCCGGGGGCCGCCGATCGCCCGCGCAGCTTCTATGACAAGATGAACGACTGGGCCCGCAAAGAAGGGGCCGGCGGCCTTGGCTATATCATCTTCAAGGATGGTGAGGCGAAGGGACCTATCGCGAAAAACCTCGATGAAGACCGGATTGCGAAAATCCGCGAAATCACCGGCGTGGGCGAGGGGGATGCCGTCTTCTTTGCCTGCGACAAGGCGGCAGGGGCTGCCGATATCGCCGGCAAGGCGCGGGTGCGCATCGGCGAAGAACTGGATGTGTCCGAGAAGAACGTCTTCCGCTTCTGCTGGGTTATTGATTTTCCGATGTTCGAATATGACGAAACCGAAAAGAAAATCGATTTCAGTCATAACCCGTTCTCAATGCCGCAGGGCGGTCTTGAGGCGCTGGAAACCATGGACCCGCTCGATATTAAGGGATATCAGTATGACATCGTCTGCAACGGGATCGAGCTGTCCTCGGGCGCGATCCGGAACCATCGCCCTGATATCATGATGAAGGCCTTCGAGATTGCGGGATATGAGGCAGAAGTCGTGGAAGATCGCTTCGGTGGCATGCTGAACGCCTTCCGCTATGGCGCGCCGCCCCATGGCGGCATTGCCCCGGGTGTGGACCGCATCGTCATGCTGCTCGCCGATGAGCCGAACATCCGCGAAGTGATCCTGTTCCCGATGAACCAGCAGGCGCAGGACCTGATGATGCAGGCTCCGGCGGAAGTTCCCTTGAAAAACCTGCGGGAGCTGCATATCCGCACGGTAATGCCGCAGCCGAAAACGGAAGAATAGCCCTCCCGTCTGGAGGCGCGAGAAGAAACCCGCCATGTCGCGGGTTTTTTTGCGTAATTTTCAGCCATTTTTCTGATTTGTTAATAAATCAACGGTTAATGTTACCGGGAATTAACCAAAAGGCTGCAAGGTGACTGACGACAATAAACTAGAAAATCTGCGGACGGAGAAGGAGCGGTTCGTTGCCTTCTCGTTCGCTGCGGCGGATTTGCTGATCGAACTGGATAATAACGGGATCGTTATTTTCGCCTCCGGCGCGGCAAAAGGGCTGACTGGTGTAGAGATGGCAGACCTCAAGGGGATGCCCTTTGTCGAGCTGATCGCGCAGCAGGATAAAGGCGTGCTCTCCCATATCCTCGATACCATGAAGGAGGGGGATCGCATTACCCCTGTCGTCGCGCGCATGGAAAAGACCAAAGTCTCGGCCATCGTCGGCGCCTGCAAGCTGCCCCGAAATCACGGGCATGTCTTTCTTGCCCTCAATGTTTCCAGCATGGGAGCCACCCGTTCAAACACAGAATACCGCGACGGTGAAACGGGCCTTCTCGATCGGCAGGATTTCATGAAACTCGCCGATCAGCAGGTGACAATAGCCGCAGACGCAGGACAGCGGACAGAACTCACACTCCTTCGCCTGAACGGCCTGTCCATTATGCAGGAAAATGTCGGCGATGATGAAATGTCCAATTTCCTTGATAAAATCGGGGTTATTTTGCGGCGTTATTCCTTAGGCGGGGATTTCGCCGGGCGGCTTGATAGCAATAAATATGGACTGATGCACAGTCCGTCCGTCGATGGCAAAATTCTTGAAGAAAAAATATCCTCCCTTGCAAGCGAAGCCGACCCGAAAGGTAGTGTTTCGATGCTAAGAAGCACGGTTGACCTCTCGAAAGGACAGCTTTCCGCAAATAATGCGACGCAGGCGTTGATGTATGTGATTAACCGCTTCGTGGACAGCGATACGGAAGAGTTCGACATCAAATCGCTGGCCGAGGGGATGGATAACCGCCTCGAAAAAACGATGAGCCGGATGCTGGCACTGAAATCCGTTTTCCAGAACTACAAATTCAAGCTGGTTTATCAGCCGATCGTGAAGATCGCGGACAAGGAAACACATCATTATGAGGTGCTTTCCCGTTTCAAGGACGGGGAATCTCCCTATGAGACGGTTGTTTTCGCCGAGGAGACGGGCATCATCCAGGATCTCGACCTCGGGGTCGCCCAGAAGGTCAAGGACAAGCTGCTGGAATACCAGAAACGCGGTGATGTCCTGCCAAAACTGGCGATCAATATTTCCGGATACTCCCTTGAATCGGATATTTTCATCGACAGCCTTCTCGCTCTTTACGAAGATAACGATGAAATTCGCGAGCATATCGGGCTGGAAGTTACCGAAACCAGCCGGATCAAGGACCTGCAACGGGCGGAAAAAATCATCCAGACCTTACGCTCCACGGGCATGGAAATCAGCCTCGATGATATGGGGTCGGGTTCGGCATCCTTTCAGTATATCCGCGCCATGACGGTCGATTATATCAAGATCGACGGCACCTATATCAAGGAAGTGCTGACCAACAAGCGCGACGCGGCAATCTTGAAGGCGCTGTCACGTCTCTGTCAGGAGCTGGACATCGGCACCATTGCCGAAATGGTGGAAACGAAGGAACAGCTTCATGTCCTCAATGTCCTGGGCGTCAATTATGGTCAGGGCTGGTATTTCGGCAAGCCGCAGCCGGAAATTGAGACAAAACGGAAATCCCGCTCGATTACGAAAAACCTGAAACGCAAAGGTTTCGCGACAAGCTGGTCCTAAAAAAAGAGCATGCCTCCGGAGACATGCTCTTTATCTTAGGGAGTAAGACAAATAGGTTTAGCAATCCTGAAAGTGCTGCAGCACAACACTTTCCAACCCTTACTCAACGTAAATTTACGCTTTACACTACTGGTTACACTACTCTTGTACTCTACTGGTTACGCGACAAAACTCCTGACCTGCCAGATTTACAAAACTAATCAAGCAACTGAATTACAAAGATATTTACGAACATCCGCTGGTGCCGCCACAGGTATCGCATTTCATGCAGGTCCCGTTGCGAACGAGGGTGAAGTTACCGCATTCACCGCAGCTGTCCCCCTCATAGCCCTTCATGCGGGCTTCCATTGCACGGCTTAGCTTGTCGGGGCCGCCGGGTGTCCCGCCGCCAACCGATACGCTGGCGGCAACTGCACCCGACGCGCTGACACTCGCGGCGGCGGCGCTAACCTCGCCCTGACCGACATTCGCCGCCATTGCGGAAAGGCCGCCTTGCAGCACCTCGAAATTATTGGCGCGGACGTATCCTGTCGAGGCAAGGTTGATTACATTGTTGATGGCGGCTCTATTCTCAGAATATTCGTCCTCGGTGATTTTTGCCTGATCATCGCCGGTCCCGAGGCTGTCACTATGCAGATCATCAAGGGCGACATGCGCCAGATCATTCCGGCCAAGGTAGGAGATGGCTAACTCCCGGAAGAGGTAGTCAAGGATCGAGGTCGACATCTTGATGGCGTCATTGCCTTCCACGATGCCCGATGGCTCAAACCGGGTGAAGGTATAAGCCTCAACGAATTCCTCAAGCGGGACACCATATTGCAGTCCGATGGAGATGGCGATTGCGAAATTATTCATCAGGCTGCGAAAGGCGGCGCCTTCCTTATGCATATCGATGAAAATCTCGCCGACACCGCCGTCATCATACTC
>NZ_JARGOQ010000099.1 GCF_029233945.1 Sneathiella sp. | reverse complement strand
TTTTAAAATCTGCCTGTATGATTGCGCGGCAATTCCATAGATCGTTTTGCAGCCCCGTTGGAATATCTTCCGGGTTCGAAATTGATCACCACAATATATTGTGAGCATTGCTGCTCCTGGAGTTGTCATGAATATCCGCGAAGCCTTTACTTTTGACGATGTGCTGCTGCAACCGGCGGCCTCGGAAATCCTCCCCACGCAGGTCGATACCACGACCCGGCTGACCCGGGAAATCACCCTTGGCATTCCGCTGATCTCCAGCGCGATGGACACCGTGACCGAGGCGCCGATGGCCATCGCCATGGCGCAGGCGGGCGGCATCGGCGTGGTTCACAAGAACCTTGATATCGAGGAACAGGCGAACGAGGTCCGGCGGGTAAAGAAGTTCGAGGCCGGCATGGTCGTCAACCCGGTCACCATCGCGCCGGACGAGCCGCTCTCCGAAGCGCTGTTCCTGATGCAGAATAACAAAATCTCCGGCATTCCGGTGACGGAGCGCAAGTCCGGCAAGCTGGTCGGCATCCTCACCAACCGCGATGTACGCTTCGCCACCGACAGCCGCCAGCCGGTCAGCGAGCTGATGACCCATGAGAACCTTGTCACCGTGCGCGAGATGGTGACGCAGGACGAGGCCAAGCGCCTCCTCCATAAGCATAGAATCGAGAAGCTGCTCGTTGTGGATGACGAATACCGCTGCATCGGCCTGATCACGGTGAAGGATATCGAGCGCTCCACCCTCTTTCCCAATGCGTCGAAGGATGAGCAGGGGCGGCTTCGGGTCGCCGCCGCCGTCGGTATCGGCGATGACGGGATTGCGCGGGCCGAGGCGCTGATCGCCTCCGAGGTCGATGTGCTGATCGTCGATACGGCCCATGGCCATTCCAGCCGGGTGCTGGAAGCGGTCACCCGCATCAAGAAGCTCAGTAACCTGACGCAAATCATCGGCGGCAATGTCTCCACCGCCGACGGCACCAAGGCGCTGATCGATGCGGGCGTGGATGCGGTGAAAATCGGCATCGGGCCCGGCTCCATCTGCACGACGCGGATTGTGGCCGGTGTGGGCACCCCGCAGCTCACCGCCATCATGGATGCGGCGGCGGCGGCGCAAGGCTCCGGCGTTCCGGTGATTGCGGATGGTGGCATCAAGACATCGGGCGACCTTGCGAAGGCGCTCGCGGGCGGGGCAAGTTCCGCCATGATCGGCTCGCTTCTTGCGGGCACCGATGAAAGCCCGGGGGAAGTCTTCCTCTATCAGGGCCGGTCGTTCAAATCCTATCGCGGGATGGGGTCCCTCGGCGCTATGGCGCGGGGATCGGCGGACCGTTATTTCCAGCAGGAAGTCTCCGATAATCTCAAGCTCGTGCCCGAAGGGATCGAAGGAAGGGTGCCGCATCGCGGTCCGGCCAACGCGGTTATTCACCAGCTTGTCGGCGGCCTCAAGGCGGCGATGGGCTATACCGGATCGAAGGATATCCCGACATTGCAGGAGCGGGCGCAATTCGTGCGTATCACCAATGCGGGCCTGACCGAGAGCCATGTGCATGACGTCTCCATCACCCGCGAGGCGCCGAACTACCGGCAGAACGGATGACCCCGGTCGCCCGGCTTGCCGCTGCCACTGAACTGCTGGAGATGATCGGCGCGGCGGCAACCCCCGCCGAGCAGCATATCGGGACTTACTTCCGGACCCGCCGCTATGCGGGATCGAAGGATCGCCGCTGGGTCACGGAATTCGTCTATCGGGCGCTTCGCCGTCAGGGAGAACTGGACTGGGCGGCGGTTGAGGCCGGACTTGAGCCATCACCCCGAATCCGTTCTTTTTTAAGCCTGATCCTGTTTGAAGATATCGCGCCGGAGGATTTGCCCGCGACCTGGTTCGGCGGGCCGCATGGCCTCTCTGAACTGACAGCGGAGGAGGGGGCGGCACTGGCAAAAACCGCGACGCTTGATCTTTCCACCCTGCCGCCGGAGGCCGCGGGGAATTTCCCCGAATGGCTCACCGAGAAGATCACCGCGCAATATGGCGATCAGGCGGCGGCGGTGATGCGCGCCTATGGCTCCCGCGCGCCGGTGACCCTCCGGGTGAATGCCCAGAAGGGCGCGCGCAGTGATATCCAGTATTTCCTGAAAAATGAGGGGATCGATGTCACGCCGACGGCGTTGTCGCCAGACGGGTTGATCATCGAGGGTCGGGTAAATTTGAGCCGTCATCCGCTTCTGGAAAATGGCCGGATCGAATTGCAGGACGAGGCGGCGCAAATTGCCGCGCGTCTTGCCGATGCGCGTCCGGGCATGACGGTTGTGGATTACTGCGCAGGCGGCGGCGGCAAGTCTCTTGCCATGGCCGCGACCATGGACTATGCGGGCAAGATTTACGCCTTTGATACCAATGCGCGGCGGATGCGCGATATCGGGGCCCGCGCCAAGCGGGCAGGGGTCACGCTGATCGAGCCGCTGGCGATTACGGGCGATGAGGCTGATGACGAAATTTTCGCGTCCCTTGTGGGCCAGATGGACCGGGTGTTTGTCGATGCGCCCTGTTCCGGTTCCGGCACCTGGCGACGACAGCCGGACCAGAAATGGAAGCTGACCGAAGACCGGCTCGCGGAGCTCATCGCGCTGCAGGCGAATATTTTGAGTCGCGCCGCGCCGCTGGTTGCACCCGGCGGACGGCTTATTTACGCGACCTGCTCAATTCTTGCCGAGGAAAACGCCGCGCAGATCGACGCCTTTTTATTGTCACATCCGGCGTTTACGCTTCTTCCGGTGAGTGAGATCTGGGACGCTGCGGGCCTTGACGGCAACTGGACGGGCGAGATGTTCGCGGTCACGCCGAGCGAGGGCGGGCGCGATGGTTTCTTCACCGCCGTTCTTGAAAAGCGTGCCGTTCGGTCATAATTGCAGATTAAGGCGTCCTGCTCACCATCTCGTGAATCGGCGCGGCCGTTTTTTGCGATATAATTATGATCCGGCATCGCGACGGGGCCGTATAGTCCTGAAACAAGACGCTAAAACGTATGGGAGAGGTTGGGGACAATGACATTTCGCAAATTTATTCTGACAATTTTTACCGTCTTCGCGGCGCAGCTTCTGGCCGCGCAGATCGTTTTCGCGGCAGGCAGCAGCAGCCCGACCGAGGCGGAGGCCCCGAAAAGCGCGGATTTCGCCGCCGGTAAGGCCGCCATCGACGCGGAGCAGTGGGATACCGCCATCGCCGCCTTCACCAAGGTGACCGCGGACGAGCCCGACAATGCCGACGCCTATAACTATCTCGGCTATGCCAACCGCCAGATGAAGAACTACGACGCGGCCTTCGCCAACTATAACAAGGCCCTCACGATCGACCCCGATCACAAGGGCGCGAATGAGTATATCGGCGAGGCCTATTTGCAGACCGGGAACCTTGAAATGGCGGAGGAACATCTCCTGAAACTCGATGCGCTCTGCTTCTTCGGTTGCCCCGAATATACCATGCTCAAACGCGCGGTGGCGGACTATAAGGCCAAGCAAAGCTGAAGCAGCCAAAAAACTGCAAAAACACGTCATAAACGGGCTGGACAGGCACCCCCAAACTGTCTAAACCCCGTTTATGAAAAACAGTATTCTGATCATTGACTTTGGCAGTCAGGTCACCCAGCTGATCGCGCGGCGCGTCCGGGAGGCTGGGGTTTACAGCGAAATCATTCCCTTCAATACAGCGGCCGAGCGGCTGAAAGACTTCGACCCCGCCGGGATTATCCTCTCGGGCGGTCCGGCCTCGGTCATCGGCGACGAGACGCCCCGCGCACCGGAGGCTGTGTTCGAGATGGGCGTGCCCATCCTCGGCATCTGTTATGGCCAGCAGACCATGGTCAACCAGCTCGGCGGGAAAGTCGAGGCGCCGGACCACCGGGAATTCGGCCGGGCGGATATCAATGTGGTCGCGGAATGCGACCTTTTTAATGGCGTCTGGGAAGCGGGATCGCAGGATCAGGTCTGGATGAGCCATGGCGATCATGTGGTGCATATCCCCGACGGCTTCTCCGTTGTCGCCACGTCGAGCGGCGCGCCCTTTGCCGGCATTGCCAATGACGACAAGAAATTCTACGGCCTGCAGTTCCATCCCGAGGTCGTGCATACGCCGCGCGGAAGCGCCCTTATCTCCAACTTCGTGCATCGGATCTGTGGCCTCGCGGGGGATTGGACCATGGCCGCGTTCAAGGATCAGGCAATCGACGCGATCCGCCGTCAGGTCGGGGACGGCAAGGTCATCTGCGGCCTCTCGGGCGGGGTGGACAGCTCCGTCGTGGCCGTCCTCATCCATGAGGCGATCGGCGATCAGCTCACTTGCGTTTATGTCGATACGGGCCTGATGCGCGCCGGAGAATCGGAGCAGGTCGTCAGCCTGTTCCGCGATAAATACAACATCCCGCTGATCCATCGCGATGCGTCCGACCTGTTCCTGGGCGAACTTGAGGGCGTTGACGATCCCGAGACAAAACGCAAGACCATCGGCCGCATCTTCATCGATGTCTTCGACGAGGAAGCGAGCAAGGTCGGCGGCGCGGCATTCCTCGCGCAAGGGACGCTCTACCCGGACGTGATCGAGAGCGTGTCTTTCGCGGGCGGGCCCAGCGTCACCATCAAGTCGCATCATAATGTCGGTGGTCTCCCTGAGCGCATGAACATGAAGCTGGTCGAGCCCCTCCGCGAGCTTTTCAAGGACGAGGTCCGTGATCTGGGCCGGGAGCTTGGCATGGCGGCGGAACTGGTGGATCGCCACCCCTTCCCGGGGCCGGGCCTTGCCATCCGTATTCCCGGCATGATCACCCGCGAGCGGCTGGAGATTTTGCGAAAGGCCGATACCATCTATCTCGACGAGATCCGTAAAGCCGGGCTTTATAACGAGATATGGCAGGCCTTCGCCGTGCTGCTGCCCGTGCGCACCGTCGGCGTCATGGGCGATAACCGCACCTATGACTATGTCTGCGCGCTCCGGGCGGTCACCTCCACCGATGGCATGACGGCGGATTACTACCCCTTCACCCATGACTTTTTGGGCCGCGTCTCGACCCGCATCATCAATCAGGTGAAGGGCATCAACCGCGTCGTCTATGACACCACCTCCAAGCCGCCTGGAACGATTGAGTGGGAGTAGGTAGTATTAAGATCGGATAACCACACGTCAAGGACAGGAAATGGCGGGCGGAAATTAGAAATTACTATAATAAAATCAATAAGATATCGGCATTACTAGATGCCTGACCCCTTCAGCCTTCATTAAGGTTAATGCGCTAGACTTACCTGAAGTATCCGTATCAGGAGGTCATCAGTGAAGTATCGGCCAGAGATAGATGGCTTGCGCGCCGTTGCCGTTATGCTCGTCCTCCTGTATCACGCGGCATTTGGCGTTTTTGGGCGCCATGACCTGTTCAGCGCGGGTGATATCGGCGTTGATATCTTCTTCGTCATCAGCGG
>NZ_JARGOQ010000098.1 GCF_029233945.1 Sneathiella sp. | reverse complement strand
CCGCCACTTGCGCAAATATATCTTTATAACCCGATTCCAGTGCCCAGTTATCGAGGCCCTTGATCAGGCGATCAAAGCGAAGCTCATGGCCAACAGTTACGAAAATCATACGACCGATCCCTTATATTCCGGACCCTTGCGGGCATTTTCACCGCCTGCCAGATGCTCCCATTGCGTGAGCCAGAGATCAGCACAGCCACCCGCCTTCTGCCCGGATAGGGATAGCGCACCCGCATTAGCGATGCTGTCCACCCAGACTGTGCGGGCGCCCATCAGCTTGCCGGCTTTCAAAGCGAAGAAACCTGCAGCGGCGCCGGTCGAAACAATAACGTCGGGGCGCTCGCGAATCAGAATGATCAATATCCCGAAGAGTTGCCGCAGCAAGCGAAATTTCTGCCACCTGTTGGCGTCCACAATCTTGTAAAAGCGTGGTGTCGATTGGCCGCGTCGCGTCGCGTCTGCGATCAGATCATCCCGATAGCCTTCCTTGGTGGTGACATAAACGGCATCGCAGCCATCCCATGCCGCCCGAAGGCGCTGTAGCTGGACCCAATGGCCCCCTGCTGAGGATATCGCCAGTATTTTTGGTTTGTCAGGCATGAATACTCAATCTCTATACTCGCAAAAACTACGTCAGGCGTTCTGCTGAAGCTGACCGAAAGTCCGGACGGAGAAATTCTCCGCCTTTGCCATTTCAAGCAGCTGCCGTGTCGCCTCCAGCACAAATTTATTTCGTTCCTTGTCGATGCTGCGTTCGAAATCATGCAGAAGAACAACACCGCCGCCCGCCTTCTTCACGGCCTCGGCCAGCTTTTCCGGCTCAATCGTCTCCGGATTGGTATCTGTTGAATCTATTGTCCACCACGCCATGCGCCGTCGCTTAAGCCATGTCTGCAACAGCGTCGCCAGGGTGATTTTGCCGTTCGGGGGTCGGAAATAAGTAATCTCGACATCCTTCCGGTTAAGGCAGTCTACTCCCGCCTCTATATCATTGGCGACTTTCCAGGGAAGATCCCTCCATGCGTTCAGATGTGCATAGGAATGGCTGCCGATCTCATGTCCGTTCGCGGCAATTTTCGGCACCACCTCCGAATTATTATCGGCCTGTACCCCGAGCACAAAAAAGGTAGCGGGCGCATTATATTCGGCCAGCAATTCGAGAAGTTCCGGGGTGAAAGTCGCGCTCGGCCCATCGTCATAGGTCAGCACGACCGAATTGGATGCCCGGCACCGCGCCGCCAGATTTCTGACGTTGATGCGTCTGTATAGATAGGGGAGCGCAATCCAGAAGCCCAAAGCGGCAACTATCACCAGACCAATCGTAACGACTGCAAGCATTCCTGAATCCTGATAAGTTATTCTTTTTCCCCAAGGTCAAACATCAATATAGGTAACAGAATCTCGATAATTAGTTAATTTGTTTAATTTTGCCTCGCGGCAATTCCTTTCAGGCAGACGAAATTCGTTTTTTGCAACAGGATATTAATTAAATTCGGCAATAGTTTCTCTGCCCGACGGCAATTAACGGAAAGCCATCCCGTATTTCCGTTATAATATATATGATATTTGTCTAGGATCAGGAGTCTATGAGCCTTTCATCGCAGCAGAAAACAGAGTTGGCAAAGGCGCCCGCGGTTTCGATTATCGTCATCAGTTACAATACGTGCGAGATGACACTGAAGGCCCTTGAAACGACCTATGCGGAAACCCGGGAAACACCGTTCGAGGTTATTGTTATCGACAATGCGTCAACGGATGGATCGGCAGAAGCGCTGAACGCGCAATATGCGGATAAGGCAAAGGTTATGTGCCTCAATGAAAATCTCGGCTTTGCCGCCGCCAATAACCTTGCCGCAAAGGACGCAAGTGGCGAATTTTTGCTGCTGCTCAACCCGGATACGGAAGTGCTCGACGGTGCCATCGATAAGCTGATGGCATTTGCCGATGCCTATCCGGAGGCCGGTATCTGGGGTGGCCGCACCCTGTTCGCCGATCGGAGCCTCAACCCGACATCCTGCTGGACCAACATGAGCCTTTGGAGCCTGACGAGCCAGGCACTCGGATTCTCTTCAATGTTCCGCAATTCCAGCTTCTTCAATCCGGAAGGCATGGGAAGCTGGGACCGGGAAGGTATCCGTCAGGTGGATGTCGTCACTGGCTGCTTTTTCCTCATCCGGCGGGATTTCTGGAACAGCCTTGGCGGGTTTGACAAAGCCTTTTTCATGTATGCGGAAGAGGCAGACCTCTGTGCCCGCGCGGCCAAGGCCGGGGCAAAACCCATGGTCACGTCAGAGGCCACGATCATTCACCACGGCGGCGCGTCGGAAACCGTCCAGTCAGACAAACTCGTGCGGCTGATAAAGGCGAAAATGACCCTCATTTACAAGCACTTTCCCGCGACTACGCGCGGATTGGCCATGTGGCTGATGAAACTCTGGCCGTTGTCGCGCTACCTCGCGCATCTCATCCTTGCCAAGTTCGGACGCCATAGTTCAAAGGAATCACTGGCGGTCTGGAAGAGTGTCTGGGACCGGCGGGATATCTGGTCAAATGTGAGCGATTAGTGTCTCCGCTCGACCACGGAATCGAAATTGCGAAGAAATTGTGCTAGGCCTTCACTATAATAATGACATTCTTCAGAATAACAGGGCGACAGAAACGTGCATTTTCGGCATCTGATATACTCACTCACCGCGATAGCATGCGCCATGGCGAATCTCGCCTTCGCGCAAGATTTGTTTGTCGATTTCAAAAATGGTCGCGATAGCAACAGCGGCATCACGCAAGAGGCGCCATGGCAGCATGCGCCCGGTGATGCGAACGCGGGATCAAAAGCGGGCAACTATAAACTCCGCCCCGGTGACGTCGTCAATTTCAAAGGCGGCGTTGAATATCTGGGAAGCATCACAATTCCTGCCGGTGGTTCAGACTCCCAACCCGTCACCTATAAAGGCAACGGATGGGGCGAAGGACGCGCAATTTTAAGCGGTGCGAAAGAACTCGAGGCTGCCTTCACTCCCTGCGCCTCCGCCGCCGACTGCTACAATAGTCCCAACTGGAAAAATCTTTTTAAATCGACCCTCAAGGAAGAAGTTAACCCCTTTACACCCATGTTTCTCTCCGACGAGCGGGTATGGATCGCGCGCGAGCCAAATCAGCCGGACCCGTTCTGGTTTGACGATTATGAGCATTACAATGTAATCGGCGGTGATGAAAATCGCTCTGTCATGGGCGCGGACTATATTACCCTCGATAGTGGCCTCGATAACACGGACGAAAAGAACTGGCGGAACGCGAGGATCGCGGTCTGGATGAAGCCCAATCTGGTCTTGCTGACAGAAGTTACCGGAATTGATACGGCATCAAGCACCATAAAATTCAACCCGCCCGGCAATGATCCTTACACCGATCGCGAATCATACTATGCCCTGTTCAATCGCCCGTCGGATGTCGACCAACCGGGGGAGTACTTTATCGATAATGAAGCACGTCGGATCGTGATCTGGCCGGAAAACCCGAAAGCAATGGCGAACGGCCGCCTCTATATCAACGAACTAGCCGCTGGCTTTAATATCAACGGAAGCAGCAATCTCGTGATCGAGGAGTTTCACATCCGCCACTATTTCGGCGATCATGACGGTTGGGCCAGCGGAACTGCAATCATCAATTCGGATCATCCGGTCCGCAATGTTGTCATTCGCGACAACTATATCGATCATCTCCGCTCGGTCGAGGGAATTGGCGCAATCCAGCTTCACAAGGCCCAGAATGTGATTGTCAGCAACAATACGATCACCAACAGCCAGAAAAGTTCAGGCATCCGGTTCGGTTTTTCAAAAGACATCATCATTCGCGACAATGTGATACACAAGATAGGCCGAACGGGCATCCGTCTGATTGAGACAGAGAACATCCAGGTAACCGGCAACACCCTCTCGGACATTCTCGGCGTTCATGGCAATGGTATGTCGGTCTATCTGAAGAACAAGACGATCCTCGTCGCCGAGAACATGTTCGACAATGTGCCTTTTGCCTATACCTATCACGGTACGGGAAATATCGAGGAGGCCAACAGCATGTGGTTGCTGAGCAATGTCTTTCTGGGGCGCGTGCGGAGCTGGGGCAGCCAGTTCGGGTCAATGCACTTCCTGCATAATATGATGCTGGCGGAAGTGGAGCCCGGCAAATCTGTCCAAATCCCTGGGGAGGAGCCGTCGACAATTATCAAGAACAACATCATTGATGGCCTGATCGTCTCGCCCGCACCGGAGGACTGGATTTTATCCCACAATATCTATTCCGGACTAAGCTGGCTTCAGTCGTCCAAATATGGCTGGGCGCTGGAACCCGGCGGTGACATCGACGAGGGGATAACAGATCGGATTTGGGCCTTCTTCACGGAAGAGACGCCTCATGTCGCGCGCGGTATGGGCACTAGTATCTACGAGCTGCTGCCCGTCGATCAGTTTAAAGACTATGATTTCAGCTATTGGAAAGAGCCGCGACCGATTGGTCCCCGCGCCATCCCCAGTCCGTAAGGCCCGGAACTAACCATCCATCATCTGTTCGGCCCACAGCTCCGCAGTGAGGAGCTGATATATGCGGGCAGAGTTATCGAGACGGCCTGATTTATGGTCCTTAATCAACTGTTGCACATAGTCGGCATCAAACCAGCCGCGCGATTTCAGTCGCGCCGGGCTTAGTGTGTCTTGTAGCATC
Organism: Sneathiella sp.; assembly: GCF_029233945.1. Lineage (GTDB taxonomy): Bacteria > Pseudomonadota > Alphaproteobacteria > Sneathiellales > Sneathiellaceae > Sneathiella. The sequence continues at coordinate 746 of NZ_JARGOQ010000098.1, read as the reverse complement.
TCCGACAGCTCACCGGAGATCCAGCTGCGGATCGGAACAGCGAAGTTTGACTTGGGCCGATAGATAATTTCCTGTGGCAGATATTTTTCCGCGACTTTCTTCAGCAGATATTTCGACGTGCCGTTGGTGTATTTCATATGGCCGGGCAGGTTCATACTGCTGGCGACAAATTCACGGTCAATGAACGGAACCCGCACTTCCACAGATTCGGACATGGAGGACCGGTCCGTATAGGTGAGGTTGAGCCCGCACATAAAGAGCTTGATATCGGTCTGGCAAAGCTTGTTATAGGGATCATCCTGATAGGCAGCCTGCATCACTCCGTCATGATAATCGGCAAGCGCGCCGAGTTGGCTTTCCGCGACATCCGGCATCAGTTGCGACAGAGACTGCTGGTCATACTGCGCATAACTTCTAAGATAAGCCTCATTAGAGGGAAGCTCTGCGAATGAGAGGAATTTTTTCGCCCAGCGTCCAAGGCGGAAGCCGCGCCCGCCGATCTGAACCGGCAGCGCATTCGTCACCGCACGGACAGGACCACGGACGATACCGGGCAATTTGCGATATTTCTCCGCCATCAGCCAGGCCTTCTGCCGGCGATATCCGAAATGCAACTCATCCGCGCCCATGCCAGAGAGCAATACCTTGATCCCCATGTCTTTCGCTGACTGGCAGATCAGCTTGGTATTGAGCGCGGCGGGGTCGCCAATGGGTTCATCCAGGCTGTAGATGACTTTCGGCAGCAG
>NZ_JARGOQ010000035.1:3864-40799 GCF_029233945.1 Sneathiella sp. | reverse complement strand
AAAATTTCTGTCGCCATCGCGGGTTTATCCCGCGGCTCGCCCACAATCAGCAAATCCGGCTTTGATATTATCAGAGTTTCTAGTGGCACCTGACCGGTCCCTCTGATGCCGAGTTCACTGCCAAGATTTCGAAACCCTGCTGCCTTGACGACTGAATTTGCCAATGTCCCTTCTCCCGATGTGAAACCGTTTGCCCAATAGAGCGCTGCGATCGGCGCGCCAACCTCTTCCGCCAGCATGTCAGAGGAAGGCAGTTTTTTATCGAATGCCGTGATCAGGGCTCTACCCCGCTCCGGCGCGCCCACGGCATCGGCAACGGTTCGAATGTTTGCCCTGATATCGTACAAATTGTTCGCGGCGGGAAGCTCAATTACCCGATAGCCCAGTTTGCGCAAAAGGAAGACGGTCGGGCGGGTTGTATATTCGCCTGCGAGAATAAGATCCGGCTCAAGCGGCAAAATCTCCTCAGACAGACCATGATTTATGGGTAGTCCCACCGCTTGCTTCGCCATTGTGGAAGTTTCCTCATCCGTGGCGAGGTAGCTCAGCGATACAATCTGATCGCGGTCGGCCAGAAGCAGAAGAAGCTGGTCCGCACAAACATTCATGGATACTATGCGCGCGGGCTTGGCCGCACCATTCCCCGGCAGAAAAACCGCCAGGAAGAGGGCAAACAATACCCGCAAGAACCATAAATGCTGGCTGCTTGTTGACATCATCAGAAGGGCCCGAATTTAATATGGAGACCGGCGAAAAACGAAATTCCCGGCGATCCATACCCATAGACTTCCTGATAGTCTTCGTTCAGAAGATTTTCCCCGCGCAGGTAAACCTCCGCCCCTTTTGCGAATTCATAGCTTGCCGCCAGATTGACGAGAGTATAGCTATCCAGCTCGACCATTCGCGTCGCCACGGGGAAATAGCTGTCATAAACAATATCATTCTGCTTGCCGTTATATTGCAGGCTCAGATTGACGTTGGCAGGTTTCTCCATAACGTCAAAACTGTAGTTACCGACGAGGCTCGCGATATGCTTGGGCCGCCGGACCAGTGCTGTCCCCGTTGCGTCCTTACCATTTGTGTAGGTATAGGAAGCATCGAAGCGTATATTCTCGAACGGCTCTGTCGAGGCGGTGAACTCGACACCCTGTATCCGGCTCGTTCCCGGCAAATTAACCGCCGTATTCCCCCCACCCTGAATAAGATTTTTGATGCGATTGTTGAAATAGGTCATGTCAAGGATCAGCTTGTCATCCAGAAATGCCTGCTCGACGCCTGCGTCCCATCCGAGGCCTTCCTCCGGTTTCAGGTTGGGGTTGCCTGTGAAGCCCGGAGTGGAGCCGAATAGTTCGAACAATGTCGGGTTCTTCACCGCGCGGCCGAAGCTGCCATGCAGGCGGGTAGCGGTTTCGTCAAACAGGTAGGCGGCCGTGCTGCGATAGGTGGTCTGATTTTCGAACAGATCGTCATTGTCGTCATACCGCAGGGCACCAGACAGGAAAAGATTATCCCATAAGCCGGCCCTGTATTCCGTCGAGTAACCGTAATTCACGATGTTCACGGTATTAGGTCCGGAGAAGCCACTGTTAGTATACTGTTCTTCCTCATCACGCTCGGCCGCAAAGGTGACGGTATGGTCGGCATTTGCGAAATCCGGGGTCGAGAAATAGTAATCCGACTGATAACCATAGGTGATCCGCTTGCCTTTCGATGTGTAGGTGGTCGCCCCGGATCCATCCAGATAATCCGTCTTGTCGTCCATATAGCTCGCCTTGATCAACTGATCCCACGCACCGTCAGCAAGGGTCAGCTTGGCACTGGTAAGGCCATATCTTTGCAAGGATTGAGAGGTATCTTCGCTATCGATCGCGTTGACGACGACGGCGGATGCATCACCCTCCAGATCGCTATCCACAATCATGCCCACCGCTTTTAGGTCGAGGTTTTCAAGGGGCTTGATACCGATTTTGAGGCGCCCGGTCGTATTGTTATAACCGTCCCGCTCCGTATTGCCATTGTTCTCGTCCGCGACGGAAATACCATGCGTGATATACCGCTCGACCGTGCCGGAAATATTGACCCTGTCACTTCCATAGCCCATGTCGATCTGCCCATCCTTCGTGGAGAAAGATCCAAGCTCCCCACGGCTGGAGACGGTAAAACCGGGTTCGGGGTCCTGGGTGATAATATCCACGACACCGCCAATGGCATCGCTGCCGTAAATCGCGCTTTGCGGTCCGCGCAAGACTTCAATCCGTTCAATCCCCGCGTTCAGCATGTTCGCAAAGTTGAACTCCGATCCGGAGGCTGGATTATTCACCTCAATCCCATCAATCAGGACGAGCGTCTGGTTCCCCTCCGCCCCTCGAATGCGGATTTGCGTCTGGCTGCCGACCGGCCCGGCTCGATTAACGGAGACGCCGGGGACATCCCGAAGAACATCAGAAACGACGCGCACCTGCCGTTGCTCCAGTTCCTCCGCCGTGATGACCGTAACGGCACTGCCGATTTCCTTTGATGGCAACGGAGTCCGGCTCGCCGATACCACAATTTCGGGCATTAACTGGGTTGTGTCCTCCGCCAAGGCCGGGACGGTCATGATGCTGGCGACAAGCATGCCGGTGGCGAGATAAACGGGGGCAGATTTCTTCTTTCGTAAGTAATCAAACATTGCTGATCCCTCTTGTTTCTTAAAAGACAAGTAAGGGCAAACAGCGACCTTGCCGCTTGCGCCTGACGACGAAGAAACACGGTGCGATCAAATAAAAGCTCCAAGCCCGTATAAGGCGGACTCACGGCTTTCAATGGTTGAGGAAATTAGAATTCAAGCCCAAAACCCCGATAGCAACGCATTTCTGCGCGCCACCACAAACGGGTTTCCGTCCCACGAGCACACCCCGTACAGTGGTCGAGTAGCGCTTGCGACGGCAGGTTTCCTGGCTCACAGGTCTTAACGCAATCCGGCCTTCCCAGTTCCCCAGTGGCTTTATCGGGTGCGCTCTCTGTTCACAGTTGCGGGGGCAGCCAAGGTGTTAAACAGTCTGAACTCAGTCAGTCTATTCAGTCCTTGTTCCCTTTTTCATCCATGAATGGAACCATCGCTGAAATGGAAATTGCAGCAGCAATTTCCATAAGTCAAGGGCGCTAATTGTTCTATTAGTGAAACAGTGAATTTCTGACCTAAAAATCGATAATTCTTCCAGCCCTTCCACTGTTTTATTCGTTAACATGATTGGGTGATTTTTACACATATTGGCGCTATTTCAGAAGTTCCGCCGCGCCTGTTTGGGCGTTTTGCCGAACTGGCGCTTGAAGGCGGTCGAGAAATTTGCGGTGTTGGAATAGCCGGCGACATAGGCGGCCTCGGCGATGGCAATGCCCTTGTTTCGAAGGCCATCATGGGCGAGAGACAGCCGCTCGGTGCGGATATATTCAAACACCGTCTTGCCAAAGGCCTGCTTGAACAGCCGCTGGATCTGGCTGGCTGCCATGCCGACATCCCGTGAGAGCGCTCCAATGGAAAGCGTCTCATAGAAATGCGAATGGATATAATCGAGCGATAGCTTCAGTATCTTGCGCTCCCGCTCGTTCAGCGGATCATTGACCGGTTTCCTGTCTTCATTCAGCATCCGGAATGCCTCGCTCACGAGCTCGATCGACCGTTGTTCCAGGAACAGCTTCTCCATCAGAGAGCGTTGTTCCGAAAACAGCAGGATATCCTCGGCCAGATTGACCATACGCGGCGTCGGCACCCATTCCATCAGGTTCAGATGCGTTTGCCGGAACGTCTCGATGGCACGGGTTTCCGGGGTATCTTCCCTGAGATAGTCATTGAGCCAATCCGTGCTGAGGCCGACAATGACTTTGCGCACATGAACACCCTTTTTAAAGTAGCGCGCAAATTTCGTTTTCTGGGTCTTGGCGAGAATATTGGCGTAAGGCCCTTCTTTTCCGTCCGGGCGCAGGCTATGGCCATAATGGACGAACTGTGTGCCGAGATCGGCTTTCACATCGCCACGCAGGAAGACCATGATGCTCAGCCCCGGGATCTCGGTAAAAGCGGACCGACCGTCCTGCCGCTCCACGGCGTCCGAGGCATGGACCCCGAAACCGTCATGGATCCGCTCAAACAGGATTTTTCCATCGACCAGCTCTTCCGGGCGGCACCTTTCGTCATAGCTCCGGTTATTGAAATTTACCATGTCCTTTCGGGATCCGCGAACAGTTGGCGTTATAAGCTGCTGTTCCTCAATCATCTTTTTAATCCTCACAAATGCCGGGAGGTCGATTTTTAACAAACAAGAAAGTCGCTTCCGCAGAAAAGACCTTCATGGTCGCAACCGACCAGTTGGAGTATGACTCATATTATATTGAAATTAGGAATGATTTGCAACTAGGAGCTTGGAAGTATGACTTCAGGTGAACCAACAGCCGCGTCTGCGTCAAAACCGAATTTTCCGATACCGCGCAAGATTACGGTGAAGGAAGTCACGGTTTTGAGCCCGCGTATGCGGCGAGTGACATTTATATCGGATCAGTTTGACGGCTTCGAACCTCCCCTCCCCGGCGCTCACATAAAGCTGTTTTTTGTGCCTGGGGATTTTGACTGGTCATTGATGGATAATTCTCCGGTTCGCCCGCTCCCTCCCTCCCGGACCTATACGCCGCGCAATGTACGTCCCGAGATTGGAGAGATTGATATCGATTTCATGCTGCATGGAGAGGGAATTGCCTCCGGTTGGGCACGGCAGGCGACGCCGGGGCAACATCTCGTTCTGGCTGGACCGCGGGGTGGGTATGTTCCGCCGGAAACAGCTGACAGGCTTATCATTGTCGCGGATGACACGGCCATCCCGGCGGCCTCCATGGTGCTTGAGGCGGCTGGTGAAACCCGCATTGCCGAAATGATCCTGGAAGTTGACACCCTGGAGGAAGAACGTCCTCTTAGCCCGCATGTGCCTTTCTCTCCGATCTGGCTGCACCGCGCGGAGGGAATTGGCAAGGCATTCGGTGAGCGGCTTGTTGAGGAAGTTCGCCGTGCTGCTCGCGAATATCCTGATGCGTATTGGTGGGTGGCCTGCGAATCCGGCATCATGCGCCGCATTCGTCATTCCCTGGCACAGGAATTTGACGTGCCGGCCGACAGGCTGCTGACCCGCGGTTACTGGAAACAGCAGGCGGAAAACTACCCCGATAACGACTATGGAGATGACTCCGCATCCAAGGCTGGTCATTCCCACACGCACTAACAGTTTCTACAGAGAGTATAAACGATGAATTTAAGAACTTATCTCGCCGGCACTACCTGCCTTTTCACTGTATTGTTTGTGGCCCCGCTGCATGCCCAGGAAAAGGAAGCCCCGCTTGAACAACCGATCAATGTCTCAACCGAGGTGCCAGCCGATGACCTCAGCGTGACGGGCAAGGTAACGTCGGAGGATCTTGACTTTTTGCAGCCGCAGTCACTTTCGGATGTGTTCAAGGGAGATTCCAGTGTTTCTGTTGGCGGCACTACAAATGCATCAAACAAGATATTTGTGCGCGGTGTTGAAGATCATAACCTGAATGTCCAGATAGACGGCGCGCGTCAGGTCAATAATATCTTCCATCATAACGGCAGCATCCTGATCGACCCCGCGCTTCTTCAATCCGTTGAGGTTGAAGCCGGTGTCGCGGCGGCGGATTCCGGTCCGGGCGCCTCGGGTGGCGCCATCCGATTTAAGACGAAAAGCGCCGGTGATTTACTGGCACCCGGGCAAAATCTCGGGGCGTTCGTCAATACGTCCTACGATACGAATTCCAAAACAATCAAGGTGACGACTTCGGGATATGGTAAGACCGGTGGTGTTGATTATTTGGGGGCGATAACCCGCGCCAAGGGTGACGACTACAAGAATGGCAGCGGTGATACGCAACTGGCAAGCAGCGAAGACTTCTGGTCCGGCCTCCTCAAGCTCGGGGCGGAAAGCAGCAGTGGCCACAGGATTTATTCTTCCATTGATTACTCGGTGGATGACGCGGATCGTCCCTATCGGACAAATTTCGCGGGCCTCGCTGGCGCCAGCGCAGCGGCAGATCTTCCCCCGCAGCAGAATGATCTCTCCCGGACGACCATTACCGTTGGATATGAAACAACGGACCCTACCGACCTTTACGATCCGGAGGTTGAGTTCTACTACAATAACTATGACCTGAACCGGCCCGGAAGCACGCCGGCAAGCTATCACAGCAAGATCGACAGCTATGGCGGCAAGGCCCAGAACAGGTTTCAGCTTGATACGGGATCTCTCACGGTTGGTTCGGATTTTTACTATGACAAGGGAACGAACGAGCGGTTCTTCGCCTCCTTTCCGCAAGGAAAATTCTCTGAAAAAGTCTGGAACCTTGGCGGATATGTGCAGGCACGCCTTAATCCACTTGACGCGCTCAATATTTCAACCGGGTTCCGTCTGGACGGCCAGTGGTTTGAGGCTGCCAACGGTCAGGACTTTAGTAATTTCGGCGTCAGCCCCAATATTTCCGCTGAATATGCGGTGACGGATAATGTCAGCCTGGTCGCGGGGGCATCGGACGTCTTTCGCGGTATCGACATGAACGAAGTGTTCTTTACCAGCAATGCCGTCGCGTATGATCCGGATATCGACCCCATGTATTCGCGCAACTATACCGTCGGGGCCAAGGCAAACGCCGGTATTTTTACCCTCGGTGCTAATTATTTCTATACTAAGATTCGCGATGTCATCGTGCCGGATACCGCCCTTCGGACGAACAGCGGTGACTTTACGACGAAGGGTTTCGACGCCTCCGTTCGGGCGGACTGGAACAATGCCTTTGTAAGTGCGAGCTACATATATGCGGATGTGGATTATAATGGCGCCGATCTTGGCACGACGGCCTTCTATCTCGGTACGCCCATAGGCCAGATCATCGATATTACGGGCGGATATTTCTTTGAATCGCTCGGGCTCACCACAGGCTTCAGTTCCGAGATTGCCGCGAAATACAACGATACACCCGCCGGAACAGAGAGCCTGCCGGGATATGCCGTGTTCAACCTGTTTACCGAATGGTCGCCCGCGACCTATCCGGGCCTCAGCCTGCGCGGGGAAATCAACAATGTTCTCGATGCAACCTATGTGGACAGAACAACCGCAGGTCAGGGCTTGAGCAACATCGTGCCGCTGGACGAACCGGGACGGTCTTTCCTGTTTATGGTGAATGTCACTTTCTAGAGGAACGCGTCTATGCATAAGTTTTTAAGCCTTGTGTTCATGGGGGCGGCGTTGGTGGCGGGATTTGGCTCTTCCGCCGCCAACGCAGAGATTGTCGTGAAGGATCTGGCTGGCCGGGAAGTAACCCTGCCCGCGCCCGCGACGCGACTAATTGTCGGAGAAGGTCGCTTTTTCACCTCGCTCGCGCTGCTTATAGATAATCCCGATGAGATGATTGTCGGTATGCAGGGGGAATTCGAGAAATTCGATCCCGCCGGATATGCCGCTTTCAAAAAGCAGTTTCCGAAGATCGAGGAGATCGCCCGTATCGGCAACACCAGCGCCGATAGTGTCTCCGCGGAGAAAATGATTACGCTTAATCCGGATGTCGCGATTTTTGGCCTGCGCGGCCATGGACCAACGATTGAGAACAAGGAGATGATTGCGCAGTTGGAGGCGGCCAGTATTCCCGTCATCTTTATCGATTTTTCCATCGATATTCTGAACAACACACCCAAGAGCATTGAATTGATTGGCAAAGTGATAGGTCAGGAAAAGCGGGCTGCTGAGTTTGTTGATTTCTATGAAGGCAAGAAATCACTGGTTGCGGATCGGGTCAAGAATTTACCGGACAGTGAAAAACCGACGGTTTTTATCGAGGTGCATGCCGGAAAGGTCGATTGCTGTATTTCCATGGCGAACGGGATGCTTGGTTCATTCATCGATTTTGCAGGCGGGATCAATATCTCGGCGAAGGTCACACCGGCCGTTATCGGTCGCCATACGCTGGAATTCCTGATCACCGAAGATCCCGACATCCTGATCGGGACGGCAAGCGGTTCCATCGGCGGGCAGTCGGATAAGGAGAAGCCCCTGTCCCTGGGTATAGGTGCGGATGAAGCAGAAGAGCGCGCCATCCTTAAAGCGCTTGCCGAGCGGCCGGGCTTTGATACATTAAGCGCCGTTCAGGACGGGCAAGTTTATGGAATCTGGCACAATTTTTATAACTCCGCCTGGAATATATATGCACTTATCGCCTTCGCGAAATGGCAGCATCCGGAATTGTTTTCGGATGTCGATTTACAGGAAACTATGATGGAAATGCAGGACAGATTCCTACCCTTCCAGCCTGGCGGTCTCTTTAGCATCGGATTGAAAGGGCAATGAGCAGTGAAGACATGTCGATGAAGGCAGGGCCTGACTATATCAGCGCCTATCGCCATCTGAACTGGCGCCGCTCTTTTTTGCTGTTCCTGATCGCGGCGAGTATTTCTTTGTCGTTCCTTGGGGATATCGTCACTGGTCCTGCCGTGCTTTCAGCGGGTGATCTGCTAACCGGTATTTTCGATGGCAGCAGCCTGAGCCGTGCCGAGTCCGTGATCCTCTACCAGATACGCCTGCCCGATGCCCTGATTGCGCTTGCCGTCGGGGCGGCGCTCGGCCTTGCTGGTGTGGAAACGCAGACGGTCCTCAATAACCCGCTTGCAAGCCCTTATACGCTTGGCCTCTCCTCCTCCGCAGCTCTTGGCGCGGCCATCTCCATCGTGTTCGATATCAGTATTCCGGGCGTTGCGGAATGGATCAGCCTGCCCTTCTTCGCTTTTATAGGGTCTCTGTCGGCTGGCCTTGCCATTCTGTTGATGACGGCTGCTTTCGGCGGGAGTATCAACACGGCCATCCTGTTCGGGATTGCCATTGTCTTCCTGTCCACGGCGCTCACCGCGGCGATCCAGTATGTCGCTACGGCGGAAGCCACGCAATTGATTGTCTTCTGGACGATCGGCAATCTGACGCGGGCCGGGTGGCTGGAAGTCGGGGTTGTGTCGGCGGTTGTTCTGTTGGTCCTGCCGTTCTGCCTGCGCGATGTGTGGCAACTTACCCTTCTGAAAGGCGGGGAAGAGCAGGCGAGCAGCCTTGGCGTGCCGGTAAAGCGTTTGCGTCTTAAGGTGATACTACGCACATCCCTTCTGGCGGCAGTCGCGGTCTGCTTCGTCGGCACTATCAGCTTTGTCGGACTGGTTGGGCCGCATATCGCTCGGCTGCTGCTCGGGGAAAATCACAAGTATCTTATTCCGGGCGCGGCCCTGTCCGGGGCGTTGCTACTGTCCCTCGCCTCCATTGTCTCAAAATCCCTGTTGCCGGGGGCAATTATCCCGGTGGGGATCGTGACCTCCCTCATCGGCGTGCCGATTTTCCTCCTTCTCGTTCTCACGCAAAAGAGGGCGCATCTATGACTCTTCAGTTGAAAACGGAAAATCTGAATGTGCATCTGTCCGGGCGGCATATCCTGAAGGATATCTCCGTCCCCTCTCTTGCTGCGGGAGAGCTTGTCGGGGTTATCGGTCCCAACGCGGCGGGGAAATCAACCTTGCTGCGCAGCCTTGCCGGACTGCAACGCTATACCGGCATTGCCCGATTGCACGCCGGAGCGGGAGCGGAGATGCAGGATATTGCCCGCATGACACCGGCTCAGCGTATTCGTGAGATTGCCTATTTGCCGCAGCAAATACCGCAAGTCTCCTCCCTCACCGTCTATGAGTTGCTGCTCGCGAGCCTTCAAATTGCGGGACTGTCGAACGGAGCGGAAAAGGATGCGACGACAATCTCAGGGGTTCTCAACAAGCTGGATCTCGGCGAATATGCCATGCGTCCGTTATCGGAGCTTTCCGGCGGCAAGAGACAGCTTGTCGCTGTCGCCATGGTGTTGTTGAAAAAGCCGAAAGTCCTGCTGCTGGATGAGCCAACCTCGGCGCTTGATCTGCGCTGGCAGGTGGAGGTACTTAATCTCACCCGCCGGTATCTTCAGGAACACAATGCGCTGGCGCTGATCGCTATTCATGATCTCAACCTCGCTCTTCGCCAATGCAATCGCCTCATTGTGCTGAACGATGGTGAAATCGCCGCCGATTGTGCAAGCCGTGAGCTTGACAGCGAAGTTATCCGCCGTGTTTATGGAGTGGACGCCCGGATTGAGCTATGCTCCAACGGGGATCCCGTTGTTTTGCTGACGGCGGTGGAAACCGGCGCTTCCCAATCCGTTGTCGAACACATGAATATGATGGAGAAACAATGACACAGCCAAAACTCAGTTTACGACTTATGTTGCCAATCCTCGCTTTTTTTGCTGTTTGTCACAGCGCAACAGCCCAAGAGTCGAAAAAAGAGCTGACACTGGAATTGAACAACGCCGTGCAAGTTGAAGGTGCCTGCCGGGTCAGCTTTCTATTTCACAATACCCTCGCGGGTACAATATCGGATATCAGCATGGAAGTTGCCATTCTCGACAAGGAACAGATGACGAAGGATTTTCTGCTCATCAGCACCGGGCGATTGACCCAGGGAAAGCGCCGGATTTTGCAGTATGATCTGGCGGAGACTTCCTGTTCGGATATCGGGACAATCCTGATCAATGATGTCTCGGATTGCCAGATGACGGACATGACGGCGGCGCAATGTTTGGACGCGATCCGTCCGTCGAGCCGTATTTCCATAGAACTTGGCCTGTAAGTACCTCCTGTGACCCAGATGGATCATCCTATGTTTGATTATATTCTTTCCCTGCTCGAAAAAGGCGGACCGGTTGTCGCCATCCTGCTTTTCCTGTCCGTTATTTCTCTGGCAACGGCGCTTTACAAGGGATGGATTTTCCTCCGGCTCGGTATTGGCCGTCATGAGCCAGCCCGGCAGGCGCTTGCCCTCTGGCGCATCAAACAGGGGCCGGAACCGATCGGCATTCTGTCACACCGGCGAGGGCCTCTTCCCCAGGCGCTTATCCATGCGATGCGGGGAATGCTTTATCACCCGGATAAAGGCACGCTGATACGAGAAGATATCGACCGGGTTGCCTCCCGTGAGATTGCGCGTGCGCGGTTCGGTATCCGTATTATGGAGACAGTGGGCCAGGTCGCGCCACTGCTCGGTCTGTTCGGGACAGTGCTCGGGATGATCGATGCGTTTCAGGCCCTGCAAAGTGCCGGTGCGACGGTTGACCCGTCCATTCTTGCCGGTGGTATCTGGGTGGCGCTGTTGACGACTGCGGTGGGTCTTGCAATCGCCATCCCCTCCTCTTTGCTGGCGGCCTGGTTCGATTCCCTTATCGAGCGGGAAACCCAGACAATCGAGGATATGGTGACCTCCGTCCTGACCGGTGAAATTACGTCAGGGTCGGAGAAACCCGCGCTTTGGAATGCGAAGGCGACAACGGCGGGGTAAGTGGATCATGCGACTTCATTCCGCACGGCGCAGGAAATCCATTATTGGCCTTACATCGCTGATCGATGTGATCTTTCTTTTGCTGCTCTTCTTCATGCTGACATCGACTTTCCTGCGTTTCACAGGGTTTGATCTGTCTGTTGCAGCGGCGGGTGGCGATGCGCCCTCGCCGAAATCTGTTTTGCTGGTGCATGTGAAATCGGATGGCATGCTGTCTCTGAATGGTCGCCCTGTCAAACTTGAGGATCTGGATAATGCTCTCTCCGACTTTACGTCGCGCGGCGTGAAGCATGCCGTCCTGCGCCCGCGCGGCGAGGTGGCGGTACAGACGTTGGTCGAGACATTGGAAGTCTTGCAATCCACGAACCTCACCTCTGTTTCCCTCGCCCGGTAAGCCATGAAACTCACCCCGCCCAAAAAGCTTCGCAGTGATCCGGAGAATACAATCCCGCTCATTAACGTGGTGTTTCTCATGCTGATCTTCTTTCTGATCGCCGGTACCATCGCAGCACCGGTCTCCCGGGAATTGACGCCTGCAGAAACCCGCGAAATGCCGACTGTTCCGGCGAAAACCGATGTGGTGCAGATCCATAATGACGGCGCGATCATGTATCTCGGCAAGCGGATGTCCGTGGATGAGGTGTTGGAGATGTTTCCGGCAACGGAAATGTCCGAGCCAGTCAAAGTCATTGCCGATAAAACCCTGAACGCCGTTCGTCTTGTCGAAATTCTCGAAAAATTCCGCGCCGCCGGCCATCAGAAAATCCGTCTGATTACCGTAAAGGGATCGCCTTGATGAGGATCGTCACGCAGGTTGGGGTCTTTGTCCTGCTTTCCCTTGTCGTTCATATGGCATTGGCAGCGATCTGGGCTCCTAAGGAACCAGAGGTCCAGATGGAGAGATCGATTGGCGGTGTGGCGCTGAAAATCGGGACATTGATTCATTCCAGCCGGTCGACCGTTTCTCCCATCGAGCCCATCGAAACAGAGGTGGTTAAACAGGAGAAAGTGACCAAGCCGACACTGGTTGAGCAGGATCCCCTGCCCCCTGAAATTGCCCCGAAAGTGACCGCCAAAAAGGCTATTGTCGCGAAAGAAGTGAAAAAGAAGACGCCGGTGACGCCGCTAAAGAAAAAAGAGGTGACGCCGCTACCGCCGGCAAAGCCAGTTAAAGTGAAGAAACCTCTTTCAAAACCCTTGAGAAAAGAAGTCGTCCAGGCAAAATCACCCGAAAAACCTGTCGTCGCGGAAAAAATCGCGCCCACGGTCAGCAATCTGGACCAGCTTCGCGGTGGTGTGGTTGCCTCAAGTCAGGGGCAGGAAAACATGATCACCGGCAGCAGCGGCAATAAGATTACACAGGGCGGAAATGCGGAAACCAGTAACTATCGCGGCAAGGTGCGGGAGGTCCTGCTTAAAAACAAATTCTATCCCAAGATGGCAAAACGTTTTCAAATGGAGGGCAATGTTATCTTTGCCTTTACCATTCACCGGGACGGAAGAGTGACGGCGCTTCGCGTTCTCAACTCCTCAGGTCATGCCGTGCTGGATAAGGCAGCACTGCGGATGGTGGAAATATCCATGCCTTTCGTGGCCTTTCCAGCCGATATCAAGGCAGATCACCTCGATTTTCGCTTTCCTGCTACCTATACGGTCGAATAACCGAAAGGGTAATAGGCCGGGGATTGTCTTTTAAAAAAAACTCAACAGGCGGGAGCAAATTTATTTTCCGGCTAACTTCCCATCGCGTCATAGCGGTGTTGCATTTCTTCGGGTTCGACCTCTTCAATGGAATGGCCGATAATCCAGCTATAGCCGAAGGGATCGCGGATCGTACCGGAACGCTCCCCATAGAACTGGTCCGCCGCCTCGCGGACGATGGTTGCGCCCGCTTCCGCGCATTTGGTGATAAGGGCATCCGCATCATCGACATGAAGATGAATTGAAATGCCACTTGGTACTTCGGGGTCTGGGGCATGGATCCCGAATTCGGGAAACTCGTCGGACAGCATGATCACTGTGTCTCCGATGGAGAGTTCGATATGGCCGATCCGCCCGCCGGGACCGACAAGCCGGAATTTCTCGGTGGCACCAAAAACATCCTTATAGAAGGCGATGGCCTTTTCTGCTTTTTTGGCCCGGAGATAAATATAGACTTCATGAATTGACATAGGGGTTCTCCTGAAGGTCTTTAACTTTATCAATGATCATATCGAGACGGAATAGATGCTCTGCGTCGAATAAATTTACACGAGGGCGATGCGCCCTGTCTTCAAATCATATACCGCGCCGACAATATCGATTTTCCGATCAGCATAGTATCTATCGACAATGGGGGATGATTTTTTGAGTTGCGCCACCTGCAACCGGACATTCTCGGCAATCGAGCTTTCCAGCAAATCATCCGGATGCGTTTTTTTGGCAACGGCGACAGCCGGTTTTATGGAGGCGATCAGGTCGGGCAAATGGCCGGGAAGTTTCGCATTGTCTTTCAGGACATTAATCGCCGCGCTGACCGCGCCGCAGTTGGAATGACCGAGCACCATGACCAGCGGGGTTCCCAGAAATTTGACACCATATTCAAGAGAGGCCAGCAAGTCGGGGCTCATGACATTTCCGGCGACGCGCATGACAAAAAGATCGCCCGGATTTTGATCGAAGAGAAGTTCCGGCGCGACGCGCGAATCCGCGCAGCTCAGGACGGCGGCAATCGGAAATTGGGATTGTGCCCTTTCGGCCCTGCCGACGGTGAAATCACGATCATTCGGATTATTTGCGGCATATCGGGCATTCCCCACCAACAGCCGAGATAGCGCGAGACCGGGCGGAATGGCGTTGGGTGCAGGGGATGTCTCCGCTGCGAAGGCGCTGGACAGGCTAAAGGGGGTTATGGCGGTGAAGGCCGCTGCCTTCAAAAGATGACGGCGCGAGAAGGTAACGGCAGGCAAAGATTTCTCCGGTAAATCGCACATTTGTCTAAATCCCTCGCCTGTTTGTCGTTGTTGTTTATATGCAGGAAACCCTTTCACATTGGCCAAAAACGGTCAAGGCGGGAAAAGCGTATCGGTTTGATTTATCGCGGAGAGGATCGTTGACAGATGCCGTCTTGCGAGTGCTAGGATCAAATCTATCGTCGGGCCAACCGTTGGGAAATTGCATGACTATCACTACGATTACCGAAAACACCGTCAAGAGCGCGCGGCATAGGACATTCTATCTCTCTGCCGGGCCGGAGGATGGGCCTCTCGTCATCTTCGTGCATGGCTGGCCGGAACTCTCTTTAAGCTGGCGGCATCAGCTTCCTGTTATGGCGAGCCTCGGCTTTCATGCAATTGCGCCGGATATGCGGGGCTATGGCCGCTCCGGCACTTACCGGGAGCATAGCGCCTATGCCCAGGAAGAGGTCGTCAAGGATATGATTGAGCTGCTGGACAGCTTTGGGCGTGAAAAGGCGATCTGGGTCGGGCATGACTGGGGAAGCCCGACAGTCTGGAATATCGCCAGCCATCATCCGGATAGATGCCATGCCGTTGCCAATCTCTGTGTGCCCTATGGAGTCCTTGAGCGGGGTTGGGACGCCTGCCTCCCCTTGGTTGATCGTGCGCTCTATCCGGAGGCGGAATTCCCGGCCGGGCAATGGGAATATATCCGCTTCTATGAGGAAAATTTCGCCCGTGCCTGCTCTGTCTTCGATGCCAATCCCTATAACTCGGTGAAGGCGCTGTTTCGAAAAGGCAAAGCGGGATATACCGATAAACCCTCCCCCACCGCCTTTGTTCGTAAACATAATGGCTGGTACAACGGTGCAGACGAAGCACCGGATATCCCGCGCGACGGCGATATCGTGAGTGAGGAGGAGCTCAAGATCTATACGGAAGGCCTTGTTCGCAATGGATTTTTCGGCCCTGATTCATATTACATGAATAATCAGGCAAATGCGGACTATGCGGCAAAGGCGCTGAACGGTGGTTATCTTGATCTGCCGGTGCTCTTCCTGCTCGCCGAATATGATTACACTTGCGAATGCGTCCGCTCCCCTCTGGCAGACCCGATGAAGGATTATTGCCGGAACCTCACTATCAGGAATGTGAAATCCGGCCATTGGATGGCGCAGGAAAAACCGGCAGAGGTTAACGCGGCGCTTACGCACTGGCTGGCAACGTCGGTGCCCGGCATCTGGCCGGGCGAGAATAGCGTCTAGCCTGCGCGGTTAATAATTTCGCCTTGGCCGGTGATGATCATGTCCATCGGGATATCATAGACTTGAGGAAATATGCTGGAAAGGCGGCTGTCCGGATAGCCGATGCCGATGACTTTCGGGCGCGGGTTGAGCGCCGCCAGCGTCCGGTCGAAATATCCGCCGCCATAACCGAGCCGGTAACAGTCCCTATCGAACCCCACCAGCGGCGCAATAGCAACATGAGGTGTCACCTCGTCTGTATTGACCGGAACCGGGATTTGCCAAATGCCGGGCTCCATATTGGCGTCTGGTGTCCATGCACGAAAAATCATCGGCTGCGCTTTCTCCGTTACCACGGGAAGGGCGATGCGGACCCCCTGCCCCGCCAAGTCTTTCATCCAGCCACGTAAATCCAGCTCCGCTTTCATCGGCCAATAAAGGCTGATGATCATGCCGGGTTTCGGGATAATGATCCGCTCTAATTTCTCTGTAACTTCTTGGGCCAGCGCGCGGCGATCTTTCACGGAAAATTTCAGCCGGGCAGCAATCAGTTCTTCACGCTTGGCTTTTCGCCAGCGCGCGACATCAAGGGCGGCTTGCGCATCCACGCCCATATAGCCATTGTCATAAAGCTCGAGCTCATGCGCATAGCAGGGAGGCGATGCAAAGCCTGTCTTGATATCGTCGTTATCCGCCATGTCCTTTCCCTATCACAGATAGTCGCGCCCGTTCAATTCAATATAGAACCGTCCGCAGCTTTGGGTAGTCACACATTGAACTGTAGCTGGATGCGGATATCCTGACCCCGGGCGAAGGATTCCATCTTGTCCGGATAGGCACCGATCAGGAAATCGGCAAGGCCGTAGGAAAAGGCCTCCTCCTCCAGAAAGACGCCGTGTTTTACCCCCACATGCGGCAGGGACAGCAACATGCCCTGATAGGAGATACTGATGACGAAATTAAAATCATCAAAGCTGATCTCTACCGCCACGGGGCCGGTTGCGAGATTGGCGCGCCGGACATGCTCCAGAACCTGCGTTGCGGTGCTCTCCGCACGGGAGACGGTGGCACTATCGATATCCCAGGCTCGCGCCTTCTTCTGAAGGATGTCGGAAAATTCCTCAACGGAATGCTCAACCTTCTCGAAACCGACATTCGCCTTGCGGCGACTACCCAGACGGAAGGTCAGATGCAGCGCCAGCGCGGAGATCACGGCAATCGGCATCATCGAGCTGGTAAAGGGATGCAGAAAGCCCGGCAGGCTTTTGAAATAATTCTGGAAAACGTCCCGACCAAGCCCCAGCAACATGGAAAAGCCGATCACATATGTCATGCGGTTATCGATGTTGCGCGACATCATAATCTGGATGCCGCCGGAAATCATGAAGGAGGCCGTGAACATCAGGATTGCCCCGATCACCGCATTGGGCAGGATCAGGAAAAAGGACCCGACGACCGGCATAACGGAGAAAAGGATCAGGATGGCGGCCGCGGTAAAGCCGATCAAGCGGCTTGTCGCACCGGTCGCTTTCGAGACGCCGACAAGGCTCGGCGCCGCGTTGGTTCCCATGGTGCCGAGGGCGCCGGCGAGCATGCAGCCAAGGCCATCGGCGAACATCCCGCCCTTGATGGATTTGAGGTCCGGTCGTCGCCAGTCGTCATCATTGATCTTCTGGCAGGTGGTGATCACCCCCACCGTGCGAAGCGCGGCGGCAATCCCGGATATAAGAAAGGCCGGGAGCAAGGAGGCGTCAAAATCGTAGGAAATAAAACCGGGATTGGGCAGCGCGATCAAATCGGCATCCAGAAGAATTTGCCAATGCTCGGGCGGGATCAGGTTGAAGGCAATGGCAAGAGCAAAGCCGATCCCGAGCCCGAGGATGGAACACATAAGCCGCGCCAGCCCGGAAGCCCATATACTGAGCGCGACGGTCAGGGCGAGTGTCAGCCCCGCGACAATTACATGATTGCTGTAGTCGGGCAGGTTTCGCTGATCGATATCCAGAACATGATCGATGGCGACGAGGCCAAGCTGTATGCCGATGATCGCCACGATAAAGCCGCTGATCGCGGGCGGGAAGAATATGCGAAGGCGATGCAGGCTCCCCGCGATAATGATCTCCAGAAGCCCGGCGAGAATTGTCATGCCGAAAACCGCCGGGAGGCCGACCGTCTTGGCCGCAAGGACAGAGGGGCCGAGATAAATTGCGGAGAAGACGGGAGCCGCCAGGAAGCCCGAGCCAATCGGTCCTTTTCGGAGCGCCTGCAGCACCGTGGCAATTGCCACCGCGATCATTCCGAGACAGATGGCATTGACCGCATCCCCATGAGAGGCGCCGCCCGCCTTGAACACAATAACGATCAGGACAAGATAGGCGGCAAGCAGCCCCGCATACTGTCCACCGAGCAGAAGCAAGGTTGGCCAGGGCGGCCGTTCATCGACGGCATAGATCAGCCCCTGCGGACGTTTCGCCATTCCCTCCCCCGGGTTCTTGTCGTTATCATAAGGGCTTAAACGTTACATGGAACATTTGCGATATGCCAGTGGCCGTGAAAAGAAATTATTTCCTTGAAAAGGCATAATATATCTAGTATTCAAGATATATGGATGAAAATACAACATTACGTGCCCTTGCCGCCCTGAGCCAGAAAACACGGCTTGATGTCTTCCGCCTGCTCGTCAAGGCGGGGTTTGACGGAATGCTGGCCGGTGAGATCGGCGAGCGGTTAAATGTCCGGCAGAACACCATGTCGACAAACCTGTCGATCCTGATGAATGCCGGGCTGATCAAGAATGAGCGTCAGGGCAGAACGGTCCGATATTTCGCAGACTATGAGGCCATGCGCGGGTTGCTTTCCTTCCTGATGGAGGATTGCTGTAACGGGCGGCCGGAAATCTGCGAAGGCGTTTTTGATGAAATCAACTGTCCTTAAACTTGGGTGACTATGATGACTGAAGCGGTATATAACGTTCTGTTTCTCTGCACCGGCAATTCAACACGGTCCATAATCGCGGAAGCCATTATGAATCGGATCGGGCAAGGAAAATTCAAGGCAGTTTCGGCGGGATCTTCCCCAATGGGACAGGTAAATCCTCGTGCAATCGAGCTGTTGAAGAACCTGAATTTCGATACGGCTTTTGCACGATCGAAATCCTGGAGCGAATTTTCCGGCCCCGATGCGCCGGAGCTGGATTTCGTCTTCACGGTTTGCGACAATGCCGCAGGTGAGGTGTGCCCGATCTGGCCCGGGCAGCCGATGACGGCCCACTGGGGCGTTCCCGATCCGTCGAATGCGGCCGGAACAGAGGCGGAGATTAATCTCGCCTATATGGACACTTACCGGATGCTGAATAACAGAATTTCAATCTTTTGTAGCCTGCCGCTTGCGAGGTTGGATCGCTTATCCTTGCAGAAGCATCTCGATGATATCGGGTTGCAGAAAGATAAAGTGAAATCTTAAATAAGTTCCATAACCTCAAATTTAGGAATAAATTAATTGACTGAAGAACGTCTGCAAGATCGCCTCGAACTGGATAAGCCGGTTCAGGCGGGTATCGGCATTTTTGAAAAATGGCTCTCCCTCTGGGTGGCGCTCTGTATTGTTGCGGGGCTGGTTCTGGGCAATCTGTTCCCTTCCCTGTTCGAGACCATTGCCTCTTTTGAATATGCGTCAGTTAATTTTGTCGTCGCCGTCCTGATCTGGGCGATGGTGTATCCGATGATGGTCGGGGTCGATTTCGCCAGCCTGAAGCATATCGGGGACCGCCCGAAGGGGTTGATCCTGACAATTATCGTCAACTGGTTGATCAAGCCCTTTACGATGGCCGCGCTCGGGGTGTTGTTTTTTGAATACCTTTTCGCGGACCTGATCGCGCCTGAGGACGCGCAAAGCTATATTGCGGGGCTGATCCTGCTTGGTGCGGCGCCCTGCACGGCCATGGTGTTCGTCTGGTCGCAGATGACGAAGGGGGATGCGACCTATACGCTGGTGCAGGTGTCCGTCAATGATGTGATCATGATTTTCGCTTTCGCGCCGATTGTCGCTTTCCTGCTGGGCATTACCGATATCGTCGTTCCCTGGCAGACGCTTATTCTTTCTGTTGCGCTCTATGTGGTGATCCCGCTTCTTGCGGGGGCGATGACCCGTCACCTGCTGACCGGATCGGATCGGTCGCCAAAGGCCGCGAGTCGTGTTGATCAGTTTACGGCCAAGGTGAAGCCCTTCTCCGTCCTCGGCTTGTTGGCGACGGTCGTTCTGCTGTTCGGCTTTCAGGGGCAGGTCATATTGGAACGGCCTCTGCTTATCCTTTTAATCGCCGTCCCGCTTATTTTGCAATCATACGGGATTTTCGCCCTTGCCTATGGTGCCGCCTGGGCCTGGCGGGTTCCGTACAAGGTGGCGGCGCCTTGCGCCCTTATCGGGACCTCAAACTTTTTTGAGCTGGCCGTGGCTGTCGCCATCAGCCTCTTTGGCCTTAATTCCGGCGCGGCGCTTGCGACCGTGGTGGGCGTTCTGGTGGAAGTGCCGGTGATGCTGTCCCTTGTTGCCTTCGCCAACCGGACGCGCGGGTTTTTCTCCACTTCGGACTAGAAGTGCCGCGCGCTGACGAGAGCGCCAGCCTTATTTACGCTTTTCTCGCTCGCTCCTCGGCACGTTCAGCGCGGGCAATTGGCTGATTAGCGGCATGTTTGCCCGGGATATACTGAAAATCTTTTCGTCTTTCCGGATTATGTGTGTAGTCCTGCCATTTCGCCAGATCATCCCGGATTGCGCGATTAACAAGGAAGGGATCGATACGAATGATCACCCTGTTGATAAACACACTGGCGGCTTTTGCGCCGAGAATTTTTGCGATCAATCGGCGTGTTTTTACATATTTATGCAGGCGGTGGGCCTTGACGAATTTCTTGACGGCTTTCAGGTTCCCTTGATCCGGCGTAAGCGCGTGTTTCTCCTCCAGCCGGTGAATGGATCCGTTCACCCATGCATCGCACCAGCGCAGGTTAAACAGGCGGAGATCATCCTCCGTCGGTTTGAAAGGCGGTAGATAAGTTACTTTGGACGTCGGCTCTAAAAAGACCTTGGCGCCTCGCGCCTGCGCTAAAATGCTGACGTCCCAATGCTCGGAAACGGACAAGAGATCTTCGTCCAGCATCCCGATATCCAGTAAAAATTCACGGCTAATCAGGACGGTGTGGAACTCAAACAGCTCCGTCGGACCGCGCTCAAGCGTTTCGGGCAACGCATCAATATCCTGTTTGGAAAAATGGTGCAGCTCATGACAAACCCGGACGCCGTTGCCCGGCTCCTGTATTTGCGCTTCTCCGCCGGCGATATGAATAAACTTCCAAAGAGGAAAGCGTTCAAAAACAAGCGGGGAGACGATATCGGCCTCCTCTTCCACTGCGCAGCGGACCAACGATTCCAGCCAGTTTTTCGCCATCTCCACATCATTGTCGATGAAAGCGATATATTTCGTCTTGGCCTCCTGAATGATCAGGTTGCGCGCCTGGTTCGGGCTGAGGTAGCAATCCTCATGGATGACCTTGATAGGGCGGTTTTTGGCGAGAGACTGAATCTCGGAAAGAATAGCATCAGGAAGGCCGCTGGAGACGAATATAATCGGAACATCGTCTGGCGTGGCCGCCAGAACGGATTTAAGCGACGGGATGGTTCTGGAAAATGTTTCCCGGATCGATATTCCGATTGTCACATCCATATTCATTGACTACCCGTTCCCGAAGCCACACTGACCAAATTCTTCTTATTAGGATTATAAAAATCGACTAATAGCAGTCACTTATTGATAAAAAGCCGGATTTTCAATCTTTTTTGCCCTTTCCCGGGCAACAATTTTTATCCTGTAGCATTTACACAATAGGGACGAACTGCGAGAAAGGATAACAATTTCCTCCTGTTCGGATCGTTCAGGAGTTCCATCGCTATGAATAAACTTTAGATACTAGGGTTGCTCAAAGGGGCTAAAAATTTATGTCGGACGTCAAAATCGGAATCATTGTCGGCAGTATTCGAGGGAAATCCCAGTCCGACAGAATTGGTCAATATATCAATATGTTGATAGATAATTTTGATTTAAAGGTGGAGGTTGATTATTTCTCTCTTCGGGATATGAATGTCCCGCTCTGGAACGAGGAAAAATGGGAAAGCGATAGCGATCTTAAAAACTTCTGGAAACCTGTCTCCGAGCGGTTGAAATCCTGCCATGGCTTTGTCGTCATATGTCCTGAATGGTCGGGTATGGCGCCGCCGCACCTCAAGAATTTCCTCCTTATGTGCGATGGCGGGGAGTTGGCGCATAAGCCCGCGCAGTTGATCGCGGTCAGTTCCGGTACCGGCGGCGCCTACCCCATCGCGGAGCTTCGCATGAGTGGCTACAAGAATAATTTTCTCTGGTGGATGCCCGATCACATGATCCTCCGTCAGGTGGAGGAGCTGTTTATCAGCAGTCCGCAGACAGCCCTCGATACCCGCCTCACCGCGCGCCTCAATTACGGCCTGGAATTTCTGATCGAGACGGCAAAGGCGATGCAGCCGGTTCGCGAAAAGGTTCAGAATTTGATGCTGTATAAAAACGGGATGTAGGTTATTTCACGGCGTTCAGGGTCTGCTTGTCAAAGCCCGCAAGCTTTTTATAGGCGGTTGCCACCTCCTCCAATGTTGCTTGCGGAATGCAGCTATGGACCTCCCCGCAGGTGCCGGGGCATTGATCCTTCACCATCTGCATGACAAGCTCCGGCCCCGTTTGCCGGTTGGCGAGGGAGATTTTTGCGGTTGCCTCCCTTCGCGCCTCTTCATAGGCGGTCAGCGTCGCCTCAATATCCGTCGCGCCGTCCAGCAGGTCGGCAAAGGTCATTGCATCCAGCACCCCTTGCGAGACACCGTTGGACCCATTCGGATACATGGCATGCGCCGCATCCCCCATCAATGTCACCCGGCCAAAGGACCATTTCGGTAACGGGTCGCGATCCACCATCGGGAATTTATGGATAGAGAGGGCCTTATCGAAGAGCTTGCCGATATCCAGCCAGCCGAGATCCCAGTTTTCAAAATAAGGTTTGAAGTCCGTGAGCAGGCCCGTTTCGTTCCAGTCCGCCGCCCGCGCCGCAAGATCGGAGGGAATGCGCCGCTCCGCGATCCAGTTGATATAGGATTTGCCGCGCCTCATGCTTTCCGCCCGGATTGGATAGGCAACGAGTTTCAGGTCGTTATGCCCGGCCATAAACATCGACCGGCCATCAAGGAAGGGCTCCATCTCCGTCACCCCGCGCCAGAGCATCTGGCCGGAGTATTTGGGCGGACCTTCATTGGGATAGAAAATATGCCGAAGCTGCGAATTGATCCCGTCGGCGCCAATCAGGAAATCCCCCCGCGCACTGCCCTTGGGTTCTGCTGTCTGACGATCGGTGAAATGAGCGGTTACACCGTCGGCATCCTGATCGAAACTGGAGAAATGATGCCCGGTGATGATATTCTCAGGCCCTAGCCTTTCCCGTGCTGCGTTCAGCAGGATCATGTGGAAATCGCCGCGGTGAATGGAGAATTGCGGCACGTCGTAACCTGCTTCCAGCCCGCGCGGCTCCCGCCAGATCACTTTGCCGTCTTCGGTATAGTAAGCGAGGCTGGAGGTTTTAATGGCGACCTTCTCAATCTCCTCTAGTAGGCCGAGCTTTGCGAGATTTTGCACGGAATGAGGGAGAAGATTAATCCCGACCCCTAAAGGCTTGATTTTCTTAACTGCCTCATAAACGCTCGCCTTGATCCCCTTTTGGTGAAGCGCAAGCGCGAGGGTCAGTCCGACCAAGCCGCCACCAGCAATTATTCCGCTGAATTCCGCCACGCTGCCTCCCTAAAACCCTTGTGCGGTCATGCCATCATCCACCGCGATAACCGAGCCCGTCATGAAATCAGAACCGGTCCCGGAGAGCAGTAACAGCGCCCCGTCAAGATCGGACGGTTCCCCTACCCGGCGGCCCGGCAGTTTGGAGGTGAGCCGCTTGCCGGACTCGGTCTCCCAATAGTCGCGATTAAGCTCCGTCACGATATAACCCGGGTTCAGGCAGTTGACCTGGATCTTATACCGTCCCCATTCATCGGCAAGCGCGCGGGTCATATGGGCCACCGCCGCCTTTGACATGCAATAGGTGACGCTTTGCTTGAGCACCCTCGATGCGGCGACAGAGGCAATATTGATAATCTTGCCGCCCTGACCATGGCGGATCATGCTTTGCCCGACAGCCTGGGCGACAAAAAAGGCGCCCTTCCCGTTGGTGTCCATGACATAATCGAAATCTTTTTCGGTGACGTTTTCCGCCCGGCACTGGGCGCTGACACCGGAGTTATTGACGAGGATATTGACCGGCCCGAGTTCCGTTTCCGCAACATGAATGGCCTCCTCAATGCTGGCGATATCCGTGACATCCATCCGCACCGGCAGGGCACGCCCGTCGAAGGCCGCAATTTCCGCCGCCAGTTCCTCCAGCTTCTCTATCCGGCGGGCGGCGAGCGTTACCTTCGCTCCGGCCCGCGCGAGCGTCAGCGCAAATTGCCGGCCAAGTCCGGACGACGCGCCCGTCACCAACGCATGCTTCCCTTCAAGGTTTTGTGGCAATGTCATAAATTTCTCCTGAGCTGCGTCTTGTTATTTTTGTTGTCGTTCTGTCTGTATGATTTCCCGTCCCATGCGCAAAATCAAGGCTGCATTTATAAATCACTCAGGCCGTTCAGGCGGGATTGGCAGTATTTGGGGGAAACTCACATTATTTTAAGAAATTTCATGCCAAACTGGCGGCTTGTAATTTTGGAGATGCTAAGAATGCGTTACGCCGCCAATCTTCTGGTTGTCTCGGACAGCCCGGCCAATAACATAGAGCCTTGCCTCGTTGAGGCCGGGTATCGTTGCACACGCCTGTCTTTTCTGGAGATGTTTGAGCAGGAGTTTGGAGATCAGTCGTTTGATCTGATCCTGATCGACGGCGAGAATAATGCCGCCCACGTGAATGTGAAGGATATTGCCAGGATGGCGGCAGAGAATGCCTTTCCGACGTTGCTGGTCGGGCCGGCGGACTTCAAATGCCGGATACAGACCATCTCCCCGGGCTTTTGCGATCTCGAACTTATCCGCCGTGTTGCCTCGCTCGTGCGGCTGGAAACGATGGAGCAGGAACTCGCGCGCCGGAGTGCGACAACGGAAACCTATGGTGTGGATCTATCAACCGTCACCTCCCCCGAGCCGGATATCGGTGAGGCTAATATTCTGATCGTCGGCAACAAGACGGTGGTACTGGGCAACATCCTTCTCCGTCTCGACACGCGGACCAATATCCATATCTGTAAAAATCCGGAAATAGCGATTGACGACCTGCGGGCGCAGGAATTTGATGCGGTTATCCTCTCCGGTGTCGGTCATGGCGACAGCAACCTTCGGCTCTGCAATGATATCCGGGCAGACACGCGGCTTTATAACCTTCCCGTGCTGATGGTTCTGGAGGATGCGGAGAATCGCCGCGCCGCCTTTGTTCACGGTGTGTCGGACGTTATCCTTCATGAGGCCGAGATGGATGCTTTGATTAACCGGGTCGGCCTGCAAATTCAGCAATATCGCTATCGCTTTGCGATCCAGAAGCTGTTCCGGGTCGCCAAGCCGCATCCCGTGGCGGATGGATCGACGGGGCTCTACTCCACCGGGTTCATGCGGGCGCATCTGCCGGTCATGTTTAAGGAGCATGCGGTGCAGCATAAAGTCCTGAGCGTGGCGACCATCAAGATTGCTAATCTGGAGGGCGTGCGGGAGAGGCACGGATATCCTTCCGCCGATCAGCTGCTCCGCCAGATCGGCTCGGCGCTATCCAACCTCGTTCGCGGAGAGGATTTTTGCAGCCATCTCGAACCCGGGCATTTCCTGATTGCGCTTCCCGGCACCCGTAAAGTGGAAGCCCTCACTGCGCTCAAGCGGGTGGAAGGGGTACTCCGCGCGACCGAATTTGCGCTTCCACAGCTTTCTGACCCGATCCGCGTGGAAACCTTTGTCGGCCTGGCGGAAGTCATGCCGAACGACAGCATTGAAGATGTCGTTGAGCGGGGGATGTCTCAGGGTCTTGATGAAGAAAAGGCGGCGTAACGGCGGCTATTTAGACTGATCGTTCCAGTTACCCCTTGAATGGGCCCATGGGCCGCCCTATAGTCAGGGTATGAAAATAGATATTGTCTCTGATACCGTGTGCCCTTGGTGTTTCATCGGCAAACGGAAACTGGAAGCCGCCCTCGCCGCCCGTCCCGATCTTGATGTGGAGGTTAACTGGCATCCTTTTCAGC
Source organism: Sneathiella sp. (assembly GCF_029233945.1). GTDB lineage: Bacteria > Pseudomonadota > Alphaproteobacteria > Sneathiellales > Sneathiellaceae > Sneathiella. The sequence continues at coordinate 14,861 of NZ_JARGOQ010000035.1, read as the reverse complement.
TCCATCCCGATATGCCCGAAGGGGGCGCGGACCGGAAAGAATTCACGGCCCGTAAATTTGGCAGCCCCGAACGCGCGAAAGAGCTCTATGAAAATATCAAGGTCGCGGGGCAGGCTGTTGATATTCCTTTTAATTTCTCAAAAATTGAACGGAGCCCCAATACCCTCGACTCCCATCGGCTGATCCGCTGGGCGAATACTGCCGGATGTCAGGATGCACTTGTGGAAATCCTGTTCCGCCGCTTCTTTATCGATGGGGAGGATATCGGGGATCATGCCGTTTTGATTGCCGCCGCCGAAGAGGCCGGGATGGACAAGACGCTGGTCGCGGACCTGCTCGAAAAGGGCGCCGATCGTGACTTGGTGAGTGAAGAGGATATGCGCGCCCGCCAGATGGGTGTTTCCGGTGTTCCCTTCTTTATCCTGAATGATAAATATGCCGTCTCGGGTGCACAAGACCCGGCGGCCTTTCTCGCGGCCTTTGACAAAATCGCGGATGAAGCCGCGAATCCTTCGGATACGCCTGAATAACTTAGTTGGCGGCCTTGGCGATCTTCGCGAGATTCTGCGCGAGCCAGAGTACCCCTTTTAACCGATCTTCCGGATGCTGCCAGCTGCGGCTGTGGACCAGCTTGTGATCGCCGCGCAGCTTTGTTGAGCCGGGGGCGCGCGAGATAAACTCCACCAGCCCGCCCGGATTATCGAATTTATTCTCGCGGAACGTCAGAACAGCGCCTTTCGGTCCGGCCTCGATCTTCTCTATATTCGCCGTGCGGCAGAAATGCTTGATTGTCATCACCTCGATCAGATGGGATACCTCATCAGGCAGCGGCCCGAAACGATCCACCAGCTCAATGGCGAAGGCGTTGATTTCCTCGGCGGTTTCCTGCGCCGCAATCCGGCGGTAGAGTTCCATACGGAGCGAGAGATCGGCGACATAATGCTCAGGTATCAGCACCGATGTGCCGATATTGATGCTCGGCGACCATTTATCCTCCGCTTCGCTGGCGTGGCCGAGCTCTGTCTCACGGGCATTCGCCACCGCTTCTTCCAGCATTTCCTGATACAACTCGAAGCCGACTTCCTTGATATGGCCCGATTGTTCATCGCCGAGAAGGTTCCCTGCCCCGCGGATATCGAGATCATGGCTCGCCAGCGTAAAGCCCGCCCCCAGCGTATCGAGCGATTGCAGGACACGCAGGCGTTTTTCCGCTGCATCAGAGAGCCGTTTGCGCGGCGGCAGGGTCAGATACGCATAGGCCCGCGTCTTCGACCGTCCGATCCTGCCCCTGATCTGGTAGAGCTGCGCGAGACCGAACATATCCGCGCGATAAGTAATCAGCGTATTGGCGGACGGGATATCGAGACCGGATTCAACGATATTCGTCGCCACGAGAACGTCATAGGCGCCATCATAGAAGGCGTTCATCACGCTATCGAGTTCTTTCGCGGGGAGCTGGCCATGGGCCGTGACATATTTCACTTCCGGCACATGCTCTCGAAGGAATTCGCCAATCTCCGGCAGGTCTTTCAGGCGCGGACAGACAATGAAGCTCTGGCCGCCCCGGTAATGCTCCCTGAGGAGCGCTTCGCGCAGGACCACTGGATCAAACGGCAGGACGAAGGTGCGGATGGCAAGGCGATCCACCGGCGGCGTCGCGATAATTGAGAGATCGCGAATACCCGTCATGGCCTGTTGCAAGGTACGCGGGATAGGCGTTGCCGTCAGGGTCAGCACATGCACATCGGCCCGCAGCTCTTTCAACCGTTCCTTGTGGCCGACGCCGAAATGCTGTTCCTCATCGACAATAACAAGCCCCAGGTTGTTGAATTTAATGGACTTTGCAAGGAGGGCATGGGTGCCGATGACGATATCGACCTGCCCGCTAGTGAGCTCCGCTTTCGTCTGGTTTGCCTCCTTCGTTGTCACCATGCGCGAAAGCTGGGCGATGCGCACAGGCAAATCGGCAAAGCGTGCGGTGAAGCCCTTGAAATGCTGCCGCGCGAGCAAGGTCGTCGGGGTGACGATGGCCACCTGCTGCCCCGCCATGGCGGCGGTAAAGGCGGCGCGCAGCGCCACCTCCGTCTTGCCGAAACCAACATCACCGCAGATCAGGCGATCCATTGGACGGCCGCTTGCCATATCGGTGAGCGTATCTTCGATGGCCTTGAGCTGATCCTCCGTTTCCTCAAACGGGAATTCGGCACAGAATTCGGCATAAAGCCCGTCCGGCGGTATGAGTCGTTCGGCTTTTCGAAGCTGGCGCGCGGCGGCGATCCCGATCAGCTGATCGGCCATCTCCATCACCCGCTTTTTAAGCTTTGCTTTCCGGGCCTGCCATCCGGAGCCACCGAGCTTGTCGAGCACGGCTGCCATATCGCTCCCGCCGTAGCGAGAGAGCATCTCGATATTTTCGACAGGCAGATAAATTTTATCCCCGCCCGCATAGAGAAGCGTTACGCAGTCATGCGGTGCGGCAGAAATTTCAATCGTTGTCAGCCCTTCATACTGGGCGATCCCGTGATCCACATGAACGACATAATCGCCGGGCGAAAGCTGGGACGCTTCGGCGATAAAATTCTCATGCCGTTTGGAAGATTTGCGTGGGCGCACCAGTCGGTCGCCGAGGACATCCTGTTCTCCGATGACAATGAAATCCGGCGTCTCGAACCCCTTGTCGAGCGGCAGAATGGCGAGGTTCGGGATATTGGGGCCGGAAATATCGCGAAAATCACCGATTTCGCGAACCGGCTCGATCCTGTGATCGGCAAGCACCGTCTTGTTTCTCGCGCGGGAGCCATTGGTGAAATAGGCGAGGATGACTTGCTTTTTATCGTCTAGCGCTGCGACCACATGGGATTTGAGATAATCGTAGATATTTGCTTCATGCCGCGCGCGTTCCGGCGCGAAATCCCGCCCGGCCTTACCCGCTGCATCCAGCGTGGCGGCATCCTCGGTGCCGCTCTTGAAGGGGGAAAATTGTCCGGCGGCCCGGCTCGCGATATTCTGATGCCATTCTTCGGGATTGAGATAAAGATACTCTGGCGGCAATGGTTTGTAATCGGCATTTCCAGACCGGGGTGCGTCCTTCCGGCTCTGGTAGTAATCCATGACCGTGTCGTGACGGGCGTCCAGCGCCTCCTCCAGCATATGATCGAGGAAGAGGATCGCGTCCGGCAGATAGTCGAAAATCGTTTCCATCTGCTCATGAAAGAGCGGCAGCCAATGCTCCATTCCGGCGTGGCGGCGCTTTTCGCTCACCGCCTCATAGAGCGGATCATCCTGTGTGACGGCGCCGAATTCCTCCCGATAACGGGAACGGAACAGCGGCACGGACGTATCATTCAGCAGAAATTCCGACGCGGCAGTGAATTCGAGCTTGTCGATCTTGCCGGTTGAGCGTTGCGAGAGCGCGTCAAACGCGCGAATGCCGTCCACCTGGTCCCCGAAAAGATCAAGGCGGACGGGGTTTTCCGCGCCCGGTGGAAAAATATCAATCAGGCCACCGCGGACGGCGAATTCGCCCGGTTCCATTACCGTGCCGATCCGCGAAAAGCCATTGGCGACCAGATAGGCGGCGAGATCCGATCCGTTCACCTTGTCCCCGACGCGGATATCGAGCCGACTGTTCTTCACCATCTCCACCGGCGGGACCCGTTGGGTCACCGCATTGAGGGTGGTCAGGAAAATTCGGGGTTTGTCCGACTGTTCCGTCATCCGGCCAAGGCTGGTCATCCGATGGGCAACGATTTCGGCATGTGGGGATACCCGGTCATAGGGCAGACAATCCCAGGCGGGAAAGCTGATAACCTCTATATCGGAACGGAAAAAGGCCAGTGTCGCCTCACTCGCCGCCATGCGGATATCATCACGCAGCACAAACAGGAGATCGCGGTCACTTTCGCGCGCAACCTCCCCCAGAAGATAGGCGTCATATCCTTCCGGGACTGATTCAAGCCGAAAGGCGTGATCACCTTGCGTCAGTTCCAAAATACGGTGGCTCAGGCGCGGGGCTGTTGTATTGCTCATGCAGTTTTAGTCTTTGCTGCGTTGCTCGAACCGGGTGAACTCCTGAAGGAGTGCCATGACATTAGTTTGATATTCCGCGGGGACTTCTTCACGCCCGACAGCCCAGACATAAATATTCGGATCCCCCGCTTCAAGCAACGTTTCGTATATATCAAGCTCGTCGCTGGAAAAATCCGCGAGGTATTTGCGGGCAAAACCACCGAGCAGCAGGTCCGTCTCCTTCATGCCGGTATAGAGGGAACGATGGATAAGCCGTTTGCGGCGGATGATGATGTCTTCTGTCATGGTCACGTGCTCTTTTTGGGTTGAGCATGGATATAGCCTGTCTTGTCCGCCCTGTCAGCAGGAAGTGACATTGTTCCGCGATATAGGAGGATGCGGCATTGACCTTGGGCGGTATACCGCAGCACAATGGCCGCGAACAAGCCATGAGGGAAGCCGGTGCGTCCAGAGATCCTGTATCAACTTTTTTCACCCATCAGCAAGCTGACCGGCATCGGACCCCGGCTCACCGCGCTTATTGAGAAGCTGGCCGGGCCGAATATTATCGATCTGGCCTGGCATTTGCCGTCAGGGCTTGTCACGCGGCAGAAGGTGACGGAAATAACGCCGGATCTCATTGATCAGAACGTGATCGTCACCTTGCGAGTGGAGCATCATCAGCCATCGCGCAATCGGCGGGTGCCCTACAGGATACAATGTCAGGCGGGTGATTCCTCCCTCACCCTCACCTATTTTAACGGACGCGAAAATTACCTGCGTCAGCAACTGCCCGAGGGGCAGGAACGGATCGTCAGCGGCAAGCTGGAGGAATATGGCGGGACCTACCAGATTACGCACCCCGATCATGTCGCGACGAAAGAGACCGTGGAGACGATCCCGACATTCGAGCCCGTTTATCCGCTGACGGCGGGGGTGACGAACGCGACCTTCCTGAAGGCGGCGCGGCAGTTTCTCGTCCTGCTGCCCGACCTGCCGGAATGGAATGATGCCAGCCTGATGGCGCGCGAAAACTGGAAAAGCTGGAAGGAGAGCCTGATCGAGGCGCATGCCCCAACAACAGAGGCGGATTTCGAGCGTTCAACCCCGGCGCGTTCCCGCCTTGCCTATGATGAATTGCTGGCGAACCAACTCGCCCTGGAATTGGTGCGACGGAGCATGAAACGAAAACCCGGCCGATCACTGGTCGGCAACGGTGACATACGAAAGAAAATTCGGGCCGCCCTGCCCTTCACCCTGACGACCGCACAGGATAGCGCGCTGAAGGAGGTTGAAGACGACATGACGGGGCCGCACCGGATGCTGCGGTTGTTGCAGGGGGATGTGGGCAGCGGGAAGACGGTCGTCGCGCTGCTTGCCATGGCGCAGGCGGTTGAGGCCGGGGCGCAGGCCACCATTATGGCGCCGACGGAAATTCTTGCGCATCAGCATTTTAATGCAATCGAGCCGCTGGCGCGTGAGGCGGGCCTTAAATGTTTGCTGATTACAGGTCGCCTTAAAGGCAAAAAACGTACAGAGATACTTGAAGAACTCGAAAGCGGATCGGTCGATCTGGTCGTCGGGACCCATGCCCTGTTTCAGGAGGATGTCAAATTCCACGATCTCGGCCTTGCCATTATTGATGAACAACACCGTTTTGGCGTGCATCAGCGTCTCGCCTTGAGCGCCAAGGGGCGTGATGGCAAGGGCGGCGTTGATGTGCTGGTGATGACGGCAACGCCGATCCCGCGCACTCTTGCGCTGACCGCCTATGGGGATATGGATGTGTCGATCATCGCCGAGAAACCGCCGGGGCGGAAACCGGTTGATACCCGCGCGATTGATCTGGAACGGCTGGATGCCGTTGCGGTGGGGCTGGAGCGCAAGCTTGCCGCCGGGGAGCGGATATACTGGGTATGCCCGCTGGTGGAGGAATCACAGGTTCTGGATGTCGCGGCGGCGGAAGAACGCTTTACCTATCTTCAGAACCTTTACGGAGATCAGGTCGGACTGATCCATGGTCGGTTGAAGGCGGATGAGAAAGATGCCTGCATGCGTCGCTTTATGGCCGGGGAGATTAAGATCCTTGTCGCCACCACGGTGATTGAGGTGGGCGTTGATGTGCCGGAAGCCACCGTGATGATCATCGAGCATGCGGAACGTTTCGGCCTTGCGCAGCTGCATCAGCTGCGCGGGCGTGTCGGCCGCGGCGGGCTGGAGGGCACCTGCCTCCTGCTCTATGCCGCACCACTCAGTGAGACGCAGAAGGCGCGTCTTGGCATCCTGCGCGAGACAGAGGACGGGTTTCGTATCGCGGAGGAGGATTTACGCCTGCGCGGCGCCGGCGAGATACTGGGTACCCGGCAAAGCGGCCTTCCGGAGTTTAAAATCGCTGACCTGCATGCCCATTCCCGCCTGCTGACCATTGCCAGGGACGATGCGCGCCTGATCCTGGAAAAGGATCAAAAACTTGGCAGTGAGCGGGGAAACGCGCTTAGAACCCTGCTCTATCTGTTCGAACGGGATAGTGCGATACGATATCTGTCAGGCTGACGAAGGGGTGGTTTTGCTGTCCGGTGACTGCGGCGGCAGTTTTTTCTTTTCATCCTTGCCATTCTCTTCCGGTTTCGGGGGTTCCGGCCAGATCATACCGGCGGAAATAACCAGCTTGACGCCCTCTTCCACCGTCATATCGAGGTATTTGAGGTCCTTTTTGGGCACGAACAGGAGAAAGCCGGATGTCGGGTTCGGGGTTGTCGGCAGGAAGATGCTGATCATGTCGTCATCTTGAAGCCCGTCTACCTCCCCCTCCGCCGTGCTGGTAACAAAAGCAAGCGCCCAGATTCCCGGGCGGGGGTATTCCACCAGCACGACATCCCGGAAGGAGGAGCTTGATTGCGCGAGAACCGTTTCCATTATCTGCTTGAGCGCGTGATAGATAGAGCGGACAACGGGCATGCGGCCGACAATGCGCTCTCCGAATGTCAGAAACGCGCGGCCAAGATAGTTGGCCGTCAGGAAGCCGATCATGATCAGGGCGAAGGCGGCAATAATCACGCCAAGGCCCGGCACACTGAACGGGAGATATGTTTCGGGGTTATAGCGTGCGGGTATCAGCGGCGTGATATTGGCATCAACGAAGGAGACAAACACATAGGTCAGGTAAATCGTGATCGCGATCGGCGCAGTGACGACAATACCGGTCAGGAAATAGGTGCGAAGGCGCGCAAACGGACTGGCCTTCGGGGCTGGCTCCACAAGAACCGGTTTCCTGTCGTCGTCTTCGGAGGGGTCCGTCGATTTTTTAAACATCTCTCGCTAACTGGCTTTAAAACAGCATAAATTTTACAGAGTTACCGGTACTTCCTGAGTGATGCAGCACCTTATCACGAAGCCCGGAAGCTGTCTTTTGAAATTTCCATTCTGCAATGGTGCGTAAACCTCCTCTTAAGAATAACACGGTACAATTACGCCAGTTTACAGAGCTGCCTTAACCGCAGCTTGTCCTTGATAGGGCCAGAAGACGCTCGATGAATTATAAAAAATTAAAAAATATATGGGAAACCAATGGTGTTGCCTTGCTGTCGGGGTCGCTCGGTGCCGCCCTGATACTGCCTGCCCTGACCGAGAGCCTTTTCAGCTCTGTTTATTGTCTTATTGCTGCTGGCGGCTTGCTGGCCTGTTCGGGGTTTACCATCCTGCAAGGGCGGCATGCACGAAAAGAACATCATGCCCTGCTCGCGAGGGAATCAATACTGGACGTTGTCTTTGATAATATTGAGATCGGGATCAGTGTATTTGACGAACAGTACCGTTTGCTGAAATGGAACGCCCGATATGCAAAACTGCTGGAGATTGACGAAAACCGCTTTACCCCTGAAACGACGTTTCAGGACATTCTCTCCTGGAACTTCGATAGCTATGTCAATGTCGGCGACGACAGGGATGCCTTCATTGCCGAAACACTGGAGCATATGGACGGTCGCGTTTCCGGAAAGGCAGACCGCCAATTTGCGAGCGGCAAAATCATCGAGGTTTCTTTCAACTTATGTCCGGACGGCGCGTTTATCGTAACCGTTTCGGACGTGACCGCGACCCGGATTGCCGATCAGACGTTGCGGGAAAATGAAGATCGGTATCGCAGCATGGTGGAGCTGTCACCGGATGCGATTGTCGCGCATCAGAGCGGATTTATCATTTATGTCAATGAGGCGGCGTTGGCGCTGTTCAAACTGAGAGGTCGGCATGATCTGATCGGTCAGAAGATTTCCAGCTATTTCCCCTATTCGGATCGTGAGGCGCTGGCGCCCTATTTCGGAAGCGCCGATAATGTCGAGGCGATCAAGGGTTTGTCTCCCCTTAAATCGAAGGTTATCCGCGAAGATGGCGGGCAGACGGACGTTGAAATGGAAGCGTCCGCCCTGCTTTATGGCGAAGGAAATGTATTGCAGCTTGTGATCCGCGATATCTCGGCCCAGATGCAGATTGAGGATTTTCTGAAACAGGCCAAGGACGAAGCGGAATACGCCGCGCAGATCAAAGGCAAGTTTCTCGCCAATATGAGCCATGAACTGCGCACGCCGTTGAATGCCGTCATCGGATTTTCCGAGGTGATCATCAGCCAGATATTCGGCCCGCTCGGGTCCAGTAAATATCTGGAATATGCCCATGACATTAACGCGAGTGGCTTGCATCTTCTTGAACTGATCAATGATATCCTGGATTTCTCAAAAATCGAGGCGGGCGAGCAGAAAATTAACGAAGAAAAAGTCGAGATCGATGTGCTGGTCAATGAATGCATTCGCCTGACCCAGCAACGCGCGATCGAGAATGATATTAATATCAAGCTTGAGTTTGACCCCCTCCTGCCGCAGGTATTTGCCGATCGCCGGATGATCAAGCAGATCCTGATCAATCTTCTGTCCAACGCCGTTAAATTCACGCCGACCGGTGGGCGCATCATCACCTCCGTCCAGCTGCTCGAGAATGAGGGCATGAAGATAAGCGTGAGCGATAATGGCATCGGTATTCGCGAAGGCGATATCGAGCGGGCGCTGACGCCGTTTGTTCAGGTGGATAGCGAGAAAAGCCGGAAGTACCACGGGACGGGTCTTGGCTTGCCGCTCTCGAAGAATCTTGCGGAAATGCATGAAGGGCGGCTGGAACTGTTGAGCAAATATGGCGAAGGCACCGTCGTTACCCTCTATCTGCCGCCGACCAGGATCTGTCACAAGGCGGCCTGAACGCCCTCCCCGTCCGGGCAAATTTTTTGAAATTTTTTTATCGCCACTCTTGCCAATCAGGCCGGAAGCGTGAACTATCCTGCCAACTAAAAGGAGGATATTCATGCGGTTAAAAGATAAGGTCGCCATTGTGACGGGCGCGGGTTCCGGTTTTGGGGAAGGCATGGCGAAGCTGTTCGCGGCCGAAGGAGCGAAAGTCGTTGTGAGCGACATTAATGGTGCTGCAGCGGCTGCTGTCACAAAGGATATTATCGATGCGGGCGGCATCGCGATCAGCAGCGAATGCGACGTGACAAGCGCCGATGATATCGCCGCGATGGCGCAGCAGACCCTCGATAATTTTCAGAAGATCGATATTCTGGTGAATAACGCCGGGATGCCGCAGCGTAACGGGTCTATGTTCGATGTGGATGAAGCGACATTCGACAAGATCTTTGAGGTTAACGTCAAAAGCATCTTCCTGACCAGCAAAGGCATTATTCCGCATATGCTGGAAAAGGGCGGCAATATCGTCAATATTGCCTCCACTGCGGCACTGAGCCCCCGTCCCGGTCTTACTTGGTACAACGCGAGCAAGGGCGCGGTTGTTACCATGTCGAAATCCATGGCAGTGGAGCTGGCGCCCAAACAGGTGCGGGTGAATGCGCTTTGCCCGGTCTTCGCCCATACGCCGATGGCGGTGGAGTTCATGGGAGGGGTTGATACTCAGGAAATCCGAGACAAGTTCGTCGCGACAATTCCGCTGGGCCGGGAAAATACGCCGCGCGATCTCGCCCACGCGGCGCTGTGGTTGGCCTCTGACGATGCGTCCTTTATCACCGGTGTCGCCCTGGAAGTGGACGGCGGGCGTTGCGTCTAGGTTTGTTCGTGGCGGGTGTTATTCCTTAACGTCCGCCGCAACCTGCATTTTCACGATAATATCGGGCTGGCCCGGTACCATGCCGCTCTTGCCGACGCCCTTCTTGATCAGATCAACGAATTCCATCCCCTCGGTCACCTGTCCGAAGGCGGTGTATTTGCGATCAAGCCAGGGGGCGTCAGCGAGGACAATAAAGAACTGGCTATCGGCGCTGTGGGGGGAGCTGGCCCGCGCCATGGAAACGATGCCGCGCACATGCGGTGTGTTGGAGAATTCAGCGCGCAGCTTGCGCCCCGAACCGCCGGTGCCGTCCCCCTTGGGATCTCCGGTCTGCGCCATGAAATCTGTTATTACCCGATGGAACTTGAGGCCATCATAGAAACCCTCCCGTGTCAGCTCCTTAATCCGGGCGACATGATTGGGGGCAAGGTCGGGCCGCAATTCAATAACGACACGCCCGTATTGCAGGTCAAGGTAAAGGGTGTTTTCCGGGTCCGCAGCCTGCGCAAAAGTAACCGGCAGCGAGAGCAGGCCCGCCAGCATCACAATCGCACTCACGCGCGACAGAAATTTCGAAATCATCCGTTTCCTCATTCATTAACAAGACAGGCCTTATTTACTGCCATCTGGCGGCCGGGCCGTCCATCCTTAAAATTGAACCGGGACAAATAACCGCAATTCGGAAGGTCTTCCAAAAAAATCAAAATGGATGCTTGACCATCCGGCGGGACGACCCTATGTTGCAGCCGCATTGCGACGTTGCGGGCTCTTTTTCGGGTGGCAAGGTCGTGATATACATCGCAAATTGTGGGCCCGTAGCTCAGTTGGTAGAGCAGCTGACTTTTAATCAGCGGGTCACAGGTTCGAATCCTGTCGGGCTCACCATT
>NZ_JARGOQ010000035.1:0-3764 GCF_029233945.1 Sneathiella sp. | reverse complement strand
GCGGACCGGCGCTTCGGGGAAGGCGAGCTCATGCCGGGCGCGCCATTTGTCTGTGACGTAATTCACAATCAGGCTCTTGCGGATGCCATTGATGGGGCGCGGCTCGAACCCGTGCCAGGTCTGCGGTGATGGCACAAAAACATTCGCCGTGTTGCTCCGGAACGGCACATTGCGCACGAAGGTCTGGCTGTCCTTATAGATGGAGGAACCCCATGTCCCCGCCTCCGCCTCGCGGGAGAGGTAAATCTGCATGGTGAATTTCTTCACCCCGATATCCGTATGCGGTTCCAGCCAGAACCCCTCCGAGTCTTGCGTATATTCAATGCGGAGAAAGGTTCCGGTGAGATCGATGGCGAATTTCTTCTCGATCGCGGCGACAACCTCCGGCGTCTGGAACAGATCGGAGATGCCCTTGACGACCGGCGTGCGGGCCTGCCGCTCCTTGTCGAAATAGTTCCGCTTGTCATTATTGATCTCGCGGCGGCCGATATTGTAGTCCATATCGCCCGGCCCGATTTTAAGGGTGAGCAGGTCATCGACCACCTCGGTCGGGAAAACGCCGTTCAGCTCCCACAGATCATAGGGATCATCCGTATAGCCCGCCGTATCGAGGCATTTCAGAAAGGTCGTCTCCAGATCGATCAGGGCCGTCACAATATCTTCCACTTGATTAGCTGTGCATATGCGAGTGTGCAAACTCCCAAAAGTCCTACCAGAAACCACCCCACCCCACAACTCTTTCCGCCCCACAGGATTATGCGGGCGATTTAATTGGGTTTTGGTTATAATAGTGGGAGTGGTGGGTTCGGCGGTGATAGTAACAATCGGGGAAAGCAGATGACGGATGAAGAAAAAGTCCTTCCCAAGGAAGATGCTCTCGCCCTTGCCCGACAGGGGAAAGAGGTTTGGAATAGATGGGCAGAAGAGAATCCGGGCGTCGGTATAGATTTTTCGGGGCTTAACTTTACAACGCAGAGAATTTCGTTTGCCGAGTTTATTTTTCCCGGATTTGCTGACTTTTCTTTCACAACATTCAAGTTTAATGACTTTAGTTCGACAGAGTTTAGTGGAGGATATGCAAATTTTTTTGGCGCTAAATTTGCTAGTGAAGACGCTAACTTTTTTAAAGCTGAATTTAGCGGAGGAAACGTTGACTTTAGGGGCGCCGAGGTCAATGGAGGGGTCGCAAATTTTTTCCAAGCTAAATTCAGTGGAGGATATGCCAATTTTCAAAGCGCTAAATTCAAAGGCGGAAGCGCCGATTTTAGAGAAGCTAAGTTCAGCAAAGGAAGAGTGATCTTTGATGGTGTTGAATTTAGCGGAGGACATGCTGATTTTAGAGGTGTGGAATTTATCGGGGGAGATGTATTCTTTCGACATGTCAGTTTCAGTGGTGGCAATGTTTACTTTTCCAGAAGTATATTCAGCAAGGGAAATGTTTCTTTTCATGCTACCGTATTTTCCAAGATCACTTCATTTGCAAGTACAAAGTTAAAATATAAAAGTGATTTTACTGCTGTTGTATTTGAAGGACCTATTGATCTAGATAGCAGCTATTTTGCCCAAGTGCCGGATTTTAGGCGTTCGAAATTATCGGCGCATTTTACTTTACATGATATGAAAGTTGACTATTCCACTCGTACAAAAAAAGTATGGGGAGTCTTCTCAAAAGCTGCCACGGATTCAGATGCTGACAAATTTCGGCGTCTGAAAGAACTTGCTGTACAGTCGCGCGATCATGAGCGAGAACAGGATTTCTTTGCGAAGGAACTAAAAGCCAAAAGGTATTATGAAACGACCGGCCTCTCTCTCATTCCCAGTTATCTTTACGAATGGACAAGTGATTTCGGGCGAAGCCTATGGCGGCCTGCCCTTTGTTTAGGCCTAACTTGGCTGATATTTGGTTTGATGTACGGCGTGAATGGGTTGCCGTACGCAACATCTGTGCTTGATCCTCTCTGGAACGGATTGAAGCTTTCCCTTGCGACATTGGTGCCTTTTGCTGCGATCTCCCGCACAGCGATGCTGGAATCGCGTGAGGCGCTATTCCGATCAGACGTCAACCATCTGCTGGATTTCGCTATGGTGGTTGAAGGCGTTCTGGCTGTTATCTTCATCTTCCTGATCGGCCTTGCGCTACGTAACCGTTTCCGGATATGACGCGGCGGGTCAGGGTTCCTCGCGTTCGGGCTTGAAGTTTTTTGCGCGTTCTTCGGCGCGGGCGATATCGACCTCGGTCATACGGGCCTTATAGAGTTTCTGGAAGTCCTCGCCTTCCCCCTCCCCGTCATTGGCGGCGAGGATGGCCCATTTCAGCGCCTCCACATCGTCAAGGGTGACGCCCTCCCCGCTACCGTAGCGCGCGGCGAGCTTGGCCTGCGCCTTGCCGTGGCCTTGCCGCGCCGCCCGCTCAAACCATAAAAAGGAGGCGTCCTCATCCGCCGCCGTGCCATAGCCGTCGCGATAGTTCTTGCCGAGGTTATATTGCGCCGCGGGCATGCCGGAACTGGCGGCGAGACGGATAAATTCGAAGGCGCGCGCCGGGTTTTCCGCGACGCCAAGGGCGTAGCTGTACATCTTGCCGAGGGTATATTGCGACGGCGCGAAATCGGCAGAAGCGGATTTTTCAAGGAGGGCGATGGCCGCCGCATCCTCTTTCTTGGCGAGCAGGGTCAGCGCGTGGTTATGCTGCGCCGGCGGATAGCCGGATTTAAGCGCGCGGTCGTTCCAGTATTCGGCCTGGGCGCTGTCCGGCTCGACCCCGCGCCCCTCCGCATACATGATGGAGAGGTTGAACTGCGCCTCCGGGTTGCCTTTTTCCGCAAGATCCTCCCAGATTGTAACAGCCTCGGCGAAGCGGCCCTGCTCGAACAGCTCGCCTGCGGCAAAGCCGCGCGTTTCCGCATTCAGCCGCTCGGCGCGGATCTGGAAGAGCGTGATCAGTCCGCCAATACCCTCGCTTGCAAGGATGGGCTGGAACCCCTCCCGATGGCTGATGGCGACGCTGGTGCCATTAATAAGGATATCGATGATCAATGGCGCTCCCAAAATCTCCCGCAGGCGCCAGTCAACCACCACCGGTTCTCGCTTCGGGCGGATCAGCCGCGTCGTGACAAAGGCATCGCGGGAGCCTTTTTCCTGAACGTCGAGGATCGTGAATTCGTCATCGGGATAGCCGCCAAGCTGGCTGCCATAGGCGTTAAGGTAAAAATCGCGAAAAAGGTTGAGGAACTCCTGCCGTTGATGCTGCGGCAGGTCTGTCCAGCCCGGTCCGACGACAAGCTCTGAAATCAGTGTGAAATGAAAATGCCGCCCGATAACCGCCGTGAGATGGTTTTCCCGGCTCTGAAGCGGCGTGTCGGTCTGCGAGAGGATTTCCCGTGCCTGCTGCGAAAGTTCAAGGATAACAGCCTCGGCGCGGGTCGCCCGATCTCCCGCGGCGGCCTGCATCGGTCCGGCCGCGAGGGCCATGACGATACCCACCTTAAGCATCATTCTCCGAAAGAGTGTCATTCTCGCTTCCCCAACTACCCCCCCGCGCCGATCCATCTGATATATTATGGACTTGGCCGTAAATTGCAAAAGGCTTTATCAGGAAGGCGATGGTGCCCGCACCCGGACTTGAACCGGGAAGCCCTTACGGGCGGCAGATTTTAAGTCTACTGTGTTTACCAAATTTCACCATGCGGGCGGCGATTTGCAACCTACCCAATGAAACGTTGTGAAACAAGGGGATAATGGCGCGGTTTCGAATTTTCGGGAGC
>NZ_JARGOQ010000097.1 GCF_029233945.1 Sneathiella sp. | reverse complement strand
CCATCATCATCCCCTGCCACCGCATCGTCGCCGCCAACGGCAAGATGGGCGGGTTTTCGGCGGCAGGTGGGGTGGAGGACAAGGTGTGGCTGTTAAGGCATGAGGGAGCGTTGTTGTAGCAAGTGTCCTCGTGAACGGGAGGCACAATCCAGTTTCGCTGTTATTCAGGGTTCTAAAGAATCGCAACCTGTACCTAAGCGGCGACCGAACCACTCAAATGTCCTGGGAACGTACCTTCCCAAACCCCACTCAACATCTCAAACCAACCATAAATCCTTGCGACGCCATCAAGTTAAACGTAGCTTACCCCAAATTGGGGTTGCGAGACGGAGATCCGGTGTGAAACCATTCATCAAGTGGGCGGGTGGAAAACGTTGGCTCGTCGAAAGCAACCACCTGAACCTTCCAAAGTACAGCGGCAGGTATATTGAGCCGTTCCTTGGTGGTGGGGCTATGTTTTTTCATATCTCTCCAAAGGAAGCCATTCTGTCGGACGTCAATCCTCGTTTAATCAACGCTTATCGGGCCGTCCGTGATAACTGGCAAGCAGTAGAGTCGGAATTGCGAAAGATGCAGCGACTCCATTCCACCCATTATTACTATGAAGAGCGGAACCGACTCCGGAAAACCCCACACACAAGTGCGGCACAGTTCTTATATCTAAACCGAACTTGCTGGAATGGTCTCTACCGCGAAAATCTGTCGGGAAAGTTTAACGTTCCAATAGGTACCAAAACACAGGTGATAATGCCTGATGACGACTTCAAATCAGCCAGTTCCATATTGAATAATGCGATAATCTCTGTATGCGACTTTGAAGAAACCATGGCAGCGGCAATGAAAAATGATCTAGTTTTTCTTGATCCCCCTTATACTACCGCGCACAACACCAATGGATTTATCAAATACAATCAGAACATATTTAGTTGGAAAGATCAAATACGGCTACGCGATTGCGTTGAAGATGCTTACTGCCGCGGAGCAAAGATAGTCATGACTAATGCTAATCACCAAACTATTTGGGATTTATACTCAGGTCTCGGTACTCCCAAGGTGATTGCACGTTCTTCAGTCATATCTGCCAAATCATCATCTCGTGGCCAAACCACCGAAGCGTTGTTCGTGTTCTGAAAACAAACGTAACCATTCAGATATATAGATTAGGAGAATAGCGATTGGCGTTCCTGGATGCAGTAGTTGAGCTTCAACTTAAGGGAAAGATTTCGGACGATCTATCCCAGCTAGGCAGGTTGTACAAGGCCAAAGCTTCAAAGTATCACTTCAGAAGTGTGGACCATTCCCTAGTAGAAGGCCTTCTCCACGACGGGTGGGAAGAATATGGACAACCACTTCAAACACGCACCCGTTTAAGACGGAAGAAGACGCATGACGTCCAGTTCGAAGATGATATGTGGTGCCAACTGTACGATTTAGGTTTTAGATGCTTCAGCGTCGATAGAGATTTCAAATTGCCATTCGGTAAGTCGCCCGATGATAAAAAACAAATTGATGTTCTAGCCGTAAATGAGGACAGCATTCTGCTAGTAGAGTGCAAATCGGCAAAGAAATGGGAAAGGTCTCCTTCATTTAAGACGGAATTCGAGGCGCTAAGGCAGCGGATGGACGGCCATAAGAAGGCTCTGGAACAGATTTTTGGTATCGGTCGGAAAATTAGGTATATTTTTGCTACTAGAAACTACCGCATAAGCAGAGATGGCGCTGACGCCAAACGTTTAGTCGCTGCTGGAGGCTTTTTGTATAATGACAACACTTATGAGTATGTAGCCAGTCTTTTGACCACATATAAGAACGCCGCTCATTATCAGTTCATGGCGATGCTTTTCAAAGGCCAGGATATAAATAGGAATCGCATTGAAGTACCGGCAATTGAAGGGCAAATGGGGGCCAGAAAAGAAAAATACTATATGTTTTCTCTTGAGCCTGGCCTTCTTTTAAAACTTGGATTTGTTCTGCACCGAACGCGAGCCAACGAAGCTGAGATGCCGACCTATCAGCGACTTTTGGTGCCGGCAAGGCTAAAGGGTATTGGCAAGTTTATTGACGAAGGAGGCTTTTTTCCGAATTCGGTGATACTGAATTTTTCTGAAAGCATTAGAAAAATTGAATTTCAACCACATAGTCGCGGAGGTGATACTCGATCGCGAACTGGTATCCTCAAGATTCCAAATTCATATGCCATTGCGTATATTATTGATGGTCAGCATAGAATCTATGGGTATGCTAACTCACCGCACAAATTAACGAATACAATTCCTGTAGTGGCGTTTCTTGGGTTGGATTCCTCAGAGCAGCTTGAAATGTTCATGGATATTAACCAGAACCAGAAAGCTGTTAGTCCTACTCTGAGAATTACACTTGAAGAAGACCTTTATTGGAACGCTCCGCGCCTTGATTCTAGAATCAAGGCTCTCCGGTCGGCTGTCATCCGGCAGTTGGGAGGCGATCAATCCGGGCCGTTGTTTGGAAAGATCGCTCTAGGTGAGGACAAGGCTGAATTAACGGCAAAGCCATTTGCAGATGCTTTGCTACGGTGCGGTTTATTGCCAGTGGCCAAGGGCAACCGCTTTATAGCAACCGGAAAGAACTGCTCGCTTTATGATATCGCCAGTCATGATCACGCAAGCGAAATGCGCGCGGCTTGTAGCCGAATTGTGAGATTCCTGAACCTTTGCTATGAACTGGCGGAAGAGTTTTTCGACGATGATGATCCAACGCTGAAGCGATTCATTGTTTACAATCGGGGAACGTATGCGTTCATCAATCTGATCGGCAGCTTAAATACATTCTTGACAGAAAGGGGTGATCTGAGCCTCAACTCGTCAAACGCGGAGCGTATCGGGTCGATCAGCAAGTACCTCCACGCGCTTTTCGAAGCTCTGAAGAATATTAGTTTGGAGGATCGTGCGTTATTGTTGGGTAAGTTGGGCACGGGTGCTGAAAACACATGGTTTCGAATATTCCAGGATTTCGTGAACAAGCGATTCAATGACTATAATCCGGAAGACTTAAATGACTGGCGCGAACGTCAAAACAAGGAGTTGCAGGACGAAGGTCGCTCTCTGGGAATTCAGATAGAACGCTACCTAAAGCTTGTTTGCATTTCGAATTTGAAGGCTGTTTTTGGGGAGAACTGGGATATTGAAATTGGTTCTATCAAGAGAGCGTGCGAAAAACGCGCCGGTGAAGAGGAGGAAAAAAGCTACAAAGAAGGATTGGGGCGAAAAAATATACCTTGGACCGACATGCTGCTTGTTTCGGATTACCGTTCGATAATCGAAAAATACTGGGCGAAAACCCCGGTTCCGAAACTTAACGAATTCAGGGCGTTCGAGGAGATTTTCGCGCTGGATATTGGCCAAGGCTTCAATAGTAAAGCCGAGAAGCTGAGATGGTTGTCCTTTTTCGGTTCATATCGAAACACTTGGGCGCATGAAGGAACCAAGGAGAAGGGTCTCAATCGTAAGGAAGTTGAATTTATTAGAGATATTCATTCACGACTCTTACCTTAATCATTACCTGCAAGGGTTCAGGCGGGATTCAACCTTGCATAATTCGTGCGTCTAGCGTCGAACGGTGGAAAAATTTCCCTACCCAACACCATTTCGCAACCGCATCGAACGATAGAACCCAGTCCATAGCAACCGTGATCACACTGGGCACCCAGGGTCATACCCTGACCTATTCAGCCTGAACAACAGAGTCGTACTTCCAGAATACCAGTTGCGTGCCCTCGCGTTGATGCCATTCCATCGCTCCCGGATCGAACCACAACAACCACTCCCCTTGCCCACACCCCGCCCCCTCCCTACCATCCCGTCACACACATCACGCGTGGACCTCGTTTCACGTGAAACAGGCGGGAGGAGAGCATCATGGGGCTCAATACGACGATCACCACGAAGGCGGGTGAGGAATTCGGGGGTTATCTGGCGATGCCGGCGTCCGGCACCGGGCCGGGGGTTGTGGTCATCCAGGAGATCTTTGGCGTCAATGACGTCATGCGGGCGACCGCCGACTGGCTGGCCTCGGAAGGGTTCGTGGCACTCTGCCCGGACCTGTTCTGGCGCATCGAGCCGGGGATCGAGCTGACCGACAAGACGGAGGCCGACTGGGGCCGCGCCTTCGAATGCTTCAAGGCCTTCGATGTTCCGAAGGGCATGGAGGACGTGCAGGCCACCATCGACGCGCTGCGCAAGGTCGACGGCTGCACCGGCAAGGTCGGCGCCACCGGCTACTGCCTGGGCGGGCTGCTGGCCTATCTGACCATGACCCGGACGGATGCGGACGCGGCCTCGGGCTATTACGGCGTCGGCATCGCCGACATGCTGGACGAGGCGGCGAGCATCACCGGGCCGCTGATCCTGCATGTGCCGACGGCGGACGGCTTCGTGCCGCCGGAGCAGCAGCAGGCGATGCACTCGGCGCTGGACGGGCATGACCATGTCACCCTCTACGACTACGAGGGCCAGGATCACGCCTTCGCGCGTCAGGGCGGCGAGCATTTCGACCAGGCCTCCGCCGATCTGGCCAACAGCCGCACGCTGGAGCTGTTCCGCAAGGCGCTTGGCTGAGGGGATTCGTTTGCCGTCCCCGGCCAGCCCTCTCGTCGGCATTTGTGCGGCACTGCTGGGTACCCGGGTCAAGCCCGGGTACGGCGGGGGTTGGGGTGGAGCGGTGGTTCCCAACTTCCCCCCTTTCACGATGCTCGCGGACTCGATCCGCGAGCCCAGTCTCCAGCGTCCGAGCGGCACTGCTGCGTCCCCGAACAGAGCCCGGGCACGGTGCGGTTGGCGGTAGCGAGCAGCGGGCCATGCGGCTAGGCTGCGGCACGATGGGTCAACGGCTGTTCGGCTGCGCCGATTCACCCCCTTCCCGACCTTCCCCCATCGAGGGGGAAGGAGTGATGCCTGCGCTCTCCGGGCGCTCATGACGTAAAGAACCAAAGGACACAAGAGAATGGTCAAGGCAATCCGCGTCCACGAGGAGGGCGGTCCCGAGCAGATGCGTTTCGAGGATGTCGAGGTCGGTGATCCCGGCCCAGGCGAGATCCGCATCCGCCATACGGTCATCGGCCTGAACTACATCGATGTCTATTTCCGCACCGGGCTCTATCCGGCCCCGTCGATGCCCATGGGGATCGGCATGGAGGCGGCCGGCGTCGTGGAGGCCGTGGGCGAAGGTGTGACGCACCTGGCCGCCGGGGACCGGGTGGCCTATGCCGGGGGCCCGATCGGGTCCTATGCGGAGGTGCGGCTGTTCCCGGCGGACAAGGCGGTGAAGGTGCCGGACACGGTCAGCGACGAGCAGGCCGCGGCGATGATGCTGAAGGGCATGACCACCGAATATCTGGTGCATCGCACCTACGAATGCCGCTCCGGCGATACGGTGCTGTTCCATGCCGCGGCGGGGGGTGTCGGCCTGATCGCGGGCCAGTGGCTGAAGGCGCTGGGGGTCCGGGCCATCGGCACCGCCGGCGGGCCGGAGAAATGCGCCCAGGCGAAGCAGTACGGCTATGACGAGGTCATCGACTACAATGCGGAGGACTTCCAGGCCCGCCTGATGGAGCTGACCGACGGCAAGGGCGTGCCGGTGGTCTATGACTCGGTAGGGGCCACGGTGTGGGAGAAGTCGCTGGACTGCCTGCAGCCACGCGGCCTCTACGTCAACTTCGGCAATGCCTCCGGCCCCGTGCCGCCGTTCGCGCCGGGCATCCTGTCGGGCAAGGGCTCGCTCTACATGACCCGCCCGACGCTGATGACCTATACCGCCACCCGCGCCGACCTGGAGCTGTCCTCCAGCCGCCTGTTCGACATGGTGGGCTCCGGCAAGGTCAGCATCGAGATCAACCAGCGCTACGCCCT
>NZ_JARGOQ010000096.1 GCF_029233945.1 Sneathiella sp. | reverse complement strand
ACGCCCGCGCGATCCCGCCAACCTCTGTGAGGAGTACGGCACGCATCCGGCCCGGTGCGAGTTCCGTTCGTTCCCCAAAGGCACGCGCGAGCAGCCCGGCCGCATCCGGTCCTTGCAGATCAATCCGGCCAAGATGAGAAATCTCCGCCATGGCAACATCCGTCCAGGCGGCCCGCGCCTCCCGATGGCGCGCCGCTTTCAGGCTCTCCTCCTTCAAGGGGTACATGGCCGCGAGTTGCCAGCCCTGAAATGTCCGGTGCCGGGCGCCCGCCCGTTTCTGCGCCTCATAAAGCGGGCCACGCCGAACCCGGGAGAGCATTTTCGATCCCCTATTGAAAGTACCCTCCCCCTCAAGCCTCTCGGGCACGGTGCGCGGAAAGACGCCTGCCGACTGCACCAGACAGTCGCAGTCGAGATGGATATCGCGGTTGAGCGGATCGTCTCCCGCCTTTTGCAAAACCACACCCCGGAGACGGCGAAAGCCGATGGCGCGATTAATGCGGTGATGCGGATAGAGCGGAATGCCGGACTGACGCGCAAAGTGATGACAGGCGGCGGGCACATCCCCGCGCGTATCGATAATCGCGGCGGGCTTTATGCCCCGCGCCATCAACGACGCCGCCAGCCGGTAGCCATCCGTATGCCCGACATAAAGCACCATGCGATGCCCCGGCAGGACGGCATAACGATTGAGCAGGATAAGCGCATACTCAAGATTAAAAATACCCTGCAATAGATTATTTCGAAAAGAAAAAATCTGGTCCTCAGTCCCGATCTCGAAGATCATTTCCCGTGCCTTGATATGGCGCAAACGGCGATCGGGCAAATGCGGATCGCGCGTTGTCAGATGCCCTTGCGGCCGCTCCTCCGCATGGAGAAGATCTTCTCCTTCCCGCTGCAGGGCCGTGGTGCGAGAGAGCATCCGCACATTCGACATGACCAACAGTCGATCCAGCGCCCGTCGGCGCCAGTCACCGGGAGCAAGACCGTCGATCCATTGATCATCATGGAGCAGGCTGCCGCCAAACTCGAAATCCCGCTCGATCAGGATCACATCCGCCCCCGTCTCGGCCCGCTCAAGCGCGGCGCTGAGCCCGGCGAGGCCGCTGCCGACAATCAGGTAATCCGTATGGTCGTAAACATGCTCCGTCTCCTGCACATCATCACTTTCAACGGAGGGCGCATATCCCGGCAGAAACCGGCGAAAATGGCCGTTGGTCCGGTGACGCGCGGTGAGATCATCATAGAGCTCCTGCGCCATCGGACGGGTCGATGCAGGGGCCTCGCCCGCGCGCAGAAGGGAGACGCTTTCCGGTGGTTCAATGCCATGGGCCAGCAGCGCGGAGGCCAGCGTATCTCCCGCAAACCCGCGATATCCGTGACCACCGAAGCGAAACGGCACCGGCCGTTCGCGATCGACACTGCCACCGCCGATCCGGTACTGAGGCAGGATCTGTCCGCCCGGCAATCTCAATTTTTTCGGCCAAATACGCGCCATCACTACTCATCCTCTTGCCGCCCTCTATCTAGCAGAAGCGGACGGCCTAAAGCTACACAGGATTATGTTTCTTTTTAGGCCCCGCCGGTGATTGACAGCCGCCCGACGAGGGCCTAGCCTTTTCCCGCGCAGAACCGTCAACACAAGGATAATAAAATGACGAAGCAATCCTGTCTTGTCGTCGGCGCGGGAGACGCGACCGGCGGCGCCATTGCCAGAAGATTTGCCCGCGAAGGGTATGAGACCTGCATCGTCCGCCGCGCGCGGCATATGGACGATCTGAACGCCCTCGCCGAGGAAATCGGCAAAGACGGCGGCAGCGCCCATGCCTTCGGTGTCGATGCCCGCGATGAAGATGAAATGGTCGATCTGTTCGCGAAAATCGAGAAGGATGTCGCCCCGCTCGGCGTTGTGGTCTTCAATATCGGCGGCAATGTCAATTTCCCGATTACCGAGATGACCAGCCGCGTCTACCGCAAGGTCTGGGAGATGAGCTGCTATGCCGGCTTCCTCACCGGGCGAGAGGCGGCGAAGGTGATGCTGCCGCGCGGGAAAGGCACGATGCTGTTTACCGGGGCGACGGCCTCTTTACGCGGCGGGCCCGGATTTTCCGCCTTTGCCGGAGCGAAACACGGCCTCCGCGCCCTCGCCCAGAGCCTCGCGCGCGAGCTGGGACCGCAGGGCATTCATGTCGCCCATGTGATTATCGACGGGGCCATCGACACCGCCTTTATCAAGGAGCGCTTCCCGGAGCGTTACGCCCTGAAGGGACGGGACGGCATCCTGCAGCCCGATGATATTGCCGAGAATTACTGGAATA
The DNA here is from genome assembly GCF_029233945.1 of Sneathiella sp. Lineage (GTDB taxonomy): Bacteria > Pseudomonadota > Alphaproteobacteria > Sneathiellales > Sneathiellaceae > Sneathiella. The sequence continues at coordinate 3,602 of NZ_JARGOQ010000096.1, read as the reverse complement.
TCCACTGCCAGAACCGGAGCGCCTGGACCTTCGAGATGGACCTCCGCCCGTGGATGGAGAAAATGGCCTAGACTCTAGTCGGGCCAGCCATGCCAGTCGATCCAGCGGCCGTGGAAATCGGCGCGACCGACAAGATGTTCCTCCCCTGACGGCCAGAGGATAAGGGTCAGCCCCGTGCCGGGAGACTTGCCGTCGATTTCCATGCGCGCCCAGGCGAGCGGTGCGTCCTTGGTGGCGCGCCTCCCCGCGGCGCGGATAATCTCCTCCCCGCGATTGCGCGCTGCTTCGGGCAGATACTGCCAGACGATGGTGCTGTAGATAGCATGGGCGACGCCTTCCTTTGGCGCAGCGGTGCGCGTTTTGAGCCAGTCGAGGGCGTCGGCTTTCTCCACCTTCTCCGGTTGGCGCGCGGCAATATCGAAGGCCGCGCGGGTTCGCTGCAATCGGTCCGCCTGATCCGGCCAGATGAAGGAGAGCATCCGCTCCCTATCCGCGGCATTGCCCGGATCGACGGGCAGCAGGTCACACCCCGCCCGCGCGCGTATATCGAGGGGAATGTTGGGCGCCGGATTGCCGGGCCATTTCGGCTCGATATGAACGGCTGAGGATGGATCGCCGAAACTGTTCTCGCCAAGGGTGATATGAAACTGGTCGGGATAAAGGTTCAGCCCCGCACTCGCGCCGATCTCCGAAATCATCAGCGGCAGGCCGGTCTGGCGGGTCACTTCCAGAAACATCGGCAGTGTCGCGCCGACACGTCGCACCTCGTTGGTTTGCGGCGGTCCGGTCAAGCGACCCAGGATAAAGGTTTCATGTTCTGTTAGCGCATTCGATATAGCGGCCCAGAGATCATCATCGGAAATACCCTCATGATGCGGCGGATAGTGGGCGGCAAGCGACGCGCTTTTGCCGGTCAGTACCAGCGCATGCAGCGCCCCGCACAGCCGGAGCGGCACGGAATCCCCAAGCGCGGAGGCATCGCCCGCCCAGCCGAGAATGGCATTGGCGACCGCGCCGCCATTGAGCCGGGCGCCCGCAAGACGGCAGACGCGGCCGGTGAAATCCGAGCCAAGCTTCTCGCAGGCCTCCCCTTGATCGGCGAAAATCTCGCGTATCGGCTTTGCCATTACTCCTGTCCTCTTCTGGTGTGGGTCCCCTTGCGCACCGCGACGACGGATGTGATGAAAATGAGGGCGCAACCCGCGAGCACGGCGAGTGAGACCAGCGGCAGATCGTCATATCCCCATCGCACAGAAACGAAATTCGAAATCCAGGAGCCGACGGAAATGCCAAGATAAAGCGCCGCCGCATTCAGCGCAAGCAGCAGGCTGCGCTGCTCCGGATCGATATTGGCGATGCGCTGCTGCTGCGGGGAATGGAACATCATGCCAAAGGCCGCCCAGATAACGATGGCGATAAAGGCGAGCCATAAATCCGGGCCAATCGCCCAGATCATCAAAAAGCCCGCGCCGAGCCCGATCAGGGAAGCGAAGATAACCTTGTCGGGGCCGAAGCGATCACTCAACCGGCCCGCAAAAACATTGCCCAGCACCCCGTTGACCCCATAGGCCAGCAGCACCAGCGCGATCAGGTTTTCGGCCAAATCGAACTTATGCGCCACATAAGGCGCGATCAGGGCGTAGGTGCAGAAAATCGCGGTCATCTGCAGGAAGGTCGTGAGCACCGCAAAGGAGGAACGGACGCGCGTCAACGCCTCAAAGATATGGGAGAAGCGGATCGGCGCCCCGGCCTGTCGATCCTTCACGAAATAGAGGATCGACGCCATGGAGCCCAGCGCGACAAGCGCGAGCAAAAGATGCACCAGCCGCCAACTCATCAGGGTGCCGAGATAGGCAGATATTGGTGTGCCGAGGACCGAGGCAAAGGTCAGCCCGGCAAAGACGATGCCCATGGCGCGGCCCTGCTGCTCCGGCGGGGCGAGCCCGGCGCCAATGGCGGAGCACATCGGGCTGATCGCCGCCGCGCTGAGGCCCATAAGCCCGCGCGAAATAAACAGCATCTCGTAACTTGTGGACGCCGCCCCGAGGATCAGCGCCAGCGCCAGCAGGCCAAGCCCCGCGCAGAGGATCTTGATCCGTGCAAAACCGCTGAACACCACCTGGGTGAGCGGCGCGGCAATGGCAAAGGCAAGAGCGAAAACCGTCACCAGAAAGGCAATGTCGGAGGGCGGCACCTGGAGCCCGTCAGATATCTGCCAGGTCAGCGCAATCACCGAGAGGCTGGACGTGCCGACCATGAAATAGGCGGAGCTGAGCGACACTAACGCCCAGAGCGGAAAAGGTTTTTTTGTTATTGTTGTCGTTTCCATGCGCGGGAGAATAGCAAAAGTCCTTCCTGTCACCTAGTCCGAAATGCATCACCTCCCCCGACGCTATCCCGCTTGCATATTCAGGTTTTTATAATATTATTAATTTGTCATATAATGATAAAATCTGGGAGGATACTCATGACATTCTTTAAAACCCTCGCCGCAACCGCGGTGGGATTAACGTTTCTTGCGGGCTCTGCGCTGGCGCAGGAATGTGCGCCATCGAAATGGGGCGCGGATGATGAACTCGGTTCCGCTAACCTGGTCTCGCCGGAACGCACCCTTGAGGCGAGCAAGCTGATCAAGCAGGGCAAGAGCGTCCCGCTCGGCATCGTGATTGATTCCTCAACCCCCGCCTTCCCGCCGCGCGGGCTCAGCCTGCAGGTGGTACAGCCGAACCAGCAGGGCGGGCAGAAGCTGTTCGCCTTTAACGGCAACTATAACGACGATTTGATGCAGCTCTGGCTCGGCATCGGATCGCAGATTGACGGGCTTGGTCATCTTGGCGAGAACGGTCTTTATTATAACTGCCTGGACGAGAAGGAAATATCGCAGATTACGGGCCTGACAAAGCTTGGCACCCATAATATCCCGCCGCTGGTCGGCCGGGGCGTTGTTATCGACATGACGAAGCATTTTGGCGTTCCCGCGCTGGAAGCCGGGCAGTTTTTCACCGCCGCCGACATTCAGGAAGCCGCCAAAGCGCAAGGCGTTGAAATCCGCGAGGGCGATGTGGTGCTCTTCTATACCGGCTGGACCGATACCAAGCTAGAGAGCGATCCCGTCGCCTGGGTGAGCGGAGAACCCGGCACATCGGAGGATGCTGCGGAATGGCTGGCCGCGCAGAATGTGATGGCCGTCGGCTCAGATACCTGGGGTCTTGACGTGGTGCCACCGGAAAAAGAGGGGCGCCCCTTCTACGGTCATGTCATCCTGCTGAAAAAGAACGGGATCTATATCCTTGAGACCATGAACACCGGCCTGCTGGTCCGCGACGGCGTGACGGAATTCATGTTCGTCCTTGGCCAGGCCCGCGTCCGCGGCACGGTCCAGATGATCATCAACCCGGTCGCGTTGTACTAGACGATACACGGCAACAAGCAAAGAGGGGCCGGGAAGACCCAGCCCCTTTTTTATCCTCACTCTCTACCCTTGCCCCGCCGCCACGGCCATATGGGTGTAGGCGATTTTGAGGAGGGGGCAGTCGATATTGGCGGAGGCTCCCTTTTCGATCAGGTCGCCGAGGATATGTTCATGCTCGGTGCGGAGGCCG
>NZ_JARGOQ010000034.1 GCF_029233945.1 Sneathiella sp. | reverse complement strand
TGATACGCCGTCAACTTTATCATTCAAAATATTAGAAACCGCGACGAAATAACAATAGAATGATGACTTGGCGGAAGTCGTTCCAATAGCAAGTTTTTGTTCTGCCATTGCTGATGTCGAAAGCAGCATCGCCGTCGCAGCCGCAATTACTCCTAATTTGCCAAATTTTCCCAAAATAACCTCCATTCGTTACAAATTTTATCAACCCTCATGGATTGAAAGTGAATTTTTCATGTTTGATGGAAGCAGGCAAACATTTAGATTCAAAAAGGAATTTATTTTCATTTTTCATACATGCTTATCTAGTAAATTGACTTGCATGAATGCCGTGGCCTCTCCCATTCATTAGGAAATTATATTAATATTTAAATGTTATGATAAATACATTTTTTATTTATCTTAATTTAAAATATTAATTAATTGATATTCAAAATATGTGTTTGATAATGACTAACCATCATATTTTTCAATATACTAAACATATTTTGATCGATTATTGATCATCTTGAAAAAGGATGGAAAAATCGTTGGAAGAAAAGCGGGAATTTTCTCTCATTAAAAAAAATTCCCGTAAAAGTATAATTAAATAAAATTATCCATTAATTTTTTTTGAGATTTCTTGCAACTCAGCAAGCGCTTGGATTGCCAACTTAAGCGCGTTTTCCTCTATGCTTGTATCAATTGTGAACTCGTCTTCCTCAGGATTTTCCTTAGCATAAGCGTTAGCTTCGTCGAGCTCTTCTTTCAGACCGACAATCCTGTCCTTGACGATTTCGATCACATTGTTGAGAACCGGACTTTTCTTTTTCGCCCCAGTAGGTGCGGGATCCAAAATTGCGGCAATGCCATAAGTTCTATGAATATTTAGAAGAACAAACGCTGCCGTCTGCCACAAGTTTCTGTAACGGCGTTTGAAATCAACAGTGCTCATCTCAAGCCAGTCATAAAGTTTCTTAGCAGCTTCATCACCAGTTTTTGACTCCGTAATATCCCAAACCTTTTTGTAAACCTGCATCGTAACAAAGCCGTTTTTTGCCATTTCGAGCAGGTTTCTCGCTGTACTTTCATTATAGATGCCAAAATCCATATCAATTTTTGCATCTGGTTTTGACCTCGCCCGCAATTCCAGATACAGCAAATTCTGCAACATTGCTTCGCGCATCTGTTGGGACAGGTCATACTGCCTGAGCAACTTTAGATACGGGAAAAACTCTTCCGGATTTTTACCCGCGATGTCAGCACCAAAAAGCGCCAGTGTCGGACAGGCACGATCTTGCCCGCGCGCAGCGTCATGCGCAAAATAAGCCCCGTATCGCAGCGCCTCATCAAGATGCGCCCCGGTCACCCAGTAGAGAAGTTTAGCCAATTGCTTCGCTTTGGGTACTTTCATAACATTGATACCAACCGGCACGCCTTCACTCAGATACACCGTACGTTTACCAGATTCCCCACCATACAGATTGAAATCCGAAAAAGAAGTCTTCTTCGTAGGATCTTCGATCGCCTCATAAGGTACTGTAGTCGCAACTTTCGAAAAATTTTCCGAGTTTATCACCGGTTGCTTCTCTCTCAGTTCCTTGATCGTCAGCGGCAAATCTTTTCCGAGTACCTTATAAAGATTCATTGTTTGGAAAACAGCCGGATCGACAACCTGTTTATGCTCATTAATCACCAGTTGCCCGCCGACATAGGAATTTCCCGGTCGTCCCACCTCGACACCAATACGCCCCCAGCCGCCGTTAACCAACTTATATTTCAAGATAATTGAAGAATGCACCGAAATAAATTGAATCGATGCCACAGAAAGGTCCGTTATTTTTCCGCTGTTTTTGTCTTTCTTGAATGTTGTCTTAAAATTATTTGAACAGCCGGGTATAATGCTATCGAGATAACGATTTATCAACGCCGTCGTTTTTTCTTCATCCTGAATATCGTCGATAGTCAGCTTTTTCCCGGTCTGCTCTTCAAGGATACTGTTTAGCATTTCGAATGTAATCGGCGCCGCACGACCCGCATAGAATTGCAGAACATATGCCAGCTCCCCGGGCTCATCTGCAATTTGATCTTCGATGGATTCCACAAATTTCAGATTTCGTTCCCGCTCGCTTTCCAAAGACGCAGAGACGACATTTGCTATCAGTCCGCCGATACGTGCCGTCGGTTTAGCATACTGCCAAGGCAGTTTCAGTTGGCTGTCCGTCGTGATCGGCTTGCCGGCACTGTCCCATCCCGTGACAATTTTTGTTTTTGCAATGATGTCTTCTTCCGCTGTTTCAGGCGTTTTCATTTTATGCGGATCATCGATATTCTCATATTCAGTCTTGCCGCTGAAGAACTCCAGCATATCTATAGTTAAACTATCCAGGCTTCTCGGAATTCCCAGACGGTCTAGAGTATCTTGGTATTTTTTGTCAAAATCTTCATCACTTAAATAACAACCAAGAGGATCCTCGCTTTTGGCGTCATATTTCGTCATGTTCGCATCCGGATAGCTCGTATATTGATAGCCTCTCGAACTGATGCGGAAAGTAGGATTGGCCAACGATGTGGTCGCCGACAATAAATGACGTGCATATTGCCAACCTTTAACTGGAATCCCTTTTAATACAGAGGACATAATTAATTCTCCTTTTGTTTATTTATCCGAAAAATAAGAATTATTTCTTAATTTCCCTATTAAGACGAAATAAAAATATAAATAGTGAAAAATATATTTTAATATATGAGTAAAATTTTTTAATATTATAAATTGAAATCCTATTTTATACTTAAATATTATTTATTTTGATTACAAAATCACTTTTCTGGCAACCAGATCTTGCTGCATAAAAATAAGAAACAGCCAATAGAAATTTTTGAGATCTATATACTTAACTAGCCGCTTCTTTTTGGCTGGTATAATGCCATAAACAAGGGAAGCGGATATGCCGCAGCCTGAAACTATTAGCCTTTACGAATTCTTTCAGCGGTTTCCGAACTAAGAAGCTGCCCGTTTGTACTTTGCGGGTAAGCGTTGGGGCGATACTCCTTACTGCGGACATTGCGGCTCCCTAAGTTCTGCAGAGTGCAAAGTCCACAAGCCAATGGCCTATCGGTGCAAGGATTACCGGAAGTATTTCAGCGCCATACAGGCACGGTACTGGCTGAGAGCCGCCTTCCCCTCCAAAAATGGCTTATGGCCATCTACATGCTCACTACGGCCCGTAAAGGCATCCCTTCCACTCAAATGGCTCGCCAGCTTGGCGTCTCAGAAAACGGCTTGGTTTCTGTCGCAACGCATCCGTGAAACGTGGCTGAGTAACAAGAACGATAGCAATATGAGCGATCATGTTCAGGTTGATGAAACATTCATTGGCGGTAAAGAGAAGAACAAACACGCCAAGAAGAAACTGCACAAAGAGCGCGGTTCAGTCGGCAAGACAGCCGTTGTCGGTATGCGAGACGAAACCGGCAATGTAACGGCCAAGCCCATAGACGACGTTTCCGGTCTAACCCTGCACGGCTTTATTACCGATAACGCAGCCAAGGGATCAACGGTAGTGACGGACAATTTCCGTTCTTATCGTGGGCTGACAGGATACACTCATCTGACAGCAAACCATAGCGTCGGCGAATACGTCCGCGAACAGGCTCACATCAACAATATCGAGAGCTTTTGGGCGCAAATTCACGCGGTTTCGCGGACCAGGACTTCCTTGACCTTGGAGGCGATTTCTTTCAGCGAGAAGGGTTTGGGGAGGAAGTCTATTTTACTGACATCAAAATCGAGATCTTTGCGGAACGCGTCCTCCGCATAACCGGAAATGAAGATAACTTTAAGGTCTGGCGTCTCGCTGAGAATTTTCTTCACCAAGGTCGGCCCATCCATTACCGGCATGACCACATCGGTAATGAGCAGGTCGATCGCGCCATCATGTTCATGGGCAACGTCAAGCGCCGTCTCTCCGCAGTCGGCCTGCAGAACCGTGTAGCCCTTGTTCTCAAGCGCCCGCGCCGCGAACAGGCGAACCGGATCCTCATCTTCCACCAGCAGGATCGTTCCCTTGCCCGTCAAGTCCCGATGCGCCGGCGACGGCGTTAATTCCGTCGCATCGGCACGCCTGGCTTCCTCCACATATCGCGGCAGGAAGATGCTGAAAATGGTACCGGTCTCTTCATTATTCTCAGCAAAAATAAAGCCGCCCGTCTGTTTGATAATGCCGTAAACTGTGCTGAGACCGAGGCCCGTACCCTCCCCGACTTTCTTCGTTGTGAAGAAGGGGTCGAAAATTTTCTCTATCACATGGTCAGGAATTCCGGTTCCCGTGTCCAATACCTTGACTAGAATATAGTCACCGGGCGGGATCAGTTCGTTAAAACCTTTTTGCCCCGGCGCAATCGTCAGGTTTTCAGTCTCAAACGACAGCAGCCCATCGCCCGACATCGCATCGCGGGCATTGACGGCAAGATTGATGACCACCTGTTCAAACTGTCCCCTGTCCACCTTGACCAGCCAAAGATCTCGGGCATGATTGATCTTGAGCTGGATCGCCTCGCCGATCAGACGCCGGAGCAGGTTGGAAAGTTCCGCCAGAACATCGGTGATGTCCGTGACCTCAGGCCGCAATGTCTGCTGACGGGAGAAAGCCAGAAGCTGCCGGACGAGGCCGGCTGCACGATTGGCATTCTGCTTGATCTGATTAATGTCGGAATAGGACGGATCGCCAACCTGATGGCGCAGCAAGAGAAGATCGCAGAAGCCGATCATCGCGGTCAGCAGGTTGTTGAAGTCATGGGCGATGCCGCCCGCGAGTTGACCGACGGCCTGCATTTTCTGGCTTTGGGCAAATTGCACCTCAAGATTTCTCTGCACGGAAGTGTCGATCACATGAACGAGGAGCCGCCCGGCGGAGGGATCATCGCCGATGATTGCACTGATGTAAAAGCTGGCCGCACGCTCTGTTGCACCGAGGAGTTTTACCTCCACCGATGGCGCGGCCATATTGCTCGCCCCCGCTTCGATCAGCTTTTTCTGGAGTGTCTCGCGATCCGTTTCTTCCACCAGTTCAATGACATGGCTGCCGATTGCCTTGCTGATCACAGTGCCGGTCAACGCGCGAAACGCCGGATTTGCCTCCATCACGACACCCTTCGCATCAAGCAACAGGATACCGATCGGCGCAGCCTCAAAAAAGCGACGGAAATGCAGCTCGGCATTAGCCACCCGTTCCCGCCATTCCTGTTCCTGCAGCAACTCCCGCACAACAGAGCGGGAACCCAGCAGTTCGCCATTTTCATCGCGAATGACTGTTTGGGTGACATGTACCGGCAATACCGTCCCATCCCGGCCACGCAAGGTAAGCTTGCCTTCATAAAGCGGCCCGTCAGCGGAAACAATCTCCATCAGGTCGAGCTGATCCTCATTCGATTTGACCACAAGATCCGAGAAGGCGAATTGCCCGTCACTCAGCTCTTCTTGCTGATATCCCAGCCAGTCAGCGAGTATCCGGTTCACAAACTGGATATTGCCATCCCCGCCCAGGGAGTAAAAGCCCACCGGCGCATTGTTAAAATATTCGGAGAGTTTTTCACGCGCGACACGCTCTTCTTCCTCCAGCCGATGCTGCCGTGTCGTTTCCGTTACATACCAGATGATATTGTCAGGCATAACGTCTATGGCATGGGCAAGGATGGAGAGCCAGCGCCCGCTTTTAGCCTTAATATCAATGCGTTCGCCTGTGGTGCCATCATAGATAGCCGCCTTTAGCAGCCTATCGATCTCCGCCCGCACGTCCGCATCGTCCGCAAAATAATCACTAAGCGTTTGACCAATATCCTTCGCCGGAAGCTCCAAAAGAGTGCAATAGGCCTCATTGGCATAAACGAACCGCCCATCCTTCGTGGTAAGCAACCGCCCTTCCGGGCTGGCGGAAACCACGTCGGACAGGAGATCAAGATTGCCACTTGCCGCCTGGCGCAACCCGTGAAAGATCAGATACCAGAGGCCGAGGCCCATGGCCCCAACAACCATAACGCTAAGAATGGCGATATTGATAAAATCCAACTCCTGCCCCAACAGGGCGGAAATGACGATCAGAGCGGCAATCAGAAAAAAGGCAGCCGCCAGCTGACGGGCGTCAACACCCATGAAAAACTTCGGATTTCGCCGTTTGTTTCGCCTCTGCGCCATCTGGACCTGCTAGTTCTTCTGCTTCTGTTTATTGAGCCGCATGACATAGCCGATAATTTCAGCCACCGCCTTGAAATGCTCATAGGGGATTTCATCGTCAAGATCACAGGCCTTGTGGAGCGCCCGCGCAAGAGGCGGATTTTCAACAATCGGAATGGCGTTTTCGTTGGCAATCTCACGGATCTTGGCGGCGATATTATCCATCCCCTTGGCGACAACCACCGGCGCGCGTTCCTCCTCCGGCTTATATTGCAGGGCAACTGCGAAATGGGTCGGGTTGGTGATCACGACATCTGCCTCCGGCACCGATTGCATCATCCTCTGACGGGAGCGCTCCGCCCGCAAGGCCCGAAGGCGCGCGCGGATCATGGGATCGCCCTCCGTCTGCTTGAACTCGTCCTTGATCTCCTGCTTGGACATGCGGAGCTCTTTAATGTGATTATAACGCTGATACATAAAGTCGAGCCCGGCAATGATGCTCATCACTGCCACCACACCCGCCAGTAACAGAAGCGCCTGATCCTGGATCAGTTCAAGGACCTGCGGCACGTCATAGGAAACAACCACCGGGAGCTGGTCCATCGACGGCAGGACGAACAGGACCGCGATTGACCCGACAAGGGTCAGCTTGAACAGCCCTTTTATGAATTCGACGATTGATTTCAGGGAAAAAAGCCGTTTGAAGCCTTTTAGAAGAGAGAGTTTCTCCAGCTTCGGTATAATTCGCTCCGCCGAGAAGACCGGCCTGTGCTGCACCAGATTTCCAAGCAGCCCAGCGATCATCAGGGTCCCGAGCGCAGGCGCAACAACCCAAATAACAGCCCAGCCAAGATCGCCGAAGACCTGACCCAGATGGAAGCGGTCCGTCGCGATGGCGTGGGGTTGCTCGATAAATTTAAGAAGGTCATAGGTCAGGCCGTTGCCAAGCCCGGCAATGAAGATCATGACAACCAGCGTAATTCCAATGGTCATGAACCAGTGGCTTACCTCCTGCGATTTCGGCACCTGCCCTTTCTTGAAGGCGTCTTCAAGTTTCTTCGCGGTCGGTTCTTCGGTTTTTTGGGCATCATCTGTATCGTCAGCCACCTGCCCCTACTCCCCAAGAAAGCGGATCAGCGCTTCCTCGTAATAACTGATAAACCACATCATACTGGCGCCAATTGTAATCGCCAGAATGGCAAAGGAAAGGATAATCTGCAGCGGCATGGCGACAAAGAAGATCTGCACCTGAGGCATCAGGCGGTTAATCAGGCCGATCCCCATGTAAAAGGTAATCCCGAAAACGAGGAAGGGCGCGGACATCTGAAACCCCAGCAGGAAGGACTGCTGCACGAAATCCGTTATCAACATGCTGATACTGCCAAAATCCGGGACTGCCCCGACCGGGAAAAGGCGATAGGTAGCGAACGTTCCCTCGATAAAGAGATGATGCATGTCGGTGACAAAAATCATCGTCAGCCCCATCAATGTCATGAAGGTACTGGTGATCGCACCCTGGGACATTTGCGCCGGATCGAAGAATTGCGCCGCGGCAAGGCCCGACTGCTGCGCGATAATCGTTCCCGCCACATGCAGGCTGCTAAGCAGCAGCCGGAGTACGCCGCCCATGACGAGCCCGATTACCATCTCCCCCACGATCAACAGGAGAAGCCCAACAGGTGTCGAGGGCTCCGGCGGGATCTGACCGGCCGCAACGGGCATGACGATAAAACTTACGGCAAGCGCAATGGCGAGCCGTACACGCGGCAGAATAAAGGCCTCCCCAAATCCGGGGACCACCATGAAGGCGGCACCGAGGCGGATGAACACCACGAGAAAGGCAAAGATATTAACGTTGAGAAACTCGTCCAGCATCTAGCGGCCACCGGCAGTCATACGCCCGAGATACGTTGGGCGATCTGTTCCATCAGCCCGATCATCGAGGAAATCATGAACGGCATGAAAATAATCAGGGAGAGAAAGATCGCCAGGATTTTAGGAACGAACACCAGCGTCATTTCCTGCACCTGTGTCAGGGCCTGGATGAGAGCGATCACAAGACCAACTCCCAGCGCGACTAACATGACCGGCGCGGAGACAGCGAGCAGGACCCAAATCGCCTCACGTACTACGTCAACGACATCGGCTGGGGTCATGTTGCATCAATCCTTATGCTGTAAAATACTATTACAGCCTAGATTGGCATTTTTATGATGTCTTGATAAGCCTGAATTACACGATCACGCACCGCAACCACGGTTTCAAGGGTTGCCTCGGCGTTACTGACAGCCGTTACAATATCCGCAAGGCCGGTATTGCCGGTGATGGCTTCCATGCTGACCTGCTCCGCATTGACGCCGGTTTCAATGGCATTTGCTCCGGCATCAGACAACATTTCCGCGAAGCTTGGTCCTTCAATCGCAGCCTCGGAGGCGGCTTCCGGCTTGGCGCCCAGAGAATTGTTAATTGCTTTTGAATAGGCCTGTGTTGCCGCTAAGGCACTTGTATCAGCCATTTTCTACCCTCCACTCGTTCCTATTGTTTTAGGATGTCCAGCGTCCGCATGATCATCTTTTTTGATGCCTCGATAACACCCAGATTGGCCTGATAGGACCGTTGGGTTTCCTTCATATCCATGATTTCGACCAGGGAATTGACGTTCGGCATCTTCACATAGCCATCCGCATTCGCGGCGGGATGGCTTGGATTGAACTTGAGGTCAAAATCCGTCTTGTCTTCACCAATACGGCCAACCTTGACCTTGGTCACATTTTCCTCGCGATCGAGAACATTGCGAAAAGAAATAGTTTTCCGCCGATAGGGATCTTCGTCAGGCGTCTTGCCCATACTGTCCTTATTTGCCAGGTTTTCAGAAATAACCCGCATCCGCTTGCCCTGGGCGTCCATGCCAGAGGCCGAGATAGACATAGTTTTCAAAAGATCCATGTTACCGGTTTCCTTTTCTAATCCGATTAACGGCGACCAAGGGCTGTTTTTAACATCCCCAGATTTTTCTTATACAGCGAGGTGGTCAGCTCATACTGTATTTGCGTTTCCGCAACTTTCATCATCTCTTCTTCCAGAAGCACGGCGTTTCCGGTGGGCGTCATTTCGCTTATATCCCGGTTTACCTGTGTCTCATAACTTGTTATTTCATCAACAAAAATATGCTTTTTATTTGTCCTGCTGATCAGAACGCTCTTGTCTTCGGGCGCATCAATCATTTCGCGAAATTCCAACGGCTTGAGATCACGCGCGCGGTAGTTCGGCGTGTCGGAATTGGCAATATTCTGCGCCAGCACCTTTTGCCGGGCTGTCAGCCATTTCATTTTCTCCGTCAGCGCGGCGAAAAGAGGAATTTTTTCCAAATTCATATCAGGATCGCTTCTGTTCGCGGTTTTTCCTGACCTTACATTAGGCGAGAAACCTTAACAGACTGTGAATTTGCGGAATTTGAGGACGGGAGGCACAAAAAAACGCCCCGAAAAATCGGGACGTTTCTGTTCTTCTGAGCTTAGCCGCGATTTCAGGCGGCTTCCCAGGCTTCCGGCTCATAATTCCGGATGCGATCGGCAAATTTCTCGATCAGGGCATCATCCGCGAGCTTACTGGTGACCAGCATATCGTCTACATGCGTCTCGGCCTCGACAACCGTTACGCTTTTTTCCTGCAGGGCGTCATTGATTTCCTCCGTGGAGACCACGCTGCGTCCGTCCAGCAATTCAGCCACGGCAAGAATTTTCGGTGCATCCTCGATGAGGGCGACCGGCTTGTTGTCTTCCATAAAGCCGCGCATGAAGCGGGCCGTTTGCGGATCCGAAATAAGCCGACTGACATGGCGCGAGCCGCCCGGAATAATAACGGCGTCGAAATGATGGGACATAGAGGTTGCAAGATGCGCATTCGCCGGGAAGAAATGTCCCCAGCCATTGCCGTGCCAGCTATTGACGACGCCTTTTTCCGGCGAGACGATTTTTACATCCGCCCCGGTCAGGACGAGAGCTTTATGCAGGCTCGTCATATGGGATTCTTCAAAACCGTTGGCAACAAGAATGGCAACGGACTTGCCATTTAACGCATTTTCCAAGTCACTCATATAATCCATACCCCTTTGGTCTGTGGCATCCACCGCGCGTTTCAAATTACTGAACGGCGGGAGCATTCAATCTTACATGGCAATTCTTTAGCGGAACGGCCAATCGTGTCACAATGACATTTGTTCAATTTCTGTTGTGCAAATCGGAGCCATCGCTCCTGTCAGTATTGCTGCACAGTGCCGTAAACAATTAATAAAGGCTATGTCGCCATTGCCCGGCGAGGCGGAACATAGTCGTTCCCAATCCGAGTTGCAAGAAAGAAGTTGCCTATTCGGGTCATTTCAGCGTCCCGGTTAAGTAAAATTTAAGTACAAATATCTATCTTCAGTGACGCAGGTCACTTTCGGCCGGAGATATAGATGTCACAAAATGAAAAAGACGTCCCGCAAAGCGCCGATGACGCCATCGCTGTTGCCTTGAATTATGACGAGTCTCCGGCATCCCTGGCTCGGGTGACCGCAAGTGGCAAAGGCGAAGTTGCTGAACAAATCTTGCAATTGGCGTTCGCTCGTGGTGTAAAGGTGCGCACCGATTCTGATTTGGCTCAGATTTTATCGGAAATTGAGGTGGATTGCCCCATCCCGCTTGAGGCTTTCGCCGCCGTTTCGGAAATTCTATCCTATCTGTATAAGTGCCAGGATAAATAGTCAGTTTGATTAGTAAGCCTCTAATGGAAAATTTTGCCAAGATAAACGCCGATATATCCGACGTGCTGAACGACATTACGGAGTATCTGGAACAAACACGGCGCGGGATCATGATCGACATGGGCCCGCTACCCGAAAAAATTGTCCGGCTTCAGGGGCGGGTTCAGAGCGCGCCGAAAAATGAGCGCCAAGAACTGTCGCATTTTATGGGACAGGTCATGCAGTCCCTCAACACCCTGTCCGACGAAATCCAGCAACGATTTGATTCATTAAGCCGCGATATCAACACGCTCGAAAACACCGCCCATAAAGAATAGTTTTCAAAAACCCTTTGGCCCGCTACTGTATGTCCGAAACGCGTAAAAATGATCAGACGGATATTTTAATGGCAGGCAAATGGAACCCGTTCAATACCTGAAATATATTGTCGGCCTGCTGATTGTTCTGGGTCTTATTGCGCTCATCACTCTGCTCGCGCGGCGGCTTGGCATGGTGCCGAGAGCCGCGAGGGATCCGTCCGCCCCAAAACGTCTTTCCGTAACCGATGTCATGTCCATCGACGCCAAGCGGCGCCTTGTCCTTGTCAAACGCGATGATCGGGAACATCTCCTGCTGCTCGGCCCGG
The DNA here is from genome assembly GCF_029233945.1 of Sneathiella sp. GTDB lineage: Bacteria > Pseudomonadota > Alphaproteobacteria > Sneathiellales > Sneathiellaceae > Sneathiella. Next base: position 30,670 of record NZ_JARGOQ010000034.1, on the reverse strand, counting down.
AACGGGATGTCGTTGTCGAGCGGAATATTTCCGTCAATGAAAACGCCGAACAGGGCGATGTGAAGAACGCATGATAAAATATCGAAGTCTGGGCCGTCTTTGCGCCTCCAAGCTATCCAATGGAAACCTCGCCGCCCTGGCTGTCGCCGTGATTGTCATGGCCCTGCCGCTCGACGTTCTGGCGCAGTCCGTCTCCCTCGATCTTGGGGAGGATGCGGGACCGCTGACCGGCCGCATTGTTCAGCTTGTTGTCCTGATGACGGTGCTCAGCCTGGCGCCCGCCATCCTGATCGTCACCACCTCCTTCACCCGCCTGATCGTGGTCCTCTCGCTCCTTCGAAGTGCACTCGGCGTGCAGGCGACCCCACCGAATGTGGTGATTATCTCGCTCGCGCTATTTCTCACGGCCTTTATCATGGCCCCAACGTTCGAGGCCGCCTATGAAAACGGCATTGTCCCGCTGATCGATGAGGAGATCAACGAGACCGAGGCGTTTAATCGCACGGTTATCCCGTTCAAAACCTTCATGCTTCAGCATGCGCGGGAGAAGGATATCCTTCTCTTTATGGATTTAAGCGCGACCCCCGCCACCGAAACGCCGGAGGAAGTGCCGCTTAAAGTTCTGGTGCCGGCCTTTATGATCAGCGAACTCAAGCGCGCATTCGAGATCGGGTTCCTGCTGTTCGTGCCCTTTATCGTGATCGATATGGTGGTGGCCTCCATCCTCATGTCGATGGGTATGATGATGCTGCCACCGGTGATGATATCCCTGCCCTTCAAGCTGATCTTCTTTGTTCTGGTGGATGGGTGGAACCTGGTTGCAAAAAGCCTCGTTGAGAGTTTCGCCAATGGGTCGGGCTAACGGAATTTTCTCCATTTTGAGGAGAACATCTCTTCGCAAGGTGGGAGTTACCGTCGCTCTGCTTGGCTGCCTTGCCTTTCTTTACATAGTCGTCCCGCTCCTGTCCAACGAAGCGCCCGCGCGCGGGTTTTGGACTGAGACATCCCCGTCGCTCAACCTCACTCATATTTTCGATGGGGAAATCAACCGGCATGGCAAGCCGGTCGGATTTCATGTTGCCCCGAAAGAGCCGATGGGCGCAACTTCGCGCATCAAGCATATCCTGTCCGGGCCAAACCATGCCGGTGTCTATACGGCTATGGTGGAGATTTATGATTCCGACGATCGCCGCTGGAAAGAAAAATTCTCCAGCTTCTTCCCCGATGATTTTTCCCGGCAGCAGGTTGTCGATAGCATATTATTCGCCCATTCAAACAACCGCCTTCCTGAAGGATCTCGCTGGCGCGGCCCGTCGGGGCATGGCTTCCTGATCGAAGGCTATCGCTTTGGGAACGGCGATATAAACACAGCTTACCCTCTATATGCCAAGGATTAAGGCCTGACCCATGCTCGAAATTCATCTGGAGAGAGATAAGGAAACCGGCCTGATTGAATCCAGATTATCGCCTGAAAACAATCTGTTGAAAGAGTTTTTTGAAACGGAAATTCAGGATGATATGGCGCTTATAAACTATTTGCGAACAAAAACCATCGATCAGGAGGGAGAGGATTATGAAATCACCGGCAACAGCTTCACCCTGACCCTGACCCTTGATCGCTATATTATCACACCGATTTATGAAGACACGCGTCCACCGCAGGACGGGCCACGTGAAGATTTCTTCTATCTTCTCGATCGCTGGCGACAATTCCTGAAAAGGGAAGCCCGGGAAAATTAACGGTTTGTTAATAAATTTACTCCTATAACGTGTTAATTAGAAAAATAGTATTCGTATAAATATTATTTAAAATTGTATTGATTGGAGACAATCATGACGTCAATTCTAGGCTCAGCGATCAGCGGCATGGCAGCCGCAACAAAACGGGTCGAAGTATCCGCGCAAAACCTGGTCAATGCGAACAGTGTCGGTACACCCGGCGCTACGGACGAAACTCAGTCCTACAAAGCCGTTGAACCTGTTCAGACGACGGATGAAACCGGTGCGCCGACCGTCAAGGTTCGCGAAAAGGATCCGGCGACAGCACATGTCTATGCGCCGCAAAATCCGCTCGCCAATGAAGAAGGGCTTGTTGAAAGCCCGAATGTGGATATAGCGGAGGAAATTGTGAACCAGAATGTCGCGCTGCACAGCTACCGCGCAAATCTCAAAATGTTCGAGGTATGGAGTGAGCTTCAGAAAGTCACCATTGACTTAAAAAGCTGATCAGCCGGACCTCTATATATATCTAGCCTAAATCTTCAATCGATTTGACGGTGAACCGGGGCTCAAACAGCCCCGCGACACTGCAGGCGCCAGCTATCTTCGCAAGCTCTATCGGAACCAAACTCGCCTTTGGTTCATCCGGCTTACGATAGGAAACCGGCCGCCCTGCCTCAATCGCGACATCGATATGCCGGGGATCGAGCGCCAACCCCTCCCCCGTGACTTTCATACGAGCCTCCTTCGCGGTCCAGAGCCAGAAAAACAGCTCCCGCCGGGACGCGGCTTCCGTCAGGGCCGCAAGCGCGCCCTGCTCCGCTTTTGTATAATAATGCCGGCTGAGATCGTCGATTTCCACTTTGCGATCAAACATCTCCACATCGATACCTATTTCGCCGCTTTGCGTAACGGCATAAACGGCGGTATCCGCTGAATGGGACATATTGAAATAGAGATCATGTGATGAAATGAAGGGCTTTCCACGCGGTCCCGTTTGCAGGGTAATTTCCGACGGCGCGACATCCATATAGGCCGCGAGGATATGCCGGACATGGCCATGCGCCCGCACATAGCGGTTGCGATGGAGGTCGAAGCGGAACCGCTCCGCCCGCGCCTGCTCCGACGGCGTCAAGGCCTGCCAGCAATTGGTATAATCGAGCGGGCCGCCATCGCCGATATCGACGTGATAGATATGAGTATTTTCCTGCCCGAATGTAATCATGAAACCTGAAGCTCACTGAAAATAACCGAAATTTACCGGCACCCGCATGATAGCGAGAAGAAAACTATTGCGACAGGGCCAAATTCACGGCCCAGATTTTACGCCAATATGAAATCTTCAGTTGATCGCGATCAATGCCACCTCCCGCCTACTGCGTATAGTAATGATTACCTCAAAATAGATCAGGGAGGTTTCATGTCACAGGTCATAGCAAAGCTCCAGGAGGATCATCGGAGAATGACCGTACTACTGGAAGTATTGGAACGGGAAACGGTCGCTTTTTCGAAAGGTGAGAACCTGAATTTTTTCATGGTTGAGACGATCCTCGATTATATCGTGAATTTCCCCCAGAGATGCCATCATCCGATTGAGAACTTTCTCCTGAAAAGCCTGACCCGCCGAAATTACGAAGCGGGCGCCGTGGCGGCGGAAATCCTGAATGAGCATGAAGAGCTCACGAATATCATTTCCCGCTTCGCCAAAGAAGTAGAGCAGGTCAAGCTGGAGGAACCCATCCTTCGGGAAAACCTTGTCAATACGGTCCGCGAGTATAAAGAGCTTCTGCTGGAGCATATGCATAAGGAGGAGACGATTTTCTTTCCCGCAGCGGAACAATCGCTTATTCAGGCCGACTGGGATGTGATTGAGACGCGCATGCGCGACAAGGGCGATCCCGTCTTCGGGCGAGAGGCCGACCGTGAATATCGCGCGTTGCATAAAGTCATCGTTGATTGGGGCGGAAGGTAGATCAACACCAACCCGCTTTCCCACTCACTTTGCTACCGCAGTCGCCACGCCTGCGTCCGCTTCAGGATACCCTTCGATACGACGAGATGTATGATGCGGGCGGCGGCATTGGTGTAGAAAATCATCATTCCCATTGCGGCGGCGGGTGCCACATCGCCTGCATCATCCATGTTCAGCACCGCAATCGAGGCAAGCGCCGTATCCGTCGAGTAAAGAAACACCACCGCCGAAACCGTCGTCATGGCATTCACGAAGAGATAGATCGCAATATCCAATATGGCGGGCATACAGACCGGCACCGTCACGCGCGTGAACAGCTTGTAAAACGGCTGCTTCAGGGAGGAGGCTACGGATTCAAATTCCCCATCCATCTGCTTGAGCGCGGTGACCGCCGTCAGATGCGAGACTGTATAGAAATGGGTAATGGTGACAATCACCAGGATCGCCATCGTGCCATAAATGCTGTTGAGCGGATTGCCGGGATCATTGAAAAAGAAGATGTAGGCAAGGCCCAGCACCATGCCCGGGATCGCCATCGGCAGCATCGCGAGAAACTGGAACAGGCCGCGACCGAGACGAAAGCTTCTTGTTTTATCCACCATATAGGCGCCGATGAAGACCACGACGGTCCCGAAAAATGCCGTCAGCAGGCCGAGCTTGATGGAATTACCGTAAGCCTCCCACCCACCGCCGTCCATTACATCGAAATTATAGTTTTTCAGGCTGAGGGAGAGATCGTAGGGCCAGAACTTGATCAGCGCCGCAAACTGGCAAACGCCGAGAATTCCGAGAATGAAAACCGCAATCAGGCTGCAATACATAAAACAGAGGCGATCGAACTTCCGGTCCGGTTTGGGCTCGAACACCACCGAACGGGCGGAAAGAAGAGAGACTTGTTTCTTCTGCACCTGACGATCAACGGCAAAGGCGACAAAGGCCGGCATCAGCAGGACGACGGAGACAACCGCGCCCATCTCGAAATTCTGCTGGCCGATCACCTGTTTATAGATATCAACGGCCAGCATGTTGTACTGCCCGCCGATCACCTTCGGCAGGCCAAAATCGGTGATCACAAGATTGAATACCACAAACGCCGCCGAGATCAGGCCGTAACGAGCGCCTGGAATCGTGACCGTCCAGAAAGTCTTCCAGGGGCTCGCCCGGAGGGAGACCGCCGCCTCATACAGCCGTGCATCCGAGATGGCGAGCGCAGTCGTGATAATGATAAAGGCATGCGGGAAGGTGAAAAAGATCGACCCCAGAACGATACCATAAGGCCCATAGATGGATTCCCCCATCATCACCTCTTTCAGCATTCCCTGATTGCCGAAAAGATAGACGAGCGCGATCCCCGGGAGCAAGGACGGCACGAGGATCGGGGCCATCGCAATCAGGCGAAACGCCCCTTTCAGCCGCATGCAGCTTCGGCTCAGCGCATAGGCGAAGGCGAAGGCGAGACTGACCGTGACGATGGTGCTGACGATCGAGATAAAAAGAGAGTTCTCAATGGATCGAAAGAGCGAGGGTGTCGAGAAATATGTTGTAAAGTTACTGAACCCGAAGGACTGGACCGGGCGGAGGACAATGCGCCGGAACGTATTGGAATCCACTTCGCGCCAGTCCGTGCCCGTCATCCGGTCCGAACCGATCAGGTAAACCGTTTCCGCTGTCGTCCCGCGTATTTTATAGAGAACCGGACTTCGAAAACTGAAATCCGGAAACAGCGGTGTCAGGCTCAAGCGCCCGTCGCTACTCGTCGCCATTTCATCTTCCGGTATGGCGTCCAGTTCCCCATTGAGCGTGGCAGCCGAGAGGATCGTGCCGTCGAACTTTCCGTTCTCATCGCTGACCTGAAACTCGATTTGCGAAAGATCAAACTGGAATGTCGAAAACGCCTTTGACAGCATCGCATAGAGCGGAAACGCCAGCGTTATGATCAGGTAAAGCGCGATGACGAGGATAAAGCCCCGCATCATCAGGTCATCCTGCCCGAGCTTCAGCTTGACGGGGCGCTCATTCGGAAGACTGTCAGGCGTTGTGACGCTCATCCCTACTCACCCGCTGGTCGTGCAAAGACTTTTAACCGGTTACTCGGGATTTCAATCACGAGATCCTTCTCCGCCTCAAGTTCCAGCCGCCGCACCGCATTGATGGAAAAATCGGCGATAAGCTCTTGCGCGCCAAGCGCCTCACTCGTCAGGCGACACCGCCAGAACGAGCCCAAAAATTCCATCTCGGTAATCCGGCAGGTAATGGCGTTGTCCGGCTCTTCCATGGGTTCCTTCGCCGCCTCCCCATGCGGAATAATATCCTCCGGCCGCACCGCGGCGATAACCTCGCTTCCGGGCGGGAAATCACTGCCGCTGGATTTAAAGTCCTTCTGTCCGATCGTTACCATTCCGGCAGCGGCGGCAATCGCGGGGAGCTTGTTCATCTCACCGATAAAATCCGCAACAAAGAGCGTGGCGGGCTCCCGGTAGATGTCGGTCGGTGTGCCAATCTGCTCGATCACGCCATGGTTCATCACCACGATCCGGTCGGCCATGGAGAGCGCCTCCTCCTGATCATGGGTCACCATGATGGTCGTGATGCCAAGCTTGCGCTGCAGATCCTTCACCTCATGCCGCAAATGCACCCGCACCTTCGCATCAAGCGCAGACAAGGGCTCATCCAGCAACAGGAGACCCGGCGACATGGCAATTGCGCGCGCAAGGGCGATACGCTGTTGCTGTCCGCCGGAGAGCTGGGCCGGATATTTCTTCCCCTGATCGGGCAGGCCGACAAGCTCCAGCAATTCTGTTACCCGGGCCGAAATCGCGGTCTTCGACAGACCTGCATTCTCAAGGCCGAAGGAGATATTCTTTTCAATCGTCAGATTAGGAAAAAGGGCGTAAGACTGGAAAACAATACCAAAATCGCGTTCCGCCGGCGGCAGGTTGGAGATGTCATTGCCCGCCTGTTCGATTGATCCCCGGCTTTGTATATCAAGGCCGGCGATGGCGCGCAGCAGGGTCGTTTTTCCGCAGCCCGATGGCCCCAGAAAGCAGACAAATTCCCCTTCCGAAATGCTCAAGGAGATATCTCTCAGCGCAATAAAATCGCCAAATGCCTTCCACAGGCCGTCTATCTTGAGATAGGCCTCCCCCTGAGGCTGAGCTTCATCCGCATCCAATTCACGCGTTGCCTCGGTTAGCATGGTTCCCCGTCCCTATATGTCTCATTCATACAGTATAAAAAAAGGCACCGCAAATGCGATGCCTTCTTTTTTGGTTGCTTGGATTAGCTCTTGGCCTCTGATTTCGAATCGTAGCGTTTCTGCCACTCTTCCAGAATTGCCTTGCGGTTATTCGCGGCAAATTCAAAATCATTGTCGATCATCTTCTCCAGCAGGTTATCGGGGAAGAATTTGACCGGCTTGGCAACGCCAGGATAGGCAACAACGGCGTAACCGGTGTTGTACATCATGTTGGCGTCCTTCGTAATTGTCCAGTCCACGAGCGTTTTGGCCGCGTCGAGATTATCCGTTCCGGCGACGATCGCGGTCGCTTCCATGTCCCAGCCGACACCTTCTTCAGGCACGATAATTTCAAGCGGTGCGCCGTCTGCTTTGGATTTTGCGCCCCGGAAGGCGAAGGAAACACCGATCGGAATTTCACCGGCGGCCGCCAATTTACAAGGTTTGGAGCCGGAGTGAGTGTAGCGGGCAATATTTTCGTGTAATGCGTCCATATATTCCCAGCCACCTTCTTCACCGAACATCTGCAGCCAGCTGGAAACGTCCAGGAAGCCGGTGCCAGAGGAATTCGGGTTCGGCATGATGACATGGCCTTTATACTCAGGCTTCGTCAGGTCTTTCCATGTTTTTGGCGCCGTCAGGCCGAGTTTTTCAGCTTCCACCGTGTTAAAGCAAACGGAAGCAACCCAGGCGTCCATGCCTGTCCATGTTGGCGGCGTGCTCTTGTCAATGAACTTCTTGTCGAGATTCTCGACACCCTTCGGCGCATACGGCTCAAGCATGCCTTCTGACTTCATCAGCAGCAAGGACGTTGCCGCAAGGCCCCAGATAACGTCCGCCTGCGGATTGTTTTTCTCCGCCAGCAATTTCGCCGTGATGATACCGGTAGAATCGCGCACCCAGTTGATCGTGATATCAGGATGCGCCTTGTTGAACTCTTCCGCATAACGCTTCAAGTCTTCTGCTTCAACGGCAGTGTAGACGGTCAGCTCGGCTGCCATAACGCTGTTCGTAACGAACAGGCCCGCAATGGCGGTCAAAGCCAGTTTCTTCAATTGTAACATCTTGTCGCTCCCCCTTTTAAGAGATTAGTTGAGAATTAAACTAGATCATACCCACAAAGATCCACAAAGATCCACAAAGATCCAAATTTGAATCGCAATCATTTATTACTCAATGCAATACTGGCGTAATGTGACAAATAGAAGAAATCTATTATATTTATGTATATATAAATTTTATCGATATGTTAAATATTTCCATACTTTCATATAACCGCAAAATTCTGCGAATTTTTCTTTAGTTTTGAGGCCAGGGCAAGGAATAAGTCTTGACGTTAGTGAAGAACTTCATCGCTTCCAGCACACCTTCTTTAACGCCATTTCCTGAATCCTTGATTCCCCCAAAGGGCGACATCTCGATACGATAGCCCGGTTGCTCCCATATATTCACAGTTCCAACATCCAGCCCATCGATAAACCGCGTGATGCGATCCAGACGATTGGTGCAGACCCCGGCAGAAAGGCCGAAGGGTGTTGAATTGGAAATCTTGATCAGGGCTTCGTCATCATTGGGCACCCGGACAATCGGAATGATGGGGCCGAACGTCTCATCAAACACAAGCTCGCTGTCGTGCGGCACATGATCAACAACGATAGGCGGCAGTAAGGCCCCGTCCCGTCCCGGATGATAGAGAATCTGCGCGCCCTGTTTCTCGGCCAGCAGCACCCGATTCTCGAACGTCTCGGCGGCCTTCTCATGAATGACACAGCCAAGCTGCGTTTCCGGGTCCTCCGGATCGCCAAACTTGATTTTCTTTGCAATCTCAAGGATATGCGGGACGATCTTGTCGGCGACATTTTCCTGCACAAGGATTCGCTTGATCGCCGTGCAGCGCTGACCGGAATTGCCTGTCGCGCCCGCAACTGCAATTTCCGCCGCCTTGATGAGGTCCGAATCGCTCAAATCATCAAGAACGATGAGCGGATCATTGCCGCCAAGTTCCAGCGCGAGACGCTTATACCCTGCCTTTTCGGCTATCATCTTGCCGACCGGTACACCGCCGGTGAAGGTGACGATATCCGCATGTTTATTGACGATCATCTCTTCGCCGATATCCTGCGGCCAGCCGGTCACGACCTGAAACATCTCGGGCGGCAGGCCCGCCTCATAGAGGATATCCGCCAGCGCAATCGCGGTGAGCGGTGTCTGTTCCGTCGGTTTGCAGACAACACAGTTATTTGTGGCAATGGCCGGTGCAATCTTGTGCGACACCATATTGAGCGGGTGATTAAACGGCGTGATGGCCGAAATCACATTAACCGGTTCGCGCTTGGTGTAGATTTTTCGCGCCTTGCCATGGGGCGTGAGATCGCAGGAGAAAATCTGCCCGTCATCGAGAATGGCAAGCTGGCCCGCCAGCATGAAAACGTCATAGGCCCGCCCCGTTTCATAGAGGGCATGCTGATGACAGATGCCAAGCTCCAGCGTGATAACCTTCGCGAGCTGTTCGCGCCGTTCGCGGATAAGCTCTGCCGCCTTGAAAAGAATCTGCTGCCGTTCATACCGGGTCAGCGTCGGGTGGTACTTCGCCGCAATCTCAAAGGCTTCGCGCGCATGCTCAGCGCTGCCGGCGGGCACCGTCCCGATAACCTCGTTGGTATAGGGATAGCGCACCTCAACAACATCTTTGGTCGTCACTTTTCGGCCACCGATACGCATCGACTCATTAATCACCGGCCGCGTGGATTTTGAGGCTGTCATCTTATTCATTCGGCAGTGACGAACGCCGCGGCGCGCGTTGCATAGTAATAGGCGTCAAAATTACGGAGGGTTGGTTTCGATGGCAAATCCGGCATGGCGACATTCACGATGAAGGGGACAACCTGCTCGCTGATCCCACCATGAGAGCGAAGCGGCACTTCAAGGCCGGAAAGATCATGCCGATCCGCCGAGGTGCCGAGCACCTGATTCTCCCCCGACACAATCACAAGATCGCCGATCCGGTCGGACGGCAGTTGGAACCGTTCCGCCGCCGCTGCCTTATCGAGCACGAGTTCAATTCCTGCCGTTGCCTCCAGCGTGGCAATCACCGCGGCCTGATCAACGTCCGGCGGGAGATACGCAGTCGCGAAGGAACCAAGTGCACCATGATGCACCACATAAGGGTCGGTAATCGGCAGGATAACCCGGCTCGCCCCCGCGCCGATTTCCTTATCCAGCAGGTCTTGCAGATAGATCACATCCGGTGTGCCATCGTCTTTATGCTTGGGTTTCATCCCGTGATCAGCGGTGACAACGATTGCCGCGCCGAGGGCATCAAGCTGACCCAGATAGGAATCAAACATTTCATAGAAGGCATTGGCATCCGGTGTTCCCGGCGCGGCCTTATGCTGCACATAATCCGTTGTCGTCAGATACATCAGATCCGGCATGAAGGAGGTCATCAACTTTACCCCGGCATTAAAGACATATTCGGACAGCTCCGCCGAATAGACGGACGGCACCGGAATATCGAGACTTTTTGATGCATTGTCGATGCCATGCTCCGCCACGGTGGTGCTGTCGGATTTCTCCGTCGAGAAACAAAGCGCCCGCCCCTCATCAAACTTGAGGCCGTGGCCGAGCAACGCCCGGAGCTTGTCCTTCGCGGTAACAATGGCAATACGCTTGCCCGCATCATAAAAGCTTTTGAAGATCGTCGGCACCCGAAGAAAGCGCGGATCGTTCATCATCACTTCTTCCCCGGTTTCCGGATCCAGCAGGAAGTTGCCACAAATGCCATGGACTGCCGGTGGCTGCCCCGTCGCAATCGACATGTTGTTCGGGTTTGTGAAACTCGGGATCACGCAATGGGCGAGATGCATGCTGCCTGTCTCGCGGATGCGCTTCATCGTCGGCATCACACCAGCATCGATCGCCGCCTCGATATAGGCGTTCTCACACCCGTCAAGGCAGATCACAACCGCCGTGCGGCCCGGAAAGGGATAGCTCCGGTCATTCACGGTAACGCCGTTTGAGGACATGTTATTCATCGTCTATATAACTCCAGTTCAGATATTTCAGGCCGCGAGGCGGGCACGTTCTTTCAGCGCGGCGTCAGGCGGGCTCGCGCTATCGACATTCATTTCAGCGAGGGATTCACGCGCCGCCGTCACGACTTTACGCATCACCTGTTCATCCAGCCGCCCGATGCAGCCAATCCGGAAACTGTCCACCACGGTCAGCTTGCCCGGGTAAATGATAAATCCCTTGGCCTTCATCAGGTCGTAAAAAAGTGGAAAGCTGAAATTCGGATGCGCCGGGTTGAAGAAGGTCACGATAATCGGTGACAGCCAACGATCCTTCAGAAGGGTCTCAAAACCAAGATCCCGCATGCCCGCCACCATCACATCGCGGTTACGTTCATACCGCGCGAGCCGCGCCGGTGCGCCGCCCTCGGCCTCATGCATTTCCAGCGCCGTCATGAAGGCAGCAACCGCATGGGTTGGCGGTGTGAAGCGCCACTGCCCCGTCTTCTTGAAATTCGCCCACTGAGCATGGACATCAAGGCTGAGGGAATGGCTGTTGCCTTTTGCGGCCTCCAGCTCGGATTTCCGGGCAATGATAAAGCCAAAGCCCGGCACACCCTCGATACATTTATTGGCGGAGGAGATCATCGCTTCATATTTGATGTCGCGCACATCAAGCGGCAGTGCGCCAAACGCACTCATCGAATCGATCAGCAGCTTGCGCCCCGCCGCTGCAACAATTTCAGAAATTTCCCTCACCGGATTGAGAATGCCGGAACTTGTCTCGCAATGAACGAGGACGACATGCGTTATTTCGGAATCTCCCGCGAGAGCCGCCGCCACCTCTACGCCACGCGGCGGCATATAATCACCCTTGTCGATGACCAGATGATTGCGCCCGAGATAGCGCAGGGTTTCCGCAATGCGCTTGCCATAGGCGCCATTGACCAGCACCAATGTCTTGCTGTTCGGCCCCAGCAAAGAGCCCAGCATCGCTTCGACGGCGAAGGTTCCGCTTCCCTGCATCGGGACGCAGTCATATTCCGTGCCATCGTCACCGGCGATGGCCAACAATTTCGTGCAAAGTGAAGCCGTCATTGCCCGGAAATCGCCATCCCATGATCCCCAATCCTTCAGCATCGCCTGCTTGACCTCATAAGAGGTTGTTAGCGGACCGGGAGTCAACAGATATGGCTCTCCCATATGCGGTGCCGGAAACGCTGAAGCCGGCCGATTTTTCTCATCCATCTGCATTATGTAAAACCTTCACCAAAAAATTTCACCGCGGGTGATCCAGAACCTAGTAAACAACGTAATATATGTAAAATCGTTATTTACAATTGACACATAGATTAAATCGATATTAATGGCCTTTCATTTGGCTAGAGCTATATTATTGGTATAGAGGATCGGAAAATAATATGCGGTATGTTCAACTACGTGCCTTTCACTTCGTTGCCATCCATGGGGGCTTTTCACGGGCCGCCGAGGCGCTATCGCTGACCCAGCCCGCCATATCCGATCAGGTACGTAAGTTAGAGAATGAGTATGACGTTTTGTTGTTTAACCGACAAAAAAAGCAGGTCGCCCTTACGGATTTCGGTAAAAAGCTTCTGGAAATCACCCATCGGATGTTCGACGTGGAGCATCAGGCCCATGAGTTGCTCTCGGAATCCCGGGCGCTGGGATCGGCAAAATTGAGGATTATTGCCGACTCCGTGCAGCATCTTCATCCGATCCTCGGCCCCTTCCGGCAGCAATACCCGGAAGTATTCATCTCGGTCAGTACCGGCAACACACCTGAAATCATCGAAAAGCTATGCAGCTATGAAGCGGATGTCGGCGTTTTGGGAGAAATTCCAAAAGGGCGAGAATTCGATATCGTGAAACTGAGTTCCACCCCCATTATTGCCTTTGCCTCGAAAAGAAGCTCAGCCGGGCGGATGAAATCCATCTCCCTGCAGGAGCTCGCCAGCAAACCCCTCGTCCTTCGGGAGAAGGGATCGAAAACCCGTCAAAAGCTTGAACAGATTGCCGCCTCCGCCGGATTGACGCTTAACCCCTCGATAGAGGCCGTCGGTCGGGAAGCCATTCGCGAAATCGTGGCGAGCGGCGCCGGGATCGGCATCGTCTCGGAAGCCGAGTTCGGCTATGATGAGCGCTTGTGCAAAATTCCGATTTCAGGGTGCGAGCCGCTGATGGATGAAGCGCTGATCTGCCTGAAGGAACGCAGCAAGAGCAATCTGGTGAGTGCCTTTATGAAAATGGCGAATGACCGTTTGAGCCTGGAGCCAGCCTAACCTCAGCTTATGACGACACGGCCCTGTCGACCACCCGCTGCAGCATAGGGGCGTAATGCGCGAAATCCGGTGTTTTCTTGCCGGGTATCTTGCCCTCATCATCCCATTTGCGCACCTGGACGATCGCGTCGATATCACTGTTCGCGGCAAATCTTTTTGCGGCCGTCTCGCTCATCGGGCCGCCCTGCAATTTCAGGCTGAGGACCGAGGCTTCGGACAGTTTCGCAAAATATTCAGGTTCAGCCGTGCAAAGATAACACTTCGCCGAGACATGATGGCGCACGCAATCAGTCACGATTTTCGGAAAAAACGGCGCAAGAACTGCAGCCCCCGCCCGGTCATGATGGCTGTCGATCCCAAGCTCCGCCGCGTTATCAGGGAACTCGTTGGTAAAATGCCCAATATCATGGAGCAATGCGGCAACGATCAGTTCCTCGCTGGCGCCCGCTTCTTCCGCCAGTTCCGCTGTCTGGAACATATGTTCCGAGATCGTCACCTCTTCCCCGAGATATTCCTCCGCCCCGCGGCGGGCGAAAATATCAGCGATAAACTCAACAACATTGTCTTTGGATATTTTCGAGAAATCCGGTTTAGGCATCATTATCTTCCAAATTCTTATTTTCTAGACTCGCAAGCGTCGACAACAGGCCATCTTTATCAGGATAGCACCCCTGAAGCCAGCGCGATCCATGTCCGGAATAGGCATTTCGGGCATGCAGCACGCGCGTGTTATCGACAATGAAACAGTCGCCGGGTTCAAGCCGGAAACTGACGGCCATAGCCGGATCATTGATGATTTCACTCAAGGCCCGGTAAGCCGCGTAATAATCCGGCATTTTATCGAACGGAACATCCGTAACCGGCGCGATGGACCGGTTATTAAAGCGGACACCGACAAGCTCCCCATCCGGTTCCAGTTCAATCATCGGTTTGCGCGATTGCAAACAGACATCCGCCTGCCCGGCATATTCATATCGGGCATTATAGCGGGCCAAAATGTCAAAATGATCAGGATTATTTTCCTGCAGGCGTTTGACGGCCTTGAACCCATCCACCAGAAGTGAATCCCCGCCCGTCGCCGAATTCTCAAGCGCATAGAGGATCTGCATTGTCGGCACCGGGTCCCGATAGGGGTTATCCGTATGGGCCTGCAACCCTGCCGAGGTAAAGGCGAGATTGGTCGGCGTCACCTCGGCGCGCACCTCAAACCATTTGCCGTAATTTGTCTCCCGCACAAAGCCGAACAGCGCCGCTACATCCAGAAGCGCCCCGCTTTTTACCGGTCCGCCGGTCATTTTTGCAAAGCCAAACCGCCGAATATCGCCAAGCCATGCCGCAAGTGCCGCCTTATCCTGCGTGACCGTCTCATAATCGGCGGTTGGAATGCGGTTATTCAACGCTTTATCCCAAAGCTCAACCTTCGGATCGAGCCATCCTGCGGATTTTTCCTCCGCCACATCATAGGCATGTCGCTTCAGCCAGTTCAGCGAATAGGTGAGTGATTTTTTCTCCGGTTGAAATTCGATCTTCAGACTATCCGGCCCGTCCAGCGTCGCCGCGGAAACCCTTGTCTCCACCGGAATGTCATCAATGGTGATAAGACGCTGACCGTTTTGCGGGGAGCGAGTCTCGGCATCCAACGCGTTATCGCGGAGCCACATGGCGTGAAACCGTAATGCACCGCCGTCTTTCTGGTGAAGGATAATATAGTCCCCCTCCCCGGCCAGCTCGACATTCTCTATGCGGCTCTCATCATGCATTGTTATTCGGCCTCAACCCGATGCAATCACGATTTAATTTTCTTTATCTGCGGATCATAAAGGGGCTCCAGATGCACCCGGCATGGCACCCGTGTCAAGGCAACATCAAGCTCATAGCTGCCGCTCTGCACGAATTCCGCATCCACCCCATCCAGATTGCGGATGTATCCATAGCCGATTGATTTTTCAATAGTGTGACCGTAACCGCCACTGGAAAGCCAGCCGACCCGTTCCCCATTTCGATAAATCGTCTCCCGCCCCAAGAGGATGACATCCGGGTCATCGACCGTGAAGCAAGCCAGCATTTTCCGAACGCCCTTTGCCTTCTGCGTCTCAATCGCCGCGCGGCCCTTGAAGTCACGTCCCGACTTTAGTTTCATCGCCCAGCCAAGCCCGGCCTCAACCGGGGTGTGGTCCGGTCCGATATCCGATCCCCAGGCGCGATAGCCCTTTTCAAGCCGGCAGCTTTCAATCGTGCGATAGCCCGCATTCTTCAGGCCCAACGGCGCGCCCGCACGCATCAGGGCGTCATGCACAGCGCCCACCTCATCGACAGGCATATGCAGTTCCCAGCCGAGTTCCCCCATATAGGTAAGCCGCAGCGCCAGGACAGGATGGCCCGCAATCTCGATCATACGTCCCGTTGCGAAGGGAAAACCGTTGTGGGAGATATCATCTTCCGTCACCTGCCCCAGAATTTCCCGCGACAATGGCCCCATCAATGAAAGAACGGAACGCTCTCCTGTTATATCGCTCAAAGTGCAGTTTGCATGTGATGGAATATTCTTCAGGATCCAGTTATAGTCATGGGTCGCGAAACCCGTTCCCGTGACGATATAAAATTCATTCTCCTCCAGTCGAGTAACGGTCAGGTCACACTCAATCCCGCCCTTCTCATTCAGCATCTGTGTATAGATAACCGATCCGTTGGGCCGCAGGACATTGCCTGCCGCAATCCAGTCGAGCGCCGCTGCGGCATCCGGCCCGGACAAATGAAATTTAGCGAATGAGGTCTGATCGATCAGGACCGCCGCTTCCCGCGCGGCTTTATGCTCCCGCGCGACAGCCTCAAACCAGTTGGCCCGGCCAAAGCTATAAATATCTTCCGGTGTCTCCCCCGCTTCTATCTCCGCGAACCAGTTTGGCCGCTCCCAGCCCAGCTTCTCGCCAAAGCAGGCCCCCGCCGCCTTCAGCCTGTCATAAAGCGGGGAGGTTCGAAACGGGCGTCCGCTTTGATGCTCTTCATGCGGCCAGGCCATGGTGTAATGCTTGCCATAGGCCTCGACGGTGCGCTTTTTAATCCAGTCGTCATCGAAATGCGGCTTTCCGAAGCGGCGGATGTCCGCCGCCCAAAGATCATAGGGCGGCTCCCCTTTTGCGACCCATTCCGCCAGCACCATGCCCGCCCCACCGCCGGAGGCAATACCAAAGGCGTTGAACCCGGCGCCGACAAAGAAATTTTTAAGCTCCGGCGCTTCGCCCAGAATGAAGTTTCCATCGGGCGTGAAGCTTTCCGGACCATTCACCAACTCTTTTATTCCTGCGGTCTCCAGCGCCGGAACACGACCAAGCGCCAGTTCCATCATCGGCTCGAAATGATCAAAATCGGATTGCAGCAGCGAAAAATGAAAATCCTCCGGGATACCGTCTTCCGCCCAGAGGATCGGGTTGGGCTCATATCCCCCCATGACGAGACCGCCCACCTCCTCCTTATAATAGGTCAGCCGGTCAGGATCGCGCAAAGTGGGGAGGTTACGCGGCATATCCGGAATAGTCTCGGTAATCAGATATTGATGCTGCACCGGGACGAGCGGCACATTCACGCCGAAACGCTGCGCGAACTCGCGCGTCCATTGACCTGCGCAACAGACAACGATTTCACATTCAATAAATCCCTTATCCGTCTGAACGCCTTTTATTTTTCCATTTTCAATCCGGATATCCGTGACGCATGTATCCTCAAAAATTGACGCCCCTGCCATGCGCGCTCCTTTTGCCAGCGCCTGTGTAATATCGGACGGGTTCGCCTGCCCATCCGTCGGAAGGAATGCCGCTCCAACCACATCCTCCACCGACATGATCGGCCAGAGATCCCGCGCCTCGGACGGGCTCAGGAGCTGCATTTCAAGACCAAAGGACTGCGCGGTCGTTGCCTGCCGCTTGACCTCTTCCCATCGGGCGTCGTTACAGGCGAGGCGAAGGCCGCCATTCATCTTCCATCCGGTGGCGAGACCGGTTTCCTTCTCCAGCCGGTTATAAAGATCGACGGAATATCCCAAAAGCTCCGTGATATTGGCGCTGGAACGCAGCTGCCCTACCAGCCCCGCCGCATGAAAGGTGGTGCCGGAGGTGAGTTTTTTACGCTCCAGCAGAACCGTATCCGTCCAGCCAAGTTTCGCCAGATGATAAGCTGTCGAGCAGCCCACAATCCCGCCGCCGATCACAACCGCCTTCGCCGTTGTCGGAAGTTCTTTCGCCATTCAGAGGTAATCCTTCTTATAGCTGTCGTAAGTCGTCTCGAACCTTTCAAGGCAGCTTTCGGTATATTGTCCATAATCGAATTCAAGCGTGGAATAAAGCTCCGACACCATGCTCCACATCACCTCCCTGAGGAGGGAGGCGACCTTCATTGCCTGATAACGGGCCCAGAGGTCATCGCTGAGCGGAGCCTCGAAATAGCTTTCCAACATGGTTTTTTCCATCTCTTCGACAAAATCATTATTGGAGGCGAGCCCTGCAAGATCAAAGAGCGGCGTGTTAAACCCTGCATATTCCCAGTCGATCAGCCAAAGCCGCTTTCCGTCATCCAGGAAATTAGCGGCGAGCAGGTCATTATGGCCGAAGACGATATCGTAGGGGCCAGAGCGCGCCTCCGTCTCCGCCGTAATTTTAAGGAAATCCGCAATCCTGCTCACATGAAGGCTATCGCCGTCGGACAAGAGCCGTGCATACTCCCGCAATACATGGAAGACCCAAAAAATCGGCGTGGACCCCTGGAGTTTTACCGGAATCTCCCGATGCGCCTGCCGGATG
The DNA here is from genome assembly GCF_029233945.1 of Sneathiella sp. Classification (GTDB taxonomy): domain Bacteria; phylum Pseudomonadota; class Alphaproteobacteria; order Sneathiellales; family Sneathiellaceae; genus Sneathiella. The sequence continues at coordinate 12,641 of NZ_JARGOQ010000034.1, read as the reverse complement.
AGATGGATCGCCCTATCACGCAAGGGACCATCAAGCAGATCCTCCGGCGTGAGCGTTCTCCCCTCGATATAGTCAAGCACCAGAACACCCGGCTCATCATGGACAACGGCGGGCGAGATCCCGGCGGCATGAGCGGCCCGGCTAGCGGATAGTTCATATTCACGGGAGATGTGATGAAACGGAATATCTTCGCCAAGCCGGACAACATAGCGACAACCACTTTCCGTCACGAGGAAGTTCGCATTTGTCATACCCCCGTCCAGCGGCTCGATAGAAGGTGTTGCTCGCCAGAGAGATAGCCCGGAAATTTTCTCCTGTGCCGAAGTCATGCCACCGTCCACTAAATTCCACGAAGTGCAATGCCGCCTTTACCGCTCAGATTTTGAGCGAAAAGGGCCCATCCTACCTAGCAAAGAATGACAGCAAGGGGAAGCTATCCAATTCTGGTAGAAAACATCCAAGTGCTGTAAGTAGAGTCAGGGAAAAAGCATCACACCTGCCCTGTCCGCCATTCGCAAAAAATCTATTATGTATGCCTTGTAAGCGACGAAAGAACGCCACAATGAAAAGCAAGAAACAGGATCCCTGTTATGACCTGAATATAGGGCGTCAACTGATCTACTCGGCACTCCTCCTTGTCATTGTCCTGATTGTATTCGAGGCCACCCATCTTGACTTTTATCTTTCGAATTACTTCTTCGACGGCAAGGCATGGGTTATCAACGCGAACGAACCGACCTTGAGATTCCTGTTTTATAACCTGCCAAGATGGCTACTGATTGCTTACGCGAGTTCAGTATTACTGCTGTTTATACTTTCCTTCATCCTAAAGGCGTTTGCAAAATTTCGAACCCGCAAGCAGCTTTTTATCATTCTATGCGCCATTCTCGTTCCGCTGACCGTGGGGGTCGGAAAAAAGATTACCAATGTCTATTGCCCGTACCAGCTTGAGGAATATGGCGGCACAAAACCCTATGTGCATCCATTCCAAGACAGCCATTTGGGCAATGGCGGCAAATGTTTTCCAGCTGGGCATGCCTCCGCCGGATTCGCCCTGCTTCTCTTTATCCCCCTGGTCAGGTCAAAAAAACAAAAACTCCTCGCCCTTGCCGGTGCCTTAACTGCCGGTTGGGTTATGGGAGGGTATCAAATGCTCAACGGAAGGCATTTTCTCTCCCATACGATTGTTACAATGCTCTTGAGCTGGATAATCGTTTGCATACTATATTTCCTGATATTTAAATGGCGACTTCGCAAAGAGTGACACCCCAGGGAAATCGACCTGTACCGATGCGGCGCAGGGGCGAAATTAGAGCTCTATTTTCGTCGATCGCGGCAGGGCCGCAAGCTCGGTGGGGCTTGCAAAAATCCAGTCGACACCGCGCGGAAATAGAGCCTGGTTAGCGGCGATATGTACCCAGAGAGACGGCGGATGCTCCTCCACGCAGAACCGGCGCGGCTCCGTCATTCCGGGACCGTGAAAAAGCGGCCCCTCCCCGTCGATCAGCCGCTCGGATTCGAGGATGACCGTTGCCGTGCGATCCGGATATTCTGCGAGACCAAGGCCCAAATCCTTTGTGATTGACAAGTCCCGCTCTACGGACATGACTGCGAACGCGGCAAGCTCCGGCTCCGCCACGATGGGACACCCGGTATGAAAGAGAAGATGTGCCCGGGCTTCCGTCGTGTCGCATTCCGGCGCCAACCAGACGGGCGTCTCGGCATCTGCGAGGGTCAGCAGGATAACAACCGCGCCCATCATCAATCCACGCGGCGCAGCAACGGTAACAGGCAACTGAAAAATGGTCGCCGGATTTGACGTCGCCTCATGCAGGGTGCTGTAGCAGGCTAAGGAATCTGAGGCCTTATTGCTAAATCCGCCTATAAGTGAAGGAATGCCTGAATTCGTCATCAGCCATCCTCTCCCTTTACCACGGCAAGCCGTCCGCCAGATCATCCATCCAGCGACGATAAGCTTCCTGAGCAATTTCCAAACTGTTACCGGACAAAATGTCCCCTCGCCGCGTCATCACACGAATGCCTTACAAAGCGACGACATGGTGGCGGGGTTCTGTGTAGAATTGCGGATGGTTTCAAGAAATTTATGTGACAGGCGGCCGTAAATCCGTTTGCCTGCGTCCGATCGTGAATTTTAGTGAGAGAACGGAGGAAAGTGTGGCGGAGACGGAAGTCTAACGCGAATTGGTCTCCGGCATTTCTGAGTTAATGAGGCTATATGGTAAATTTCCGCCAAAACCAGCGGCTCCATCTCCCGAACTCATTCATTTTGTTTTTTACGCCTTCCCGCTAATCACGCCTTGGCCGCATGCCGTCGAAGGCAAATTGCAGGAAGATTTCTGTTAAGTCCTCCGCAGTCAGGTTAGACTCTGGTCTGTACCATCGAGGAACCCAGTTCAAAGCCCCGATCATAAAAAATTCCGTAATTCTGGGATTACTTATCGCGATACTTTCATCTGCGACGCCTTGTTCAATAAATCTGAGAATAAAATTATCAACCTCACGGGACCGGACAACGATGTCTTCGCGCTGGCTCGGTTTCAAGGCGGAGATATCCCCAAAGACCCATGCCGTCCCCTCCTTACTGATCAAGGCATGAAACTGGCTCCGAATATATCGTTCCAGCTTCTCGATTCCGCTGCCACCGCCCTCGTCCGCTGCTTGAGCCAAAATCAGGCTTTTCTCGATCGCGCTCAGGTGGCAGTGATGCAGGAGGTCTGTCTTGTCGGAAAAATAATAATAAACGGCGGCGGGCGAGATACCCAGCGCCTCCGAAATATCGTTGATCGATGTCGCGTGAAATCCAGTCCGATTAAACAGATAGGCCGCCGTTTGAACCATTGCCTTTCTCTTGCGTCCGAACTCCTCACTTCGTTCAAAAGCCGGGTGTCGACGTTTCGCATGCTTGTTTGACTTTTTTGCGCCTATAGCTTTATTCATTTTTCCTGCCATCCGGGAGAAGCCGCGCCGCCTTCATTCAGCGGCCGCGCGCTTCATTATACCGTTTGCCAATACATGCCGATGCACTTCCGACGGGCCGTCATAGATACGGAACGCGCGTATATCACGATAAGTGCGCTCAACAATCGTATCACTGGTGATCCCGAGACCGCCAAGAACCTGCACACAGCGGTCAACAACCCGGCCCAGCGCTTCAGAGCAATAAACCTTGCTTTGGCTGGTTTCCTTGCGGGCCATTTCTCCCTGATCCATAAGCCAGGCGCAATGTAAAATCGATAGTCGGCAGTGATCGAGGTCAATTTCATTGTCCGCCAGTTGAAACCCTATTCCCTGATGATAGCCAATGGCCTTGCCAAAGGACTGCCGCCGCTGGGCATAGTCAACCGCGATATCATGGCATCGGACTGCCTGCCCCAGCCAGCGCATGCAATGGGTCAGCCGCGCCGGCCCGAGCCTTACTTGCGCATTTCGGAATCCTTTTCCAACCTGTCCCAGTATGTCTTCGGCTTTGACCTTGACGTCCTTCAGTTCGACAACGCCATGACCGCCGGGACTGTTGCTGTCCATGGTGTCAAGCAGACGAACCATCTTCATGCCCGGCGTCCCTTCGGGAACAAGAAACATGGTTGCGCCAACATCCTCACCGGCTTCATCAAACGTTCTGGCCATGATGATGTGAAGCCCTGCGCCCGGATATCCCGTGATCAGCCATTTTGTACCATTTATAATATAGTGATCGCCCTTTTGGCGCGCCGAGGTCTTCATCAAGGACGGATCGGAGCCCGCCCCGTTATCCGGTTCGGTCATCTGGAATACCGTTCGGATCTTACCCTCGACCAGCGGACGCAGCCATTTTTCGTTTTGCTCCGGCGTTCCAACCTTCGCCAGCAAATTCGTATTTCCCTCATCCGGCGCTTGAATATTCAGGGCCAGCATCCCGAGTGACGAATAGCACGCCGCCTCGAATATGACAGCCATGCCAACATGGTCCAGGCCTAAACCGCCCCATTTTTCCGGCGCGTGAGGCGACAAAAAGCCCGCTTTGCGTGCCATCTCCTGCATTTCCCGAATTAACGCATCTTCCGGCCCGTGCGGTCCCTGCCGGGGATCATGCTCAAGCGGGACAATTTTCTCTCGAATGAACTGCCCTATGCGATCGCGCAGTTCCAAAAGCTCCGCAGAATGCGAAAAATCAACCATTATAATGCTCCCGTTTTATTAGATGTATGTGAAGGCGAGCTCAACTCGATGCCGCGCTCAAATAATGTATCAACGCTGCCGATCATCCGTTCCCAGAAATCATCCGTGCGTTTACCGCGCTGATGCAATCCGATATTCAGCGTTGCAATCGCTCCCAACCGGTAACAGGCGAGCGCTTCAAACCATTCTTTATTCTCAACCTTTTGGCCCCGTTCCTTTTCGTAAATCGAGACCAGTTCTTCTGCGGAAATATCGCACACAGGCTGCCAGTTATCGTGCCAGGCATCCTTATCGGCCATCATCAGCAGCCAGCCCAGATCCAGATTTTGCGGGCCTATGAACGCAAGCTCCCAATCTATAATCCCGGTCAGTTTCATATTGACATATAGTAAATTTCCGGGCTGGAAATCACCATGGACAACGCCTGTGGGGCCCGGGGCGATCGGATTATCCGCGAGCTGCGCCGCCAGCTTCTGTCCTTTGGTGAGCCATGCTTTATTCTCCGTTTTGGCCAGTATCGGCGCCCAGAAGGAAAGTTCATCCGACAGCGCGCGAACACGGCCCCAGCCAGACAATTCCGGTTGCCAGTCATATCCATGAATTTGCGCAAGTGCCTTCGCTCCTTGCCGCCAAATTGGTCCTGTTTCCTCAGGCCGAAAACTAGTATGAGGAGCCCAGATCACAAACGTACGCCCGGGAAGCCGTTCCATTATAATATACGGCGTTCCAAGCTCGGTTTCGTCCGGCGACGAATAAGGAACATCCGGAACGGGCAGACCCGCAGAGAAAAGCGCATGGAGCAAAGGTGCCTGACGATAGACATCGGTATTTCCACTGCGACGCACTCCGAATGGCGCGACTTTCAGGATATATTCATCGCGGCGACCATCTAGCCCAATTGCCGAAAAGCCAAAGGTCAGGCCCGCATGGCCGTCGGGCATGACTTGGAAATCCGAAATAGATTTCTGCCCGCCGCTGTCACGGCTGAATTTCAGTCTGAGGCGATCCTCAATTTCTTTGCTATTCAAGCTAGTCTCCCCATTTTTGATCTATAATTCAATAATCTGAATTGAGATTCAAGTTTTTAATTTACGTTTTCACTGGGGCGCTTCATAAGCAACCAGGTGAAACCGGGATCAGGCAGGATTTCTTGCTTGAATATAGATAACCGGGGAGTGGAGTTGACGAGCGGATTACCTGGATAAGGACAGCAAAGCCCTTCTATCCAATATACGCTTTCTCCGCTTTCAAAGTACCGAACGCGGTAATATGTCCGCTCTAATGAACTGCCGCATACATAATTTTTTTCTCGGTCGCTTCTTCCGTACTGAATTCCTCGATTATCTTTCCCTGTCGCGCGACAAGTATGCGGTCCGACAGGTTCAGGATTTCTGGCAGATACGAAGAAATCACGACGACAGCGAGTCCCTGATCGGCAAGCCTGTTCAGATGATCGTGAATTTCCTGGATCGCGCCGACATCAACACCCCGGGTAGGTTCGTCGAAGAAAATAATTTTAGGGTTCTGGCAGAGAGATTTGCCAATGACGACTTTCTGCTGATTTCCACCGGAAAGCTCAACCACACGCGCGTCCGCATTGAGCGCCTTGACGTTGAGTGTCTTGATCCATTTTTTGGCGATATTGTCATGACGCTTGGTCGAGAGAATAGCTTCCTCCTGACCTGAAACTGCGAGGTGACCCATATAGATATTATCGCCAATTGACATGGTCTCGAAAAAACCCTCGATTTTTCGATCTTCCGTCACATAGGCGATGCCGTCCCGCATGCCTTGCTTGGGCACATTATACCGTATCGGTTTGCCTTCCAGATAAACCTCTCCCCCATGAAAGAAATCACGCTTGACGACCCCGGAAATAATTTTGGCGGTTTCCGTACGGCCCGACCCGATGAGACCGAAAATACCCGTGATCTGGCCCGCATAAATAGAAAATGAGTTATTTTTGACAATGCTTTGCATGGACAAATTCTCAACACTCAGTATTTTCTGACCGCGGGCGCGGCGTGTCGTATTCGCATGTTTCGAATAGAGTTTATCAGACAGTTCCCGCCCGACCATGGCCTGCACAACCTTGTCCCTGTCAAAATTTTGGGCCGCATCTGTTGCGATATGCTGACCATCGCGCAGGATTGTAATGCGATCGGCATGGTCGAGCGCCTCCTCCAGCGCATGCGAAATGAAAATGACCCCAACCCCTTTTCGTTTAAGGTCTTTCAGTAGGTTGAAAAAATGCTGCTTCTCTTCCGGTGTCAGCGTTGCCGTTGGCTCGTCAAAAATAATGACCTTGGCGTTATGCAGAACCGCACGTGCGATCTCAACCATCTGTTTTTGAGCGGCTCCAAGCATGGCAACATTAACCGTTGGATCGACACCAAAATTCAATCCCTGCAGAAACTGCTGGGCGGAGATATACAACTCTCTCAGGCGGTTAAAGAACTTTTCCTCCCCCAAATACAGATTCTGGGCAACTGTCATCGTCGGCACCAGGCTGGTTTCCTGAAAAACCATTGCTATTCCGGCTTCCAGTGCTTCGCGGGGGTTTTTGAAGTTGCATTCCTTGCCTTCCAGAAGCAAGCGGCCTTCTGTCAAAGAGACAACTCCCGCGAGCGCTTTCGTGAGGGTCGATTTGCCGGCGCCGTTTTCTCCCAGAATGGCGTGCACCTCGCCGGGATATAAGTCGAAATTAATGTCCTGAATGGCATAAACGCTTTGATAGATCTTTGACCCATGTTCGATTTTTATCAGGGGTTGGTTGGTATCGCTCATTTTACGGTTTCCTGTTCTACGATCGCAAGATCAACGGCGCGAACCTGACCCGCCCCCCGGCTCGTCACATACAGTATCCCATCCCTTTCGAGCGCCGAGGTGACTCCGTGAAAGAGCCCGCCTGCCCGGCTATGAACGCTTAGTATCGGATTGAAATTCGCATCCAGTTTTACGGCAAGCCCATATGAGCGAGGTGGCGCCCAGGGTTTCTTGATGCCCAGCCGCTTGACACCGCCCTGCTGCAAAGGATCCATAAAATGTTCCCGCGATGTTAGCGACGGAGCGACCCAGTACTCAGGAGGGACAGTTTCCAGCATTTGAGTGCGATAGCTATCTTCGCGAAGAATAAATTCTATCAGCTGGGTCCGCATTCCGAAAATTGCCAGCCAATAGCCCCCGTCCGGTGCTTTGGAAATACGGGAGGGGTAGCCGGGCAAATTCCGGCTGGCGGTGGCGGCGATATTCTGGTTCTCCAATATCGAAACGCAGTGATTCCAGCTTTGAGAGACTGCAATCTTGTGGTCAGAGGTTTCCGTAAGACCATTCGCGTAGGCGAGGTGAGAGGCCAGAATTTCTTCCGCACCACTTTTCAGATCGATTGCCAGCACATCGCCGCCAATATTGCGTTCCAGCAAATCCCGTGACCAGTCGTCAGCTTGCGTCCTGTCTGAACCATTGGCGACAATCAGCCGGTTTCCCTGAAAATAGAGCGCTGTCGGGCAGTTAATGGAGCGCCCCGCTATCTCCGTTATAACGCGATTTTCAGGATCTCCACCGCGAATGCATATGCCGCCGTTTGACAGGCCAACGGCAACCAAGTCGCCATTAATCGCGAGTGCTGTTACGTCGTCATCAAAGCGAGCAACAGGATCAGATGCCTCTTCCCCAACAGGGTAAACGCTATCGCCAGCCGACAGGAAAAGCCGGCCCTTATCCACAGCGAGACAATCAGCACCGGGATGTTCCGCGACAACCTGTGCCTTTTCCAGAAAATCATTGGGCCGAAACGCCCCGTCAAGCATCGGAACGGTAATACTGGCCTCACCCCGCCCGAGGTATTTTGCAATCGGCCCGAAATCAAACAGCTTCATTTTGATTTCCCCCAATAGGTGTCGATGCCCACCCAGTCGGGATCGGCGTTATCCAATTTGTAACGACCGATGCGGTTGTTGGAAAGTCCGCCAAGATACAGATGCCCCTTATGTTCGCGCATGGAGGTAATCATCGGATGGCTCTCCCCGCCGAGGTCCCAATAGACATCAAGAATCTCCCCCGCCTCATTGAATTTCAGAACACAGCCGGAATTGATATTGGGGAACAGCCATTCATCCGGTGCGACGCGCCGGGCCATGCGCCGACGAAAGGACGGCATTTTCATGGCAAGGTCGAAGGTCGGTGTGCGCATACCAACCAGTGCCAACCAGTAATTACCATCCGATGCACGGTTAATATTATCAGGATAGCCCGGCAAATTTGGAATGACCGGCTCAACCTTCCCGCGCTTCGGCCCATCAATCCAATAGCGGGAAATGGCGCATTTCCAGGTTTCGGCAAACAAAATGGACTTACCGTCAAACGCCGTACAGATGCCATTTGGAAACAACAGATTGCGGATGACGGTTCGGGTTTTCTTCGTGTTCAGATCGTAGCAGATGATGCGCCCGTTCCCTCTTCCCTCCAGGCTATCCAGCGACCAGCTATGCATTTCATAGCGTATGGTCGCCTCGCTGAAATAGACTTCGCCGTCGGGTGTCACATCACAATCATCAGCCAGCCGCAATCGGGAGTCATCGTTGATGGAGTGCCAAGTGCGGTTTGTCTGATCCGTCAAACGATAGACTTCACCGCTCGGCTTGATCCCATAAAGGCCCATCCCGCCAACACAGGACAGCAAATTACCATCCGGATCGAACGCCATACCCAGAGGATGGCCCCCGATATGAGCGAATACTTCCTGCTTTTCGTAATTAGGACCGGAAAACTTGACGATATCGCCATGTCGCGTGCCGGTAAAAAGATTATCCTGATGATCAAGAATAACATCTTCAGGACCTTCAATATTGCCAAGGCCGATGGCCGTCACGGTTTTCAGGCGATCATTGACTTCATAGACCGTACCGGAATTCTTTTCTGCGGAAGGAGCCGGCACCAATTCGAGATAGGCCGGGCTGACATAGACCTTACTGATAATCTTGTGCCGGTTCTTGAGCCATTTCACATCAATTCCGACAGCGATCAACAGAATGACGCCAAGTGCCACAGAGCTGGAGCCCCCCTCCATTCCCATTCGCAGCATACCGTTGGTGATCAGGAGGACAATAGCGCTGCCCATTGTTGCTTTTGCGACAGAGCCTCGCCCTCCGCCAAGACTAATCCCGCCCAACACCGCAGCGGTCAGGATCGCGACTTCCATCCCCACGCCGACGTCGGAGCCCGCTGTACCGAGACGAGCAGCGAAAAAGACAGCCGCCAAAGCCGTCAGGATACCTGACACAACGTAAGTCATGAAGATCGTACGATTTACGGCGACTCCAGCGTTATAAGCTGATCTGCGAGCGCCGCCAATGGCCAGGATATGCCAGCCCGGGCGAGTCCGGCTCATGACGAGGTGACCGCCGATCGCAACCACCAGAAAAGCAATCAGGCTTGATGGAATGCCAAAAACATCCCCATCCCCAATGAACTCCCACACTTCCGAATCCAAAAATCCTCCGGAAATTTCAACCGCAAAATTTGATAGCGCAATGTCGAATAACGCTCGGTAAATGATTAACGTCACGAGGGTCGTGAGAAAGGCGCGAAGCTTGAGATACCCGATAAGATAACCGTTGATCGCCCCCAACGCCGCCCCAAAAATGAGGACAGACGGAATGGCAATCCATAACGGCCATTCCAGCATATTGATCAGCGAAAGCATGGCGACATTACAAAGCGCAAACATGGAACCGATGCTAAGATCAACGCCACCGCCGATCATGACCAACGCCATCGCCAGCACAACAAGCCCGAATTCCGCATAAAGACGCCCGAGGTCCATGAGATTGATCGGCGACAAATAGTTCGGCAATGTATTGACGAGGTACAGAAAAACAGCTGCCAAGATAATCGTTGGGACGGCCGATTCCATCCAACGCTTTGACAGTAGTTCACCAACCAGATGATCCGGAAAATACTTATAGCGGGCCCGCACAAGAGCGTTCGAAGAAGCCACGTCTGTCTCCTTAAGCAACCAAGCAGAAAAAAGAAATACTAACGGCCGGATCCCCCTTAGCAGGAAATCCGGCCTACATTTTTTTATTTCTTCATCGACCAGCAATCTGTCGGATCAAAATTTTCCATGCTGATTACTTTGAGAGGTGTGTAAAGCGCCACCCGCATATCGCCCGGCTTCGAATTCGACTGGAATATCACCTTGATCATGTCAACCATGTCGCGCGCCTGCCCGGGAACATCATAACTCCAGACCTTGTCAAATATACCTGATTTCACATTGTCACACGCCATTTGGTTGCCGCCGCCATTCGTCAAGATTGCAACCTGATCCAATTTTCCCGCTTCCTTGACAGCCGCTCCCACACCGAGGGTCATGCTATCCCAAAAGCCAAAAACGGCACAAAGATCAGGATGCTGTTGCAAAACCGTCTGGGTAATCGCCTTGGCCTTGGAGGCGTCCCAATCCGCCGCCTGGTTGGCGACAATTTCAATATCATCGCGGCCTTCCAGAACATTCATGACGCCCCCAATCTGGTAGACGCTCGCGGCCCCGGTCAGCACACCCTGTATGATGGCGACCTTTCCGGATTTTCCTGAATCCTTGCCGCAGCGCTTTACCATTTCGTTCGCCCCGGCTTCGCCCATTTCAACCCAGTCCGCACCCACATAGACATTGGTGGAATAGCTCGATTTCATATTGACCTGGATTACGTTGATACCCGCTTTTTCAGCCTTTTTCAGCAACCGGGCATAGGACTGGACATCCGGGTTATGCACGACAATAATATCCGGCTTCTCCGCAATGAGGGCCGTAATTGCTTGCGTACCAGCATCCGTACTCCAGTTCGGATCACGAACCACAAACTCGAAACCGTATTTATCTGCAGCAGATCGAATGCCATCTGCCCACCCTTCCGTCAGATCGACGCCCATTGCAACCGGCACAAAGGCCACTTTTTTGCCTTTAAATGACTCTAGATAGGGGTCCCGCAGTTCGTCTTTCAATTCCGCCATGGCAACATTCGCCGTTAGTCCGAACGTCGCTGCTGTTGCAAGTCCAAGGATTAATTTTTTAATCGAATTTCTTTTCAACATTATTTCGCCTCCTCCTGTTATATGTCGCCCTGTTGAGCTGTTTCTTCGTTGCGTGGATGTAAAAAACTGTCGAGAATGATAGCACCGAGCAGTATCAGGCTTTTGATGAGATTCTGCATCGTGTACTGCATATCCATGATGGTCATCCCGTTGAGCAAAGTGCCAATCAACAGTGTTCCAACGATGACATTTCGGATACTCCCCTTACCGCCGCTTAATCCGATGCCGCCCAGGACGACAACCAGGATAACGTCGTAAATCATCGTCGAATGAAATATGCGTGTATTCATTGACGAGACAGCAGTAGAGACAATAATTCCCGCAAAAAATCCGATGAAGGATGCCAATGTATATTGTGCCGTAATGATAACGCGGACCGGGATGCCGGTAATGCGCGCCGCCAAGGGGTTATCGCCGGTACCGTATATAAACCGCCCGAACCTTGTTTTGGAGAGGAACAGATAGGCCGCGAGCATCGCCAGCCCGCAAAAAATGACCGTCATGGGCACCGGCCCCAGCCTACCTTTACCAATATCCTCAAACCAACCGAGATTTTCCGGCAGATAAATTACATCAAGATCGAGCAGCATGGACTTGCCGACACCATACAAAAAAATCCCGGTCGCCAGGGTCGCAAATAAAGCCGGAATTTCGACAAAAGCGATGAGCAGCCCGTTTATAATGCCAACGCTGAGGGCACATAAAAGACCAGCGAGGAGCGCCACTCCCAAACTATGTCCGTCTTGCATAAGTTGGAGTGTCCAGGCGGATGAAACGGCCATGACAGCAATCATCGACAGATCAATACCCCGGCCGATAACGACAATCGCCATGCCAATGCCGAGTATGCCCAGCACCGATACATTCCGCATCAGGTTTATCAGGTTATCAAGCGCGAAAAAACCACTCAATGCAATTGAGAAAAAAACAAAGAGAATAACGGCAAATGCAAACACAATTCGTTCTTGTGTAAACCAGGCGCTGTTCAGATTTTTAAGATATTGCTTTAATTGCCGACGAGTCCCATTACTCTCGGCATTTCCCCGCGATTCCAATTAGCTATCTCCCCGAAAGTCACGGCAGTAATTGTTATTTTTATCACTGCTCCGACAGAAGCTTATGAGAGTTCACTTATACTGTCAATTTTTTTGGTTTATGAATCAATAATCACATTTTTGCTGATTAAAAACCATTTTGATAATGCCTGAAAATAGATATTGTTACCTCTACCAGTTGATATGGTGAAAATTGGAATTTCTATAACAACCTGAGATTAATACGATAGCAACCTATTCCCAAAACGAAGCGTCTTCTATCGATAGGTACGCTCGCTAATATCAGTTTGGTCTATGCGGGTAATCAGCGCG
>NZ_JARGOQ010000033.1:33403-42480 GCF_029233945.1 Sneathiella sp. | reverse complement strand
GTGATTGATCGCATACGAAATCTTCTCGAAAAATAAAGTTGCCGCCTATCGTTGAAGCGGGCATAACAGTCATTATAACAACTGTTTGTTAGGACCAGCCCGTGACTGAAAAAACACGCGCCCGCGAGGAAGGTCTCCATCGGAGCGACAACCGCCGACAAGAATTGATGGCGGCGGCGGCGTATCTGTTTAATCAGCGCGGATATGATGCAACTTCGATGCGGGATATCGCCCGCGAAGCCGGTATGCTGGCGGGATCGATGTATTATCATTTTTCCTCCAAAGAGGACCTGATCGTCGCGACCTACGAAGAGGGAAAGCGTCTCATCAGCACGGCGGTGCTGGAGGCAACCGATGGAGTGGAGGATCCTTGGGAACGACTGACCCAGGCGGCAATCGCCCATATGAACACCTTGTTCGGCGGCAATAACTTCTCCATCCTGTTATGCGCCGACATCTCCCGGACGGCGCCAACCTTAAGAAGCCGCCTTATCGAAATACGGGACAGCTATGACAAGCTCTTCATGGACCTGATTGAGGATTTACCGCTTGCCGATGATATCGATAAAGGGCTACTGCGTCTGAACCTGCTGGGATCGCTCAACTGGTCCACCAGCTGGTATCGCCCTGGCGGTCAAACACCGGCGCAAATCGGTGCCTTTTTCGTAAGAGTTATGAGAGATGGCTTGGCGTAAGTGCTGGAAAGATAAATTTTACATATTTAATATGTGAATAAATAATTTCACATTATGAATAAGAAAATAGTATTGCGTTCCAATCAAAATCCCCTATATCTAAAACTAACATGATAGCTATCGTGCACTAAAAACAGCTATAGTCGTGATAGTGACAAATTAACGTCCAACAAATTGTTGTTGTTACAGCAAATGGTAATATAGGACGTTGATTGCAGATTCAAAATATGGCTAAACTAAAGGCATTGATGGGGTTTAGAGCCAAGGCCTCTCCTCATTTGCTTAACGCGGGTAAGAAAGTTGAATGAATTAAAAATCAAGACGGACCCGGCGCTACGGAAAGAAGTTTCTTCCGTCGTCATTCGGTTCGCGGGCGACTCTGGCGACGGAATACAAATTACCGGCAGCCGGTTTACTGACACGACTGCATTGGCCGGGAACGATCTCGCCACCTTTCCAGACTTCCCGGCGGAGATTAGAGCGCCCGTTGGGACGACCTTCGGTGTCTCCGCTTTTCAGATCAACTTCGGCTCGCGGCGGATTGAAACAGCAGGAGATGATCCCGATGTTCTGGTCGCCCTAAATCCCGCCGCCCTGATGGTGAACCTCGCCCGTCTGAAGCCGGGGGGAATGATCATCATCGACAGCGGCGCTTTTACCGATCGGAACCTTAAAAAGGCCGGATATCTTGAGAACCCACTCGAAGATGCCTCGCTTGAGGCCTATACCGTGCTGGATATCAATATTACCAAGCTGGTGTTGGAAGCTGTTAAGGAATTCGGCCTGTCACAAAAGGAAGGACTGCGCTGCAAGAACTTCTGGGTTCTTGGCCTTGTCTACTGGATCTATGGTCGTGACCGAAGTGATACGGTTGACTGGCTGAGGCGAAAATTCGCGAAACGCCCGGACATCGCCGATGCCAATATTGCCGCCCTGAACGCTGGTAATATTTACGGCGAAGCTTCGGAAATTGGCGGCCTGACGCAACTATACGCAATCCCGGCGGCGGTGATGCCCCATGGGCTTTACCGCACCGTTACGGGCGGCGAAGCGCTGGCCTGGGGCTTGGTCGCAGGCGCGGAGCTTGCGAATTTAAAAATATTCTTTGGGTCCTACCCGATCACGCCGGCCTCCCCTGTCCTGCATGCGTTGGCAAGAATGAAGCAATTTGGCGTAAAAACATTTCAGGCCGAGGATGAAATCGCCGCAATATGTTCGGCAATCGGTGCTTCTTATGCGGGTTCGCTTGGCATTACCTCTTCATCCGGTCCCGGCATTGCCCTGAAAGGTGAGGCAATCGGCCTTGCCATCTCGACGGAACTTCCCCTGATTATCGTGAATTCCCAGCGCGCCGGCCCGTCAACCGGCCTGCCCACAAAAACGGAGCAATCAGATCTGTATCAGGCAGTATATGGTCGTAATGGTGATGCACCGCTTGTCGTGCTGGCAACGCATGGACCGTCTGATTGTTTTGAGGTTGCCATTGAAGCCTGCCGCCTTGCCACAAAATATATGACCCCTGTCATGCTGTTGACCGACGGATACATCGGTAATGCGGCGGAGCCATGGCTGATTCCTAATGTGGCGGACAGGGAGGCATTTCCGAAAGCATTCGAGACAAATGCAGAGGGCTTCGAGCCCTATAATCGCGATCCGGATACATTAGCCCGACATTGGGCCGTTCCGGGTACGCCGGGCCTTGAACATCGGATCGGCGGGATTGAGAAGGAAGACGGATCGGGTAATATTTCCTATGAACCCGCAAACCATCAGCGAATGACTGACCTGCGGCGAGATAAAATCCTGAATATCGCGAATGATATCCCTGAACAGGCCGTCGAGAATGGCGAGACAAGCGGTAAGCTGGCCATCGTCGGATGGGGGTCGACCTATGGGCCGATCAGCCGCGCCGTCGACACCAAACTGGCGGAAGGCAAGGAAGTCTCCCATATACATCTTCGTCATATCTGGCCGTTACCCCGTAATCTTGGTGATCTGCTGCGTGGATTTGACAGGGTTATTGTTCCGGAAATGAACGATGGACAGCTTAAGACAGTCCTGCGCGATCAATATCTGATCGACGCGCAACCTTTGACCAAGGTGACGGGACAGCCCTTTAAGATTTCCGAAATTGAACGCGCCATCGACGCAGCATTGGAGAACTGACATGAATGTTGCCGTGACAAAAGACAAGTTAAAACCTGCCGATTTCGCTTCGGATCAGGAGGTACGCTGGTGCCCGGGCTGCGGCGACTATGCGATCCTGAAGGCCGTACAAAGAACCCTGCCCGATATTGACACACCAAAGGAAAACTATGTGTTTGTATCCGGGATCGGCTGCTCATCCCGCTTCCCTTATTACATGTCGACCTATGGTTTTCATACAATCCATGGCCGCGCACCGGCATTCGCGACCGGTATCAAGATCGCCAACCCGGAGTTGGATGTCTGGATGGTAACCGGCGACGGGGATGGCTTCAGTATTGGCGGAAATCACATGCTTCATGTGCTGCGCCGAAACGTCAATATGCAAATCCTGCTCTGCAATAACGAGATTTATGGTCTGACCAAGGGGCAGTATTCGCCGACATCGGGAGTGGGCTTGCGAACCCCTTCCTCCCCGGATGGGTCAGTCGATACGCCATTGAAACCACTTGTATTCACCCTTGGCGCTGGCGCAAGGTTTGCGGCCCGTGGCTATGATACGCAGAAGACCCTCCCTGACATTCTCAAGCGCGCCCATGCGCATAAAGGGACGTCGATGGTGGAAATCCTGCAGAACTGCATTGTTTATAACGATGCGGTTTTTGACAATGTTCTCGCCCGCGATGTGGCCGCCGAAAAGCAGCTACATGTGGAACATGGCAAGCCTATGATCTTTGGGGCGGAAAAGAACAAGGGCATTCGCTTGAATACACAATCTCTGACGCTGGAAGCCGTGACGATCGGCGAAAACGGTGTCACGGAAGCAGATATTCTGGTTCATG
This sequence comes from Sneathiella sp., assembly GCF_029233945.1. Taxonomy (GTDB): domain Bacteria; phylum Pseudomonadota; class Alphaproteobacteria; order Sneathiellales; family Sneathiellaceae; genus Sneathiella. The sequence continues at coordinate 38,798 of NZ_JARGOQ010000033.1, read as the reverse complement.
ACGAGACGAACCGCTCCCTTGCGACATTGATTGCGGATATGGACGGCCATGACCTGCCCGCCGCTTTTGGTGTCATCTATTGCAACCCGACGGCCACCTATGAAGACGGCATTACCGAGAAGCTTGAGGCAGCAAAGGCCAACGGCAAGCCATCTTTGGATGCCCTTCTCCGACAGGGTCATACTTGGGAAGCGTAAGAGCAAGAAACAGCAATTTGAGCGGGCCGGTTAGAAGTGACCGGCCTTTTCTTTGCGTCAACCTTTAGATTGTCATAGCCTGAACCCATGACGGAAACAGATCCAAAGAAAGCCCTTCTCGAACGCCGGGAGGAACTACTGTCAGTAATGAAGGCCAGCACAGAAGGCCGCCGCCCTGTGGAGCTTGATCAGACCCGCGTAGGCCGCCTTTCCCGCATGGATGCCCTGCAAGGCCAGGCAATGGCCCAGGAGACCGAACGGCGGCGCAAGAACGAGCTCCAACGGATTGATGCTGCCCTCTCTCGAATTGAAACGGGCGATTACGGGTATTGCGTTACCTGCGGCGAGGAAATTTCGGCAAAGCGCCTTGCTCTGGATCCCAGCACGCCACTGTGTATCGATTGCGCAAACCGATAACGATCAGCATCTAGTCCTGGTTTTTAGAAGAGGACGACATATTCCGGCGGCTCTTCCGCTGAAGATAGTTCAGGCCCGCAACGATTGCCCAGATAGGAATGACAATAACCGCACCGAGCAGAATATAATCAGCCGCCCAACGCACGGTATTCAGTGCCGTAGAGTAGATCTGACCAATCGTTCCGGTTAGATCCTTCAACAAATCGAGCGGTGTAATATCAAACAAGGTCAGGGCCCAGCCGACGATAAAAGAAAAAATAACCAATTTAATGATCAATGAGCCGATATTTCTTGGCATTTAAAATCCTCTAATATAGGCGGCATAGTGCAGGATCCGGCGCGCGCTATCATGTGCAATCATATAGGCCACCCCAAGGTCGTGACCAGAAATTATTTACTCTTCGCATTGAAGCGCGCTAAAATCCGATAATTACGGGTCAGGATACAATCCTATTTTGCACAATTTGTGACTGTTGTTATAGTGGGCAGTGTAGTCCCAATCTGGAGACAAGTTCCATGTCGTTAAAGTTTCGTATTCCCGCCGGCGAGAAAATTGTCGTCAATGGCGCCGTTCTTACAAATACAAGTAACAAAGCTATGCATTTTTCATTGGAAAATGATGCGTCCATAATGCGCGAGCGGGACATCCTCCTGCCGGAAGATGCTAAAACGCCATTGGAAAATGTCTATCTCTATGTGCAGTTGATGTATATAGAGCCGGACAGTCACGAGGCGCATCACAAAAGCTTTCAGGACGCCGCGCAGATCGCCTTTCTTTCCACGGCTGACAATGATGAGCGGAACCGCGTCTTTGAAATTGTCGGCCTTGTCGGCGAGAAAAATTACTACGCAGCCCTTAAATTGCTTCAGAAATATTTTAAGTCTGCGGAATCAGAGTCATAAGAATCAACGGAATTGCGGTATTTTTCTCCCGCAATTAACAGGTTGATTCAATCGTTTTTACCACGCATAGCGATGATCACTGGCATCTGCTTGTATAGACTTTATCTTTTTTATAAAAAATATTCACCCCCCGATCAGGCCCAGAAATCGCAGTTTTCTGCTCATTCCTGCGCGGCGCAATGCGTATCAGGGCCAATTCTCCCCACCTGAAATGGCCAAAGAAGCGCCGGTTAATCTTTTGTTAGGAATTCACGGAGATAGTCAGGGCACGGTTTCGAAGTAGACCGGGGCTCAAAAGAGCCGATCCGTCGCAGATGCGACAACTCAAGAATGAGGATATATTATTATGGCTTCTATTAATACTAATGCAAATGCAATGTCTGGCCTGCGTATGCTTAACATGACGCAGACTTCCCTTTCCAAAACCCAAAGCATGCTTGAAACTGGCCTAAAAGTTAACAGCGCTAAAGATGCGCCGGCCACGTTTGTTATCGCGCAGGGCATGCGTTCTGAAATTGGCGCTCTTGGCGCTATCGGTGAAGGTATTGCCTTCGGTGAAGCAACAATCGGAGTTGCGATGGCTGGTGCCACGGAAATCCTGAAACAGCTGTCCGAACTTGAAACCCTTGCCACTCAGGCCCAGAACGATGGTCTTGATGACGCCATTCTTTCGGCTCAGGCTGTTGAAGTTCTGGCTCAGATTACAGCTATTACCGCTGGTTCAGAGTTTAACGGTGTCAATCTGATCAACAACGCCGGTACCGACGTACTGACGGTTCCGACCGATCTGGCCGGTAGCACGATGACGTATACCGCTACCAATCTTGATGCCACTACTCTTTCTCTGACAACTGACTTTTCAGACGCAACCAACATTGGGATAGCTTTGACAAACATTGCTGCCGCACAGACGACTGTCGGTAACGCATTGACAGCTATTGGTACTTTCGCAAGTCGTCTGGAAAGCCAGGGTGAATTCACTCAGCTTCTGACCGATACGATGAAGGAAGGTCTTGGCGTTCTCGTTGATGCGGACATGGCGGCTGTTGCTGCGGAATTGACTGCATTGCAGACCAAGGAACAGCTGAACATCCAGTCTCTGAGCATTGCCAACCAGGCACCTCAGTCGATCTTGGCTCTGTTCCGTTAAAAGAGCTCTCCTAATCAAAGAAAGGCGGCCCTCGTGGTCGCCTTTTTTCGTTAACGCCTCCTTAACGAATGACCCGTTATGATGGCGCTGAAAAGATCTTTAACCAGGTTCAGATATGCAAGTATCGGCAAATAATAATCCGCTATTATGGTACAAGCTGGCTTACGAGCTAAAAGACGCACATATGAAAGCGTTCGAGGCTCAGCCAACTGTTGCCCGGGACCTGGTGACCTTTAGCGAAGATATTACGAACATTAAGTCCGTCGACGACCTGATGGAGAATCGCACTGTCCTAACGATGGTTCTCTCTGCTTTTCAGCTGGAGAGTGAAATCGATAAGCCGGCGATGGTTGAAAAAATTCTTACCGAGCCGCCATCCGATGATGAAAGTCTCGTCAATCGACTGGCGGAGCCTCGCTGGACGAAGCTCGCGAATGCTATGTATGCGCTTAACAGTGATCCTGATTTTTTTCAAAAGCAGGAAAATGTTGATGCTATTTTGACGGGCTACCGGACCAACGAATATGAGAAATTTGAAGGCGAGAATGCAGACGGCGTACGGGAAGCCATGTATTTCAAACGTCTTGCCGGAAATATTGAAACGATTGAACAGGTTATTGCCGACAAGGCGATAATGCAGGTTGTTCGCGTTAGCCTTGGCCTGCCGGAAAGTTTTCAGGCGCTTTCCTTCGACCAACAAAAGGAACGTCTGGAAAAAATGGTCGATCTTGAGGATTTCAAGGACCCTCAAAAAATCGACGAAATTATTAATCGCTTCCTCGTTTTTACGCAGGTCAATAATAACGATCCGACCGCTAATCCAATGCTATCGCTCTTCCAGCCAATTGGCACCGGCGAGTTTGTAGGTCCGCAGCCGATCCAGATAGACTTGTTCGTCTAATTCTGCGGCCAATCGGCCCCGCATGATCCATATATGCCGGGTATATTCTTCACAGCTAAGAAATTTATTCCTATCCGCGGCGTAATCTAGGCCGTCTTTTCCCTGTTCAAATAGCCATAAATAAGACCAAAAATCCCAGTTTTCTGGGATTTTTCAAACTGGCACGCCCTTTGCTTCTGTAGCGCTGAGTGAATTTGCGTTTTTGGTAACGCAGGAAACTACAGGAGAAAACAAAATGGCTGCATTTTCTATTAACACCAACTCAACGGCGATGGCAGCGCTTCGCACATTGTCAATGACACAAACGGCCCTGAGCCAGACTCAGCGTCAGGTCGAAACCGGCCTTAAAGTTGCGGAGCCTAAAGATAACCCGGCTTCCTTTACGATTGCCCAGACAATGCGCGGGGATATCTCTGCTCTGGATGCAATTGAAGAAGGTCTCACCTTCGGTCAGGCAACAGTCAGCATGGCAAACGCCGGTGCCTTGCAGATTTCAAATATTCTTATCGACATCAACCAGAAAGTTACTCAGGCCTTCAACGATGGTCTCGACGTGACGGTTCTTCAGGAAGAAGTCGATGCCCTGCTCGCGGAGATCACCTCGGTTGTCGGAACAACTGTCTTCAATGGTGTGAACCTGATTGATGGTGTCAGTCCTGACCTTGATGTCTTGACCGGTCTGGGCGGTGTTACACAAACAGTTGCTGCGCAAGACTTACGATTGGTTACCTTGGGTCTTGTGGGACTTGATCTGACTGATCCAGCCACCTCCCTTGCCGCCGTGGATACTGCGGAAGGTTTGGTTGGTGACGTAATTACGACATTGGGTACGGCCGCGAACCGTCTTGATAGTCAGGCTGAGTTCACACAGCTGTTGACAGACAAGCTTAAAGAAGGTCTCGGTATTCTTGTTGACGCTAACCTTGCAGAAGCAAGCGCCGAATTGCAGGCCCTGCAGACCAAGGAACAGCTTGGTATCCAGTCCCTTTCGATTGCCAACGCGCGGCCACAGTCAATTCTTCAGCTTTTCCAGTAATTCGTAAGAGTATCGTAAGAATTTTCGTAAATAGTAGATTTTACTATCGGAAATGGATGAGAAGAAGAAATGTCTGTAGCTGCTTACCAAAAAGCCAACCAGAATGCCGAAAATCCCCGACAAACCGAGTACCGGGCTTTCGCGCTATTCACTCGTGCCATGGAAGAAGCTGACAAAGAAGATAATGTAATGGAGCGCATCCGTGCTGTCGCAAACAATCGGCGGCTCTGGCTCACCATGCAGATGGATCTTCTGTCAGAGGAGAATGCGCTCCCCGACGATCTAAAAGGTCGGCTTCTTTCCATCGCATTCTGGGTTGGTCGCTACAGTCTGCAAGCCATGAAGGGCGAAGCATCGGTTGCGCCGCTCATTACGGTCAACAAGCAGATCATGGAAGGCATGAAACCTCAGGATCCGACGAAGAACCCTGAAACAACGCCTCCACCGTCCGGGCTTGATAGCAAACTATCTCTCTAAGCCAGCCCACCAACACCGCCCAAGCGATACATGCTCCGGTCAAGATCAGAATATCTTGATAGCTGCCCTCGCCGCCTCAAGATCGAAGCGACAGGCCACTGAATTACGCAACGTATCACCTCCAAATTTTGGCCATCTTGAAGCCTATCTCAATGCACCTGCAATGGTTATACTCCGTGACTAATTGAAGTTACGCGGAGAACGGAACCTATGAGTTGGGAAAAAGAAGCCGAAGAAATAAAAAGAATGCGTATCGCAGCACAGGCTCAAGGCGGCGATAAAGCCATTGAGGCCCAGCATGCCAAAGGCCGCCT
>NZ_JARGOQ010000033.1:10386-33303 GCF_029233945.1 Sneathiella sp. | reverse complement strand
AAAGGCGGAGGCACTGTCGGCAGTCCGGCTTATGAAAAACCACGGTTTCTCTCCATTGCAAAATTGATGGGGGAAGTGCCGGTGGCTTCTGCGGCACTTGGTCCTGTTGCCGGATTTCCCGCAGCACGTTTTGCCGCCTCCCATTTCTCCGTGATGACACGCGAGACAGCGCAACTTCTGATCGCAGGGCCGGCGTTGGTGGAACGGGCGCTGAACATCAAAATAACGAAGGAAGAACTTGGCGGGGCAAATGTCCATAGCCGCAATGCCGTTGCCGCCAATATCGCAGAGGATGAAGCCGATGCCTTCACCCAAATCCGCGATTTTCTGAGTTATCTACCCAATAACGTCTGGGAACAGGCCACACGTACCGAGACGACCGATCCCGCTGATCGCATGGAGGAGGATCTCCTCAGCATTGTGCCCAAGAACCGTCGGTTACCCTTTAGTATGCGAAAGCTGATCCAGATGGTTGTGGACCTCGATAGCTTCTTTGAAATGGGAAAGAACTATGGCCGCAGCCTGATTACCGGCTTTGCCCGACTTAACGGCCAATCCGTCGGGGTGATCGCCAATGACTGTCGGATTTATGCCGGCGCTATGGGCGCGGACGCGGCGCAAAAGGTCCGTCGCTTTATCGAACTTTGTGACACCTTCCATATCCCCATCGTGAATTTCACCGACGAACCCGGCTTTATGATTGGTCCAGATTCAGAGAAAGATGGCACCATAAAATTCGGCACCTCCGCCGTTGCCGCCGCCGTCATGTCCGTCGTCCCCTGGGCGACCGTCATTGTGAAGAAAGCCTTCGGGGTTGCCGCCGCCGCACATTTCAGCGAGAACGGCTATGTTCTTGCCTGGCCCAGCGCGGAAATGGGACCGCTTCCGGTTGAGGGCGGAGTGGCCGTCGCCTACCGCCGACAGATTGCAGAGGCAGAAAACCCCGAAAAACTGAGGGCTGAGCTTGAAGCGCAGCTTGCAGCCCAGCAATCTCCCTTCCCCCGTGCAGAAAGTTTCAGTGTTCATGACATTATTGATCCGCGAGAGACCCGGCCCGCGCTGTGCCAGTGGGTTGACTGGATACAGCCGCAGCTTGACAGTCTGAAGGGGCCGGTCAGCTTTTCATTCCGTCCCTAGGCCATTTACCTGCGTTGACAGCTTTGTTAAAATCGCGTGCTATTAAAAATAAAATGAGGGAGGCATACCATGACGGCAGCATTGAAAGTGAAAATCGACGGTTGGGAAAATGGCGGGACAATCCCGGGTAAATTCGCCTTCGGTGTTCCTGCCGAGGAAGAGCATGTCGCTCTCAGCGATAACAAAAACCCGGCGATCAGCTGGTCTGACGCTCCTGCAGGAACAAAATCCTTCGCCATCATCTGTCATGATCCCGATGTCCCCTCCTCCGGGGAAGATGTCAACCAGGAAGGAAAGACAGTTCCGGCCGACTTGCCGCGCGTTGATTTCTATCACTGGGTTCAGGTTGATATTCCTACCGAATACGCCAGCCTCGCCGAGGGAGAGGTCAGCGACGGCATAACTGCCAAAGGCAAAGCACCGAGCAAACGCGCCTACGGCATCACCGGCATTAATAACTATACCGACTGGTTCGCAGGCGATCCCGATATGGCCGGTGACTATGGCGGATATGATGGCCCCTGCCCGCCCTGGAACGACAGCATCATTCATCATTATCACTTCACGGTATATGCACTGGATCTTGAAAGTCTGGGACTTTCCGGAAATTTTGGGGGCCCGGAGGCGCTCTCCGCGATGGAAGGTCATATCCTCGCAAGCGGGTCTTACATCGGGACTTATAGCCTCAATCCGGATGTTGCGGCTTAGCGCATAATACTTCGGGATGTAAAACCGTGGCTGATGCATTCTCTTGTATTTTTGGCGGTATTTCCTATTTAGGTCAAAACAGGTAAAGGGTTTTGCCGTCTTGGAAATACGATCCGTAACCGATATTGCCGCTGACCCGTCCGACTTTGATCTGGCTGTTCGTCAGGTTGAAAACTGGCTAGTCCAGCGTATGTTTGACGACATTGAGTTTACAGAAATTCTTTCCGAGCTCAGCCGGAAAATAGATCAAACCCTGTTTCCGCTCCTGCGCACACATGTCACGATGCGACAAATGCACCCCTTTATCGACCATACTGATCACACATGGAACAGGGCGGGCGAATTGCGCACCAATTCCCGCCCTCGGGCCTTGTGGGCCGAGCCAAACTGGACGCAAAGCCCGCTTTTTTACATGCTAGAGAATGTAATCAGGGAATACCGCTGCGACCTGAGCCGCGAGGAAGTTGTTCAAAGATTTCCAATCTTCACCGAATTTGAGGAGATGGGCGGCACTGACTATCTCGCAATCCTGACCCCCTTTAGAAACCAGGAAACAGCTCTCAAAACGCAGGATGGCGTCATTTCATCCTGGCTAACCGACCGACCAGGCGGCTTTATCGAGAGGGAAATTCAGGCCCTCAAGCGCCTGATTGATCTGTTCCACGCCACCGCGCGCATTTTTAAGCGGGAACAGACTTTGCAGGACGTCCTAAGCGCCTATCTCGGTCCGGCCGCTGCGCGACAGGTGATGGAAGGGAAAAACCAGCGCGGCGACGGCGACATTATCCAGGCGGTTATCTGGATCTGCGACCTGCGCGGATCCAGCGCACTTGCCGACCAGATGGAAATGCCCGCCTATTTGACGCTGCTGAACCAGTTTTTTGAGACCATGTCAGAAGCTGTGATGGGAGAAGGGGGAGAAGTACTCAAATTCATGGGCGATGGTTTCCTTGCCATTTTTCCGACATCGGATAGTGCCGGAATTTCAGATGCCGCGCAAAGAGCTGTGATTGCCGCCCGCAAAGGAGTCGAGTCTATGGCCCATCAAGCCTCCGATGCGTCGAAGTTAAAATTCGGGATTGGTATTCATCATGGCGACGTCATGTTCGGCAATATCGGGGCAAGAGAACGCCTCGATTTTTCGGTGATTGGTCCCGCCGTCAATATGACCAGCCGACTGCAAGACCTGACTAAATCGCTCGATGCGAGCCTGTTGGTGTCATCTGGAATCGCTGAACATCTCCCAATCAAATTGCGGCGCTTTCCGCAGCAAACCGTTCCCGGCCTCAAAGACCCGATAGACGTATATACAACCGCATGAGGGGGCTATTTCGGACTAATAGTCCGTAATCGTCCATTCTTCCTGAGCCGCCGCCATCCGCCATTCAACAAACTCCGGCAACGCCCAAAGGGTGTCGAAATAGCCCCGACAAACGTCATCCAGAGGCACAGAATGGCTGTAAAGACGGACAAGAACCGGCGCAAAGAAGACATCGGCAAGAGAAATTTTGCCAAACAGATAAGGCCCATCGCCCGAGTATTTCGACCGGCATTCCCGCCATATCTCACCTATGCGGGCAATATCCGCCTCAACATCCTCCGGCAAAGCTGCATAAGACAGCTTTTTTGATAGATCCATCGGCACATGCTCGCGAAGCGCCTGAAAGCTCGAATGCATTTCCGCGACCACTGAACGTGCATGCGCCCGGGTAAATGTTGCTTCCGGCCAGAGATGGGCCTCGGGGTATTGTTCTGCAAGAAACTCACAGATCGCGAGCGTATCCCAGACGGCAGCATCTCCTACTTTAAGCGAAGGAACTTTTGGAGGTGCTGCGGGGTTTACCTCTTTGAGTTTTTCATGGCAACCGGGCCGATACAGGGGCACCAGCACCTCCTCAAACTCCATGCCTGAGAGTCTAGCCGCGAGCCACCCCCGCAAACTCCAGGAGGAGTATCTCTTATTCCCGATTACCAGCACATTCTCAGACATTTTTACCCTATAGCGTTTTTCAAAAGGCGCGTCATGCACGCTCAGTCAGGGCAAGGCGTATGGCCAGCCCGATAAATATCGTCCCTGAAATCCTCGAAACCCATTTAGCCGTCCCCGGTCGTTGCAGCAGAAGCCGGCCCGCACCGCCGGAAAAGAGACCGACGCCGCCATTACAAAGTAACCCCGTCAGATTAAAAAGAAGTCCCAAAATCAGAATTTGGAGCGCAATGGATCCCGCTTCGATAGAAACAAACTGCGGCAGGAAAGCGATAAAAAAGAGGGCAACTTTGGGATTGAAAATATTGGTGAGCATCCCGCGACGAAAGACGATAAACATATCGGCCGATTTCACATGCGGTCGGCTGAGGTCCCCGCCGCGCGCAGAAAAACTGCGGATGCCGATCCACAGAAGATAGCTCGCGCCCGCAAAGCGAAGGATATCGAAGGCAAGCTCGGATGTTTTAAAAATCGCTGTGACACCGATGATCGCCAATAAGATATGAACCAACGAGCCCGCAGAAATGCCGAGCGCCGCAACGACGCCCGCCCGCGGCCCCTGCTTAAGCCCGCTCGCCGTTGTAAATAACATATCTGGTCCCGGTGTCAGGTTAAGTGCCAGCGCCGAGAGAATAAAAAGTCCCAGCGCGCCCGGTTCAATCAGCATCTCACGCGCCCCTCACGACATCGGGTCTGACAACGGCCTGCGCGACCAGCATCCGGTTTGTATTGGAATCGAACGTCGCCGAGGGAGAACCGTAAAGCACATAGCCTTCCGTGAGAGCCTTACTCACCCTCACGCAAAAATCATGTGTATCTTCGCCTGTCAACAATCGATAATCAGGTTTTTCATCTGCCATGTGTCACCAAAATAGATATTGTAATTAGCTGTTCTTTCTCCGCCCTCGGATAAGAAATAGAACGCCCAGAGCAAAACAAACACCCCCCGCGATCAGATGCGAAACTCTCAAAGGCTCTACATTACGGCGAAGAGAAATTTTTTGACTTATGATCTTTGCCCTATCTGGCATAACCCGCCAGTCCAGCAAATAGTCCCCCGGCGCGGATACTGAGAAAGTTTCAATAACCTGCTCCGATGTTTTGGTCGCATATTCGGGAGTATTATCCTCACGTTTATCTCGCTGCTGCCCCTCCGCTTTAAAGGCTTCAATCCCGCCCGGCCCGGTCATCAGAACCGAATACTCAAACGCAGGCGTACTGCTGCTTGAAAGTTCAATCTCGTATTCTACGGACAAGAGAGCCCGCATCGGGTTCTGGGAAGAATCGAGAGAAATGAGATCCGTGCTTCCGGCCTCACCCGCCAGTTCAAAGCGCGCGACCTCTTCCCCGCTAGTTGAGTAGTCGTACCCAACCCAGCCGATCAAACCCAGCCCAATGAGGAGAAGCAAGACATATAATTTGCGCACGCGATTTATGATCTTTCGTGAAGTAAGGCTACTGCGCTCAATCTACTTAAACCACCCGGAAAAGGGCAAGCAAATATCCATAGCCCTCAAGTTCCGAAAACACCTGAGCCAAAAATATACTGCCGAAAGCGCTGAATTGTAAGTTTGGAGGAAATGGTGCCGCCGGGTGGATTTGAACCACCGGCCTCTCCCTTACCAAGGGAGTGCTCTACCCCTGAGCTACGGCGGCAATATAGGTGAGAACGCGGCGGAATATATAGGGATTTCGTTTCATGTCAAAGAGTTTCATCGACAGGAATAAAAAAGCCCTTCAAAAGCAGGATATAGCGCCGATCATCATGGATCGCCACCTTCATGCTTCTGACACAAAACTGAAATCCGCCTTCAGTATTTTAATGCCGTTTGTATCCCTAGCCGCCGGATGCAAAAACAAACTTAACCTTCCAGGAGCCAAAAAAATGTCCGCACCTATACCTGACAATATATCCTTTGATGAGTTTGACGAAATCCGCTCACCGAAAACAGAACCAACGGATTTTGAAAAAATTTCCCAAACCGTCCTTTCCCGACGCAGCTTTCTTGGCAGAGGCGTTGCCTTTGGCGCCACGGCTTTCGTCATGGGCACGACGGCCCTCTCCCCTGCTCCGGCAAGCGCTGCAAATAGCCGCCTGAAATTTGAACCCGTCGCCGCGAATGATCTTGATACGATTACCGTTCCAAATGAATATAGCTGGCATGTCGTCAGCACCTGGGGTGAGCCGCTCTGGTCGAACAGCATTCCCTTCGATCAGGCTACCCGCGGAACTGCCGCAAGCCAGGAGCTTTCTGTCGGCGACAACAATGACGGCATGGCGTTGTTTCAGGATGGCGATAAAAATATTCTCGTGTCCAACAACGAATATGTTAATCGCTCAATTATCTATGGCAATCGAGAGAGCAAGGAGCCGGAAACGGCGGATGATGTCAACAAGGGCATGGCGGGTCATGGTATGACCGTTGCCGAACTCGCCCTCCAAGACGGGAAATGGGCCATTGTTGTCGGCAGTTCCTACAACCGCCGTGTCACGGCCAATACCCCAATTGAAATTTCCGGTCCCGCCCGTGGCCATGCCATGATGAAAACAGCGGCAGACCCTGAAGGCGTACTCGCCCTCGGCACCTGGAATAACTGCGGGAATGGCCGGACGCCTTGGGGCACATATCTCACTTGCGAGGAAAACTTCAACGGCTACTTCTCCTCCAGTGATGAGAACTACAAACCGTCCGCTGAACTGAAGCGCTATGGCGTTGGAAATAAAGATTGGGGCTATGCCTGGGCCACCGTCGATGACCGCTTCGACATCAGCAAAAATCCGAACGAGCCAAACCGTTTTGGCTATATTGTTGAATTTGATCCGCTTAACCCGAAGTCTACCCTCAAGAAACGCACCGCCCTTGGCCGTTTCAAGCATGAAAATGCAGAGCTAGTTGTCACCGACAATGGCCAAGTCGTCGTTTACCTTGGCGATGATGAGCGCGGTGAGTTCCTCTATAAATTTGTCTCTGCCGGAAAATTCTCCGACGGCGGCGATAATAGCGACCTGCTGGACGAAGGAACGCTTTATGTCGCCAAATTCAGCGACGACATGAGCGGGAAGTGGCTGCCTCTCACAGCTGAAACAACAGGGATGAGCCTCGCGGAAATCAGTATCCTGACCCGACAGGCCGCATCAAAGGTCGGGGCCACGACAATGGACCGGCCGGAATGGGTCGCGGCCAATCCGCACAAGGTTGAGGCTTATGTCGCGCTGACCAACAATAAAAACCGCGGCAAGAAGCCGAATGCGGGTGGTGACGAGACCCCCGTCGGTGGCCCCAACCCGCGTGCAGAGAATCACTATGGACAGGTTGTCCGCTGGACGCCTGCCAATTCAGACCATACGTCAGACAGCTTCGAATGGGATCTCTTCGTTGTTGCCGGCAATCCGACGGTTCATAGCGATGCCTATGGTGGATCAAAGAACGTAAATGCAGAAAACATGTTCAATTCCCCGGATGGATTGGCATTCGATGCGAACGGCCTTCTCTGGATCCAGACCGACGGCAACTATTCCAACGCGAAGGATTTCTCTGGCATGGGGAACAACCAGATGCTCCTCGCCGACCCGGAAACCGGCGAGATCAAACGTTTCCTGGTGGGTCCGAAAGAATGTGAGATTACCGGCTTTGCCTGGAGCGCGGACCGAAAAACCGTTTTTGTTGGGGTTCAGCATCCCGGCGAAAAAGGAAACAGCCACTATCCGGACGGCGGGGCGACAGTCCCGCGGTCAACAATCGTTGGAATCTCCCGTAAAGACGGCAATGCCATAAGCTAAAAGCAAAAACACGACATACAACAAACTGGGGAGCCTAATGGCTCCCTTTTTTGTTTATTTGCGCCAATGAACAATACAGTTTATTGAGATCTCAGTGAATTTTCCGGCACAAATAATGACCGAGCAGAAAACAGATAGCAAAAGCGCCAAACAGCGGCAAAAGGCAGAGAAGGCCCAGCGCCTTGCCGAAGAATTGCGGAATAACCTGCGTAAACGCAAAAATCTGCAGCGTAACCGCGGAAAAATCGCACCGGACGCGATCAAGAACCGCCACCGCCTGACGGATTAACCAATCACGCATTAAATCTTGGCCCGCTCCGCTACAGTCTATAGTATGCCGATCAAATTATGCTGTTTGAGCGGAGAAATCTAAGTATGTCCATTCTGTCTGATAAATGGATCAGGTCACAGGCCCGGAAAACGGGGATGATTGAACCTTTTGTAGAGAGTCAGAAGCGCGAGGGAACCATTTCCTACGGCCTGTCGTCCTATGGCTATGATGCCCGGGTTTCTGACGAGTTCAAGATATTCACCAATATTGATTCGGCGACGGTCGACCCGAAAGCGTTCTCCAGCACCAGCTTCGTCGACAGAAAGACAGATGTTTGCGTTATTCCGCCAAATTCCTTTGTCCTCGCCCGCACTGTCGAATATTTTCGAATTCCGCGTGACGTTCTGGTGATTTGCCTGGGCAAGTCGACCTATGCCCGCTGCGGGATCATCGTCAATGTCACACCGCTGGAACCCGAATGGGAGGGGCATGTCACTCTCGAATTTTCGAACACGACACCGCTGCCTGCCAAAATTTATGCGAATGAGGGGGCTTGCCAATTCCTTTTCCTTAAAGGAAACGAACCCTGCGAAGTCTCCTACAAGGATCGAGCCGGAAAGTATATGGGGCAGGAAGGCGTAACGCTTCCCAAACTATGATCTCTCGCGGCATCCGCCTGTTTTAAAATCCCAACCAGCTAGCAAAGATAGAACCAGGAAATGTTAAATTCTTTTGATTCTGGTGTAAAATGAGATAGAAGCCGCTCTTTCGACAATTTTTCAAAGCTAAATCACTGCCGCAGGCTTCACCCCTGCAGACGGAAAAATATTAAAGAGAAATTCAGTATGGATAGCATTCGCATTAGAGGTGGAAAACCACTTCAAGGAAAGATTGAAATCAGCGGCGCGAAAAACGCGGCATTACCATTAATGGTCGCCAGCCTTTTGACGGAGGATACCCTCACCCTCTCCAACCTGCCGCATGTCGCCGATATTTCGACCCTGATCACATTACTCTGCCAGCATGGTGCAACCGCTGCCATGAACGGACAGAATGCTAATGGCGGCGGAAGTGACGGTCGGTCGCTCTCCATCAGTGCAAAATCGATCACCAATACGGAAGCGCCTTACGACATTGTTCGCAAAATGCGGGCGGGAGCCTTGGTCATGGGGCCTTTGCTCGCCCGTGTCGGCAAGGCTCGGGTATCCCTGCCCGGGGGGTGTGCCATCGGGACCCGCCCAATGAATCTTCATATCAGCGGCCTGGAACAGATGGGCGCAAAGATCACCATTGCCGGCGGGTATATGGAAGCGGAGGCACCGGATGGCCTAAAGGGCGCGGAAATCCGTTTCGAAACTGTTTCCGTCGGCGCAACGGAAAACCTGCTGATGGCGGCATCCCTGGCAAAAGGCACAACCATTCTGGAAAATGCGGCGAAGGAACCTGAGATCACCGACCTCGTCCGCCTTCTAAGTCAGATGGGGGCCAACATAGAAGGGGAAGGCACGGATCGGCTGATCATCCATGGTGTCGATAAACTCCATGGCACGGCCTATCGCGTGATGCCGGACAGGATCGAAACTGGCACCTATGCTATTGCGGCGGTCATTACCGGCGGAAAAATAGAGCTAACTAATACAGAGGCCGAATTGATCCGGTCCGTTCTGGATGTCCTGATTGAAGCGGGGGCGGAAGTTGAGGAAACCGACAACGGATTTATCATCTCCCGTGAGAATGGGACCATTCACGGCGTTGATATTATGACCCTGCCCTATCCCGGTTATCCCACGGATATGCAGGCACAGTTCATGGCGCTGATGACGGTTGCCGGTGGCGCCGCTATGATTACGGAAACGATTTTCGAAAATCGGTTTATGCATGTACCTGAGCTTGCACGCCTTGGCGCGAATATAACTGTGCATGGACATTCAGCCCTGATCCGAGGGGTTGGTCATCTTGTCGGTGCGCCGGTAATGGCGACGGATCTGCGTGCTTCAGTCTCATTAGTGCTTGCAGGCTTGGCAGCGGAGGGAGAAACCGTTATCAACCGTGTATACCATCTGGATCGCGGTTATGAACGGCTGGAAGAGAAACTGGCGGCTTGCGGTGCGGATATTGAACGAGTACATGCAAGTTGATCAAAGAGTGACGACAGGATAGCGAGATGCCCAAACCCCTGAAACTTATTGCGGCTGAAATTGAGGATATGGAAATCCTCTCTGCGGCGTTGGAGGGGATGATTACGAGCCCGGGCGAAATGAGCTATCTCAAATCCACCCGGGCCTTTACTGTTATGGGCTCTCGTTTCAAATGGGAGGATGCCGTCGACGGACAGAAAAGTTCCGATAGCTGGTTCCGCATTCGCTCCGGTGCTTATTTCGGTGATGTGATGAGCGTCAAATCCACCGGAATTTCACAAAGCAGCCCGACAGAAGTGCTTGAATTACTGAGCCTTTCGACACATCTCAGAGAGGATGGGCAAGCGGACATCGCCCTGAACTTCGCCGGCGGCGGCACTCTTCGCCTTAGGATGGAATGTATTAATGTAACCCTGACCGATACGGGAGAGCCCTGGGCGACGGAACTGAAACCCGGGCATGATGAGACTCCGTCGGCAGACTGAGAAAACTGAATGAGAATGGAGCAATTCCGTGCCATCGAGTGAAGAGTTGGTCATTGCCCTGCCAAAGGGCCGGATACTGAAAGAGGTTATGCCGTTGATCCGTGCCGCCGGGATTGAGCCCGAACCGGCATTCGACGATCCGGCGAGCCGACTGCTGCAGTTCCGGACGAACCATCCCAATATATCGATCATTCGCGTCCGGTCATTCGACGTGGCGACTTTCGTTGCCTTCGGGGCCGCGCAGTTGGGCGTGGCCGGGAACGATGTACTGCTGGAATTCGACTATCCGGAGATTTATGCACCGGTTGATCTTGATATCGGTCACTGCCATATCGCCATTGCCCAGCCGAAGGAACTCGAGGAGGATCGGGATCCCAGCCGCTGGAGCCATATCCGTATCGCAACGAAATATCCGAACCTGACCCATAAATTCTTCGCGGAAGCAGGTATTCAGGCGGAATGCATCAAGCTTTCCGGCGCGATGGAGCTCGCGCCGGGACTTGGGCTTTGCCGACGTATCGTCGATCTGGTCTCGTCCGGGGCAACGCTTGAGGCGAACGGGCTCGTGGAGGTCGAGAAAATTCTCGATATAACGTCCCGTTTGGTCGTTAATCGCGCCGCCCTTAAGACCCGATCCGTCGAATTGAACGGCTGGATCGAAAAATTTCGAGAGGTCGTCAATGCCGCTTAAGCTGAATTCAAAAGATGCGGGCTTTGAGAAGGGCTTTACGGCTCTGCTCGATCAAAAACGCGAGGAAGACGGGGATGTCGATGCGATTGCTGCCGATATTCTCAAAGATGTTCGCGCGCGTGGTGACGCAGCGCTTCTTGACTATACCCGGAAGTTTGACCGGCTAGACCTCAGCGATGTGGCAAAACTGCGGGTGACAGACACCGAGATAAAGAACGCGGTTACGTCCTGCGACCAGGCAACGCTGGAGGCGCTTAAAACCGCCGCCGCCCGGATCGAGGATTACCACCGACGGCAGTTGCCAGAGGATCAGATGTACCAGGATGCCGCGGGCGTCTTCCTGGGTTATCGCTGGACGGCTATTGAAAATATCGGCCTTTATGTCCCGGGCGGACGGGCGACCTATCCCTCCTCCGTCCTGATGAATGCAATTCCGGCCAAGGTCGCGGGCGCCTCTCGTCTTGTGATGGTTGTCCCGACGCCGGATGGTAATATCAATCCCATGGTCCTTGCGGCGGCTGATCTTTGCGGGATCGATGAAGTCTATCGCATCGGCGGCGCGCAAGCCATCGGAGCACTTGCCTACGGCACGGAGACAATTGCCCCCGTCGATAAGATCGTTGGCCCGGGGAATGCATATGTGGCGAGCGCGAAAAAACAGGTTTTCGGGACTGTCGGCATCGATATGATTGCGGGCCCGTCAGAGATTCTGGTCGTTGCGGATAATCTGAATGATCCGGCATGGATCGCGGCAGACCTGCTCAGCCAGGCGGAGCACGATCCCGTCGCACAGAGCATCCTGATCACTGATGACGAGGCATTTGGCGCCAGCGTTGAAAAGGCGATCGAAAGCCATCTTGCAAGTTTGGATCGCGCAGAAATCGCGAGATCGAGCTGGCAGGACTATGGCGCGATCATTACGGTCAAGGATATGGCGGAGGCCCCTGCCCTTGTTGACCGGATTGCCCCTGAGCATCTGGAGCTATGCGTTGATGATCCAGAGGCGCTTGCCGCGAAAATCCATCACGCCGGCGCGATTTTCCTAGGTCGCTACAGTCCGGAAGCGATCGGTGACTATGTCGCCGGGCCGAACCATGTGCTACCAACTTCCCGCACGGCACGGTTTTCATCCGGCCTTTCGACGCTGGATTTTGTCAAGCGGACCTCTCTCATGAAGCTGGATGCCGCGAGCCTCCGCCAGATAGGGCCTGCCGCCGTCGCTCTTGCCAAATCGGAAGGATTGGGTGCCCACGCCCTTTCCGTCTCTATCCGATTAAACTAGAGTGGCTGTGTAAGGAGCCCTTCAGGATATGTCCGATACACAGCACATCGTAAAAATAGCGCTCGACGAAAAGACCGTTGTCCGCCGCAATGCGGATATCGAGCATGAGCGCAAGGTAGCCATTTTCGACATTCTCGATCAAAACAGCTTTATCGTGAACGGCTTTGAAAACGACGGCCCCTATTCACTCCATCTCAGTATTGAAGACAACCGTCTGATCTTTGATGTTCGCACGGAAGACGATGCATCGGGGCTCGTGCGCATTCCGCTGCCGGTGATTTCCTTCCGCCGCATCATCAAGGATTATTTCCATGTCTGCGAAAGCTATTTCGATGCGATCAAATCGGCGTCCCCCTCCAAGATCGAGGCGATCGACATGGGGCGACGCGGACTTCACAACGAAGGATCGGAGCTTCTGAAAGAACGGCTAAAAGATAAAGCGGAAACAGATTTTGATACGGCACGGCGCCTTTTCACCCTGATGTGCATCCTCCACATAAGGGGCTAGCGATGATCGCCGGATCTGCATTTCTCTTTCACACTACCATTGTGGTCGGTATAACTAGATGAGTGCACCGCCCTTCAGCGACGGATTGCCGGGCAGCGTCCTCTTTGCCTGCACCCATAACAGTATTCGGTCCGTCATGGCGGAGAATATTATGAAGAGCCTATACGGCCACGCCGTCTATGTGGACAGTGCCGGAGTTCGCGCGAAAACTGTCGATGGCTTCGCGGTAGAGGTTCTGGATGAAATTGGGCTTGATGCATCCAATCATGTTGCGAAAGATTTTGATGATCTGGAGGATAGTTCCTTCGACATAATCATATCCCTCTCGCGTGAGGCCCATAAGAAGGCAGAGGAAATTAGCCGAACCAACGCATGTGAGACTGAATTATGGAACATTATTGACCCCTCACTTACCGAGGGAAACCGTGAAATGCGGCTAAATGCTTATCGTCATACACGGGATGACCTATATGAGAAAATAAAGGCGCGATTTAGAACGGGCCCGGCCCCCCGGGTATAAGAACTTCACCCGAGTTCTGTTGCGCTTTAGTCCAAGCAGTCTTGTTTTTCAGCTTTTTACATATCATTTTTAAGGAAATGCTTGCTTTTTAGCTATTGTGCCCCTTATTTTGCAGCATCCAAAATAACTGGAATAGGATTTTATGGCGAAAGAAGAACTATTGGAATTTGAAGGAACCGTTACGGAATTGTTGCCCAATGCAATGTTTCGCGTTGTTCTGGAAAATGACCACGAAGTATTGGCCCACACCGCGGGCAAAATGCGCAAGCATCGCATTCGTGTATTGGCGGGCGACAAAGTCACCGTCGAAATGACACCCTATGACCTGACAAAAGGCCGCATTACCTTCCGTTACAAGTAAGGTAATCTTCATGGGTGATCGAACAGACCTCCCCAAATCTACCGGGATGGTAGCAGAGCGAGGAAGGCAAACAGCCCCGCCATCGTCACCCTCTCAACCATTTCTTGTTCTAGCCTCCGCCTCGCCGCGTCGCCTTGCGCTGCTTGAACAGATTGGGATTAAGCCAGACTCTGTAGATCCGGCCGATATCGATGAAACCCCGCTGGCAAAAGAGCGTCCGCGCGACCTTGCCTTGCGTCTTGCCTGCGAAAAAGCGGCGGCCGTCGCCGAGCGGCATGAGAATGTGTTTCTCCTTTCTGCTGATACAGTAGTTGCGGTCGGGCGCAGGGCACTGGGTAAAGCTGACACCGAAGACGAGGCACGCGCGTATCTCTCTTTGCTGTCAGGGCGACGGCATCAGGTTCATACAGGCGTCACTCTGATAACACCTGCCGGAAAAGCCATCTCCCGCGCTGTTTCCACCGCGGTTATCTTTAAATCGCTGGATATCTTTGAAATCAACGCCTATATCGCTTCCGGTGAATGGTATGGCAAGGCCGGGGCATATGCCATACAGGGCCTTGCCGCCGCCCTCATCCGGCAAATTCAGGGATCCTACAGCAATGTGGTCGGGCTCCCTCTCTTTGAAGTATCGAATATGCTGCAAGGGAACGGTTTTCCGATTTGGGCAGGTCGCGATTGATGCGGGAGACCTTGCTGATCGATGATGGCCCGTTCGAGACACGTGCGGCGGTACTGAAGGGCGATCAACTGCTGGAACTCCAAATTGAGCGAGCGGGCAACCTCACGCGCGTCGGTGATTTTTATAACGGTCGCGTTTCAAAAATTCTTCCCGATATGAATATTGTTTTTATCGATCTCGGGCCTGATGGTGATGGTTTCCTGCAGCTTGGCGATATCCCGACCAACACAAGGAGCATAAGTACCGCAGTTCACGAAGGTGAAAAGCTGCTTGTTCAGGTTATCAAGGATGCAAAAGGCGAGAAAGGTTCTCAACTCGGATGCCGCTTTGCCCTGCACGGAGCAAACCTCATTTACCGGCCGCTCAGCAACGGCGTTGTGTTATCGAAAAGCATTAAGACTTCAGAAGAACGCAACCGGCTGGAAAGTCTTCTTGAAAGGCGCTTGCAGGACTGTGGCGTCACAGTCCGGACTTCTGCCCTATATGCCTCTGACGAAGCACTCACACAGGAACTAGAAGCCATTTCGCACGAGTGGGCTGATATTCAGGCGGCGTGGAATGCAGCAAAAAAGCCGGGCCCGATCGGACAGCGGAAAACGCCGTTGACCAGTGTTCTGAAAAACCTTCTCACCGCAAGTATGGACGTGATCGCAAATAACGTCACGGCCCTCAACGAGACGAGAAACTATGTCGCACAGCATATGCCCGGCATACCGCAACAGATCACACTCTGGGATCAGCAAACGTCACTTTTCGAAGAGATGAATGTCGAGGCTGAACTGGAAAAGACCCTTAAGAAATCCGTACCGCTCACCTCGGGCGGAAATATTACCATTGAGCCCACAGAGGCTGCTGTCATCATCGATGTGAATTCAGCATGGCAAACCCGCGCTGCCGGCACTCACTCCGCCGCCCTCACCACCAATCTCGAAGCGGCGCGGGAAATCTGCCACCAAATCCGGCTTCGCAATCTCAGCGGTATCATTATCATCGACTTTATTCAAATGAATGGCAAAGGTGAAGTGGAGAAACTCACCCAAACATTGCAGAGCGCATTGGATCGGGATCCTCGCCCAACCCGCCTGATCGGCATGACGGAACTGGGATTGATGCAGATGACTCGCAAACGCGGTCGGCCTGCATTGCACGAAATACTAAACCAGCCCTGCGAAACGTGCGATGGCAGCGGATATGTTAGCAATGAGATCACAATCCTCAGCGAGGTTTATCGCGCCCTGCAGAACGAAGTACGCTTCTCCCGCCAGACGCAGCTCACGATCGAGGTCGGAGAGAAACTTGCATCACAATTGCAAAGCCATCAAACTCTCATGGAGAAGGAACTCGCAAGACCAATTGCTATATCTACAAATATGCATTTCTCCGGTCTCGACTATAAAATAGGTTAATGACAATGAAAGACGCTAACGAACCGGTAAAACCTTGCCCGCAATGCGGCAAACCGGGCGTGCATAAATTTCGCCCCTTTTGCTCCGCCCGCTGCAAGCAGGTTGACCTCGGCAAATGGTTTAACGAGGCTTATGTAATCCCGGGAGAAGAAACCATCCCGGCCAATGACGAGGACGGCGAATAGCGGCATATTTCCCCACCAGCGGCATAGTGAAAAGTCCTTGTCTCCCCCTCCTGTGACTTTTGCGTATTTTTAGCTTAAGACCTCTGGACAGCCTCAACTATTTCTTTTATAAACCTGCTTCCTCGCCCATATGGCGGCGCGTACAGCGCAATATGCCCAGGTAGCTCAGTTGGTAGAGCAGCGGACTGAAAATCCGCGTGTCGGTGGTTCGAATCCGCCCCTGGGCACCATTTCTATATATCCTCTGTGTTTAGTTTTCCCTTATAGCGGATTTCTACCTCCATTTTCTCGACTTGATCGTTACATCAAAATAAAACCACTTAACTTATGTAGCATCACCATTATTTTGGTTATTAGAGTGACGATAATCAACTGAGTGGACAAGAGCCGAACAAGTCAGATAGCATACTTCCCGAAAACGGATAATAAGAAGAGTTAAGTCATGACCATGATCCTAAGCGATGCCGATGTTATCGACAGAATTTTCACTCATTTAGACGCTAAAACCACTGACGTGGGAGAAAGCGTATGGCGCGAACCAGTCGAAAATTACCGCTCGGAGGAACATTTTCACGCGGAAATCGAGATACTGCGTCGCCTGCCAGTACCCTTCTGCCCCTCTGCCGCCTTGCCGGAAAAGGGGTCGTTTGTCGCCCGTACAGCGGCATTAACGCCGATTGTCGTGGTGCGCGGGGACGACGGTGTCGTACGCGCCTTTCGCAATAGTTGCCGACATCGGGGCATGGCCGTCGCAAATGGGAACGGCTGCGCCCGTGCCTTCGTATGCCCCTATCACTCATGGACGTATGGCCTGGAGGGTAATCTCAAGCATATCCCCGGGCGGGAAGGGTTCCCGGGCGTGGATATGTCGGAACATGGGTTGGTTCCGGTCAAGGCTGAAGAGCGCGGCGGCCTTATCTTTGTCACCCAGGAAGCACCGATTTCAAACGGGGTTCTAGATGCGTTACCGGACATTCTCGATCCCAGGCAGGACATGTTCGATCACGGTGAATATGTGGATGAAGCAAATTGGAAACTCATCGCAGAAACATCCATGGAGGGTTATCATATCAAGAGCCTTCATAACCGCACATTTTACCCCTACGGCCTGGATAACGTAAATGTCGTAGAGATTTTTGGCACCAACTCCCGTATTATTTTTCCGTTCCGCCGCATCAATAAGCTGCGAGATATCCCGCGCGAGAAGCGGCGTATTAACGGTATGACGACAGATGTTTACCAACTATTTCCCAATTCTCATCTCTCAGTTTTATCCAACCATACGCAACTTATAGTGCTGGAGCCGGTTTCTCCTACGGAGACCCGATCAATTGTGTATCGTATGCGCAATCTCGACACGGAGGGCATTCCTGTCGATTTAGATGTTGCGAAACGTGACGCCGGCTTCGTCAAGAATTCTGGCATTGAGGAAGACCGAGATGCCGCACGTTCCATTCAGGCCGGCTTAAACTCCAACGCGAACAGTCATTTCACCTTCGGGCATTATGAAAAGGCTATCGTCCATTTTCACGAAATGCTGAATGAACATCTGGCCAAAAGGAATAATCCTGATGTCTGAATTGATTAAGGAAACTGAAGGCAACTTGTTGAAGTTGACGCTAAACCGCCCGGATCAGATGAATGCCATGTCTGCAGGATTGATAAGCGACCTGACCGAAGCCATCACGGATGTAACCGCAAACCGTTCGGCCAGGGCAATCATGATTACCGGTTCAGGCCGAGGTTTTTGTGCGGGCGCCGATTTACAGGGAAATGGGCTTGCGGGCCGGCGAGAGGTTATTGAAGGGCAAATGATGGCGGGAATAAATCGACTTATTCTTGCCGTTCGAGAAGTTCCGGTCCCGGTTGTGATTGCTCTGAATGGCGCGGCTGCAGGCGCCGGATGCGGACTGGCGCTATCAGGGGATATCATGATCGCCGCCCGCTCGGCGAAACTTCTAACCGCCTTTTCCCGAATTGGTGCCGTTTTGGATGGCGGCATGTCCTGGTCCCTTGTTCATAAGCTCGGAACCGCTCGTGCCGCAGCCATGGCTATGTTTGGAGATCAAAAGATCGACGCCGAAACAGCGAAATCATGGGGTTTGGTCTGGGAGGTTGTTGACGACGAAAAACTTCCCGCAGAGGCAACCATTTTGGCCCAACGGCTTGCGGATGGACCGTCCGTAGCATTGGGCTTGATCAAGCGGCAAATTGCGTTCGCCCAAGGCAATGGCATTGCTGATGCGTTAAGGTTCGAAGCCGCATGTCAGGGACAAGCGTTTCAGACAGACGACTTTATGGAAGGCGTCAAAGCTTTCCAGGAAAACCGTCTGGCAGAATTTAAAGGGAAGTAGGCAGGGGCAAAGTAAACTAATCCCCAGTTTCATGGTTTTTACGCCCAACCTATTGACTATTTTCAAATTCTGTACCACCATCCCGTCGCGGTTTCGGACGTCCAAGTAACAAAGAATAAATGTACCGAGACATGAGCAGAATTTTCTAGTCAGGGAAAAACAATGAAACTTTTATCTAAGCTAACCAAAGGCCTTGCGCTGATGGCAACGCTGTTCACGCTGTGTGCTTTCAGTGCCAATGCATATGCAGAATATCATCTCCGTTACAGTGAACTCGGCCCGCCACGTGGAGCCCGTGCAGAATCCATGAAATGGTGGGCTTCTGAAATCGAAAAACGCACGAACGGCGAAGTAAAAATCGAATTTTTCTGGAGCCAGGCGCTGTCCAAGGGCAAGGAAACCTTGAGAGCGGTTTCTACGGGCCTTGCAGATACGGGAACCATAATGGGCCCATACAACCCAGCGGAAATGCCGGTATGGAACTACGGAAATATTCCGTTTGTAGCAGGCGACATCTGGGTAACCCTGAGAACATGGCAAGATCTACAGACAACAATGCCGGAACTTGTTAACGAGATGAAGAAAAACGGCATTCATATGCTGGCCAACTTCACGACGGGCCCAAGCGAAATAGTTTCAAACTTTGAGATTAAATCGTCTGCTGACCTGGACGGTAAAAAAATCCGGGCAACCGCTGGCTTTATTCCACTTTTGAAGAACCTCGGCGCCATTCCTGTAAATCTCGGTCATAGCGAAATCTATCAGGCGATGGATCTCGGAACGGTTGATGCTGGCGCAACTTATATGTTCGCTGTCCGTTCCTATAAATTTTTCGAAGTCGGTGATTATGTTACGGAAGTTAACATGGGTCAGGTTCTTGGATATGGCGCTGGTATAAATCTCCAGCAATGGAATGAAATGCCTGACGATATCAAGAAAATCATGACGGAAGTCAGTAATGAATTTGTTGAGCATTATTCTGAAGCCTTGATCAAGGACAATGCTTCTGCAAGAGCTGAATTGCTCAAGGGCATTGACGGCAAAGTCATGAAAATTACCACCCTTGATGAAGCAGAGCGCGCAAAATGGAAAGCTGCGGCAGAGGAACTGGTCGTTGAATGGAAAGAACGAACGGAAGCGAAGGGAATCAATTCTCAGAGCGTCATTGATCAGTACAATGAAACTTTCGCAAAGTACCAGAAAGAGCTCGAAGAAAAAGGTTACCCCTGGGACCGTTAAGCTGTCTTTCGTAATTATTTAATCTGGAAAACTAGATGAAAAACAGCTTTCACTATTTCGAGAAATATCTCGTTCTAGTTGCCGGCATAGCCGTTATGCTCATGCTTGCAATCACCACATTGTCTGTATTAGGCCGATACGTAGTAGGCGCACCAATACCAGACGATGTGGTGATGAATGAGTTCCTTATGGTGTTCGTCGTGTTCTTGCCATTTGCATTTGTGCAGTCACAGCGCGACCACATCATGGTAACCTTGTTTACTGATAAACTCTCCGACCGCGCAACCCTGTTCCTCGACGCCTTCGGGTTCCTGCTTGGTTTCGCCTTTTTTGCAATCATGACTTACTCCGCATTCCATTACTTTCTGGATGCGTGGATTACTGGAAACTATATGGAAGGCCCGTTATCGCTACCGGAATGGCCGGTTCGCTTCATATTTTTCGTCGGTATTCTCATGTTTACGCTGCGCTTTGCCATAGATGTGGTTAAAGCCGGGCTCGAACTCTCGAACAGGAAATAAAGTTTTATGGACCCCATTACACTCGGTTTCTGCGGGATCGGCGTTCTTTTACTGTTGATTATCATACGCGTTCCAATTGCCGTTGCACTTGCGGTCGTCGGGTTTATCGGCCTCATTCTTGCCATTGGATGGCCCGCCGGTCGGGAAGCCAATCTCGAGCGGGGCTGGCAAGCGGCGATCAACTATATCGCGTTTGAACCTTACTCATTCGTTGCCTCCTTCTCGCTTGTCGCCATTCCGCTTTTTTTGATGATGGGTTATGTCGCCTTTCATTTCGGATTTACGCGAGACGGATATGATGCGGCCCGCGCTTGGCTTTCCCGCCTTCCCGGCGGACTGGCAGTGGCGTCTGTCATGGGCTGCGCCATGTTCGCCGCCGTCAGTGGCTCAAGCTTGGCAACGGCGGCCGCCATGGGCAAACTCGCCGTACCGGAAATGCTTCGCTATAAATACGACAAGGGACTGGCGACAGGTGTAATCGCCGCCAGTGGAACGCTGGGATCGCTCATTCCACCAAGCATTCTTATGATTATCTATGGCCTGTTTACCGAACTATCCGTTGGAAAGCTTCTTCTGGCAGGCTTGGTCCCCGGTATTCTCTCTGCGTTAATCTACGTCTTGATGATCGTAATCCGGACCTTGATTAACCCAAAAATAGCGCCCGCCCCTGAGAATGTAACATGGGAAACACGATACAAATCCTTGCAGGGGACATGGTCAATTATTGCTCTATTCGTGCTCGTGATGGGTGGCATTTATGCGGGCATCGTGACGCCGACGGAAGCAGCCGCTGTTGGTGCCGCAGGCGCGTGGGGGCTGGCCGCTCTTTCCAAACGATTGAAAGCAAAAGAAGCCAAGCTTTCGATTCTCGAAACAGTGACCCAATCCGCCAGTATTTTTGCCGTTGTCATAGGCGCTAAAATATTTGTTGGCTTTATTGCCATTACCGGTGTCGCTGGGTTCTTGTCGGATTTGGCACTATCGCTCGATTATCCGCCGATTGTTATCCTGCTGGCCCTGTCGCTGGTATATGTCGTTCTCGGAACGTTTATGGACCCACTCGGGATCATGCTCCTAACGTTGCCTGTGGTTGTCCCCGTTATCGAAAACCTGGGTTACGACCTGATCTGGTTTGGCGTCATCATGATTAAATTGCTTGAAATCGGGCTAATTACTCCGCCTGTTGGACTGAACGTCTATATTCTAAAAGGAGTGATTGGTGACACGGTTAAGCTTGAGACCATATTCAAAGGCGTCCTCTGGTTCCTTGTTATGGATATTTTGACTTTGCTGCTGTTAATACTCGTACCGGAAATCAGCCTGTTTTTGCCCAACGCGTTGAATTAATATATCACCAAAAACTTCTCCAGGATTCGAGCATCAACGGGTCATGAGTTGCGCCAATCAGAGCTGATTCTGTTGAGGAGAGATGTCGGAATGCCGTGCATAATACTGGGAACAGGTGGTTTCAAAGGCGAGAAGCATCCGCAGGTTTTTCCGGTTTTCTTCTGACGGTTCTTCCCAGTAAGCCTTGATGGGATTCCAGGCTTCCAAAAGTCCTGCCTCATAGGCATTGCCGGTCTGGTTAATAATTACCGTCACTTTCTCAGGGGTCGCGGACTGCCTCAACTTCATCATCCGTCACATCGCCGCGATTTTCGACGATACTAGCCGCGAAGCGAACCTCGGCATCCGCCTTGGCGTCCGTGGACAGGCCGTTCCGGTTTACTGGAATCTCATTATCGGTAAGTTTGGCAACATGCCGCCTGAAGTATATGTGGGCGGCAAGGGCGGTCCGTTCACGGGTTACCGCCTTCAGAAAGCCAGACCCTACTGGTAAACGGCTATTTTCCGAAACAAGTTGAAATCCAAATCACCAAATTTATCGATTGTTACATACAATGATATGCCATCCGCGCTTGAACAATCCGATATCGCAATATGCGCCTCTTGAGTCCATGCAATCAACCTTAACCCACAGATAAATAATAAAAAAATTATCCCAATACACAATCATTCAATACAGGAAAACTGTCGTCCAATATTCATTAATATTAAAATATAGACACTTGAATATAAATCTGCATTATTATTATCTAACATAATAATAGAAATCAATCGAACTCCGTAATGTTTAACAGTGCGAGTTCTTATGAAGGTTTCAGGCATTTTCTGTCATATATGGAAATGGCGGCGGGCATGTTAGGTCGTAAAATTATAGTTCCCCCCGGGCTTGAGGTACTGGTCGAGCCTCGGGCCGTCATTCAAGTCTCCTTTGACAGACTATCTAATATTACGCTGTCTCGGACTGAAGATGATCTCATTGTCACAGGAAGTGACGGCCACAGCGTCGTCTTACGGAGCTTCTTCGTGGCCCGCCCAGAGCGGGATCAACCAATAGTTCAATTCGAAGACAATGGCCCGTTCCTGACCGTCCAGCAAATCATTGACCTGACTCAATATTCTGTCCATGATCTGTTTCAGTCGGAGGAAGACGTAAGTTCTGGCGCAGGCGCTGGTTTCAACAAATTTAACCTTGGTGATATTGGCGATGGCTTGTCCATTGCCGGCCTTCTGGACCCAACAGAGTTAAGCTTTTCCCCTCCCAATAAGGAAATGGAAACCTACTCCGATCTCGCCGGCAACTTAGGAACAGGCGAT
>NZ_JARGOQ010000033.1:0-10286 GCF_029233945.1 Sneathiella sp. | reverse complement strand
TCGGATGCGAATATTATCAGCATTGCCAACGGTCAAATTACCGTGGCCGATAACGAGGGTGATCCGCTCACCGTAACGATGGTGGAACCTGCTGTCGCGCTTTCCTCCGGTGGAGAGGCAGTGACTTGGGCAGGTGACGGAACCCAGATCTTGATCGGCAGCACAGTTTCCCTTGGTGAAGTTATCCGTATTACCATGGATAACGACGGCAATTTCCAGATTATGCTCACCAATCCGCTCGATCATCCCAATGGCGGGGGAACAACGGCTCTTGATTTCGATATTGTTGTTGATGCGTCCGATGGAGGCGCCGTGGCAAGCGGCGCACTCACCGTTTCAGTCGAGGATGATATACCGACAGCCGCTGGCCTGGCCCAGTTCACCATAAGCACACCGGCAACCATTAACTCGAACGCCGTTGATAGTTTTGGGGCGGATGGTGGCACCATGCTAAATGTCAGTATGGGGGGCTATACCTATCTTTATGACCCCGACGCAAACAGTATTTCCGAAGCAGGCATCTCCGAAACCGTGACCGGTTACAGCTATAATACCGGGACCCATATCCTGACCATTGACAACATCAAGGGCGAAACACTGACTGTCAATGTCCTGACCGGGGCCTACAGCTTTACCGCGACTGGGGTATCAGGTATTGCGCCAACGGCCAATGTTGCGCCGGAAGTCGGAACGGGCGATCAGGGAAATCTTCTGGGGCTGGTTGGCGCGGACGTGCTCGGCCTGATCGATCTTGGAAATAACCAGTTTTTCACCGCAACGGATGCCAATAACAATATCGAAAGCGTCGTTATTGAATATTCAACCTTGATCGGTCTCGGCGCCTTCGAATTCAACGCTTCTCAGGAACTCGCCGCAGAGTTGGGCCTTGATGTTACGATCGTGAATAGCAGTATTCTCCTCTCGGCTTCATCCGAATTGACGATTACAGCACTAGACGGAGGCTCAATCGACAATGCCAAGCTGAACGAACTGTTGGGCACGATCACGTTCGATTCCGGATTGCTAACTGTTGACCTGATCAACTCAATCACCATTTCGGCGACGGATATAGACGGGCTGAACGCGACCGTCGGGGCGAACACTCTGCTGAACGCGGCACTTCTTCAGGCAACCCCGCCTTCGGAAATTATCGAGGGCACGAATGGAGGGGAGACACTAAACGGCGATGCATCGGAAAATCGCATCTACGCCTATGGTGGGGACGATACCTTAAATGGCGGCGACGGAAATGATATCCTCCGGGGTGGCAGCGGTGAAGACAACCTCGCAGGTGATGCCGGTAACGATATCCTGATTGGCGGCGCGGATGATGATACGCTAACCGGCGGAACTGGCGTCGATATTTTCACATGGGAAGAAGATCATGAGGCCACTCCGGGCACACCGGCCGTGGATACCATCACTGACTTTGACATCTCCAGTCTTTCAAGCGGCGGCGATGTCATCGACCTTGGCGATCTTCTGGCTGGAGAAGGTGTTATCGGGACCGACCCTGGAAATCTCGCCAACTACCTTCATTTTGCAGCGAGCGGGCCGGATACAATCCTCTATATCAGCACAAGCGGCAATTTTTTTGGCGGCTTTACTCTTGCAAGTACTGATCAGCAAATTCTGTTTCAGAATGTCGACCTGATTGGAGATGCGCTTACCGATCAGGAGATAATCGCAGGCCTCCTTGTCAGTGGAAAATTGATTGCGGATGAAGCGGGTAGCGACACAGTTTTCCTTGGCGGACATACAGATGCCGGGTTTGTGCTGACCGACAATGACGGAGACACTGCCACCACCTCGACCCGCTTCGACAGTTCCGGCCTGACGGCTCCACCTGCGGGGAACAACGCGCCAGTTGTTCAGGTAAACGGCGCCTTTCTCAATTTGATCGATCTCAGCGCTCAGGATCTTTCGGCATTTGATGTTGACGGCAATTTAAAGCGCGTCGAAATTGCCTATGCGCCGTTGCTAAGATTGGGGTTAACGGCCCTGACACTTTCGGCATCAACAGACCTCGCCAATGAACTCGGCCTGACAATAACAATTGAAAATGATTCTGGCATTATCGGATTAATTGCCCCCTCCTCCGTTCTGACGATCACGGCGGCGGACAACGGCACGATCGACAACCTCGCTATCAATGAATTACTGGCCACCGTCCAATTTAACCAGAACTGGCTTATCGATGGCGTAGAGGTCCTGAACGCGACAGTCATTAGGGCAACAGATGACCTTGGCGCCTCATCAAGTGACACACTGGCGACCCTGCTTGGTGGCGGCGCACTCAGCCTGCTGAACACCAACACAAACATACAGGAGGGCACGGCCGGCATCGATAACCTGATCGGAACTGCTCTCGCCGATCGCCTTTACGGATATGACGGTGGCGACCAGATGACCGGCGGCGCAGGCAATGATCTTCTACGCGGTGGTGCAGGGGCCGATTCCCTAGATGGCGGTGAAGGCAATGATATACTTTTTGGCGGGGCTGGCGCTGATATCTTCCAATATACCAACGTGAATGACGGCAACGACCAGATTCTCGATTTCGATTTCGGAGGCGACGGAGATACAATTGATCTCGATGCGCTTTTCGATGCACTCGGGATCAACAATCCCGGAACCGCTGAGAATGACCGTGCAGATTTGGTTACCCTTGACAATAGCAGCAGCCCGGGAAATACCGTGCTGACGATCGACGCCGCCGCCAGCTTTTCAATAGTGGTTTCAGGCGACCTAGGCACAGATACATCCAATCTGAGTACTATCGGAATTTTTGTTGGCGACGAGAGTTGACAACGCTCCCGTTTGATTAAGAAGGCCTTAAAACCTTCCGAAGCATGAGTGCTTTCAACTCTCTGCGCTCTCCGGGCCACTATTGCGCTTTACCATCGATTATTGTTGCTTAATGCTAAAGTATGATAGGCTAATATTTCGTGATTTGAATTCATGCGTGAAAGAACGAGAGACAACATCTGCTCTAATGCTTTAGGCACAAATAAAAAAGAATCGCTTCTGGCGCTTTATTGGGAGGTAAAGCGCATAGTCACTTGAAGGACCAAACTTTAATGTAACAAAACCTTCACGGGATTTTCGTTTATGCAAACCGTACAGTCCTCCCGCAATGTATTTTAGGGGAAACCAAAGAATAGTATTTTGCAGTTACATTCTTGAATATATGGAGGAAATTGATGGCTCTTAAATTGCTGGGCAAGGCTTTTGCCATTGCCGCACTGGCACTTACCGCGTCGACCGGTGCACAGGCGGCGTTCACACTCGATTCCCGTTTCACTGATAGTGACGGAGATCTAACCGCAGATACGCCGACTGATCCGTCGCAACAGATCGATCCCGACACGCTTATCTTTGCCTATACGCCAGTTGAGGATCCTGCGGTCTATGCCAAGGTCTGGGACGGATTTCTGAAGCATATGGAAGAAGTAACCGGCAAAAAAGTGCAATTCTTTCCTGTTCAGTCGAACGCCGCACAGCTAGAGGCCATGCGTGCAGGCCGTTTGCATATTGCGGGCTTTAACACGGGTTCAAACCCAATCGCTGTTGCTTGTGCCGGGTTCAAATCTTTTGCCATGATGGCGCGCGAAGATGACAGCTTTGGCTATGAGATGGAAATCATCACTTACCCGGGTTCCGGCATTGAAAAAGTTGAAGACATCAAGGGCAGCAAACTGGCCTTTACATCTGAAACCTCTAACTCCGGCTTCAAGGCCCCTTCTGCCCTGCTCGCCAGCGAATTTGGTATGAAAGCGGGCACGGATTTCGAAGCCGTCTTCTCCGGCAAGCATGACAACTCGATTCTCGGGGTTGCCAACAAGGACTATCCGGCGGCGGCAATTGCCAACTCGGTAATGAGCCGTATGATCCAGCGCGATGTGATCAAAGCAGATCAGGTCAGCACAATCTACAAATCCCAAACATTCCCAACCACCGGTTACGGCTTGGTCTATAACCTGAAGCCGGAACTGCAGGAAAAGATCAAGTCGGCATTCTTCAGCTACGACTGGGAAGGCTCAGCCCTCGAAGAAGAGTTTTCCAAGTCTGGCGAGGCGAAATTCATTCCAATCACTTTCAAGGAGCACTGGGATGTCATTCGTAAAATCGATGATGCCAACGGCGTCTCCTATGACTGCCAGTAACGGCACTCCGTTAGTATAATTGCGAGGTAATATATGCTCCGCGTAGACAATTTGCGGAAGCGTTATCGGACCGGGGACGAGGCGCTGAAAGGCGTCTCGTTTTCTGTGCCCGCTGGCGAAGTTGTCGGGCTGATCGGCCCGTCCGGCGCAGGAAAATCAACCTTGATCCGCTGTATCAATCGACTGGTTGAACCAACAGATGGCGATGTTTTTTTGAACAACCTGAATGTCACGAAACTCGGCCGCGGCGATCTGAAGCGTGCGCGCCGCCGTATCGGCATGATTTTCCAGGAATACGCCCTTGTGGAGCGCCTGAGTGTAATGGAAAATGTGCTCTCGGGACGATTGGGGTATGTCTCTTTTTGGCAAAGCTTCAGCCGCCGCTTTCCCCAAGCAGATGTGGACAAGGCTTTTGCCCTGCTCGAACGTGTCGGATTGACCGATCATGCCGACAAGCGCGCAGACGCCCTTTCCGGCGGCCAGCGACAGCGTGTCGGCATCGCCCGGGCACTGGAACAGGACCCGGAATTGTTGCTGATTGATGAACCAACGGCGAGCCTTGATCCGAAGACATCTCGCCAGATCATGCGCCTGATCACCGAAATCTGCAGGGAGAGTAATCTGCCTGCGATTATAAACATTCATGACGTGCCGCTGGCGCAGGCATTTGTTGATCGTATTATCGGATTGCAGGACGGCGAAGTCGTCTTTGACGGTCCCCCGTCCGACCTGACCGAAGAAGTCCTCACCCGTATCTATGGTGAAGAAGACTGGACCAGCATGAGTGGGGACTCTGACGAGCCTGATAATAATCATCCAGCCTCCCCGAAGAATGAACCCGCGGCGGAGCTGGTATGACGACGGAGCAAATGTCTGCTGTCAAACCGCGTCTATGGCGTAAAAAGCCCTTTATCAAGAACGCCCTAACCCGCTGGAGCCTCTATCTTGGTGCGCTGGCTTATCTTGTGCTGGCGACTTCTACAGTGCCGGTCAACTGGTCGCGTGTGTGGGAGGGCCTTGATCGAGGGTGGCGCTTTGTTGAAGGATTCCTGGTGCCCGATTTTGCCTCACGCTGGGGCGACATCGTGATCGGCATGCAGGAAAGCCTGACCATGACAGTGACGTCAACAGTGGTCGGAATATTGATTTCTGTGCCAATCGGCATTGGTGCGGCGCGCAATATTGCACCACCCCCGGTTTATGTGCTCTGCCGCGGAATTATCACATTGTCACGCAGCTTTCAGGAAATAATCATCGCAATCCTGTTCGTTGCCATGTTCGGATTTGGACCGTTTGCAGGCTTTCTCACGTTAAGTTTTGCAACCATCGGCTTCCTCTCCAAACTGCTGGCAGAAGACATCGAGGATATCGATGAATCTCAGACGGAAGCTGTTCGGGCAACCGGCGGCGGATGGTGGCAAATCGTCAATTATGCGATCCAACCGCAGGTGATGCCGCGTCTGATCGGACTTTCACTTTATCGACTGGACATTAACTTCCGGGAATCTGCCGTGATCGGGATCGTCGGTGCCGGTGGGATCGGCGCGACGCTCAATACCGCAATCGACAGATACGAATATGATACCGCCGGTGCAATCCTCATTGTCATAATACTGATTGTCATGGTCGCGGAATACAGCTCGGGCTACGTCCGAAAATGGGTGCAATAATATGCCGATAGGAAAGACAGAGACCGGGAAGCCCATCTGGATGCATCGTACGCCGAAAGCCAGACTTGCAATGTGGGTTGGATGGCTGGCCCTTGTCGCGCTATTCATCTTCTGCTGGCAGGTTATGACCCAGGGAACCATATGGTTCTTCGTATATGATGCGCCGCGTCAAGCCGCCGACATTGGATCGCGCATGTTCCCGCCGAAATGGAGCTACATGAATGAACTTTGGTGGCCGTTGTGGGACACCATCAACATCGCAACGTTGGGCACGCTTCTTGCGGTTATCATGGCCGTGCCCGTGGCATTCCTCGCGGCGCGGAACACAACGCCGAGTATACGTTTTGTCCGGCCCATCGCACTCTTCATCATCGTCTCCTCTCGATCAATAAATGCTCTAATTTGGGGGCTTTTACTGGTGGCAATAATTGGTCCGGGAGTATTTGCCGGTATTATCGCTATCGCCCTCCGCTCCATCGGATTTATTGCCAAGCTGTTATATGAAGCCATCGAGGAAATCGACGAAACCCAGATCGAGGCGATTAACGCGACGGGTGCCTCGGCGTTGCAACGGCTTGATTACGGGATTACGCCACAGATCACGCCCGCCTTTGCTGGAATCACGGTATTTCGATGGGACATCAATATTCGGGAGTCTACCGTCCTTGGACTGGTCGGCGCAGGCGGGCTCGGCCTTAAGCTCCAGGCATCGATCAATGTGCTGGCCTGGGGACAAGTGACAACGATCTTTATTGTGATCCTCGCAACCGTCATAATCAGCGAATGGGTATCCGCCAAAGTCCGTCACAGCCTGATCTAATACATAGAGCGGATCATGTTGTAAAAACTCGCAGTCGCACGAGCTAAAATCCGCCTGTTGATGGTTCGTTAGCGCCCTTGGGTGCCATTTTTAGCTATCACAAAAATTCCCTCAAGTCTGCGGTGAACTTGTCAAACTGATCATGGTGTAACCAATGACCTGCTTTGTCGTAATTTTTCACGATGGCATTCTTGAAATGCTTTATGCGCCCGTCATCAACCGGATTTGAAGCCCAACTGTCATTGCCGTAGCACAGCATTGTCGGGCAGGTGATTTCGCTCCACAATGCTTGGGTATCCTCCTGGCTGATGTCAGACGGTCCCCAAACACGCATATAGTTATCAAATTTCCAGCTGAATGTACCGTCCTCATTCTGGTTGACGGCGTGGGTTGTCAGATGCAGGGCCTGCTCATCTGACAAATGCTTGTTTTCAGCCTTCATGCGTGCAAGGGCATCCTCGAATGTATCATAGCGCCGATGCAAACGGGCACTTGCCGCGCGTTTCTGATCAATCCAGTCACGCCAGCGTTTGGCAATTGGGACGGCTTGCGCCTCCTTGATCATTTTGGGGGATGATCCTAGCCCTTCTATCGCGACAATCTTTCTGACATTCTCCGGATAAAGACCCGTATAGCGGAGTGCAATACTGCCACCGAGGGAATGGGAAACAATCGTTACCGGGCTCAATTCCTTTTGATGGATAAGCTGGGCGATATCATATACATAGCTCTGGACATTGTAGTTGCCATCCGTGGACCAGCCGCTGTCTCCATGCCCCCGCAGATCTGGTGCAATGACATGCCAATCGTGACGCAGCTCCTCCGCTACCCAGTCCCAGTTCCGGCAATGATCACGCCCGCCATGGATAAGCAACAACGGCGGCGCGTCCGGATTTCCCCAATCCACATAGTGAAGCTTAATACGCTGCGAAATATAGCTATTTGAAGTCGGGCCCATGGGCTGTTCCCTTTGATATTCACCTGAGTGTGTTTGGATATACTATAAGATGATTTAACGGATTTGGTCTATCTGGAGAAATTTTTCAAGAAGAGAGATTTACCTTCAGTCATCGAATCCGATGAAGGTTGCAACTTCCTCAACCGGTCTGCGGGTAGAGACAACTGCATTTGCCGGAAAACTATCGTCCGGATACCCCATGGCAACCGCCGTTTGGATCACATGGTTTTCGGGAATACCCGCATGTTCCCTCACAACAGGGGATTGCATGATGCCCTGACTATTGATGACGGCGCCGACACCCCGGCTCCAGGCGGCAAGCACCAGCCCATAGGTTATTGCCCCGAGATCAAAATGGCGGATATCCCCTTGCAGTTCTTTATCATAGGCAACGATAACCGAGACCGGCGCATCGAACTGGCGAAACCCTCGCAGCACCCATTCCTGACGCCGTTCCGCGTCGTGACGTTCAATTCCCATGGCCTCAAAAAGCTGAACAGCGACTTTCACCTGACGGTCGCGATGAACACCCTCATATTTATCTTCAACTCGAAACTCTCTGGATGACGGAACGCCCGCAAGGTTTCGCTCTGTGTTACCTGCACGGATGCGATCTAATGGCTCTCCACTGATCACGTGCAAATGCCATGGCTGCGTATTCATGGACGACGGCGCGCGTGCGGCAATATCGATTATTTCCTTCAACACATCTTTCGGAATTGGATCCGGCTTGTAGCCGCGAATAGAGCGCCTTCCGCGCACAATAGTATCGAAGTCCATTATATTTTCTCTTATTTTTAT
Organism: Sneathiella sp.; assembly: GCF_029233945.1. GTDB lineage: Bacteria > Pseudomonadota > Alphaproteobacteria > Sneathiellales > Sneathiellaceae > Sneathiella. The sequence continues at coordinate 1,871 of NZ_JARGOQ010000033.1, read as the reverse complement.
ATGTTTAGTAGACACATGGAAATCTTGCGGGCGGAACATAGGGCCTTACTTTAAAATTCCTCTTCAAGGAAGGACTGTGTTGCCCTGAAAAGCTGTTCCCGCCGTCGCTCAAGCAATGCTGAATGCGTTGTTTTTCCAACAATTATGTAGCGGCGATGCGGTGCGTTGGCCAGTTTATGAAAGATCGTTAGCGCGCCTTCGGGCGTAGTCTCGATATCCTTTTCGCCCACGATGACCAACGTCGGGACCGTAATGTTGGCTGGATCATACTGGAAAATTCCCTGCGACCAGCGGCAAACCTTGTCATCCACAACCCCCGTCGGGGCACGTAACATTGGCGGATCATGCTCGCCTGACCTTGGATCGCTGGCAATCGCCTCCTCCAGCCATTTCTGCTGCCAATCGGGCTCGATAATATCCTCTATTTCCGATGGATCAAGACCATGCTCCCATCGGGTCTTGATCGATTGGGCATCCACATAGCGATAAGCCGCTGTTGGCCGGTCGTTTCCGATCAGGGACGCGCCGGAATTCAACATACTCGTTCCATAAAATGCCAGCCGTTCGACCTTGTCATTGTTTTTGGCCGTATAGGCGCCAGTAATTAATGTCCCCCAAGAATATCCCAGCAGCTGCAATTTCTCCATATTGCGCTTTGCCAATATATACTCGACCATGTTGCCGAGATCGGCCACCGCGACATCCGTATGCACAATCGGCCCATTGGCTTCTGCCACCTGCTCCATTTCCGCCGGACGGTCGGAACGTCCATAGCCACGGATATCCATCAACCAGCAATCGAACCCGGCCTCGGCCAGCGTATCCATCCAGGAGTAGCCCCCCGCGACAAAATCAAACGTCACTGACGACGGATATGTTGCCCCATGAACAAACAGCAAAGTCCGGTCCGGCCGACCCAAAACGGCATCCGCCCGTCGTTTATTTCGCAGGAAAATGCGCAGTTCATGGTCCCCGGAAGGGACCATGAGCTCTTCAACAATCATGTCTTTCATGATCACTCCTGTTTTTCAGGTTCTACCATGCATCGTGTTTTTGTGCCTCAGCGCGGCCGACAACCATATGATGCACTTCGTCCGGTCCATCTGCGAAACGGAGATGACGCTGATTTGCATACATGCCCGCAAGAGGTGTCCAATGGGACATTCCGGTTGCGCCATGTATCTGGATCGCCTGATCGATAATTTGACATACTTTTTCCGGCACCATGGCCTTGACCGCACTGACATAGACACGTGCTTCCCGGTTACCGAGAACATCCATGGCTTTGGCCGCCTGCAGCACCATCAGGCGCATGGCATCGATTTCGATGCGAGCGCGGGCAATCAGCTCAAGGTTCTTACCGAGCTTCAAAATGGTTTTGCCGAACGCTGTCCGGCTACCAGCCCTCTTCACCATCAACTCCAGGGCTTTCTCCGCCTGGCCAATTGACCGCATGCAATGATGAATGCGTCCAGGTCCGAGCCTTACTTGCGAAATTTCAAAGCCACGCCCTTCACCCAACAGCATATTCGCTTCCGGGACACGCACGTTATTGAACTTAAGATGCATATGACCACGCGGCGCATGATCTTCTCCAAATACCTGCATCCCCTCGATAATCTCAACGCCGGGGGTATCGATCGGCACCAGAATTTGGGATTGCTGCTTCGACGACGGTGCATCCGGGCTGGTCTTCACCATGGTGATCATGATTTTACAGCGGGGGTCCCCGGCGCCAGAGATGTAGTATTTTTCGCCGTTAATGACCCATTCGCCATTTTCCAGACGCGCCGTGGTGCTGATGTTCTTCGCATCAGAAGAGGCCTCTCCCGGTTCCGTCATCGCGTATGCCGACCGAATTTCGCCGTTCA
>NZ_JARGOQ010000095.1 GCF_029233945.1 Sneathiella sp. | reverse complement strand
CACCTTGAATGCTACTCTCAAGTTGACATGTCAGGTAAAAGAAATCATTCTGTTCACAGCAAAAACCAATAAAAAACAAACAAGCGGGTTTCCACAATGAAAAAAATGAAAAATCTATTTGCTGTATTTTCTGTCATATCTTGTCTCGGCTTCCTTATTCCCGGGTCCGCATCTGCCGAAGATCATACAATCGGCGCGCTCTTTCCGTTAAGCGGACCTAACGCGACATATGGCGACGTCTTCATGTCCGGCTCTGATCTTGCCGTTGACCATGTCAACGCGGATAAAATGCTGAGCGGTCCTATGTCGATTGCCTATGAAGATAGCCAGGGCCTCCCGCAGCCAGCTGTTGTCGGGATGACAAAGCTCGTGAATGTCACGAATGTGCCCTATGTACTGTCCGCCTTCACCGGCGTGTCAAAAGCGATTTCCACATTGGGAACACGAAATGAAGTCGTTGCTGTCAATGGCGGGGGCGTTGGTCCCGATCTGGCGGCGCTTGGGGAGTATTTCTGGAATGTGATTCCTCTCGTTAATCTCGAAGTTCGTGCTGTTATGCCTTATCTTGTCAAAGAAAAAGGCGTAAAGCGCGTTGTGCTTATCTACATCGATGATCCGTTTGGCAACTCCATCCTTGAAGAGCTGGAAGCAACGTTGAAAGATGCGGGCGGTGAGCTGGTTGAGGCAATGTCTGTTCCCACGACAGCTCAGCAGTTTTCCGGTATCGCGGCGAAGGTTCGTGCGGCCAAGCCGGATGCGGTCTATATCGCCAGCTACGGGGCGCAGCAAATCCAGATCGTCAAGCAACTGCGCGACAATGGTGTGGACCAACAGCTGATTACTTATTCCGGATATCTGGTGCCGGACGCACTCGCCTTGCCGGAATCCGAGGGCATTATCGCGACGGGCCAGGGCGTGAACTATAATTCCGACGATCCAATCACCAAGCGGTTCGTCACGGATTATAAGGCGAAGTACGATCGCGACCCAACCGCCTATAACGTTAACTATTATAACGCGACGCTGTTGTATGCGATCCTGGCGCAGGCTCTGGAAGCCGAGGGTAAAGAAGTGACCGGTGCTAACTTGCTGGCGAAACGGCAGGAAACGGATAGCTTTGACCTTGTCGGAGGAACTGTTTCCTTCCAGAGCAACGGCACATTGTTGTTTCCCATTCAGGTGAAAGTCGTCAAGGACGGCAAGACTGAAGTTATCGATACCATCGATTTCGGCAAATAAGTAGAAATAGGTAGCAAATGCTTGCGTTACAGCTGACGATCGCCGGTCTTCAGACCGGCGCTCTCTATGCCCTTACGGCCGTTGGGTTTTCGTTGATTTTCGGGTCTACCCGGATATTTCACTTTGCGCATGGGGCAACCTTCATTATTGCCGCATATCTCTTCTACTTTGTGAATGTATCCGGGTATGGCGTGATTATGGGCGTTGTTGCCGCGACGGCGGGGGCGATAATCTTCGGATTGCTCTTGAACCGGTTTGTGTATGTGCCAATTCAGCGTGATGAAGGTTCGTTCTTTACAGTATTTGTAGCCTCCTTTGGCATCGGGATCGTTATCGAAAATGTCGTCGGGATGATTTTTGGCCGCGGTTTCGTCACTGTCCAGACACCCCTTTCCTTCTCTGTCGAGCTAATGGATGGGCTCTATGTCTCGCCGTTGGCTTGGATATCCATGCTGTGCGCGGCCATTTTCTTCGGCATTCTCTGGTGTTTTCTTAAATACAGCCAAATGGGAAAGGCCCTGCGAGCCTTGTCTGATAACCCGGAACTAGTCCGGGTTTTCGGATTAAATCCGCGCTTTATATCGGCTTGTGCGTTTACGATCGGGTCCATTCTGGTCGTCCCTGCGGCAATTATTTCAGGGGCAACGTCGGGCCTGAACCCTTCGATGGGGCATCACGTCATGCTGATCTCCCTGGCGGCGACAATTGTTGGCGGTATAGGGAGTGTTGCAGGCACGTTGCTTGCCGGTCTTGCCCTCGGCCTTGCCGAAAGCCTTGCGCTTCTTTACGTGGATTCGCAATGGACTGAGGCGGTAACTTTCGCAATTTTGTTCCTCTTTATTATTGTTCGTCCGTCCGGCCTTTTAGGTCGTTCCGCGGCTCATTGAGGAGGGGAATACTGTGGAAGCTTATCTGCTGAACCTCGTCATTCTTATTTCGATCTACTCGATCCTTGGCGTTACCCTGAACTTCATCATGGGGTATGCGGGTATCTACTCTCTTGCGCATGCCGTTTTCTTCGGCGTTGGCGCCTATGCGGGAACCTTCATGGCGATGCATGTCAATGCATCGATTTTTGTCACCCTGCCTGTGGCGATGGCGGCGGGCGCTATCCTTTCCTTGATCCTTGCCTTGCCGGCCTTGCGTGTACGCGGTGAGTATTTCGTGGCGGCGTCGTTGGGTTTGCAGGTCCTGGCCGTCACTATTTTCTCTGAATGGAAAAGTGTGACCGGCGGCATTGGCGGTTTGATCGGTATACCGCCCCTGGATGTAGCCGGCTTTGAGGTGTTCAAGCCCAGCCAGTTTATTTTCGTTACGGTGGGCGCGCTGATCATTATCCTTTTCATCATAAACCGTCTTGTCCATTCCAGTTTTGGACGTAGCCTGCGGGCCATACGTGACAGCGAAAGTGCGGCGGCCGCATTTGGCAAGAATGTTCCGCTTATTAAAACCATTTCCGTTGTTATTTCATCGGCACTTACAGCGGTGGCTGGCGTGCTGTATGCGAGCTATCTCAGTTTCATCAATGTGGAAAGCTTCAAGCTTGATACATCCGTTCTGATCATGGCCATGGTGATTATTGGCGGGACCGGGACGCAGGCCGGACCAATTGTCGGGGCCGCGTTGTTACTCTTGCTGCCGAGCCTGATAAGTTATCTGGATTTCCTTCCACAAACAGAGATCGGATCAATCCAGCAAATCATCTATGGCCTTGGTATGGCGCTGCTCATGATTTACCGACCGGGCGGAATTGTTGGACGCAAGAAGCAATCTGAAACAGGAAAAGAGTAATGGTTGCATCAACTGCGGACACGCAAGAAGTCCTGATGGAAATTCGTAATGTTGACAAGGCGTTTGGGGGCGTGAAGGCTGTCGATGATGTCTCCATGGATTTGCGTGCGGGTATTATTACCACTCTCGTGGGGCCTAATGGCGCTGGCAAAACGACGCTTTTTAACCTGATCACCGGTGAATTGTCGAAGGATAGCGGATCCATTAAATGGCTCGGCAATCCGATCAACAAGATTAAACCCTACCAGGCGGCCCGCGCGGGCATTTTGAGAACATTTCAGGATCTGCGGCTGTTCAATGAAATGTCTGTCGAAGACAATATCCTGACATCGATCGAAGATAATTCCGTGCCTGTTCTTTTAACTAAAAGCCAGCGTACGGCGCGCCGTGAAAAAGTGGACTATGCCTTGAATCGGGCAGGCCTTTTCACCAAACGCAAGATACGGGCGAAGGACCTTGCCTATGCGGAGCGGAAATTCCTCTCCATGGCGCGTGTGATGGCAACAGACGCACGGCTTTGGCTGCTGGATGAACCGGCGTCGGGTCTTGATCCGAATTCTTACGAGAAATTTCTGGAGATCCTGCGCGAAGAAGTGAAGCAGGGCGTGACCGTCTGCATTATCGAGCATAACCTTGATATTGTTATTGGTATTTCTGACCGGATTGCTTTTCTTGACCGGGGAAAACTGCTGGCGGATGGAGAGCCGCAAAGCGTTCTGAATGATCCCGAATTGAGAGCGATTTACTTTGGAGAGCGCACATGAGCAAATCTGTCGTTCTGGCCACACAAAATATTACCGCAGGGTATGGCGGGCATCCCGCCATCAATGACATCACGGTTGAACTGCGAGAGGATGAGGTCCTGTGCCTGATCGGTCATAATGGGGCAGGGAAGTCGACGCTGCTGAAATGCATGTTTGGTCTTCTAGGTTCAGAGTCGGGTGTTATCACGATTGATGGGCAGGTAACGACGAAAGAAACCGCCCGCGAAATTGCTGATCGCGGCGTGGCCATGGTCCCGGAAGGGCGCGGGGTTTTCCCCAGCCTGACGGTGCGTGATATTTTTTCTCTTGGTATGCATGCGGCGGGAGTTCCCAAGAAGGAACAGTCAGACCGGGTTGAGTGGGTGCTTGAAATCCTGCCTGCGATAAAGGAATTTATGAACCGGCCGGCCGGGACCCTGTCCGGCGGGCAGCAGCAAATGGTGTCGATCGGTCGGGCACTCCTGAACCGACCGCGCATTCTGTTGATGGATGAGCCTTCCATTGGACTTGCGCCAAAACTATTTCAGGACCTGCTCGCGCCGATCCGTGCCCTGCAGCAGCGGGAGAAGCTTTCCATCCTTCTGGTGGAACAGAATGTACGCGAAGCGCTTAAAATCTCTGATCGTGCGGTTGTTATGAAATCAGGCGCCATGATCTGGGAGGGACTGCCCGACGAGCTTCAGGATAACGAACGGCTCATGGAACTTTACTAATGGCGTTCACAGAACTTACTTTCGATAGCGGCCTTAAGGATCGGATTGCATTGGAAAAGGCCGGGGATAACCGGCCGATCTTTGTTACCGAGGATGAAACGGCAATTACACCATCCGCATTTGAAGAAATGGTGTCCGCAAGTGCTGCCTGGCTTGTGTCGCGCGGGATTACCGAAGGGGACAGGGTGGCCATCTGGCTCCCGAATAAAATTGAATGGATGTCGTTGCTGTTTGCCTGCGCCCGGATTGGGGCCATCGTCGGGGCGGTGAATACCCGTTATCGCACGGCCGAGCTACAGCATATCCTTAAATCCAGTGGCGCCAGGATGCTGATATTCGAGGGGCGAAACAGTTACACGGATTTTCATGCCTTGATAGGGGAGCTTGATTTTTCTGAGCTGCCGGAACTGGAAATGCTCGCTCGTATAGACAAGGACAGTGATCCGCTTCCGCCCTTAAATAATATCGAGATTGATACGTTCGCGATGGACGCGTCCTTGCCGACGCCAACCTCTGCCGGAACACCGGATAGCCCGATCCTGCTGTTTACAACGTCAGGCACAACCAACGCGCCAAAGCTTGTTGTTCATATACAGCGTGCCGTCGGGCTTCATGCCAATAACTGCGCAAAGGCATTGGGTTTCGATAAAGACGGTGCGCGGTTTCTTGCCGTTATGCCTTTTTGCGGCGTATTTGGATTGAGCCCGACACTTGCCGCGATAGCGGGGGGCGCGCCGGTCTACCTCAATACCCAGTTCAATATCGACCTGCTTGTCAGGACGGCAAAAGCGAATGCGATAACGCATCTGTTCGGGAGCGATGAGATGTATCATCAGATCTGGCAGACGGATAAGGAAGCCTTGGCTCATGCGCGAATTTGCGGCTTTGCCTCCTTCACGCCGGGAATGGAAGAGAAGCTGCGTCATATGGCTGCCTCCGGTGTTCCTTTGGCCGGGCTTTATGGTGCCAGTGAACTGCACGCCATATTATCGACGCAGCCTCTGTCTTTGCCGATTGAGCAGAGATTGCAAGGCGGCGGGGAGTTTGCCGGCGCGTCGACAGAAATTCGCGTGCGCAATACGGAAACAGGCGAACTTTGCGCAACCAATGAAGTTGGCGTTCTGGAATTTCGGGCGCCGACAAATTTTATCGGTTACTTCCGCAATAAAGAGGCAACGTCAAAGGCCATCGATGAAGAAGGGTTTTTCCATAGTAACGATGTGGGTTATGTCCGCGATGACGGCACCTATGTCTATATGGCGCGGAATGGGGACTTCCTTCGTCTTTCCGGATTCCTCACCGATCCGAAGGAAATTGAGGAAGTGATCGAGCAAAATGACTCCGTCGAAAAATGCCAGGTCGTCGGTATAGAGTTTGATGGAAAAACGCGGCCTGTGGCGTTTGTCATTGCCTCCGATGCGGGGCACCCGCCAATCGAAGAAGACGTTATCAGCAATGCAAAAGCAGCGTTGGCGCATTACAAGGTTCCGCTCAATGTGATCGTAATCGATGCGTTTCCAACGACAGAAAGCGCAAA
>NZ_JARGOQ010000032.1 GCF_029233945.1 Sneathiella sp. | reverse complement strand
TAGCTCAATGGTAGAGCAGCAGCCTTCCAAGCTGAATACGAGGGTTCGATTCCCTTCACCCGCTCCAAGCGCTGGTCAGCGCATTATAAATAGGCCATGGAATTGATGATGCCGAATGACTGACATTCGGTGTTTTTGGGCTGTGTAATTTATTGCTTCGGGACGACGGAAAATGGCCAAAGAGAAATTTGATCGTAGTAAACCGCATGTAAATATTGGGACGATTGGTCATGTTGACCATGGTAAGACGACGCTGACGGCGGCGATTACGAAAGTTCTGTCGGAGCAGAGCGGGGGCGCTGCGTTTGCGTTTGACGAGATTGACAAGGCGCCGGAAGAGAAGGCGCGGGGGATCACGATTTCGACGTCGCATGTTGAGTATGAGACGGGTAACCGTCACTATGCGCATGTGGACTGCCCGGGCCATGCGGACTATGTGAAGAACATGATCACGGGGGCGGCGCAGATGGACGGCGCGATCCTGGTTGTGTCGGCGAACGACGGCCCGATGCCGCAGACGCGCGAACATATCCTTCTGGCGCGCCAGGTTGGTGTTCCGGCGCTGGTTGTCTATATGAACAAGGTTGACCTTGTGGACGACGAAGAGCTGATTGAGCTTGTTGAGATGGAAATCCGCGAGCTTCTGTCTGAGTATGATTTCCCGGGCGACGATATTCCGATTATCGGCGGATCTGCGCTTGCGGCGCTGGAAGGCCGGGATGACGAGATTGGCAAGGAATCGATCCTGAAGCTGATGGAAGCGGTTGACGCCTCTATCCCGCAGCCGGAGCGTGAGATTGACAAGCCGTTCCTGATGCCGATCGAGGATGTGTTCTCGATCTCTGGCCGGGGTACGGTTGTGACGGGTCGTATTGAGAGCGGCATTGTGAAGGTTGGCGAGGAAATCGAGATTGTCGGCATTCGCCCGACGACGAAGACGACCTGCACGGGCGTTGAGATGTTCCGCAAGCTCCTGGATCAGGGTCAGGCTGGCGACAACGTGGGTGTTCTGCTACGCGGTACGAAGCGTGAGGATGTTGAGCGCGGCCAGGTTCTGGCGCGTCCGGGTTCGATCACGCCGCATACGAAGTTCAAGGCGGAAGCCTACATCCTGACGAAGGAAGAGGGCGGACGTCATACACCGTTCTTCACGAACTATCGTCCGCAGTTCTACTTCCGGACCACGGACGTGACGGGTGTCGTGACGCTTCCGGGTGGGACGGAGATGGTGATGCCGGGTGACAATGTGACGATGGATGTCGAGTTGATCGCCCCGATCGCCATGGATGAGGGTCTGCGCTTCGCAATTCGCGAAGGCGGCCGTACCGTCGGCGCCGGCGTCGTCGCATCCGTAACCGAATAAGGAAAATGGACGCCGTTTGTTTTAAGCGGCGAAAAGATTACATGTAGATTAAATGGTCAGTCCCGGGCGCCGGACGTAAAAAATCGGCGACCCGGGATTGCCCGTTCAGACCGGAGGAGTGTAGCTCAATTGGTAGAGCACCGGTCTCCAAAACCGGGGGTTGTGGGTTCGAGTCCCTCCTCTCCTGCCAATCTGGTTGATCTATATGTAAAAGTCTTGTATACCGCCGGGTCATTCACCGGATGAAGGATTTTTGAAGAATTATGGCAAAGGTAAACCCAGGAGCTTTTATCCGCCAGGTGCGGCAGGAAGCCTCGAAAGTCACATGGCCGACCCGCAAGGAAACGCTGGTGACGACGGGGATGGTATTTGTCATGGTTTTTCTGGCTTCCATGTTCTTTTTCCTTGTTGATTCCGGCATTCAGTTCGTTGTCAAACAAATTATGTCGCTGGGATCCTGATCACATGGCCAAACGCTGGTATATCATTCATGCCTATTCGGGCTTCGAAAAGAAGGTCGCACAATCCGTAAAGGAACAGGCGATCATCAAGGGCATGGCCGATTTGTTTGAAGAAGTGCTGGTTCCGGTTGAAGAAGTAGTTGAAGTGCGGCGTGGCCAGAAGGTCAGCGCAGAGCGGAAGTTTTTCCCGGGCTATGTGCTCGCGCATATGGAGATGAATGACGAAACCTACCATCTGGTCAAGAACCTGCCGAAGGTGACGGGTTTCCTTGGCAATGGGAACAAGCCGACGCCAATCTCCGAGAAGGAGGCAATGGCGGTCCTCAACCAGGTGCAGGAAGGGATCGAGCGACCCAAGCCATCGGTTACGTTTGAGCTTGGTGAGGAAGTCCGGGTCAGTGATGGTCCGTTCGCCACCTTTATGGGTCAGGTTGAAGAAGTAGATGAAGAGAAAGCGAAGCTGAAGGTCTCGGTATCGATCTTTGGCCGCTCGACGCCTGTTGAACTTGATTATTCGCAGGTTGAAAAAAGTTAAAGCGTAATTTCCGCATGGTGCGGATCGTTGTGGGAGGCCGGCCATGGTCGTACCACGACCCCTTAATTTGAAGAGGGAAGATAATGGCAAAGAAGATTAAAGGTTATATCAAGTTGCAGGTCCCGGCGGGGCAGGCAAATCCATCCCCGCCTATCGGTCCGGCACTGGGCCAGCAGGGCGTGAATATTATGGAATTCTGCAAGGCTTTCAATGCCTCAACGGGCAATATGGAAGGCGGCATGCCAATTCCGACAGTTATTACTGTTTATGCGGATCGTTCATTCAGTTTCATAACCAAGACGCCTCCGGCTTCCTATTTCCTGAAAAAGGCAGCCAAGTTGAAAAAAGGCGGCAGCACGCCAAGTAAGGAAGTTGCGGGTACAGTGACCGAGGCGCAGGTTCGTGAGATCGCGGAAGCGAAGATGGTGGATCTGAACGCCAACGATATTGATGCGGCGATGAATATTATCAAAGGCTCCGCCCGTTCCATGGGCCTGGAAGTGGTGGGTTAAGATCATGGCAAAACTGACGAAAAACCAAAAAGCCGCGGCTGACGTGATTGATCGCGAGAAGTTCTACGCGCTTGACGAAGCCGTCGAGATCATTAAGGCGCACGCAAAATCGAAATTCGATGAAACTATCGAAATTGCAATGAATCTCGGTGTTGATCCGCGGCATTCGGACCAGATGGTGCGCGGTGTGATCCAGTTGCCGAACGGAACGGGCAAGTCCGTCCGGGTGGCCGTTTTCGCCCGTGGTGACAAGGCCGAGGAAGCAACGAAAGCCGGTGCCGATCTCGTCGGGGCGGAAGACCTGATGGAGAAAATTCAGGCAGGCGAGATGAATTTCGATCGCTGCATCGCGACGCCGGACATGATGGCCGTTGTTGGTCGCCTTGGTAAGGTGCTGGGCCCGCGCGGTCTGATGCCAAACCCGAAGCTCGGCACGGTAACGCCGAATGTCGCTGAGGCCGTTGAGGCTGCCAAGGGCGGCCAGGTGGAATTCCGTGCTGAGAAAAGCGGGATCATCCATGCCGGACTTGGCAAATCGAGCTTCACCAAGGAAGCCTTGAGCGAAAATATCAAGGCGTTTGTGGGCGCGGTGGCAAAATCCAAGCCGAGCGGCGCAAAAGGAACATTTATCAAGAAGATCGCCGTGAGCTCCACCATGGGCCCGGGCGTGAAGCTTGAAATCGGCGACGTAATCTAGCGTCGCCTACCAAATTTGCCGCATTTCGGTGCGGTAAATGTCGGGCTGGTTCGCCAGTCCGTCTGTCCAAGACTGCAGGTGTTCCCGGACCTTTTGGATAAGGGGATTTAAATGCAATTCGTTGCCTGCATAGACAGGGAAGCTAAATAATTCGCTGCTAGTCAGCAATTCAGGTGGACCTGGGACAGTTTAACCGGATCCGGCCGAGGCCGGGTTCTAGTGTAAACGGAATGCTTCAAGAGTTTGAGGCATTTCAAAGACTGGAGACGACGAGTGGACCGATCGCAAAAAGAAGCGGTGGTTACCGAACTGAAGGGTGTCTTTAACGAGGCAGCTGTGGTTGTTGTCGCCGAATACAGTGGTCTCACTGTGGCGCAAATGACCGAGCTTCGCGTAAAGATGCTGGATGCCGGTGCCAGCTTCAAAGTGACTAAAAATCGGCTTGCGCGTCTCGCTCTTGATGGCACGGACTATGGTTCCCTGTCCGAAAAACTGAAAGGCCCTGTGGGCATCGCTTATTCAAGCGATCCTGTCGCGGCACCGAAAGTTGTTATGGACTATGCAAAGGGAAACGAGAAGTTTGTCGTGATCGGCGGTGCAATGGGCACAACGGAACTCGACCCCGCCGGGGTCAAGTCTCTTGCGAGCCTCCCATCGCTTGACGAACTTCGTGGAAAACTGGTCGGGTTGCTGCAGGCGCCTGCGACGAAAATCGCTGGTGTCCTTCAGGCTCCTGCTGGTCAGTTGGCCCGTGTCCTGGCGGCGAAAGCCGAACAGGGTTAGATGTAATAGCCAGTTAATATTGAAACTAAACCACTAGGTTTACCTGAGGAGAATAGTACAATGGCCGATCTCGAAAAGATTGCCGAAGACCTTTCCAGCCTGACTGTGCTGGAAGCTGCAGAACTTTCAAAGATTCTGGAAGAAAAATGGGGCGTTTCTGCCGCCGCACCGGTTGCTGTCGCCGCGGCTCCGGGTGCAGGTGGTGGCGATGCCGCTGCTGCTGAAGAAAAAGATGATTTTGACGTTGTTCTGATGGCCGCAGGCGAAAAGAAAATCAACGTTATTAAAGAGGTTCGTGCGATCACGGGTCTCGGTCTTAAGGAAGCAAAAGACCTCGTTGAAGGTGCGCCGAAAACCGTTAAGGAAGCGGCACCTAAAGACGAAGCTAACAAAATCAAAGAACAGCTCGAAGGCGCAGGCGCAACTGTTGAACTTAAATAATCAGTTGCGATGTAGCGACCTTTGGGTAGCTAGGGTTACAACGGGGAAGGCGGCTTTTGCTGCCTTCCCCGCAGCCGCTTTCTAAGCAGGCAAGCGGCGGTCCGGCGGGAATTTAATCACGTGGCGTCTCCAGCGGCCTTAAGTCTGGAGAAAAATTTGCAGGAATTTCAAGAGATTAGATCATTTTCTCTGATCTTTGGAAAATCCGGCTCGCAGCCTTTTTAGCAAGGGTTGTTTTTTAGTTGGCCAAGAAACATACGGGGATTTGGCATGGGCATATTGCAGTCGTTCACCGGTCGCAAGCGCGTTCGTAAAAACTTTGGAAGCATTGAGGCGGCAACCGAAATGCCGAACTTGATTGAGGTCCAGAAAACCTCTTACGATGCGTTTTTGATGCAAGACACGTCGCCCGATGCGCGCGGCGACGAAGGTCTTCAATCCGTTTTCAAATCTGTTTTTCCGATCAAGGATTTTGCCGATACGGCAAGCCTTGAATTTGTTTCCTATGAATTTGAAACCCCGAAGTATGACGAGGAAGAGTGCCAGCAACGCGGCATGACCTTTGGCGCGCCCTTAAAAGCGACGCTGCGCCTGATCGTCTTCGAAGTGGATCCGGATACGGAAGCAAAATCTGTCCTCGATATCAAGGAACAGAGCGTTTACATGGGCGATATGCCGCTTATGACCGACAAGGGCACGTTCATTATTAACGGCACCGAGCGTGTGATCGTTTCCCAGATGCATCGCAGCCCCGGCGTGTTCTTCGATCATGACAAGGGTAAAACCCATGCCAGCGGCAAGCTTCTGTTTGCGGCACGCGTGATCCCTTACCGTGGTTCATGGCTCGATTTTGAATTTGATGCAAAAGACATCGTTCATGTCCGTATCGACCGTCGTCGCAAGCTGCCTGTCACGGCGCTGCTGCAGGCGCTCGACATGACCCATGAGGATATTCTGAACTATTTCTACGATCGTGTGGATTACAAGCTCGAGAAAAAAGGCTGGCGGACACCGTTCAACGTGGATCGGGTACGCGGCAGTCGCCTGATCCGTGATCTTGTTGACGCGGATACTCAGAAAGTCGTCGCTGAAGCAGGGACGAAAATCACTCAGCGCCTCGCCAATAAATTGATGGACGAGGGGCTGAAAGACATGCTCGTCGGTCATCTCGATCTCGTGGGCCGCTTTATTGCGGAAGACCTGGTCAATGAAAAAACCGGTGAAGTCCTGGTTGAGGCGGGCGAAGAACTGACCGAAGCCCTGATCGACCAGCTGGAAGCGTCCGGGTTCAAGGAAATTCCGACCCTCGATATCGATAATGTAAATGTCGGCCCGTACATCCGTAATACGCTTGCCGTGGACAAGAGCAGCACCCGTGATCAGGCGCTGGTTGATATCTATCGTGTGATGCGCCCGGGTGAGCCGCCGACCGAGGAAACGGCCGAAGCGTTGTTCAAGGGCCTCTTCTTTGATTCAGAACGCTATGATCTTTCTGCGGTTGGCCGGGTGAAGATGAACCTGCGCCTTGACCTCGATGCGGAAGATACCGTGCGGGTTCTGCGGAAAGAAGACATTCTTGCCGTTGTTAAAACCCTTGTCCGCCTGAAAGACGGTCACGGGGAAACTGACGATATCGATAATCTCGGCAACCGGCGTGTACGCTCGGTTGGTGAGCTGATGGAAAACCAGTACCGTATTGGCCTTCTCCGCATGGAACGTGCCATTCGCGAGCGGATGAGCTCGGTTGAGATTGACACGGTCATGCCGCATGATCTGATCAATGCGAAGCCAGCGGCGGCTGCGGTGCGCGAGTTTTTCGGCTCCAGCCAGCTCAGCCAGTTTATGGACCAGACCAATCCGCTGTCGGAAATCACCCATAAGCGCCGTCTTTCTGCACTTGGCCCGGGCGGCCTGACCCGTGAGCGTGCCGGTTTTGAGGTGCGTGACGTGCATCCAACTCATTATGGTCGTATCTGCCCGATTGAAACGCCGGAAGGTCCAAACATCGGTCTGATCAACTCGCTGGCGACGTTCGCCCGTGTTAATAAGTACGGCTTTATTGAAAGCCCGTATCAGCGCGTCGAAAATGGCAAGCTGACAGGCGACGTGAAATATCTCTCCGCCATGGAAGAGAGCAAGCACACGATCTCCCAGGCGAACGCGGCCCTCGATGACAAGGGCCAGTTCACGGAAGATTTCGTGCGTTGCCGGGCACAGGGTGAATATGTTGTCGCCAAGCCTGAAGACGTTACCTATATTGACGTATCGCCGAAACAGCTGGTGTCTGTCGGTGCGGCACTTATTCCGTTCCTGGAAAATGATGATGCCAATCGTGCCTTGATGGGCTCGAACATGCAGCGTCAGGCGGTTCCGCTCCTGCGGGCTGAAGCACCATTTGTCGGTACTGGTATGGAAGAGCGGGTTGCCCGGGATTCCGGCGTGGCTACGGTTGCAAAGCGGGCCGGTATCGTCGATCAGGTGGACGCCACCCGTATCGTGATCCGCGCAACGGATGAGAAGGACCTCAGCAAGTCCGGGGTTGATATCTATAACCTGCTGAAATTCCAGCGGTCGAACCAGAACACCTGCATCACCCAGCGGCCTTTGGTGAAGGTTGGCGATATGGTGGATGCCGGTGACATCATTTGTGACGGACCGTCAACGGATCTTGGCGAGTTGGCTCTTGGCCGGAACGTGCTGGTCGCGTTTATGCCGTGGAATGGGTATAACTTTGAAGACTCGATTCTGATCTCGGAGCGGATCGTGAAGGACGACGTCTTCACCTCGATCCATATCGAGGAATTTGAGGTCATGGCCCGGGATACGAAGCTCGGCCCGGAAGAAATTACCCGCGATATTCCGAATGTCGGTGAAGAGGGACTTAAGAACCTCGATGAGGCCGGTATCGTTTATGTCGGTGCGGAAATTCAGCCGGGCGATATTCTGGTTGGCAAGATCACGCCGAAGGGCGAAAGCCCGATGACGCCGGAAGAAAAACTCCTGCGCGCCATCTTCGGTGAGAAGGCATCCGATGTCCGTGATACGTCCCTGCGGTTGCCGCCGGGTGTTGCGGGTACGGTTGTTGAAGTGCGTGTCTTCAACCGCCACGGCGTTGAGAAGGACGAGCGTGCGCTCGCCATCGAACGTGACGAGATCGAGCATCTGGCGAAAGACCGCGATGACGAAAAAGCCATTCTGGAACGGACAATTTATGACCGCCTGAAAGGTCTGCTGGTGTCGCAGAAGGTTGCCTCCGGCCCAAGTGAGTTCAAAGCCAATGAGGAAATCAAGTCCGAGAAGCTGATGGACCTGCACCCGGGTGTCTGGTGGCAGATCAGCGTCAAGGACGATGGCGCGATGGAGAAGATCGAACAGCTCAAGAAGCAGTATGACGAAGCCATCGGTGGCCTGCGTGCTCGCTTTGAGAACAAGGTCGACAAGCTACAGCGCGGTGATGAGTTGCCGCCCGGGGTGATGAAGATGGTCAAAGTCTTCGTCGCGGTGAAGCGCAAGCTTCAGCCGGGTGACAAGATGGCCGGCCGTCATGGTAACAAGGGTGTTATCTCCCGGATCTTGCCGGAAGAGGATATGCCGTATCTTGAGGACGGCAAGCCGGTCGATATCGTGCTGAACCCGCTTGGCGTGCCATCACGTATGAACGTAGGGCAGATTCTGGAAACGCATCTCGGCTGGGCCAGCCACGGTATTGGCACCCAGATCACAGAGATCATGACTCGTATCCGCCTTGGCGCGACTGACTTGAAGCCGCTTAAATCCAAGCTGCAAGAAGTGTATGGCGATGAAGAGTATGAGGAAAAAATCTCCGGCATGTCCGATGATCAGTTCCTTGAACTCGGCGGTAACCTCACCAACGGTGTGCCGATGGCAACGCCGGTTTTTGATGGTGCCAAGGAAGACGATATTAACCGTCTTCTCGAAATCGCCGGTCTTGATACGTCCGGTCAGGTCACACTTGTTGACGGTCGGACAGGCGAGACCTTTGATCGGAAGGTGACAGTGGGCTATATCTATATGCTGAAGCTGCATCATCTGGTTGATGACAAGATCCATGCGCGGTCAATCGGCCCCTACAGCCTGGTCACCCAGCAACCGCTGGGCGGTAAGGCGCAGTTCGGTGGACAGCGTTTCGGTGAGATGGAAGTCTGGGCCCTGCAGGCTTATGGCGCCGCCTACACCCTGCAGGAAATGCTGACCGTCAAGTCGGATGACGTGGCGGGCCGGACGAAAGTCTACGAAGCCATTGTCCGCGGTGACGATACGTTTGAAGCCGGTATTCCGGAAAGCTTCAACGTTCTGGTCAAGGAAATGCGGTCCTTGTGCCTGAATGTCGAACTTTCGCAGATTGGTTACTGATTGAGTTGGTCCCGGGTCATCCCGGGGCCAATTGATACGTTGGTCACAGACAGTTATTTTTTAAAGGCTGCTTTATCGAGCGCCTCCCGGGGACCCCGGGGTTTAAAAGGAGAGATGGTCCATGAATGAGTTGATGAACCTTTTTGGTCAGCCACAGGGCACTCAGGCTTTTGATGAAATCCGAATTTCTATCGCCTCACCGGAACGGATCCGGTCTTGGTCGTTCGGTGAAATCAAAAAGCCCGAAACCATCAATTACCGAACTTTCAAGCCGGAAAAAGACGGTCTTTTCTGTGCGCGGATCTTTGGTCCGATCAAGGATTATGAATGCCTGTGCGGTAAGTACAAGCGGATGAAATATCGCGGGATTACCTGCGAAAAATGTGGTGTTGAGGTCACCCTGTCGAAGGTGCGCCGCGAACGCATGGCGCATATCGAACTGGCATCGCCGGTCGCGCATATCTGGTTCCTGAAATCACTCCCGTCTCGTATCGGCCTGTTGCTCGATATGACGCTGAAGGATCTGGAACGCATTCTCTATTTCGAAAACTATGTGGTTGTCGAGCCAGGCCTTTCCCCACTTAAACAGTTTCAGCTGTTGAGTGAAGAAGAGTTTCTCGACGCACAGGATGAATATGGTGAGGATGCTTTCACCGCCAGTATCGGCGCAGAAGCGATCCGCGATATTCTTTCTTCTCTTGATCTGGAAACGATCCGCGATGAAATCCGCGAGGAAATGGCGACGACAACGTCCGAAGCCAAGCCGCGCAAACTCGCCAAGCGTCTCAAGATCATTGAAGCCTTCATGGAATCGGGTAACCGTCCCGAATGGATGATCCTACAGGTCATTCCGGTCATTCCGCCGGAACTGCGTCCGCTGGTCCCACTTGATGGCGGCCGGTTCGCAACCTCTGACCTCAACGATCTTTATCGCCGGGTGATAAACCGGAATAACCGCCTGAAACGGCTGATCGAGCTGCGTGCGCCGGACATCATTGTCCGGAACGAAAAGCGTATGCTTCAGGAATCCGTTGATGCGCTCTTTGATAACGGCCGTCGCGGTCGGGTGATCACGGGTGCCAACAAGCGGCCGCTGAAATCGCTCTCTGACATGCTGAAAGGCAAGCAGGGCCGCTTCCGTCAGAACCTGCTCGGTAAGCGCGTTGACTATTCCGGTCGTTCGGTGATTGTGGTGGGGCCGGAGTTGAAACTCCATCAATGCGGCTTGCCTAAAAAGATGGCGCTTGAGCTATTCAAGCCCTTTATCTACGCGAAGCTTGAACTCAAGGGCATGGCGGCAACCGTCAAGATGGCGAAGAAGCTGGTCGAGAAGGAACGCCCGGAAGTCTGGGATATTCTTGAGGAAGTTATTCGCGAGCATCCGGTGCTTCTCAACCGTGCGCCGACGCTGCATCGTCTTGGTATTCAGGCGTTTGAACCGGTCCTCATCGAGGGTAAGGCGATCCAGCTTCATCCGCTCGTTTGTACGGCCTTTAACGCCGACTTTGACGGTGACCAGATGGCGGTTCATGTGCCGCTCTCGCTCGAAGCACAGCTTGAAGCCCGTGTTCTCATGATGTCGACCAACAACATCCTGAGCCCGGCAAGTGGCAAGCCGATCATCGTGCCGAGCCAGGATATTGTTCTGGGTATCTATTACCTGACCATGGATATTGCCAATGATCCGGGTGAGGGGATGGTGATTGCCGATGTGGCGGAAGCCCAGCACGCGATCGACAACAAAATCCTGACCCTGCACAGCAAGATCAAGACGCGCATCACTGTCGTGCAGGAAGATGGCACGGAAGTCCGCAAAGTTGTGGATACGACCCCGGGCCGGATGCTGATTGAAGAAATTCTGCCCAAAAATGCAAAAATAAGCTTCGATCTGATCAACCGCTTGCTGACCAAGAAGGAAATCACTCAGGTGATTGACGAGGTTTATCGTCACTGCGGTCAGAAAGAGACGGTTATCTTCGCCGACAGGATCATGGGTCTCGGCTTTGCGCATGCCTGCCGCGCCGGTATCTCCTTCGGCAAGGATGACATGCGTATCCCCGAATCCAAGGACAAACTTGTTGAGGACACCCGTAAACTCGCCGAGGAATATGAGCGTCAGTATTATGATGGTCTGATCACTCAGGGCGAGAAGTACAACAAGGTCATTGATGCCTGGTCACAATGTACGGATCGTGTCGCTGACGAGATGATGAAAGTCATTGAAGCGGTGGAAATGGACGAAAACGATCGTCAGGTTGGCATTAACTCTATCTTTATGATGGCCAACTCTGGTGCCCGTGGTTCGGCGGCTCAGATGAAACAGCTTGCTGGTATGCGTGGCCTGATGGCGAAACCGTCTGGTGAAATTATCGAGACGCCGATTATCTCCAACTTTAAGGAGGGGTTGAGCGTTCTTGAATATTTCAACTCCACCCATGGTGCCCGTAAGGGTCTGGCGGATACCGCGCTGAAGACCGCAAACTCCGGTTACCTGACCCGCCGGTTGGTGGATGTGGCCCAGGATTGTGTCGTGATCGAGAGAGATTGCGGGACCGAAAATGGTGTGACGGTTCGCGAAGTGGTGGAAGGCAGCGATATTATCGCAACATTGAGCGATCGTCTGCTCGGGCGGACGGCGGCTGTTGATGTTGTCAACCCGACAACCGGCGAAGTGATTGTCGTCGGCGGTGAGATGTTCGACGAAGCGAGCTCGCTTCTTGCTGAAACCTCCGGTGTTGAGCAGGTTCTTATCCGTTCGGTTCTCACATGTGAGACCAAGGGCGGTATCTGCGGTAGCTGTTATGGCCGTGATCTTGCGCGCGGAACGCCTGTCAATATTGGCGAGGCCGTGGGCGTTATCGCTGCCCAGTCAATTGGTGAGCCGGGTACCCAGCTTACCATGCGGACGTTCCATATTGGGGGGACGGCGCAGGTGGCGGAAGTCTCCTCCATCGAAGCTTCCCATGAAGGCACGATCAAGATTGAAAACCGGAATGTTGTTGTGAACAGCAGCGGCAATCCGATTGTTATGGGCCGGAATTCGGAATTGGTTCTGGTCGATGAAAACAATCGTGAAAGAGCACGTCATCGGGTTGCATATGGTACGCGACTGATGGTTGACGAAGGGGCGAAGGTCAGCAAAGGCGACAAGCTTGCCCAGTGGGATCCGTTCACCACACCTGTGATCACGGAGCTTGAGGGTAAGGTTAGCTATAAAGACCTTGTCTCCGGTGTTTCCATGGCCGAGCAGGTTGACGAAGCAACGGGTATCGCCCGGAAAATCGTTGTTGACTGGAAGTCCCAGCCAAAAGGCAGCGATCTTCGCCCGCGCATTACCCTGCGGGGTGATGATGGCGAACTTCTTACTCTTCCGAGTGGTCATGAAGCCCGTTACTTCCTTCCGGTGGATGCTATTCTGTCGGTTGAAGACGGGGCGGATGTTCAGGCTGGTGACGTTCTGGCACGTATTCCACGTGAAGGTTCCAAGACGAAAGATATTACGGGTGGCCTGCCACGGGTGGCCGAGCTTTTCGAAGCCCGCCGTCCGAAGGACCACGCGATTATCGCCGAGGCGGATGGCTTTGTCGAATTCGGCAAAGACTATAAATCGAAACGTCGCGTGTCGATCCGGCCTGAAGAGGAAGGGGCGGAACCGGTAGAGTATCTTATTCCCAAGGGCAAGCATCTTGCGGTCAATGAGGGCGACTATGTTCGGGTTGGCGACTACCTTCTCGATGGCAACCCCGCTCCGCACGACATTCTGAAGGTTCTCGGTGTCGAGGCGCTCGCCAACTTCCTGATTAATGAGATCCAGGACGTTTATCGTCTGCAGGGCGTGAAGATCAACGATAAGCATATCGAAGTGATCTGCCGTCAGATGCTGCAGAAGATCGAGATCGAGAAACAGGGCGATAGCTCCTTCCTGATCGGAGAGCATATCGACCGTGAAGAGTTCGAGGCTCAGAATGAGAAGCTGGTTGACGCCGGAAAAGCACCGGCGGAAGGCAGCCCGATCCTGCTCGGTATCACGAAAGCCAGCCTGCAGACGAATTCCTTCATCTCGGCCGCGTCCTTCCAGGAAACGACCCGGGTGCTGACGGAAGCTTCTGTTGCCGGCAAGAAGGATACGCTGATGGGTCTCAAAGAGAACGTCATCGTTGGTCGCCTGATCCCGGCGGGTACGGGTTCGCAGATGAACCGTCTGAAAATGGTGGCGGCGAAACGCGACAAGGAAATCCAGGATAAAGCCGAAGCGGCTGTCAACACGCTTGAACCGGCAGGATCAGAGGAAACCTCCGCCGCGGAGTGATGCTCGAAGAATCAGTCTTTTCGATGTGGTGAACCACGGCGAAAGGATGAAAAATAGGAAAGCGGCGCCTCTCATCGGGCGCCGTTTTCAGTTAACCCGATACATATTTGCACTCCCATCACGGGGAAAGCCAAATCCGGATCATGAAATCGCCGTATTTCCCTCCAAATAAGGGGTGGGGGAAGGCTTAAATTGGCGCCATTGAGAGATTAACAAAAATGCAATCTTTTCTGCTTGACTGCATAGGGCCTCGCCCATATATTGCGCGCTCCTGACAACAGTCGTGTACTAATTTTTCCGTGTGTCGTCAGGATTTTGAAAAAAACACACGTGTTAAGTCTCTTCGGGTGGACGCAAAAAACCTGACCGCGAGCAGAGCCGCAGCTGCGCGCGGCTGTTCTGTTTGCGGCAACGCATGATAGGAAGAAGAATGCCTACTATTAATCAGCTGATTAGAAACCCCCGCAAGGCGCCGGTTTCGCGCAATAAAGTGCCCGCCATGGAGGCGTGCCCGCAGAAACGTGGTGTTTGCACGAGAGTTTATACGACGACTCCGAAAAAGCCGAACTCCGCTTTGCGTAAAGTCGCCCGTGTGCGTCTGACCAATGGGTTTGAGGTGACGAGCTATATTCCGGGTGAGGGCCATAACCTTCAGGAGCATTCAGTTGTCCTGATCCGTGGCGGTCGTGTAAAGGACTTGCCGGGTGTTCGTTATCATATCATTCGTGGTGTGCTGGATACGCAAGGGATTGCGGATCGTCGCCAGCGTCGCTCCAAATATGGCGCGAAGAAGCCGAAATAAGGAATTTAATATATGTCACGTCGTCACGCAGCTGAAAAACGCGAAGTTCTCCCGGACGCCAAATTTGGGGATGTTGTTCTGACCAAGTTCATGAACTCCCTCATGTTTGATGGAAAAAAATCTACCGCCGAAGGCATTGTCTACGGTGCTTTTGATATTATTGAAAAAAAGACCGGCTCAAGCCCCGTGGAAGTTTTCCATGAAGCGCTCGACAAGGTGAAGCCGGATATCGAAGTACGGTCCCGCCGTGTGGGTGGCGCCACCTATCAGGTGCCGGTCGAAGTCCGCTCCGAACGCGGTCAG
The DNA here is from genome assembly GCF_029233945.1 of Sneathiella sp. GTDB lineage: Bacteria > Pseudomonadota > Alphaproteobacteria > Sneathiellales > Sneathiellaceae > Sneathiella. Next base: position 29,913 of record NZ_JARGOQ010000032.1, on the reverse strand, counting down.
GCCCTTGCCATCCGTTGGTTGATCTCAAGCGCCCGCAAGCGCTCCGAGGTGACGATGGTGGATCGCCTTTCCGGGGAAATTCTTGACGCATCGAACGAACGCGGCGGCGCTGTCAAGAAACGTGAAGATACGCACAAGATGGCGGAAGCGAACCGTGCGTTCGCCCATTACCGCTGGTAACTGAACTTAATTACGCAAGCTTGATCTAGGATTTCAGACATGGCACGCACAACGCCCATCGACAGATACCGCAACATTGGGATTATGGCCCATATCGATGCGGGCAAGACGACGACCACGGAACGCATTCTGTACTATACCGGTGTGTCTCACAAAATCGGTGAGGTGCATGATGGTGCGGCAACTATGGACTGGATGGAGCAGGAGCAGGAGCGCGGCATCACGATTACGTCCGCCGCGACGACTTGCTTCTGGAAAGATCACCGTATCAACATTATCGATACCCCCGGCCATGTGGACTTCACAATTGAAGTTGAGCGGTCGTTGCGGGTGCTCGACGGTGCGGTTGCTGTGTTTGATGGCGTTGCCGGTGTTGAGCCGCAGTCTGAAACCGTATGGCGCCAGGCTGATAAATACCGCGTGCCGCGCATGTGTTTCGTCAACAAGATGGACCGTACCGGCGCTGACTTTTATCGGTGCGTTGAGATGTTCAAGACCCGCTTGGGTGCGAAGCCGCTTGTGTTGCAGCTCCCCATCGGCTCCGAAGCTGAGTTCGAGGGTGTGGTTGACCTGATCAAGATGCAGGAAATCGTCTGGACCGGTGAAGAGATGGGGGCATCTTTCGAGTATCGCGACATTCGCCCCGAACTCGCCGATAAGGCAGCGGAATATCACGAAGCCATGGTCGAGACGGCCATTGAGATGGATGAGGCGATTCTCGAAGCCTATCTTGAGGGCGAGGAGCCGAGCGAAGATACGCTGCGCGCCTGTATTCGTAAAGGCACGCTGGCGGCGACTTTTGTACCGGTCCTGACCGGAACGGCATTTAAGAACAAGGGTGTTCAGCCGCTTCTGGATGCTGTGATCGAGTTCATGCCGTCCCCGACGGACATCGGCGGGACGCACGGTATTGATGTCAAGACCGAAGAAGATATCGAGCGTCTTCCGTCTGATGATCAGCCTTTTGCCGGCTTGGCATTTAAGGTGATGACGGACCCCTTCGTTGGTTCCCTGACATTCGTTCGCGTCTATTCTGGTGTGCTTGAAGCCGGTACGCAGACGATGAACTCCGTTAAGAACACGCGCGAGCGTGTTGGTCGTATGCTGCAGATGCATGCGAACAGCCGGGAAGACGTGAAAGAGGCTCGCGCCGGTGATATTGTCGCCATCGCAGGCCTGAAAGACACGACGACGGGTGATACGCTTTGCGACTCATCCAAGCCGGTTATTCTGGAGCGGATGGAGTTTCCGGAGCCCGTGATCGAGATCGCGGTTGAGCCGAAAACCAAGACCGACCAGGAAAAAATGGGCGTTGCCCTTAATCGCCTGGCAAAAGAAGATCCGTCTTTCCGGGTGTCTTCCGATATTGAAAGCGGCCAGACGATTATTAAGGGGATGGGCGAGCTTCATCTCGACATCATTGTTGATCGCATGAAGCGCGAATTTGGCGTTGAGGCCAACATTGGTGCGCCGCAGGTGGCGTATCGTGAAAGCATCACACGCGAAGCAGAGCTTGACTACACCCATAAGAAACAGTCCGGTGGTTCAGGTCAGTTCGCGCGCATCAAGATTATTGCCAAGCCGGGCGAGCCGGGTGCGGGCTTCACTTTCAGCGATACCATTACCGGTGGTTCGGTGCCGAAGGAATATATTCCGGGTGTGGAAAAAGGTATTCGCGACATTGTCGAGACCGGTGTGCTTGCGGGCTTCCCGCTCATCGATGTGGACGTCACCCTTATTGACGGTGCCTATCATGACGTCGATAGCTCGGTCATGGCCTTTGAAATCGCGGGCCGCGCGGCAATGCGCGAAATCGCCCCGAAAGCCGGCCTTCGCCTGCTGGAACCGATGATGAAGGTCGAGATTGTGACGCCGGATGAATATATCGGCGATGTGATGGGCGATTTGAACAGCCGCCGCGGTCAGGTGACCGGAACGGAACCGCGCGGTGTCGCGCAAGTCGTAAATGCCATGGTGCCGCTGGCCAACATGTTTGGCTATGTGAACAACCTGCGCTCCCAGACACAGGGCCGCGCAACATTTTCCATGGTGTTCGACCATTATGAACCAGTGCCACAACACGTATCAGACGAAGTTCTGGCGAAGTTGGCGTAACAGAGCAAGCTGAGGCAGCCGGAAATAACGGAGAGATAAAATGGCCAAAGAGAAATTTGATCGTAGTAAACCGCATGTAAATATTGGGACGATTGGTCATGTTGACCATGGTAAGACGACGCTGACGGCGGCGATTACGAAAGTTCTGTCGGAGCAGAGCGGGGGCGCTGCGTTTGCGTTTGACGAGATTGACAAGGCGCCGGAAGAGAAGGCGCGGGGGATCACGATTTCGACGTCGCATGTTGAGTATGAGACGGGTAACCGTCACTATGCGCATGTGGACTGCCCGGGCCATGCGGACTATGTGAAGAACATGATCACGGGGGCGGCGCAGATGGACGGCGCGATCCTGGTTGTGTCGGCGAACGACGGCCCGATGCCGCAGACGCGCGAACATATCCTTCTGGCGCGCCAGGTTGGTGTTCCGGCGCTGGTTGTCTATATGAACAAGGTTGACCTTGTGGACGACGAAGAGCTGATTGAGCTTGTTGAGATGGAAATCCGCGAGCTTCTGTCTGAGTATGATTTCCCGGGCGACGATATTCCGATTATCGGCGGATCTGCGCTTGCGGCGCTGGAAGGCCGGGATGACGAGATTGGCAAGGAATCGATCCTGAAGCTGATGGAAGCGGTTGACGCCTCTATCCCGCAGCCGGAGCGTGAGATTGACAAGCCGTTCCTGATGCCGATCGAGGATGTGTTCTCGATCTCTGGCCGGGGTACGGTTGTGACGGGTCGTATTGAGAGCGGCATTGTGAAGGTTGGCGAGGAAATCGAGATTGTCGGCATTCGCCCGACGACGAAGACGACCTGCACGGGCGTTGAGATGTTCCGCAAGCTCCTGGATCAGGGTCAGGCTGGCGACAACGTGGGTGTTCTGCTACGCGGTACGAAGCGTGAGGATGTTGAGCGCGGCCAGGTTCTGGCGCGTCCGGGTTCGATCACGCCGCATACGAAGTTCAAGGCGGAAGCCTACATCCTGACGAAGGAAGAGGGCGGACGTCATACACCGTTCTTCACGAACTATCGTCCGCAGTTCTACTTCCGGACCACGGACGTGACGGGTGTCGTGACGCTTCCGGGTGGGACGGAGATGGTGATGCCGGGTGACAATGTGACGATGGATGTCGAGTTGATCGCCCCGATCGCCATGGATGAGGGTCTGCGCTTCGCAATTCGCGAAGGCGGCCGTACCGTCGGCGCCGGCGTCGTCGCATCCGTAACCGAATAAGTTAATTCTGGCAGCCCCTTGTGGGGCTGTCTTGTTTCTCTTCTGGAGTGACCAGAGTAATGGAAAACCAAAATATCCGCATCCGCCTGAAAGCGTATGATCATCGTGTTCTCGATGCTTCGACAGGTGAAATTGTAAATACGGCCAAGCGCACGGGTGCTCAGGTTCGTGGACCTATTCCGCTGCCGACGCATATCGATAAATATACGGTCCTGCGCGGTCCGCATATTGACAAGAAGTCGCGGGAGCAGTTCGAAATCCGGACCCATAAGCGGCTTTTGGATATCGTTGAGCCGACGCCGCAGACGGTGGACGCACTAATGAAACTGGACCTCGCCGCAGGCGTCGATGTGTCCATCAAATTGTTGGGGTGATCGAAATGCGTAGTGGATTGATCGCAAAGAAACTGGGGATGACCCGGGTTTTCGCGGAAGACGGTACCCATATTCCGGTAACTGTTCTTGCCGTTGATAACTGTCAGGTCGTCGCTCACCGGACTACTGAATCTCATGGCTATAACGCCATGCAGCTCGGGGTTGGCAAGGCGAAGGTCAAGAACGTCAACAAGGCGATGCGCGGCCATTTCGCTAAAGCCGAAGTTGAGCCGAAAATGAAACTGGCGGAATTCCGCATTGAGGGCGATGGCTTCGTCGATGTCGGCGCGGAAATCACGGCGGATCATTTTGTGTCCGATCAGTTTGTCGATGTTGTCGGCACGAGTATCGGTAAAGGTTTTGCCGGCGCCATGAAGCGTCATAACTTCGGCGGCATGCGGGCCACTCATGGTGTGTCCGTATCCCATCGTGCGCATGGTTCTACCGGTCAGTGTCAGGATCCGGGCAAGGTCTTCAAGGGTAAGAAGATGGCCGGTCACATGGGCGCGGCGCGGGTAACGACACAGAATTTGAAAGTGGTCTCAACGGATAAGGATCGCGGCTTGGTTCTTGTCAGGGGTGCCGTTCCGGGTTCCAAGGGATCCTGGGTCTTTGTCGCGGATGCCGTGAAAAAGGCGCGTCATAGCGATGCTCCTTATCCGGCTGCATTTGTTGCAAAGGGCGGGGCGCCGGAGCCAGTTGAAGAAACAGCTCAGGCCGACACGCCTGCCGAAGAGACTGCCGCCGCCGATACGGCGACGGAAGAATAAAGGACGGCTAAGATGAAGGTAAATGTAATTAACCTCGACAACAAAAAAGCCGGTGACATTGAACTGGCGGATGAGGTCTTTGGCTTGGCGCCACGCGCCGACCTGCTGCAGCGCATGGTTCGCTATCAGCTGGCGTCGCGTCGGTCTGGCACTCATAAGACAAAGGGTGTTGCGGAAGTTTCCGGCACCGGCCAGAAGCCGTTCAACCAGAAAGGCACCGGTCGTGCCCGTCAGGGTCAGAAGCGTAATCCGATTCAGCGCGGCGGTGGCGTAGCCCATGGGCCGGTTGTTCGCAGTCATGCCCACGACCTGCCGAAAAAGGTTCGGAAGCTGGCCCTGAAAACGGCGCTTTCCGCCAAGCAGGCGGAAGGAAAGCTGGTCGTAGTGGACGAGTTGAAAGCCAAGGGCATCAAAACCAAGGATATGGCCGGGAAGTTCAAGGCACTCGGTTGGGACTCGATCCTGATCGTGGATGGGGCGGAAATGGAAAAGAACTTTGCTCTTTCCACCCGTAACCTGCCGAAAGTGGACTTGCTGACGTCAAACGGCGCCAATGTGTATGACATTCTTCGCCGCGACACACTTGTGCTGACGAAAAGCGCAGTAGAAAGCCTGGAGGCTCGACTGAAATGAACCAGGAAAATCTATATGACATCCTGCTGGGCCCGGTCGTGACTGAAAAGTCGACGATGGGATCAGAGTTTAATCAGGTGACATTCCGTGTCGCACTGGATGCGACGAAACCTCAGATCAAAGAAGCAGTTGAAAAACTCTTCGATGTCAAGGTCACGAACGTAAACACCAACCGTAACAAAGGTAAGGTTAAGCGTTTCCGGGGCCATATTGGCAAACGGTCTGATTACAAGAAGGCAATTGTGACCCTTGCTGAGGGTCAGGCCATCGATGTGACGGCGGGGATTTAAACTATGGCGTTGAAGAATTATAAACCGACAACACCTTCTCAGAGGGGATTGATCCTTGTTGATCGGTCTGACCTGCATAAGGGAAAGCCGGTCAAGGCCCTGACGGAAGGGTTGTCCGGAAATGGGGGTCGCAATAACCACGGTCGGATCACCGCGCGTCGTCGCGGTGGCGGGCACAAGCGGACCTACCGTATTGTTGATTTCAAACGGAACAAGTTTGACGTCCCGGCAACGGTGGAACGGCTTGAGTATGACCCGAACCGGTCGGCCTTTATCGCACTGATCCGTTATGAGGATGGCGAGCAGGCTTATATCCTGGCGCCGCAACGTATTTCTGCGGGCGACAAGGTCGTCTCCGGCACGAATGTCGATATCAAGCCGGGCAATGCGATGCCCATGAAGAACATGCCGGTTGGCACCATCATCCATAATGTGGAGATGAAGCCGGGCAAGGGTGGCCAGATGGCACGCGCCGCGGGCACCTATGTTCAACTGATCGGTAAGGATGCGGGTTACGCGCAGCTTCGCCTGGCATCCGGCGAGCAGCGCATCGTTCTCGGTGAATGCATGGCGACGGTTGGTGCGGTTTCCAACCCGGACCAGAAAAACATCAAGCTGGCGAAGGCGGGACGGTCCCGCTGGCTCGGCAAGCGCCCGTCGGTTCGCGGTGTCGCGATGAACCCGGTGGATCATCCGCATGGTGGTGGTGAAGGCCGGACATCCGGCGGTCGTCATCCGGTCTCCCCATGGGGTGTGCCGACGAAGGGTAAACGGACTCGGTCAAACAAGTCCACGGATAAAATGATAATGCGGCGCCGTCCGCTCAAGCGGAAGAAGTAGGAGCGCAACATGGCACGTTCTGTATGGAAAGGTCCTTTTGTCGACGGCTATCTGCTGAAAAAAGCGGAAGCTGCGCGTGAGGGCGGCAGAAAACAAGTAATCAAGATCTGGTCTCGCCGGTCGACAATTCTCCCGCAGTTCGTGGGACTTACCTTTGGCGTTTATAACGGCCAGAAGTTTGTTCCGGTTCTGGTGGATGAAGACATGGTGGGTCACAAGTTTGGGGAATTTTCTCCCTCACGGACATATTACGGCCATGCGGCTGATAAAAAGGCTCGGAGAAACTAATCATGGGTAAAGCGTCACTCACGCGGCAACTTAAAGACACGGAAGCGCGCGCCGTCGGCAATCGCATCCGCGTAAGCCCGCAGAAAATGAACCTGGTGGCCAGCCTCATTCGCGGCAAATCCGCAGGTGCGGCACTGACCGAGCTCAGCTTCTCCAATCGGGGGATTGCGCCAGAGGTACGGAAAGTGTTGCAGTCCGCGATTGCGAACGCGGAAAACAACCATCAGTTGGACGTAGATCAGCTCTATGTCTCCGAAGCCTATGTAAGCAAGTCTCTGGTGATGAAGCGCATGCGGCCACGGGGGCGGGGGCGTTCAAGCCCGATCCTGAAACCTTTCAGCAATATCACGATTATCGTTCGTGAGCGCGAGGAGCAAGAGTAATGGGTCAAAAAGTAAATCCAATTGGCCTTCGGGTCGGTATCAACCGGACTTGGGATTCGCGCTGGTACGCCAAAGACGATTACGCCAAGCTGCTGCATGAAGATGTGCGCATTCGCGAATATCTTGAAAAGCAGCTGGAGCAGGCGGGCATCAGCAAGATCGTGATCGAGCGTCCGGCCAAGAAAGCCCGGATCACCATTCATTCGGCGCGTCCGGGTGTTATCATTGGTAAGAAGGGTGCGGATATCGAAAAGCTGCGCTCTGCGATTGCCAAGATGACGAACTCTGAAGTGCATCTGAATATCGTTGAAGTCCGCAAGCCGGAAATCGATGCGAAGCTGGTTGCCGAGAATATCGGGCAGCAGCTGGCGCGGCGCGTTTCCTATCGCCGGGCGATGAAGCGGGCGGTTCAGTCAGCGCTGCGTCTTGGCGCGGAAGGTATCCGGATTAACTGTGCCGGTCGTTTGGGCGGCGCGGAAATTGCGCGGACGGAATGGTATCGCGAAGGCCGTGTGCCGTTGCATACGTTGCGCGCGAATATCGACTATGGAACCGCATCTTCCTTGACCACCTATGGGATCATCGGGATCAAGGTCTGGATTTATAAAGGTGAAATTCTGGAACATGATCCGATGGCCCAGGACAAACTCGCTGAAAAACAACAGGCTGGCGGCCGACCTGGTGGTCGTCCCGGTGGCTCCCGTCGGAATTAAGTAAAGGGGTGATGTCATGCTTCAACCGAAGCGCACAAAATTTCGTAAAGCGCATAAAGGGCGCTTGAAGGGAGTCGCAACTTCAGGTACAACGCTGAACTTCGGCGCATATGGCCTGAAAGCTGTAGAGCCCGGGCGTATTACGGCACGGCAGATCGAGGCAACTCGACGTGCGGTTACGCGCCATATCAAACGTGCTGGACGTGTCTGGATCCGTATATTCCCGGATGTGCCCGTATCCAAAAAACCCACCGAAGTCCGGATGGGTAAGGGTAAGGGTTCGCCGGAATATTGGATGGTCCGCATTCAGCCCGGAAAAGTAATGTTTGAACTTGACGGTGTTCCGCTCGAAATCGCCCGCGAGGCGTTCGAGAGGGGGGCGGCTAAATTGCCGATCAAAACCCGTTTCGTGACCCGCATTGGTGAAGGAAATTGACCATGAAAGCACAGGATTTACTGGGCAAAACGGCTGATGAACTTAAATCAGAACTGCTTCAACTGAAGAAGGAGCAGTTCAATTTACGCTTCCAGCAAGCCAGTGGCCAATTGGAAAATACGGCGCGCCAACGCCAGGTGCGGCGGGATATCGCCCGCATTAAAACCGTGATGTCAGCTAGCGCTGCGTCTTAGGAGAGAGAACGATGCCAAAGCGTATCCTGCAAGGAACAGTTGTCAGCGACAAGAATAACCAGACCGTCGTTGTCAAAGTCGATCGTCAAGTGATGCATCGGCTGTATAAGAAGTACATAGGCCAGTCGAAAAAGTACCATGCCCATGACGAGAAAAATCAGTTCAAGACAGGCGATACAGTCCGTATTCAGGAATGTGCGCCCTATTCGAAACTGAAACGTTGGGAAGTTCTTTAAGCGTCGCTTAAGTAAACAGTGTTGATACCAAACGAAGGTAAACGACTATGATTCAGATGCAAACCAACCTGGATGTTGCCGATAATTCCGGCGCGAGGCAGGTGCAGTGCATTAAAGTTTTGGGTGGTTCAAAACGGAAAACCGCTTCTATCGGGGACGTAATTGTTGTCTCCGTGAAGGAAGCGATTCCGCGCGGCCGCGTCAAAAAAGGTGACGTGCAGAGAGCTGTCATCGTGCGCACAAAAAAGGAAATTCGCCGGACCGACGGGACGGCAATTCGCTTTGATAGCAACGCAGCCGTGCTGATCAACAAGCAGGGCGAGCCGGTCGGGACCCGTATTTTCGGTCCGGTAACGCGTGAGCTGAGAAGCAAGAATTACATGAAGATTATTTCCCTCGCGCCGGAGGTTCTCTAATGGCTGAAAAATTCGCAGTGAAAAAGGGCGACAAGGTCGTCGTGCTCACGGGCAAGGACAAGGGCCGTACCGGCGAGGTACTGAGCGTTCGTCGCAAAGACCGCCGCGTGTTTGTGTCCGGTATCAATATGGTGAAACGCCATACGAAACCGAGCCAGGCAGACCAGGGTGGCATTGTCGAAAAGGAAGCGGCAATCCATATCTCGAATATCGCATTGCAGGATCCGAAGGATGGCAAGGCGACCCGTGTTGGTTACAAAAATCTTGATGACGGCCGGAAAGTTCGCTTCGCCAAGCGCTCCGGTGAAGTCATTGATATATAGAGGGCAGTTCGATGACGACGCCAAGACTTAAAACATTATATAACGAGGAGCTGCGCAAGCAGCTTCAGGGTAAATTCTCCTACGCCAACGAGATGCAGATTCCAAAGCTGGAAAAGATTGTCATCAATGTTGGGTGCGGGGAGGCAGTCGCCGATTCAAAGAAAATCAAATCGGTTGAGAGCGAACTCGCAAAGATTTCCGGTCAGAAGCCGGTTGTCACGACTGCCAAGAAATCCGTTGCAACCTTCAAATTGCGTGAAGGTATGCCGATCGGAGCAAAAGTAACGCTGCGCAAGAGCCAGATGTATGAGTTTCTTGACCGGCTGATTAATATCGCGCTCCCGCGTGTTCGGGATTTTCGCGGTGTGTCTGAGAAAAGTTTCGACGGCCGGGGCAACTATGCCATGGGCCTGAAGGAACAAATCGTCTTCCCGGAAATCCATTACGATGATGTGACGGATGTACGGGGAATGGATATCGTAATCTGCACGACTGCAGAAACTGACGAAGAAGCCCGCGAGCTTCTGAGTGGTTTCAGCATGCCGTTCAAGATTAATTGATCCTAGGAGTTAATTGAAATGGCTAAGAAAAGTGCTATCGAGAAAAACGAAAAGCGTCGCCGTTTGGTCGCAAAATTTGCGGACAAGAGGGCGGAGCTGAAAGCGATCAGCAAGGATGAGGATCTGCCACAGGAAGAGCGTTTTGTGGCGCGTTTGAAGCTGGCAGAATTGCCGCGGAATTCGTCCAAGACCCGCGTCCGCAATCGTTGTGAACTGACCGGTCGTCCGCGCGGTGTTTACCGTAAATTGAAACTATCCCGTATTGGCCTGCGCGACATGGCGTCCAATGGCCAAATTCCGGGCATGGTCAAATCGAGCTGGTAGGGAGATACAGAAATGTCTTTAAGTGATCCCCTCGGCGATATGCTGACCCGTATTCGTAACGGTCAGCGCGCCATGAAAAGCTCGATTAAGAGCCCGTCTTCAAAATTGCGGTTAAGTGTTCTCGAAGCACTTAAACGTGAAGGTTACATTCGTGGTTACGACGTGGCAGAGCCCGAAAAGGGCAAACCTGAAGTCACCATTGAACTGAAATATTATCAGGGCAAGGGCGTGATTGAGCATGTCAGCCGCATTTCAAAACCGGGCCGCCGTGTTTATACCGGCGTGAAGGATTTGCCGACCATACGTAATGGTCTGGGCGTTGCCATTCTATCCACCCCGAGCGGTGTTTTGTCGGACAATGAGGCACGTGATGCCCATGTCGGCGGCGAAGTACTGTGTAAGTTGTACTAGGAGCTATTATGTCTCGAATTGGAAAACATCCGGTGACAATCCCTTCTGGTGTGGATGTCCAGCTCTCCGGTAGCGATGTAACCGTCAAGGGTAGCAAGGGCGTGCTGAGCATGACTTTTGTCGATGACGTTGTCGTCAGCCGTGAAGACGACAAAATCCTGGTTAAGCCCCGTACGAACAACATTCGTGGCCGTCAGATGTGGGGGCTGCAGCGCACATTGCTGAGCAACCTCGTTGAAGGCGTCTCGACCGGCTTTACCAAAACCTTGGAAGTGGTCGGCGTTGGGTATCGTGCGGCGGTACAGGGAAAAACACTCAAGTTGAACCTCGGGTTCAGCCATGACGTCGATTTCCCGATCCCGGACGGTATTGAAATTAAATGCCCCCAGCCGACGGTGATTGAAATTTCCGGCGCTGACAAGCAGCAGGTTGGTCAGGTTGCGGCTGTGATCCGGTCTTATCGGAAGCCAGAGCCGTACAAGGGCAAGGGTGTCAAATATGCGGATGAGTATATCTTCCGCAAAGAAGGCAAGAAGAAGTAGGAACCGATTATGGCAAACTCAAAAGAATTGTTCGACCGCCGTCGGCGGAGAAATCGGACCCAGCTTCGCAAGGTGTCTTCTGGCCGTCCGCGGCTGTCTGTACACCGGACGCTTCAGCAGATTTACGTTCAGGTTATTGACGATGCTGCGGGCAAGACCATCGCGTCTGCCTCCAGTCTTGAAAAAGATCTGCGCGGCAAGCTGAAAGGCGGCAACAAGGAAGCCGCAGCGGCAATCGGCAAGCTGATTGCCGAGCGGGCCATCAAGGCCGGCGTCAAGGAAGTCGCATTCGATCGCGGCGGTTATAAATATCATGGCCGGGTCAAGGCCCTTGCCGACGCTGCCCGTGAGGGCGGCTTGTCCTTCTAGGGGAATTGACGATGTTGAGACCTGATCAAAATGAAAAAGGCGATTCAGAATTCGTCGATAAGCTGGTTTACATTAACCGTGTGGCCAAAGTTGTAAAAGGCGGCCGTCGTTTCGGTTTTGCGGCATTGGTTGTTGCCGGTGACCAGAAGGGCCGGGTTGGCTATGGTCACGGTAAGGCCCGTGAGGTTCCGGAAGCCATTCGCAAGGCAACGGAAGCCGCGAAGCGCAATATGGTGCGTGTGCCGCTCCGTGAAGGCCGGACGCTGCATCACGATGTACAGGGTCGCTTCGGCGCGGGCCGCGTGGTTCTTCGCTCGGCACCGGCCGGTACCGGGATTATTGCCGGTGGTCCGATGCGTGCCGTTTTCGAGACCCTGGGCGTGCAGGATGTGGTGACGAAGTCCATCGGGACTTCCAACCCCTACAACATGGTCAAGGCAACTTTCGAAGCCCTGAAAGCGATGAACTCCCCGAGAATGATTGCGGCGAAGCGCGGCAAGAAAGTCTCTGAGGTTGTGGGTCGCCGTGGCGCCGATGCAGCAAAGGAAAAGGTCGATGGCTAAATCAACGATCAAAGTTACCCAGACGGGCAGCCCGATCGGTCGTCCAAAGAACCAGCGGGCAACGCTGGTTGGTATGGGGCTGAACAAAATGCACCGGACGGTGGAACTCGAAGATACCGACGCCGTTCGCGGCATGATCCGCAAGGTGAATCATCTGGTACAGGTGGAAGAGTCCAAATAGGGCTCCGCCGGTCTGATTTAAGGAATATTGAACATGCGTTTAAATCAACTAGCCGACAACAAAGGCAGCACCAAGAATCGGATGCGCGTTGGTCGGGGTATCGGTTCCGGTAAGGGCAAAACCTCCGGATCCGGCCAGAAGGGTCAGAAATCACGATCCGGCGTTGCCATCAAGGGATTTGAAGGCGGTCAGATGTCGATCTACCGTCGCCTGCCGAAACGTGGCTTTAAGAACATCTTCAGCAAGAACTTCGCTGTGGCGAATCTCGGCCGGGTTCAGGCTGCGATTGATGCGGGCAAGCTCGACCCGAAAGAAACCATCACGGCGGAACTGCTGCAGAAGGCTGGTGTTGTTGGTAAAATCGGTGATGGTGTTCGTCTGCTTGCGAAGGGTGAGCTCAAAACCAAAGCCAGCTTCGAAGTCGCCGGTGCGTCGAAATCCGCGATTGAAGCAGTTGAGAAGGCCGGGGGTAAAGTCACCCTTCCGGCGCCAAGCCCGGCAACAAGCGAGTAAATACATCGACGGGGCGGTTTGAATCCGTACCTTCGGGAGAATTAGTAAATGGCGTCAGCAGCAGAGCAAATGGCTTCTACCATGAGTTTCGGTGCCTTTTCCAAGGCAACGGAACTCAAGAAGCGTTTATGGTTCACGCTCTTTGCCCTGATCGTATACCGGATCGGCACGTATATTCCGATCCCTGGTGTCGATCCGACAGTTCTGGCTGATGTTTTTGCGCAAAATTCCGGGGGTATCCTCGGAATGTTTGACGTTTTTGCAGGCGGTGCGCTTGGCCGTATGACGATTTTCGCTCTCAACATCATGCCCTATATCTCGGCATCGATCATCATGCAGTTGATGACGTCGATTTCGCCGCAGATGGCCCAACTCAAGAAAGAGGGGGAATCCGGGCGTAAGAAGATCAACCAGTATACCCGCTACGGCACCGTTCTTCTGGCGGCGCTGCAGGGCTATGGTATTGCCGCCGGTATTGAAGGGCTGACCCTTTCAAACGGGCAATCCGCTGTTATCGATCCGGGCATGCAGTTTCGCCTGTATACGGTGGTGACACTGGTTGCGGGTACCGTCTTCCTGATGTGGCTGGGCGAGCAGATCACCGCGCGTGGTGTTGGTAATGGTATTTCGCTGATCATTTTCGCCGGCATTGTCGCACAATTGCCGAGTGCGCTTGTCGGTACATTGGAGCTTGGCCGGACAGGGGCGCTCTCTACGTTTGTAATCTTGCTGCTGCTGGTTATGGCGGTTGCCGTCATCGCGTTCATTGTCTTTATGGAGCGCGCGCAACGCCGGATTTTGATACAGTATCCAAAGCGACAGCGCGGTAACAAGACCTATGGCGGGCAGAATTCACATCTGCCGCTCAAGCTGAACACGGCTGGCGTTATCCCGCCGATCTTTGCCTCGTCCCTGCTGCTGATGCCGACGACGGTCGCAAGCTTCAGCGCGGGTTCCGGCCCTGATTGGCTCAACAGCCTGACGGCGATGCTGGGTCATGGGCAGCCGATCTATCTGATGCTCTATATCGCGGGCATTGTGTTCTTCTGTTTTTTCTATACAGCTGTCGTCTTTAACCCCGATGATACGGCCGATAACCTGAAGAAGCATGGCGGCTTCGTACCGGGCATTCGTCCCGGAAAGCGGACGTCGGAATATCTCGATTATGTTTTGACACGGTTGACGGTTGTTGGTGCGGCGTATCTTTCTCTGGTTTGTATTTTGCCGGAAATTCTCGTCTCTCAGTGGGCTGTTCCTTTTTACTTCGGCGGAACGTCTCTCCTGATCGTGGTGTCGGTCACCATGGATACGGTGGCGCAGATCCAAAGCCACCTTGTTGCCCATCAGTATGAAGGGCTGATCAAAAAGTCAAAGCTTGGGGGACGGCGTAGATGATTTTGATTCTTTTGGGGCCTCCTGGTGCGGGGAAGGGAACCCAGGCACAGCGGTTGCAGGATAAACATGGCTTGATCCAGCTCTCGACGGGGGATATGTTGCGCGCGGCCGTTGCGGCGGGAACAGAAGTTGGCAAGAAAGCCAAGGCCGTGATGGATCGGGGCGAACTTGTCTCCGATGATATCATGACGGGCATCATCTCTGACCGTCTGGATCAGCCGGACTGCAAGAACGGCGTTATCCTCGATGGTTTTCCGCGGACCGAGGCGCAGGCAGAAGCGCTCGATACGATGCTGGCGGAAAAGGGCCTTAAGCTCGATGCCGTTATCGAGATGAAAACCGACGATGATATACTGGTTGAACGAATTACGGGTCGCTATACTTGCGCGAAATGCGGTGCAGGCTATCACGATAAGTTCCTGAAGCCGAAGGTTGAGGGTGTTTGCGATAAATGCGGCGGTACCGAGTTTACCCGGCGTAGTGACGATAATGCCGAGACGGTGACGTCGCGGCTCAAGGCATATCACGATCAGACGGCGCCTTTGCTTCCGTACTACCGGAGTAAAGGTATCCTGAAGCAGGTCGATGGCATGGCTGGAATTGATGAAGTGACAGCAGAAATGGAAGCCGCTTTACCGGCAATCTAAACTGTTGACTAGGTAACACAAAATTATATAATCGCGCGCTTCTCAAGAGGCGCTTGAGATAACCGGGTCAGGACGACCCGTTTGGTGATGAGGAGAGACTAGCGTGGCTCGTATTGCTGGTGTAAATATTCCGACGAATAAGCGGGTATTGATTGCACTGACCTATATTCATGGAATTGGCCCGGCAAAGGCCAAGGAAATCTGCAACTCGGTCGGCCTCGCGCCGGAAGTGCGTGTGAACGCGCTCAGCGATGCTGAAGTTGTGAAGATTCGCGAAACCATTGACAGCGATCATATCGTTGAAGGTGATCTGCGCCGTCAAACCTCAATGAATATCAAGCGTCTGATGGACCTTGGTTGTTACCGTGGCCTGCGCCATCGCCGCGGTCTGCCGGTTCGCGGTCAGCGTACCCATACCAACGCCCGTACCCGTAAGGGACCGGCCAAAGCTATCGCTGGGAAGAAGAAGTAATATGGCTCGTGAAAAAACGCGCGTTAAACGCCGCGAACGTAAAAACATTATTTCAGGCGTCGCACATGTCAGTGCCTCCTTTAATAATACCAAAATTATGATTACCGATGCCCAGGGCAATGCAATTGCCTGGTCGTCCGCCGGATCGCAAGGCTTCAAGGGATCGCGTAAATCGACCCCGTTCGCCGCGCAGATCGCCGCGGAAGACGCGGGTAAAAAAGCCATGGACCATGGTATGAAAACTCTTGAAGTTGAAGTCAAGGGGCCGGGTTCCGGGCGCGAATCGGCTTTGCGTGCATTGCAGTCCGTGGGTTTCAATATCACATCGATCCGTGATGTATCGCCCATTCCGCACAATGGATGCCGCCCGCCAAAACGCCGCCGCGTTTAACGGGTTAATGCATATCGATACGGGCTTCACGCCTGTATTGCTATTTGTCTAGACGTCGCAGGTCCAAGGTGGGCCTGCAAAACTATGAGGTCAATACCGTGATTCAGCAAAACTGGAAAGATCTGATCCAGGCGAACCTCTCAGTAGAGCCGGGTGAGCAGAGCGATCGGGAAGCCACGATTATTGCGGAACCTTTGGAAAGAGGGTTTGGTTTGACATTGGGCAATGCGCTTCGTCGTGTTTTGCTGTCAAGCCTTCAGGGCGCCGCCATTACGTCCATTCAAATCGATAATGTTTTGCATGAATTCTCCTCTATCGCCGGTGTGCGCGAAGATGTGACGGATATCGTTCTGAACCTGAAAACGCTGGCCATCCGGGCACATTCGGACGGCCCGAAGCGGATGGTGCTGAAGGCGTCTGGTCCGTGTGAAGTAACCGCTGGCATGATCGAAACCGGTCCGGATATCGAGATTATGGATACCGACCTGGTCCTGATGACCCTGGATGACGGCGCGTCCATCTCCATGGAGATGAATGTCGACACGGGCAAGGGCTATGTACCGGGTGTAAATAACCATCCGGAAGATGCGCCGATCGGCCTGATCCCGATGGACAGCCTCTATAGCCCGGTTCGCAAGGTTACCTATAAAGTCGAGGCCACCCGCGAAGGGCAGGTGCTGGACTATGACAAGCTGACCTTGAAGGTAGAGACGAACGGGACGGTTTCCCCGGAAGATGCGGTGGCTTTCGCTGCCCGCATCCTGCAGGAGCAATTCCAGCTCTTCGTGAACTTCGATGAGCCCGAAGAAGTGGTCGTCAAGGAAGAGAGCCAGGAGCCGGAATTCAATCGCAATCTGCTTCGCAAGGTGGATGAGCTTGAACTCTCCGTCCGCTCGGCGAATTGCCTGAAGAATGACAATATCGTCTATATCGGTGATCTCATTCAGAAGACCGAAGCGGAAATGCTGCGGACGCCGAACTTCGGCCGCAAGAGCTTGAACGAGATCAAGGAAGTGCTGGCGCAGATGGGCCTCCATCTCGGTATGGAAGTGCCGAACTGGCCGCCGGAAAACATTGAAGATATGGCCAAACGGCTGGAAGAACCTTTTTAGAACAGCAATCCTCGCTGTGGAGTAAGAAAAATGCGGCATCGTAAATCCGGGCGTAAGCTCAACAGATCCTCTGCTCATCGCAAGTCGATGTTCGCCAATATGGCGGCGTCCCTGATCAAGCATGAGCAAATCCAGACGACCCTGCCAAAGGCGAAGGAACTGCGCCCTGTCGTTGAAAAGCTGATTACGCTTGGCAAACGCGGCGATCTTCATGCGCGTCGGCAGGCTCTGTCCGAGCTGCATGAGAAATCGGCAGTCGACAAGCTGTTCACAACGCTGAGTGAGCGCTATGCGGAACGCAGCGGCGGTTACACCCGCGTCCTGAAAGCAGGCTTTCGCACAGGCGATGCCGCACCGATGGGCGTGATTGAGCTGGTAGACCGGGATGTGGATGCCAAGGGTCAGGATTCCGGCCCGGATCAGAGCGCCGTCGATGAAGACGAATTAGAGGCGGAAGCCGTCGCGTAAGACGATCCGCGCAAAGAAATGAAAAGGCAGTCTTTGAAGGCTGCCTTTTTTTTCGCCCTGATGCCTACCAGGCTGACAACCGATTGAAAATCACGCTAGTATGGACATCTATATAAAGACGAAGCAGAACTCACTTGGAACCGGTTTGACACGCATGAAAAGATATCTCCGGCAACTCGCATCCGGCATTCTTCTATTGGCCCTGATTGGGACGGCTGTGCCCGTTCAGGCTGAGGATGTGGTCCCGCAAAGCCAGGTGCAGATCATGCTCTCTTTCGCCCCGTTGGTGAAAAAAGCAGTGCCGGCGGTTGTCAATATCTTCACAAAGACCCGTGTGACCCAGACCCGACCGAGCCTGTTCGATGATCCCTTCTTCAAACGCTTCTTTGGCAACAACTTCGGTCCGCCCAAACAACGCCAGAAGATCCAGAATTCGCTGGGCTCCGGCGTGCTGGTGGATGGTGACGGGGTTATCGTCACCAACTACCATGTTGTCAACGGCGCCGATGAAATTACCGTGGCGCTTTCCGACCGCCGCGAGTTTGATGCACGGGTAATCGTCTCGGATGAGCGGACGGACCTTGCCATCCTTAAAATCGATGTGGAAGGCGAGCGGCTCCCCTTTCTGGAATTTGCTGATTCGGACGTCCTTGAGATCGGTGATCTTGTTATCGCAATCGGCAATCCATTCGGCGTCGGTCAGACCGTGACAAGCGGAATTATTTCTGCCCTTGATCGAAACGCAGGGGTTGCCAATGATATCCAGTCTTTTATCCAGACGGACGCCGCAATTAACCCCGGCAATTCCGGTGGCGCGCTCCTGACCATGGATGGCAAGATAGCCGGCATTAATTCAGCGATCTTCAGCAAAAGCGGCGGCTCCCTCGGTATCGGTTTTGCGATCCCCGCCAATCTGGTGAAGGCTGTGCTTACAAACGGCCTTGAAACAGGGAAGGTGGTTCGCCCCTGGCTTGGTGCAAGTGGGCAGGAGATCACCGGGGATGTCGCCGACGGTCTCGGCCTTGAAAAGCCGGGGGGTGTGCTGATTAATCGCGTTCATCCTTATGGTGCCGCCTATCAGGCGGGCCTTCGCGTCGGGGACGTTATCGTCTCCATCGATGACAAGGAAATCCTCGGGCCGGAAACACTTACCTTCCGGGTCGCGTCAAGTGTGATTGGCAAGACTGCACGCCTCGTTGTCTATCGGGATGGGGAGCGGATGACGCTGGAGATGAACCTGCAGCCCGCACCGGAAATCCCGCCGCGCAGCATAGAGACATTGACGGGCCGTCACCCGCTGTCCGGATCAGTGGTGGGGAATTTGTCGCCGGCCTATGCGCTGGAGCTGGGCCTCTCCGCTTTCTCGGAAGGCGTTGTCGTTGCCGGAACGACCAAGGGAAGCGTCGCGGAGCGCTATGGCCTCCGGCCAAGGGATATCCTGTTCCGGGTCAACGGGGAAAAAATTACGGATGTCGAGCAGGCTAAACAGGTGCTTGAATCCGCGCAAGGAAGTTGGCAGATCGCGATCCGTCGCAACGGGCGAACCCTGTCCTTCAAGGTTAATCTATGACCAGCCTGTTTGACGCAGGGCTCCCCGACGGCGGCGCAGATCGGCCGCTCGCGGATCGGTTGCGCCCCTCCCGTCTGGAGGAGGTGGTGGGGCAGGATCATCTTCTGAAAAAGGACGCGCCGCTGAAACGCATGCTGGATGCGGGCTGGCTCGCTTCAATTATTTTCTGGGGACCGCCCGGATCGGGCAAAACGACCATCGCTCGCCTGCTCGCCAAGGAAGTGGATATGCATTTTGAGCAGATTTCCGCCGTCTTCTCAGGCGTTGCCGATTTACGCAAAGCTTTCGAGGCGGCGAAGATGCGGCGGCAGGATGGCAAGAGAACCCTTCTGTTTGTGGATGAAATCCATCGCTTCAACCGCGCGCAGCAGGATGGGTTTTTGCCTTACGTCGAAGATGGGACCATCACGCTGGTCGGTGCGACCACGGAAAACCCCTCGTTCGAGTTGAACGGCGCCTTGCTCTCGCGTTGCCAGGTGCTGGTCCTCAACCGCCATGACGAAACCTCTCTTCGTGTCCTGATGGAGCGGGCGGAGGAACTGGAAGGGCGTCCCATTCCGCTCGATGAGGCGGCGAAGACGGCGCTCCTGCAACTTGCTGATGGGGATGGCCGGTTTTTCCTGAATATGGTGGAGGCGGTCTTTCATTCAGGCGAGGAAATGCTCGATCCCGAGGCGCTATCTCAGGTTATTTCCAAACGTGCACCAGCTTATGACAAGGATCGCGACGGGCATTACAACCTGATCAGCGCGCTGCATAAGTCGCTGCGTGGTTCGGATGTGGATGCGGCGCTCTACTGGTTCTCCCGCATGATGGACGGGGGGGAGGACCCGCTTTATCTCGCGCGGCGGCTGGTCCGGTTTGCGGTAGAGGATATCGGCATGGCGGACCCCAGCGCACTGGTGCAGGCCAACGCGGCGAAGGAAGCCTATCAGTTTCTCGGCTCCCCGGAGGGGGATCTCGCCATCGCGCAGTCGGTGATCTACCTCGCCACGGCGCCGAAATCAAACGCAGGGTATCGAGCCTTTAGTCAGTCGAAGAAGGCGGCGCGCAAGCATGGTTCCCACATGCCGCCCAAGCATATCCTGAACGCGCCAACGGGCATGATGAAGGATATGGGCTATGGGGCGGGTTATGCCTATGATCATGATGCGGAAGATGGATTTTCGGGCCAGAGCTATTTTCCCGATGAAATGAAGCGCGAGCAGTATTATTCTCCGGCCCTGCGCGGATTTGAACGCGACATAAAGAAGCGCCTGGACTATTGGGCGCGGCTACGGGCGGAGAGACAGGCCGGAAAGACAGATAAATGAATATGTTCCTATCAGTGGCAATCGGCGGCGCGCTCGGCGCCTGTGCGCGTTATGGCGTGGCGCAAATCATGCTGCGGCAGTTGGGGCCGGGTTACCCGTATGGAACCTTGTTCGTCAATATCGTTGGCTCCTTCCTGATGGGCGTTTTGATTGAACTGATCGCGCTGCGCTGGTCTCCACCACCCGAGATCAGGGTTTTGCTGGTGACGGGCTTTCTGGGCGGATTTACAACCTTTTCGGCTTTCTCGCTCGACGTTGCATTGATGGTTGAGAAGGGCGAAACCCTCTCGGCAGCGATTTATGTGCTGATGTCAGTGGTGCTCTCTATTGCTGGGTTGTTCGCTGGGCTTCATCTGATGCGGGCGGTATTGTAATGAGCCGGGTTCAGCATCTTATTGTCGGCGATGATGAATCGGATCAGCGGCTTGATCGCTGGTTCAAGGCACATTTTCCAGGCCTCACCCATGGGCAGCTCGAGAAACTGCTCCGCAAGGGTGATATCAGGGTCGATAAGAAACGCTCCAAGGCGAATGATCGTCTGGAGGCGGGGCAGACCGTGCGGGTGCCGCCTCTGGCGGATGATGTTTATAAGCCGGTGCAGGCAAGAGGCCCGCGTGCGCCGCAGGAAGAGAAACTTTCCGATCGGGATATCGCAGACATCCGGCAGATGGTCCTGCATATGGATGATGCGGTGATTGTCCTCAACAAGCCGGCGGGTCTTCCTGTTCAAGGCGGAAGTGGCCAGAATCGTCATATCGACGGCCTGCTGGAAGGACTCAGGTTTGACTATCCGGAGAAGCCGCGTCTTGTGCATCGTCTGGACAAGGACACCTCCGGTGTTCTGGTGTTGGGCCGGACAAGACTGGCGGCAAAGCATCTGGCGGAGGCATTCAAGCGTCGCACAACGCGGAAAATATACTGGGCATTGCTCGCGGGCGTTCCGAAACCGCGCGAGGGAACAATCAGCTATAACCTTGCCAAGATCGTTACCTCCAACGGCGAGAAAGTGGTTGTCGACCGGGAAGGGCAGACGGCAATCACCGATTACTCGGTAGTTGAGCTTGCCGCGCAGAAGGCCTGCTGGGTCGCCTTCAAGCCACTCACCGGACGGACGCATCAGCTGCGTGTTCATGCGGCGGCACTCGGCACGCCCATTGTTGGCGATGGCAAATATGGCGGGCCGGAAGCTTTCCTCGACGGCATCGTCAGCAAGAAGATGCATCTGCACGCGCGGGAGATAACGATTTCCCACCCCGATGGGGGCGACCTGACCGTGACAGCACCGTTGGATCGGCATATGGCGGAGAGCTGGAAGCTGTTCGGATTTCAGGAAAATGACTATGAAGATCCGTTCCTGGATATGGAACTCTAACTCCGCGGGCGCGGGAATTGCCGCTTTTGGCTTGACTAATGGCTTTCAATCGCTAAATTTTCACCCATGATGAATTCGAACCGACTATTGAGCCTACGACTTATAGGCCCGGCACTCTGAACTTGGTGCCGGGGCGAGAGCTGTCCTATTCTCAAAATTGTCGGATAAACGAATGTATGTAACGAAGACCTCTGGGTCGTCCATCTCTGAAAATTCAAACGGTTCATGGCAGGAAGAGTGTCTTCACTCCTCCGGGGGGCTCTCTCGACTTCCAGGCGGTCGCTCGGGTACGCGCGGCACCCGGCGACCGTATGCAGGCTGCATTGAACTGAATATATAAGATACACGGGACGCGTGGCGTCCAAGCGAGACAAGAGGAATTTGAAAAATGACATTCACACCCGGCGATAAATACAAGGCGTTCGAGCCGATTAATATACCGGATCGACAATGGCCGACGAAGGTGATCGACAAGGCCCCTATCTGGTGCAGCGTGGATTTGCGCGATGGGAATCAGGCGCTGATCGAACCGATGGGGCATGAGCGTAAACTCCGCATGTTTCGCCATCTGGTCGAACTCGGCTTCAAGGAAATCGAGGTTGGTTTCCCTTCAGCATCCCAAACTGATTTCGATTTCGTCCGCTTCCTGATTGAGGAAGGGGAGATTCCTGATGATGTGAAAATCCAGGTGCTGACGCAGGCGAGGGAAGAGCTGATCCGCCGCACTTTCGAGAGTATTAAGGGTGCGAAGCAGGCCATCGTTCATCTGTATAACTCGACGTCTACATTGCAGCGCCGGGTGGTGTTCGATCTGGACAAGGTCGGCATCAAGCAGATCGCCATTGACGGGGCCAAGCTGGTCCGTCAACTCGCGGATGAAATGCCGGAAACTCTGGTGCAGATGGAATATTCACCGGAAAGCTTTACCCAGACGGAGCTCGACTACGCC
The DNA here is from genome assembly GCF_029233945.1 of Sneathiella sp. Classification (GTDB taxonomy): domain Bacteria; phylum Pseudomonadota; class Alphaproteobacteria; order Sneathiellales; family Sneathiellaceae; genus Sneathiella. The sequence goes on along the minus strand of NZ_JARGOQ010000032.1, from coordinate 7,339 downwards.
TGTGAGGTTTGTACGGAGGTGATGAAAATCTGGAAGCCGACGGTGGATAACAAGATTATCTTCAATCTGCCGGCGACGGTTGAAGTGGCAAGCGCCAATATCTATGCCGACCAGATCGAATGGATGCACCGCAACCTGCCGGAGCGGGAAAAGATTATCCTGAGCCTGCATCCGCATAACGACCGGGGCACCGGCGTTGCTGCCGCCGAATTCGGTATTATGGCGGGCGCAGACCGGGTGGAAGGGACCTTGTTTGGCAATGGCGAGCGCACCGGTAATGTCGATGTGGTGAATATCGCCATGAATATGTACACCCAAGGTGTCGATCCCGAGCTTGATTTCAGTGACATCAACGAGGTTGTCCGCACCGTCGAATATTGTAACCAGCTGCCGGTCCATCCGCGCCATCCTTATGGCGGCGATCTTGTCTTTACGGCCTTTTCGGGTTCGCATCAGGACGCGATCAAGAAGGGCTTCGGGGCCTTGAAAAAATCAAACGATCCGCTCTGGGCCATTCCGTACTTGCCGATTGATCCCGCTGATCTTGGCCGCAATTACGACGCGGTGATCCGGGTCAACAGCCAGTCCGGCAAGGGCGGCGTCGCCTATCTTCTGGAGGAAGACTACGGCATTGAGCTTCCGCGTCTCCTGCAGGTTGAACTCAGCAAGGTTGTGCAAGGCGTGACCGATGAGACGGGAAAAGAGCTCTCTTCGGCAACGATCTTTGAGATTTTCGAAAATGAGTATCTCAACGCCAAGGGGGATATTGAATTCGTCGATCATCAGACGACAGTGGATACCCACGCATCCGAACGGCGCAAGCTGATCGCAACGATCCGCGAGAAGGGCAAGGAACGGACGGTCGAGGGCGTCGGCACCGGGCCGATAGATGCCTATATGTCCGCTCTCAAACAGGCCTATGGCTTTGATCTCAAGGTCAATGACTATCGGGAGCATACGACCGGGTTTGGCTCCGACGCCGTGGCGGTTGCCTATGTTGAAATGCGCGATGACAAAGGCGAGCCGATCTTCGGTGTCGGTCGTCATGCGAATATCGTGACTGCCTCCCTCAAGGCGATTACAAGTGCGGTCAATCGGTCGCAAAATCAATAAGTCGATAAGGGTCGGTGAATTTAGTATTTTCCGGCCCTTCAATTTAGCAGCAGGTACGGATGACAAAGGCGACTGATATTCTCGTAGTCTTCGATTGCGACGGCACGCTGGTGGATAGCGCGCATAATGTCGTTGCCTGTATGCGGATTGCGTTTGAAGACGCAGGGCTGCCTGCACCGACGGATCTGGATATTCGTCGCTCCATCGGTCTCAACCCGGACGTGGCGGTGCGGCATCTCGCGCAAACCCCCTTAAAGGATGCTCAGTTGGAGCAGATTGTCATGGGCTATAAAGGCGCCTTTTTTAAGCGCCGATTGCAGGCCGATCATCATGAGCCGTTATTCGAGGGTGTGCGGGAGGTGCTGGAGCATTTCGCAAGCCGGAATATTGCCATGGCAGTCGCGACCGGAAAGTCGATGCGCGGCGTGAATGCGGTGATTGAACAACATGGCCTTGATGGCTATTTCAGCTCTCTTCAGACCCCCGACCATAATCCCGGTAAACCACATCCCCAGATGCTGGAAAAGGCGATGGCGATGACGGGCGCGTTGCCGGAGCAAACATTCATGATCGGGGATACCAGCTTTGATATGATGCTTGCGAAAAATGCGGGCTGCCGCGGGATCGGCGTGACCTGGGGCTATCATGATGACGCTGAACTGCGCGAAAGCGGGGCAGAGAAGCTGATTGACCGATTTGATGAACTGCCGAAAATCGTCGGGGCGGCTTGAGGTTTTGCCAAAAAATCCAAGTCCGACCTTGCTTTTTCCCGTGCAATCGCTATAAGCCAAACGACTGTTAGGTTAAAGGCGCGAAAGCGAACAGGGATGAAACGCTTTTACAAAAAAGTGACGGCAGAGAAAGAGGGCGGAGCTTACTCCGTTCAGCTTGACGGGCGGGTGATTAAAACGCCGGCCAAGGCGCATTTGCGCCTGCCAACCCGCGCGCTCGCGGAAGCCATTGCCGAAGAATGGGATGCGCAAGTTACGGACATTGATCCGTCGTCCATGCCGCTCATGCAAGCGGCGGCAACCGCCATTGACCGGGTCACCCCGCAGCGGGACAAAGTGATTGAGGAAATCGCGGGCTATGGCGGAACGGATCTTGTCTGCTATCGGGCGAGCCATCCGATGAGCCTGGTTGCGAAGCAGTCGGCGGCGTGGGATCCGATGCTGGAATGGATCGAGACGCGCCATAAGGTTACTTTAGAAGCCTGCCAGGGCATCATGCATATACAGCAGCCGGAAGAGGCGCTGACCAAGATGCGGGATGTGGTGGTGGCACAAAATGATATGACGCTTGCGCCGCTTTATAATATTACCTCATTATGTGGCTCTCTGGTGATCGCGCTCGCGGTGCTTGATGGGCATGTCACGGCGGAAGAGGCGTTTGATATCAGTGAACTTGACGAAACCCATGTGATGGAATTCTGGGGATCGGATGCAGAAGCTGTTAATCGGCGGAACAATAACAAGAAAAGCCTTGCAGCAAGCGAGCGCTTTCTACAATTAAGCGGCATTATTACCTGAGGAGGGGACATGCAGGACATCATTCAGCAGCTTGAAGAGAAGCGGGCCAGAGCGCGGCTCGGGGGCGGTCAGAAAAGGATCGACTCGCAACATAGCAAGGGAAAGCTTACCGCGCGGGAACGGATCAGCCTGCTTCTCGATGAGGGCTCCTTCGAGGAATGGGATATGTTCGTCGAGCATCGCTGCGTCGATTTCGGCATGCAGGAAGAAACGGTCACGGGCGATGGCGTCATTACTGGTCATGGCACGATCAACGGCAAGCTGGTGTTTGTTTTCAGTCAGGACTTTACTGTCTTCGGCGGCTCCCTCTCCGAATACCACGCCAAGAAAATCTGCAAGATCATGGATAAGGCCGTTCAGGTCGGCGCGCCGGTCATCGGCCTTAATGATTCTGGCGGCGCCCGTATTCAAGAGGGCATCGACAGCCTCGCAGGCTATGCCGAGGTTTTCCAGCGCAATGTAATGGCGTCCGGCGTTGTGCCGCAAATCTCCGTCATCATGGGCCCATGCGCGGGCGGCGCGGTCTATTCCCCGGCGATGACTGACTTTATCTTCATGGTCCGCGACAGTTCCTACATGTTTGTAACGGGGCCGGATGTGGTGAAGACCGTCACGAACGAGACGGTGACGGCGGAAGAACTCGGCGGGGCCGGGACCCATACCGGCAAGTCATCCGTTGCCGATAACGCCTATGACAATGATATGGAAGTCCTGACGGAAGTGCGCCGTCTTGTGGATTTCCTCCCCTCCAGCAATCTGGAATCCTCGCCCGTCCGCGACAGCTTCGATGATCCGGACCGCAAGGAAAAATCGCTCAACACACTAGTCCCCGCCAATGCCAACAAACCCTATGACATGATGGAACTGGTGGAAAAGCTGGTGGATGAGGGGGATTTCTTCAAAATTCAGCCGAATTTTGCAAAGAACATCATCACCGGCTTTGGCCGCATGGATGGGCAGACTGTCGGTATCGTGGCCAATCAGCCAATGGTTCTCGCCGGCTGTCTTGATATCGACAGCTCCAAGAAGGCGGCGCGGTTCGTGCGTTTCTGTGACTGCTTCAACATCCCGATCGTCACCCTTGTCGATGTTCCCGGCTTCCTGCCCGGCACGTCGCAGGAATATGGCGGCATCATCAAGCATGGGGCGAAGTTGCTCTATGCCTATGCGGAAGCAACGGTGCCGAAAGTTACCGTGATTACCCGCAAAGCCTATGGCGGGGCCTATGACGTGATGGCCTCCAAACATTTGCGCGGCGACGTTAATTATGCCTGGCCGTCGGCGGAAATTGCCGTCATGGGCTCCAAGGGCGCGGTGGAGATCATCTTCCGCTCCGAGATCGGGGATGAGGAGAAAATCCAGAAGCGCACCGACGAATATCAGGCCCGGTTCGCCAATCCATTTGTCGCCGGTCATCGGGGCTTTATCGATGATGTGATCATGCCGAACAATACCCGGCATCGTGTCACCACATCACTACGCATGCTGAAAAATAAACAACTGGAAAATCCGTGGAAAAAACACGGCAATATTCCGCTATAGGGTCGAAGGTAAAGGGAAAGAAAAATGTTTAAAAAGATCCTGATAGCCAACCGTGGCGAGATCGCCTGCCGTGTTATCCGCTCCGCCCGTGCGATGGGCATCAAGACCGTTGCCGTTTACTCCGATGCGGATGACGGCGCTGTGCATATGCAGATGGCGGATGAGGCCGTGCATATCGGACCGTCTGCGGCGGCCGAGAGTTACCTCATTATCGAGAAAATTATCAACGCCTGTAAGGAGACCGGCGCGGAGGCGGTGCATCCGGGCTATGGCTTTCTCTCTGAGAATCAGGCCTTCGCCGATGCGCTGGATGAGGCGGGGATCGCCTTTATCGGGCCGGGTAAGAAGGCCATCGCCTCCATGGGCGACAAGATCGCATCTAAAAAATTGGCGCTGGACGCCGGCGTTAACACCGTTCCGGGTCATATGGACCTGATCGAGGATGCGGAACATGCCGTTAAAATCTCCAAGGAGATTGGTTATCCGGTAATGATCAAGGCCTCCGCCGGCGGCGGCGGGAAGGGCATGCGCATTGCCCATGATGACGAGGAGGCAAGAGAAGGTTTCCAGTCCGCCAAGAATGAAGCGATCAGCAGCTTCGGCGATGACCGCATCTTTATCGAGAAATTCGTTGTCGATCCGCGCCATATCGAGATTCAGGTTCTGGCCGACAAGCATGGCACCTGCCTCTATCTGGGAGAGCGTGAATGCTCTGTCCAGCGGCGGCATCAGAAGGTAATCGAGGAGGCACCGAGCCCCTTCGTCGATGAAGAGCTGCGTAAAGCCATGGGCGAGCAGGCGGTCGCGCTGGCCAATGTGGTGGATTATCATTCCGCCGGAACGGTCGAGTTCATCGTCGGCAGCGACAAGAGCTTCTATTTCCTGGAGATGAATACCCGTCTGCAGGTGGAACATCCGGTAACGGAGCTGATCACCGGGATCGACCTTGTCGAGCAGATGATCCGCGTTGCCTATGGCGAGAAGCTGAGCCTGACGCAGAAGGACATCAAGCTCACTGGCTGGGCGCTGGAGAGCCGTCTCTATGCCGAGGACCCATATCGGGGCTTCCTGCCCTCCATTGGCCGTCTGAGCCGCTATAAAGTGCCCAAGGGGGATAATGTCCGGGTTGATACGGGTGTGACCGAAGGCTCCGAGATTACCATGTTCTATGATCCGATGATCGCAAAGCTGGTCACCTACGGGAAGGATCGTAATGAGGCGATTGAGGAAATGGGCCGCGCGCTTGATGCCTATGAGGTGAGCGGTATCGCCCACAACATCAATTTCCTGAATGCGGTTTGCAATCATCCGCGCTTCAAGGCGGGCAATCTCACCACTGGTTTTATTGCCGAGGAGTATCCCGAAGGGTTCCATGGTGCACCGCTCAGCGATGAAACTTATGAGAAACTTGTCGCGATTGCCGTACTTGTCCATCTGCGCTCTGTCAGCCGGTCTCTGAAAGATGTGGTCGCGAAGGCCGCCGAAAACTGGATCGTGACTGAGGGCAAGGAAAAATCCATTGAGATTTCCGCAGAGGATGCAAAAAGCGGCATCGATGTGAAGATCGGCGATCGGATCATTGCCGTTCGCTCAAAATGGGAGCCGGGCAAGAGACGCATCAAGGCCAAGGTCAATGGCGCCAAGATGATTGCGCAGCTCTCGCTCTTTCGGGGGGCTATCCGCCTGACCCATGGTGGTGCGGAAGTCGATCTGTCGGTACGGACACCGAATGCAGCGGCGCTTGCCGAAATCATGCCGGTCAAGGTGGCGCCGGATATGTCGAAATTCCTTCTCTGCCCAATGCCGGGAATGGTTGTTTCCGTCAATGTCAATGAAGGCGATGAAGTGAAGGCCGGTCAGGCGCTGGCCGTGGTCGAGGCCATGAAGATGGAGAATATTCTCCGCGCCGAACAGGATGGGGTTGTCTCCGCTGTTAAGGCGGGCGCAGGGGATATTCTGGCAGTGGACGACGTTATTCTGGAATTCGAATAAGTCTCAGGCGGCCTCGGGCGCAAATGTGCCGAGGTCGCCGTTTTTCAGAAACACACGCTCGAAGGCGGCCTTCAGTTCCATATCGACCTCCGCCATGCTAACGGGAATCCCAAGATCGACGAGAGAGGTCACCCCATGCTCGGCAATGCCGCAGGGGACAATTCCTTCATAATGGCTGAGATCGGGGTCGACATTGATCGAGATGCCGTGAAAGCTCACCCAGCGGCGCACCCGCACCCCAATGGCGGCGATCTTGTCTTCACGAAAACCCCTGTCAACCCAGACGCCGACCCGCTCGCAGCGTTTCTCGCCTTTGATTTGATACTGCGACAGCAGGTCGATGACCCAATCCTCCAGATCCTGAACATAGGCGCGAATATCCGCATTGCGCTTCTTGAGGTCCAGCATCACATAGGCGATGCGCTGACCGGGCCCGTGATAGGTATATTGCCCGCCACGGCCTGCATTATGAACCGGGAATCGGTTCGGGTCTTTAAGATCAGCCACATCTGCGCTGGTCCCTGCCGTATAAAGCGGAGGATGCTCCAGCAGCCAGACAAGCTCCCGCGCGGTTCCCTCCCGAATGGCGGCGACCCTGGCCTCCATCACAGCGAGCGCTTCCTCATAGGGAACCGGGTCGTCAGAGATTTTCCATTCAATTTCCTGCATGAACGCTATATAGCAGTTTCCGGTGAAACAGCAATATTTGCGGGCCCCGCGCGCCATTAATAACCTGTTAACCCTGATGGTTGATAATGGCCTAACTTCGGTTTACAGGAATGTACGGGCATGAGTGAGGAAGACAAAGCGATTGAAGGCGTGGACGTGGAACTCTCCGTAGTTCTTGGAAAAGCCATCATGCCTATACACCAGCTTCTGAAAATGGGGCGCGGCGCGGTGATTGAGCTCGACGCCGGGGCGGATGATGACGCGGTTGTCCTCGCCAACAACAAGCCGATTGCCTATGGCGGTATTATTATCGTTGACGATAACATCGGGATTTCGATCACCGACAGCGTCAAGAAAAATCTCCCGGAATTTTAATTAGCGGTATTTGCGATTCAGTTGTTGCGCGGGGGACAAACATTTGTTATTTCCCTCCTCCATTGTGCGGTCGTGGCGGAATTGGTAGACGCGCAGCGTTGAGGTCGCTGTCCGGTAAC
>NZ_JARGOQ010000094.1 GCF_029233945.1 Sneathiella sp. | reverse complement strand
AATTCTTCTCATAGGCGGGATACTGTCCCGCCTATGACCTGTGAACAAGTCCCGGCGGGGAGCATTGTTTCGGTACCCATTGCGGTGAGGCATTCTCCCGGATGGTGCGGATAATCTAGGTGCTCGCGATCGTCGGCAGACCCACAGCGTAAAAATATAGTTAGGGTTCCACGATGAAATTTCTATCCAAACTCAAAATAATTGTGAACATCTCGGCTACGGTATTATTGCTGATAATAATGACCATTACCTTCATAGATGTTGTGGGGCGCCAACTCTTCAACCAGCCCTTGCTGGGGGCTGTTGAGAGTTCTGAAATTTGCATTGGACTGATGGTATTTCTGCTTCTGCCGATCGTAACTCTGGAATCGAGTCATATCACCGTTGATATTCTAGATGCGATTGCCGGGCGAATACTCAACCTTGCCAAAGTCTTGCTAACAGGCGCTATCGGAACAATCCTATTTGGAGCGCTATGCTGGAGTTTTTGGAAATTAGGCGAAAAAGCGGCCGCGTATGGCGACGCGACGCCTTCATTGAAAATTCCGCTGGCGCCGCTGTTTTATGTAATCTCCATCTTGATTGGCGCGCTCACACTGGTGTTTATTTACCGCATGGCTTTTCCCGATAGGAATACCGAGCATGACGCAACCAAACTTCCCGATTGACGCAAGAATATTGCCGTCGCTGTGGATCAATAAAAATCGAACGAAAGATGGATCAAAATGTTAATAGCTAGCCTAGGATTTCTGTTAGCGTTCCTGCTTATCTTTCTCAGAGTTCCCATCGCTCTGTCCATGGCGATGGCAGGTTTCTTAGGTTTTGGATATTTGGTTGGTTGGCCCCAAGCGATGACCATGATGGCGTTTGTTGCGCGGGATACCGCGATGTCTTATACCTTGATTGTCGTGCCACTCTTTTTGTTGATGGGTAACCTGGTCGCAGGGGCTGGCATTTCATACGACTTGTTTCGTTCCGCGCAGTCATTTCTTAGCGCTCGTCGTGGCGGTTTGGCGTCAGCTACAATCGTCGCCAGCGCAGGCTTCGCTGCTATATGTGGTTCAAGTGTTGCAACTGTTGTAACGATGGCGAAAGTGGCCATCCCCTCCATGCGGGAATTTAAATATGACGATCAAATAAGCACAGCTTCAATTGCGGCAGGCGCTACTTTGGGCATTCTAATTCCGCCCAGCGTCATACTTCTCATTTATGGAGTGGCGACTGAAACTCATATCGGAAAACTCTATGCAGCAGGGCTGTTTCCGGGGTTGCTTGGCGTTGCGTTATATCTTTTGGCTGTTCGTTGGGCAGTTAGCAGAAATCCAGATTTTGCCCCTGAAATTGCTAAGGAAAGATGGAGCACAAGATTTCACTCTCTTACGCGCATATGGCCTGCACTTTTATTGTTTATCTTGGTTATCGGCGGTATTTATGGAGGCATTTTCACCGCAACCGAAGCTGCTGGTATTGGAGCTGGGGGAGCGCTTGCGCTCGCTATAGTGCGGCGAAGCCTTTCATTTGTTCAATTTTATGCAATACTTTTGGACACCGCGAAAACCAGTGTTGTTTTGCTCACCCTCGTTCTTGGTGCAGGCATATTTTCAGAGTTTCTGAATTACTCCGGCGCTCATTCTGTCCTATTGAATTTCATCCTTGATTCGAATTTCTCTCCTTGGATGGTGATTGCTATTATTTGCGTGATATACATCTTATTGGGCATGGTAATGGAAACAATGTCGATGATATTGCTGACAGTGCCAATATTTTTCCCGATAGTTATGGGGCTTGGATATGATCCTGTCTGGTTTGGCATCCTTATAGTGGTTCTCGCCGAGCTTGGTCTTATCACTCCGCCGATTGGTATAAATTTGTTTGTGATCAAAAGTATCGTTAGCGAGGTGTCAATATCTACTATTGTTCGCGGAATTATCCCTTTTATATGCGCCGATCTTGTTCGCGTTGCCTTAATTGCACTGTTTCCCATTATTTCGTTGTATTTACCCTCGCTTCTATTTGGCTAACCTTACCCTCCTGACAATGGCTCGGAAATATTTATCAACCAAATTTGATTTCCTTTCACCGCCTATCCTTCCCTTGGCGGTTACTTGTCCGGCGGTTTGCGCTAAGCAGCCGTCGGACATTTTTTCTGAAAGATTAGAAGCGTATTTTTTGTACCATGATTGGTATTGCCGATTGTTTGGCAATAAGACGATAGGATGAATTACCGTAAGCGTCCGGTCGTTGCCCGCCATCAATTATTGACAGGGTTTTGGGCTTTCCAGTTCCAGGGGGGTAGTTCGTCGAGACGGTTGACGGGATGGTCATCGACCATGCGCTGAAGTACGTCGGTGAGCCAGATGTAAGGCTCTACCTTGTTGAGCTTGGTCGTCTCGACCGGCGAACAGACGGTTGCCCAACGCCTGGCGCCGCGGTCGCTTCCGGCAAACAGATGGTTTTTGCGGCCAAGGGCAACAGGGCGGATGGCGCGTTCAACGGGATTGGTGTCGAGTTCGACGCACCCATCCTCCAGGAACCTGCTGAGCCCGTTCCAGCGGATCAGGGCATATCGGATCGCCTCGGCAAGTTTGCCACTCCGGGAGATCCGCGGCAACTGCGCCTCCAGCCATTGCCTCAATTCCATGATGAGCGGCCGTGCCGTGGCCTGGCGCACGGCAAGCCGTTCTTCAGGTGTCTTGCCTCTGATCTTCGCTTCGAGGGCGTAAAGCCCGGCAATGCGACGGACGACTTCGTCTGCAATCGGCGATCCATCTGCCTTGGCGATCTCGTAAAATTTGCGCCTGGCATGCGCCCAGCAGGCGGCAAGCACGATCCTGCCATCACGAGTCAGTTGTTCGAATCCAATATACCCATCGACATGGAGAACGCCTCTATAGTCTTTCAGATGTTGTTTAGGCCGTTGCGCCCGTCGATCCGGCTCATAGAAATAGACAGCGGCGGGCGGATCGCGGCCTGCCCAGCCTCGCTCGTTGCGGGCATAGACCCACAGTCGACCTGTCTTCGTTCGTCGGCGCCCTGGATCGAGCACCGGGAGGGGGGTGTCGTCGGCGTACAGGTGATTGGAAGCGAGGATGTTCGTGCTCAATCTGTCATGCAGTGCATCGAGCCACCAGCAGGCCCCGCCTACCCATCCTGCAAGTGTTGAGCGCTCGATCTTCACGCCCTGGCGAGCAAACATCTGCGATTGGCGATACAAGGGAAGATGATCGCAGTATTTGCTGATCAGGACTTGCGCAATCAAGGCTGGTGTTGCATAGCCGCCGGTGATGATCCTCTGGGGTGCCGAAGCTTGCGCCACAGTCTCGCACTGCCGGCATGCGTATTTGGGACGGCGAATGCGGATCACCCGTAAGGTGGCCGGTACCCAGTCAAGCATTTCGCTGACACTCTCGCCGATCTCGCGAAGTGGTCCGCCGCAGCGGGAGCAACCGCCCTCCTCAATATCAAGCAGCACTTCCTTGCGGATGAGATGATCAGGCAGCGGCTTGCGCTGCGCCGGTGTCCGCTCGGCCACTGGTGGCACAGGCCCGCTCTCGATAACCTCTGCAATGTCGGTATCCAGTTCCTCCAGCGCGAGCGCCAGTTGGTCCGGATCAAGCCGCTCGGACCGGCGACCGTATTGGGCCCGTTGCAGCTGTTTGATGATCTGGCGGAGGCGGTTAATCTCCTCATCCCGGTGGGTCATCACACGCGTCATGTCGAGGACAAGACGTTGCAGAAGGGCCGTATCAGAGGGTAGATTGTTCAGATCAATTTGCATGTCTGATTATACATCAAAACACCCCGTAAATGAATGATAAAACAATCTGTCAGACCTTGTTATCCAGCCTTTTCCGGCCGCCATACACGCTCCGGCGCGCGCCAGTCGATACCTTCGATCAGCATCGACAGTTGGGCAGAACTCAGCACAACCCGGTCTCCGGGGTCTTCGGCCTGGGGCCAGACGAACCCGCCCGGGTCCAGACGTTTAGTGAAGAGGCACAGGCCATTGCCATCCCGGAACACAAACTTGATCAGGTTGGTCTTACGGCCGCGAAAGGCAAACAGGTGACCCGAGAACGGATCCTCCCGCAGCACTGCCTCGACCAGCATTGCCAGACCATCCATCCCCTTGCGCATGTCAGTGGCGCCTGCAGCAATATGTACCTTGACCCCGGCTGGAAGCATCATCATGACGCCAGTCTTTCCAGAAGCGCGATCATTGCGCGTACCATCCCGGCTTCCACGTCGCGGGTAAAGCGCAGACGCCGTCCTCCAACCAGCTCTACCTCAATCTCCTGAGGCGATCGTTCGACGATGACTGGCCCGGCGACCTGCGCGCGCGCAGGCAGAGAAGTTGCGCCCGTCTGATCAGGACCGTCACTCACGGTCGCTGGCAGGAATACCGGCTCGGGCGCCGGTGGGGCGAACTCCCGCTTCCACCGGAACAGCAGCGGTGAGTCAATCCCGTAACGCCGGGCAATGCCCGATACCGACGCGCCGGGAGCCATAGCCTCCGCGACGATCCGCTTCTTGTCCGCCCTCCTGAAGTTCCGGCGCGCCTCCGGCATCGATTTTACCGAGGGTACATAGCCCGTTGAAGTCGGGGCAATTTCCTTATCAGACATATGGCCAGCCATATGTCCAGGCCTCCCGCCGCGTCGGTAGAGAAGCTTACCCTGAACAGCCGCGGTCTCCGTCTTGAACATCGCTCGCCAATTACCGAACCGCTTCAGCGGCAGGCCGTGCGCTTCGCAATATTCCCGTTGATTCAAAGCACTGCATTCCCACCCCTCGTGATGGGAACGCCAGAAGCCCTCCAGTTCCGCCCGCTTCTCACTACTCAATCTGGCCATAACTCTGTTCTCCTGCGCAAATTACACCGCTCACTAAAGATCAGCCAAATCATATCCGGAAACAACCGTGCAACGTTCGGACGCTTACTTTTATTCCCTGCTTCTATTTTCTATCTCCCTGTTTCTAAAATAATTTTCCCTGTTATGATACTTAGAGAACTTGGATAAAAATATAACAATATTAGATAGTTACGCCGTGATCAGAGCCTAATCCAGGCCAAAATCGTCAAAAATCCCTGTTTTTTCCCTGTTTAACAGGGAAAATGGCAGAGACGGGTTCGCAGGAGAGCGCTACCTCCACCACTAATCTTGAGGCGAACCTGGATCCAGTCCAGGTTCGCCCCTGAACCCCGCAGTTCCGGGGGCTTCGGCGATATCCGATCAGAACAGAGACGCTCACATGAGAGTGAATAAGCCGCAATTCGGCATTCGTCTCTGACGCCCTGTTTCAGCGTCCAGTCCATGGATATAATGTGGGGATTAATCAGGGTAGCCGAGCCGCTTTTTCTGCTCGCGCCAGTCTGTTGGCAGCGGATTGAGCCTCGAAAGTCTTCTGACATTCAATCCTGCAGGCTGACGCCCGACCAGAATATCTTCGATAATTTCCGGCGCCAGGAAGGCAAGCGGAAGTATCCGGGTTATTTCCGTAGCAAAGGCCTTTTCACGCTCGGCGATTTCCTTCACTGATTGGGCTTCACCTAACGCCAACTGATCAAACCAGTTTCTTGCATTCGCAATCAATTGACAGAGATCAGGGTCAGGTTGATGGGCTTTCGTCGCACCGGCAATGACCAGCTTCGCCTCGACACCTTTACGCTGCAACTTGATGGCAATTTCAAGTGTAATGGTTTCGTCTCTCTCATCGTGATCCGCACCCCGCTGTACTTCCAGCAATCTGGCCAAAGCTTTCCGGCTCAAGTCAATAGAGATAGAATTTGCTCTAAGTTCAACCCGATGGATGATTGCCTTTAATAAGTCCTTCCGTGAAACGGCATCATTGCCCATGACCTTTTCGGCCAGATCAACGGCGCGTCCATTTATCACTTGCAAGTCGGGCGGGCTATGGTCCTTGAGATGCAGGACATCGATTAATCGGCTCTGATTGTAAAGCAGTTCCCGAACGGGTTTGAGGATAGCCTCTTCCAGTGTCGCAGCCGGCAACCGCCATCCTCCGGCATCCGGTTTGGCATCCTGCGCCAGCTGCTTCGAGATATAATAGCGATAGCGCTTGCCGTCCTTGCTGGCCTGGGCCTGATAGAGTGGTTCTCCCGCTTCGTCAAAGACCAGCCCCGTCAGCAGAAACGGGGCCTTCACATTTGTCGGCGAAGATCGTTCCCGGCTGTTGCCCCTCATAATTGACTGAACCTGGTCCCAGGTCTCCTGGTCAACGATGGCTTTATGCATCCCGGGCCAGGTTTCTCCTTTGTGCGGGATCATGCCGATGTAAAGTGGATTGGAGAGTAGCCGATACAGATTGCTGCGCAACAACGGCT